>NZ_NHOY01000128.1 GCF_002252755.1 Halorubrum sp. Hd13 | reverse complement strand
GACTCCACCGTCGCCTCGAACGCCCGGGCCGCGGGGTCGGCCGGCGCGCGTGACGCTGTCATGGGCGACCCGTGGTCGCGGTCGGATAAATAGGTGTTCGGCTCGGCGTTCGTTTATAAATCATCCTGCGACGGCGCGTGCCGACGACCGTCCGCCTCCCTCGCGCGTGCGATCGCCGGCGCCACGCGCCGGCTGTCAGAGGGACCTTCGGTCCCTCGCTACTCGCGCCCCTCGGACGCTCGTCGGCACGCGCCGTCGCAGGATGATTTATAAACGAACGCCGAGGCGAACACCTATTTATCCGACCGCGACCACGGGTCGCCCATGACAGCGTCACGCGCGCCGGCGGATCCCGAGGTCAGGGAGTTCGAGGCGACGGTGGAGTCGGTCGACAGCCGCGAGGTCGTCCTGAGCGAGACGTTCTTCTACGCCGAGTCCGGCGGCCAGCCAGCGGACCGGGGGACGATCGACGGCGTCCTCCTCGAGGACGTGACCGAGCGCGACGGCCGGGTCGTCCACGTGCTGGGCGAGGAGCCGCCGGGGTCGATCGCGGTCGGCGAGACGGTCTCGGGGATCGTCGACGACGCGTTCCGGACGTACTGCGCCCGGGCGCACACCGCCTCGCACGTGCTCTACGGCGCCGCGCGTCGGACCTGCGAGGACCTCGGCTACGCCGGCTTCGACATCGCGGCGGAGAAGGTCCGCGTCGACCTGACGACGGCCGACCCCATCGGCGACGCGGACCTCGTCGAGCTGGAGCGACTCGCCAACCGCGCCGTGTGGGACTCGCTGCCCGTCTCGTGGGAGACGCTCCCGGAGGATGAGGCCCGCGCGATCGAGGGGATCGCCTTCAACACCAAGACCGAGGAGGGCGCGATGAGCGGGAGCGAGGCGGTCCGCGTCGTGACGGTCGGCGGGGACGGCCCGGCCGGCGAGGGCGACGAGGACGGCGCGGGCGGCGGGGGCGGCGAAGACGGCGCGGGCGGCGAGAGCGACGCCGCGTCCGCGTGGGACGTCGCCGCCTGCGGCGGCACCCACGTCCGGAACACGAGCGAGATCGGGCCGATCTCCGTGCTCGACCGGTCGAACCCCGGCGAGGGCGTGACCCGCGTCGAGTTCGCGGTCGGCCCGACCGCGATCGACCACGACGCCGCGGTCCACGCGGCCGCGCTCGACGCCGCGACGAGCCTCGACGCGCGGATCGGTGACCTCCCGGACGCGGTCGACCGCCTCCGCGACGAGGTCGACCGCGTCCGGGAGG
>NZ_NHOY01000069.1 GCF_002252755.1 Halorubrum sp. Hd13 | reverse complement strand
CCGCGCAAAGCTTGAACCGACAAGAACGAACGTGATCGCAGATCAGTTTTTCGCGGAACTCCGCGAAAAACACGACGTGGATGACGCGATCTTTCTCGTTGATGGTGCGGTTCCACTTCACCGGGCATGTGAAAAACATGGCCTCGATTTCAGATACGAACGACATGGAAATCGGAACAGCGTCGAACGTGTCTTTCGTGAGATAAAACGCAGGACTACCAGCTTTTCAAACTGTTTCAGCAACGCCGAAGCAGAAACTGCTGACGAGTGGCTGAGATCGTTCGCGTTCGCATGGAATCAGCTTATCTGAACACGAGGCCGGCTACAGGGGAACATCTTAAGTCGGCCTGCGCCCGAATGCAAGTGTATGCGAACGGGCGTATCGAGTGGTGACGGGTGGTGGCCGTGAGCGTGAGCCAGCGGATCGCCTCCGACGACCAGCTCGCCCGGCTGTTACAGATCGGGATCGTGTTGGAGGAGGTGGTCGAGGCGCGGGCGCACCACCACTACCGGGGCGTCGACGCCGATCTCGACGACGAGATCGAGGCGCTGCTCGCGGACGCGGCCGAGGAGTCCGCCGACCACCGCGAACGGTTGGAGTCGCTTATCGCCGGACTCGGGGTCGACAGCGTGCCGTTCGACGAGATCGAATCGCTCGTCGACGCCCGCTACGGGCGGACCAAGCCCGAGGACTTCGACGGGATCCTGTACGATCAGCTGTGCAACGAGGAGACGGCGTACAAGTTCTACGACGACCTCATCGAGGCGATCGAGGCGTCGGACGCCGAGTTCACGATCGACCGGGATCGCCTCTTGCGGACGCTGCGGACGATCCGAGAAGAGGAGGCCGAGGGCGTCAGCGAGGTCACGGAGGTCATGGAGCGACGATGAACCGGCGTATCGAACCGACGACGATCCCCGACGGAGGAGAGCCGTGAACACCGCAGACCAGTATCTCAAGACAATATACGTCGTACAGAAACAGGAAGACGGCCCCGCCTCGACGGGCTCGATAGCCGACGCGCTCGACGTGAGTCCGGCGAGCGCGAACGAGATGATCGGGAAGCTGGAGGAACGCGGACTCGCCGAGCACGAGAAGTACAAGGGAGTTCAGCTCACCGACGACGGGATCCTCCGAGCGCGGGACGCGCTCCAGACCTACTGCATCATCGAGCGCTTCCTCGCGAACGTGCTCGGCGTCGAGGAGTTCCGCGCGGAGGCCCACGAGTTGGAGGCCGTCATCGACGACACCGTCGCCGAGCGGCTGGACACGATCATCGACCGCCAGCCGGAGTGCCCCGACTGCTTCGACCCCGAGACCGACGCCTGCGCGTGCCTCGAAGTCGCGATGGCGCCGGTCGAGTCGGACTGAAGAAAGCGTCGTCGCGGCGTCCGTTCCGCGCCCGCGAGCTTACACTCCCGTGGAGTACCGCAGAATGCCCGCGATGCCGCCGAAGGCGTCCATCAGCTGTTCGCCCTTCTCGAAGTCCGTCGAGATGAACTTCGTGTCCGTCCCGCGCTGCTCGGCGATGTTCATCAGGTGTTCGATGACGTCGTCGCGCTCGTCGACCTCGGCCGGCTCGCCGCACTCGGAGCACTCGTGCTCGGGGGTGGAGTGCCGCGAGTCGACCACCTCGTACTCCTCGTGGCCGTTCGAGCACTCGTAGACGACGACGTCGGAGCGGAGGTCCTCGGAGATGAGCAGCCGGTCGACCGAGCCCATGATCAGGTTGCGACGGGTCTGTTCGAACCCGTAGGTCGCCTCCTCGCCGGTGTGGAGCTTCTCGAAGAACTCCTCCATGTGGCGTTTGTCCTCGACGATCTCCTGATCGGCGAGCGCCTCGCTGGCGTTGTCGACGAGGTCCTTCAGCCCCGACTCGTCGGTGTACGCCACGTCGAACTTGCCGAGCACCTTGTCCCGGAGCTCGTGGTGGAGGTAGTCGCCGTCGAGGAACTCGTCTTTCGTCGGCGAGGGGCCGCCGACGAGGATTCCGTCGAGCTCGTGGCGCTTGTCGACGAACAGGTCGTTGGCCATCCCCGCGACCTCCTGATAGAAGTTGTCGATCGCTTCGAGCCGGAGGCGGGCGAACCGCTGGGCGGATTGCCCCCCTTTCCGCTGTTTGCCGGGGACGAGCGAGGAGGCGGACTTGACGGGCTCGATCCGCTTGCCCTTCAGCCAGCCGACGTTGGCCTCGCGGCGGTCGAGGACGATGAGCCCGAACAGCCCGGAGTCCTCCAGCATGTGTTCGAGCGGCTCGGTGAGGAACTCGGAGTCGCAGTGGTAGCGGAACGACTCGACGGGCTGTGGCGGCGACTCCAGCGTCCGGGTGACCATGTCGGTCTGGCCGCCGCCCGCGTCGATCGCCCCCGAGAAGATCACGATCCCGTTCTCGGGCGGGTAGGTGTCGTAGTAGCGGAGGCGGTCCTTGATCGAGGTGAGCGCGTCCTGCACGGCGGTCCGGGTCTGCTTGGACTTGATGTTGGACGCCTCGCTGTGTTCCTGGGTGACGTGGGCGACCACGTCGGAGATCTGCCGGTCTTCGGGGATGTAGATAGTGACGAGCTGCGTGCCGGAGCCCTCGAAGTCCTTGAGCTCCTCGATGACCTTCCGGAACTCGTACTTCCGTCGGTCCTCGCTCGCCGCTTGGGCGTCGCTACTCATTACCCGAACTACGGCGGCGTGCGTGTAAGTAAGCTTTGACCTTCCCGCTAGAGCGGCGGTATCGAGTCGCACGGGCCGTCGGCGCCGGTATTATTTATAAATGATGTGCGGTGGCGCGCGCCTCGGAGCGGCCGCCATCGGCGGCCGCGAAGAGCGCGTGCGAGGGAGTCGGCGCGGCGCTCACAAGCGCCGCGCCGACGAGGCTGGGGAGGCGTGAGGAGCGGGGCGGTTGCAGTCGAGGAGGACTCAAAGGGGCAGTCGCGAGACGCATGGAGGCGAAGTAAGCACCGC
Source organism: Halorubrum sp. Hd13 (assembly GCF_002252755.1). Taxonomy (GTDB): domain Archaea; phylum Halobacteriota; class Halobacteria; order Halobacteriales; family Haloferacaceae; genus Halorubrum. The sequence goes on along the minus strand of NZ_NHOY01000069.1, from coordinate 65,048 downwards.
AGGAACGAGCGGAGCGAGTGACGAGGAGCACAGCGAGCGTCCGTGCGTCTCGCGGCTGGGGCTTTGGCGGTCTTTGTCGCCGATCTATCGGTAATCGTTTATAAGCGAGCGACTGGGGCTTCGGAAGTGTTCACCGCACCAACGACGACACCACTTCGATCAAAAAGAACCGAACGACCGATCCACTCGCCCCGATCCTACATCGACTCGGGCGCTTCGACCCCGAGCACGTCGAGCGCGTTCGCCATCGTGTGTTTCGCGGCCGCGACGAGCGCGACGCGGGCGGCCCGGAGCTCGTCGTCCTCGGCTGTCACGACCGGGCACTCACGGTAGAAGGCGTTGTACGCGTCGGCGAACTCGCGCGTGAACGTGGCGACCGTGTGCGGCTCCAGGTCGTCGGCCGCCTCCTCGATGACGGCGGGGAAGCGGGCGACCTCGCGGAGGAGCTCGCGGGCCGCGTCGGTCTCCAGCGCGCTCGCGTCGACGTCGAGCGCGTCCGTGTCGACGACTCCTCCGGAGTCGGCCGTCACGCCCGGCACGTCGACGCCTTCGGCCGCGGCCTCGGCGAGGATGCCGGCGCAGCGCGCGTGGACGTACTGGACGAACGGGGCCGACTGCGCCTCGAAGTCGAGCGCGTCCTCCCACTCGAAGGTGATCGCCTTCGCGGGCTGCTTCGAGACGATGTCGTACCGGACCGCGCCGATCCCGACCTGGTGGGCGATGCGCTCGACGTCCTCGTCGGTGAGGTCGTCGTCGCGGATGCGGTCGTCCATCCGGGACTCGACCGCCTCGCGGGCGCGGTCGATGGCCTCGTCGAGCAGGTCGTCGAGCATCACGCCGGTCCCGCGGCGAGTGGACATCTTCCCGTCCGGGAGGTTGACGTACGAGTAGATGACGTGGCCGAGCCGGTCGGCGTCGTTGCCGAGCAGCTCCAAGGTCGCGTCGAGCTGGTCGGCCTGCAGCTTGTGGTCCTCGCCGAGGACGGTGACGGCGCGGTCGTAGTTGTCGAACTTCCACTCGTGGTGGGCCAGGTCGCGGGTGGTGTAGAGGCTGGTGTCGTCCGAGCGAAGGAAGACGAGGTTCTTCTCGATCCCCCACTCGTCGAGCTCTAACTGCCAGGCGTCCTCCTCGTAGACGGCCTGCTCGGTCTCTTTGAGCCGCGCGGCGATGTCGTCGGTGGAGCCGTCGCGCATGAACCGCGTCTCCTTGACGAACTCGTCGAACTCCGCCGGGAGCCGCGCGAGGCACTCCTTCATCCCGCCGAGCACGGTGTCGACGACCTCGCCGACGCGCTCGTACGTCTCCTCGTCGCCGTCTTCGAGCCCCTGGAGGATCCCGGAGATTTCCTTCTCCGCGGCGTCGACCGCGGCGGGCTCGGCCTCCTCTAAGAAGGCGTTCCCCTTCCGGTAGTAGCGGACGAGGTCGTACTCGGCGCGGTCGCGGGCGGGCTCGGCGTCGAGGTCCGACTCGTCGAACCGCTCGTACGCCCACGTGAACACGGCCATCTGCCGGCCCGCGTCGTTGACGTAGTAGTGGCGGTCGACGTCGTAGCCGGCGTACTCCATGAGGTTCGCGACCGCGTCGCCGACGATCGGGTTGCGGGCGCGGCCGACGTGGACCGGCCCGGTCGGGTTCGCGCTGGTGTGTTCGACGACGACCGACGTGTCCCGGTCGGGGAGCGCGCCGTAGCCGGCGTCGGCGGCGGCCGCGTCGAGCGCGTCGACGAGGTAGCGCTCGCCGGCGTGGAAGTTGACGTACGGGCCGGCGGTGTCGACCGAATCGAGGTAGTCGTAGCCGGCGATGTCGACCGCGGCGGCGACCTCGCCCGCGACGTTCGGCGGCGCGTCGCCGACCTCGCCCGCGAGCCGGAAGGCGACGCTGGAGGCGAGCGTCGCGTCCATGTCGTCGGGCGGGCGTTCGATGCCGAGGTCGTCGGTCGGGAGGTCGAGCGAGGCGAGGGCGTCGCCGAGCGCGTCGGCCACCTCCGACCGGAACTGCCTGAACATACCGTCCGTTCGTCGGGGGAGTTAAAAGGGCCTTCCGAAGCGGCTCGGGGAGAGTGAGCGACGCAGACGACCGAAGTGCGCGGCGAGCGTGCGCCGCCCTCGCTACCGTGGCTCTGGAGGTGGTTGCCGTGCCGGTACTGAATTAGAAACGAGCAACTGGGGCTTTCGAGACCCCATTGCGTCAGCAGCAACGAGCAGTACTGTAACGGCCCTATTGAAATCAGTAGGAGCTGAGATGAATGGCGTGACCGATACAGAGCGTGGATCCAGCAGTTAGTCGTCTTCAGGCGCGCGGTCGGTGGTCCCAGTGAGGCCAAGGTGGTCTTCGACCGTGGCGAGGCGGTCGTGAAGTCGCTCGTTCTCCTCCTCCAGCGTGTCGATCCGGTCATTCTTGCGTTCGCTTTCGTCTTCGAGGTCGTCAATCCGCTCCTGTTTCTCGTCGAGTTTGTCCGACAACCCCTGGAGGGCGGCGAACAGCACGCCGTCGGCGTCGACAGTGCTGATCCGCTCGGGATCCCCTCCCAGACCGAACGCCTCTTCGAAGTCCGCGGCCATTGGGCCCATGTGGGTGACCCCCTCTCGGGTGTCGTACTCCCAGGTACTGACCTCGAGGGCCTCAACGCCGGCCAGCACCTCTCCGGGGTCAACCGGCTGGATCGCGGACTTGGCGGAGCGAGAACTGACCGAACTCCAAGAGCTGTCCCCCGGGGCGAGTTCGACGCCGCTGCTGAAGTCACTGGTGGTCCAGACGACGGCCCCGCCGCCGGCCTGGAAGACGACCTCGTCGTCGGTCAGGGACTGGACGGTATCGGTACTGCTGTCCCCCCAGACGAACGCCCCCTGGGCGAACGCCTCGGCCTGCCGGCCGGCGGCGAACGAGTAGTTCTCTCTGGCGACAGCATTTTGCCCACCCGGGACTGTCGCGAACTCCCCTTTCGACGTTCCCGACTTGCCGGTGCGGTTGGCTCCACCACCGCCCACCGTGCTATTTGTACCACGAGCATCGTTAAAGTAACCCCCTCCGACGGTCGACTGCCGACCGCTTGCGGTGTTGCTGAATCCCCCGGCGACGGTCGACTGGGAACCGCTGGTGATGTTATTTAAGCCCCCGCCGACGGTCGCCAAGTTATCGCTTGCGGTGTTCTGATTTCCCCCGGCGACGGTCGCCGAGTTAGCGCTTGCAGTGTTATTTAACCCCCCGGCGACAGTCGCCGAGTTAGCGCTTGCGGTGTTATTTAATCCCCCAGCGACGGTCGCCGAATTAGCGCTTGCGGTGTTCCGGGTTCCGCCGCTGACGGTCGCGTCGCCGCCGCTAGCGGTGTTGCCCACGCCCCCGGCAACGGTCGCGCCCCGGTGGCTGGCGGTATTTGTGTTGCCCCCGCTGACGGTCGCGTACATGGCGTCTTCGGTGCCCGATTGGGCGTTGCCGGCCCGGTTGTTCGACCCCCCTCCGACTGTGCCGAAGCGGTCGGTCACTTCGTTGGGCCCCGCGAGCACCCTTCCCGACGAATCCTTCGTCGTGGCCCCGCCGCCCCCGCCGATCATCGCCCCGAGTGTCCCGTTCACGTCGTTACCGACGTACCCGCCGACCACGCTGCCACCGATACCGTAGGTGACGCCGCTGTCGTTCGTGTCCGTTCCCGCCGGTGCCAGCCGCATAACTCGGTCCCCAGCGACGGTTAACGTGTGGCCGCTGGTGGCGTCAAGGTCGCCTTCGACGAGGGTGTCGTCGGGCGTCGCCAGTCCGTAGCCGTCGCTGGCGTTCGGGGCGGCCCCCAGCACGCCGATGGGCAGGCCGCTGGCGGCGGTGTTACGCCCCAAGACGCCGATACCGTAGGTGTTGGTGAACTGCCCGCGGATCTTGTACTCGACACGACTCGTCGACAGGTCTACGGTCACAGTGGCTCCGGAGTTGACGACGAGACTGGGTTTCTCGACCGGCTCGTAGCCGAACTTGCTCGCTCGCACGTCGTAGGTGTCGGCTGCCACGTTGGCGCTGTACTCGCCGCTCGCGTCGGTCGTCGTTTCGCCTTCGAGCGTGTCGGATCCGGATTCGGTGATGGTGACGGTGGCGTCTTGGATGCCGGTCCCGCTGGCGTCGGTGACTGTCCCTTTTATTGTCGCCATTGATCGGTCCTCCTGATGGCGACGCGATGGTGTCTGCCCCGCGCGGGTGCGGAGCGCGTCGGTCGGTCGCCATCGATCCTCGGTCGTGCTCCTCGACTCGCCCGGTCCTTGTGGGTCGAGGTGACCGAGGCTTGGTCGGCGTTCGATACGTCCGGTCGGTAGTCCGATGGTGTGTCGGTCATGGCTGGTGGCTCCTCCGACCGCCCCCGGGAACCGCCGAGTACACCAGACAGGCTGTCACTCGTCCAATCACGGGAGTGGCCGCCCAATACACAACTCTATATTGGTAATTAGTAACAAAGTTTGGGAGTGACAGGGACATCTGTAAGATACGCGCCCTAAATTGCTCAAACCGATAATCGACGCGAACTGGCTGCAGGTGGCGCTACCAATTTTCAAGTACATTCTGTGGTACGTTCAGTTCGTGCTGTTTTCGCTCGTGACCTCGTAGAGTTCCTGCCACGTCTGGTCCCCCGATTCTGACTGCTCAAGGTAGACCCGTCCGCGAACCAACAGGCCGTCCTCGACACCGAAGATGATGACTCCCCGCTTGTCGATTCGCGTTCCGTTAATCTGTGTTCCCGAGTGCCGAAGCTCGGTCCAGACGGTATCTCCGTGCTCAACGAGATTCAGAACATCTACTTTGAAATCTGGTGTCGTTCGGAAGACCGTCTCCCAAGTCTCGCGTACCTGATCACTGCCGGTGAAGTTTCGTTCCGGGTGTACAGGCGTCTCCGTCCGGTAGTCTGGTGCAAACCACTCCAACATTCCCTCCAGATCGTGGTCGTTCTGCGCCACAATGATCCGTTCAACAACAGTCCTAGGATTCGGTTCCATATGTACCTCTACGTGTGGCGCCGAGATATCCCTTCGTCGGCCGCTCGTGTCTGCTATCCTAAACGACTGAGCCGCCTTTGATAGACGGAGATCTGACGTACTGATACAGTTAATACCTCTTAACCCCAATACATAATGATTGATTATGGATAAAGAGCACAAATCAACCGGAATCAGCAAGGGCTACAAGCAACTGATTAGCGAAGCAGCCGAGGAGGTCAAAACGTATTCGACAGCGGATGGTATAAAACGGTTCGGTGATGATGGCGTTACGTTCGTCGACGTTCGCGACACGTCTGAATATCTCGAACACGGCGAGATACCGGGCGCGGTGCACGCACCGAGAGGGATGCTGGAATTCCACATCGATCCCGAGAGTCCCTACTTTATCAGCGAATTCGGTGACGACTCCGAGTTTGTCTTCGTTTGTGCAATCGGGAGCCGATCATTACTCGCCGCACAGCGTGCCAAAGAGATGGGACTGACCCGGGTTGCAAACATCGAAGGTGGCTTCAACGCTTGGAGAGAGGCCGGTGGTGCTATAGACGGGCCCCGCCCGACGATGTGACACATGACGTTCACCGCTGCAAACCGTCGTGCTTCGACTCACCTTCTGACTATGCGCTGTGTGTTCAGCAGCGCCTACGAGATCTCCCCAGTTTTTGTCAGTAGTGAGGTACGAGATACAGAGCGTGAGTTCAGCAGATCGGCCCCGTCATTCGAGGTACCGGTTCAGTTATGCCCCTTCGTTTCGGGTTGACCCGGAATGCTCATTCTCTCTCACCTCCAAACAGTAGGACAACAGATCATGAACCACTCCCGGAGAATGTTCATTATTTCTACCCTTGGACTCGCCGGTCTCGGTTCGACAAGTGGCTGTCTGGATGTCCTGTCTCGATCAGAACCCGCGTTCCTTTCGTACAAAGGTATCAAGGTCCAGTGGGCAACCGACCGCGTGCAGGGATACGTCGCGGACCTCTGTTGGTTGTGGTCGGATGGTCAGAGTCGAATCTTCGGGTGGGAACCGGAGGAGTATCCCGATATCGTGCGGACTGCAACCGACGTGGCGGTTTCTGACGAGACGTTTCGAGCGCTCCAAGAGCGTTTTACTGGCGTGAGATTTCTGGTCGGTCTGTCGAGTGTCGAAACGGCCAATCTGTCGTTGTTGGAGAGCGACTTCGGACACCTCGACGTTTCACGGGAGCGATTCAACCGCTTACAGTTCGGAGACGGCATCCAAGTGAATCCGACCGACTCTGGTGTCCGTATTCGTGCCATCCAGAAGGGTGAACACAACGATCCAACCGACTGGACCGTAACGATCGGAACGAAAAATCTCGCTGAACAGTTTCCCGACAGCCAGGTGCCAGAGCCGAACTAACCGTAGCCAACGAATGCTGAATAAGCACTGTGTATCTTGCAAGGTGACTTCTGACAGGTATCGAATCTGCAAGACTGTCGCATACAAGCTATAGAGGCTACATCTATCACGACGCTATCGGTTATTCCGGTTAAGAACCGCCACAACGACCAATCACAGAGATGGGCCCTTGCTGGTGACCTGGCTATATATCTGTGCTAATAGCAAGGAGCAGTGCGATGGAATGTCAACCTATCTTTATATTTCTGCTCGTCGTATATGCTGCATCTACTCTCTCTTCAGTTGAGAGCGATAGCTCACCATGACCACTAAGGCAACTCCAGAAACCGATTCAGGCGGACTCGGACGGCGACAGTTCCTTGCCGGAACGGCAAGCGCCGGCACACTCGCCCTGGCCGGTTGTCTAACCCGGATGCCACGCGCGTCCGAACAGACCTTCGGAACACCGCACGAACTGATCCAGATGGGCGGTCGGGAACGCCATCTTGTATTTGGGGACGACGACGACCCCGATGTGTCTTTCATGCTTCGTCAAGACGTGCCCCTGCCCGCAACCCCGGAATCGCCCCCTGAGTGGATTCCCTTCCACGTCGTTGTCCACCACCGGAAGGGGCTACGCACGGACCGCCTGACTCTATGCTTGCGCGCTCCCGCCGTCGATGGGAGCGGTTTCGACGCGAACGTTTACCTCCGCTCGCCAGCCACCGGGAATACCCCGACATTCACCCTCGATAGAGACCTCACTGGCTGGACGGTTATCGATGCTGACGACCTCGGCAAACCACCAGCCGGACGTTCGAGTGCACCGGGCGAGGCGAACGTCGCCCTCAATTTCGTCGTCAGGCCGCTATCGAGCCATCCCGCCGAGGAACTCTACGCCGAGTTCGAAGCGGAACTGAGCGAACCGAGAATTGTCGGTCGGCGCTCACGAACCGCGACGGGACAGCTGGCTTTCCCGTTCGTCCTGGACTGACGTGCTGGCTGGGCTGACTGGTGAACAGGACCGGATACGTGCTGCATTCGCGCCCTGTATTCAGCATCATCTCAACGACCCACCATCGACTGAATATTTCGACGGAGCCGAAGCGATTACTCGCTATTCCACGATCTCGTCGATCAGTTCGCGCGCGCTCCGCCGGACCGCCTCGTCGCTCTCGATCGACGGCTCCCAGCCGAGGTCGACGAGCCGTTCGATGGAGAGGCGCATCTTCGGCACGTCCCCGGTCCAGCCGCGGTCCCCGCCGGTGTACGCGTAGTCGGGGTCGACGCCGAGCTCGTCGGCGACGATGTCGGCGATGTCGGTGACCGAGGTGGTCGTCCGGGTGCCGAGGTTGTAGACGTTTAGGTCCTCGTCGGCGCGCTCGACGACGTACTGGATGGCGTCGACGCACTCCGAGACGTGCATGTACGACTTCTCCTGCCGGCCGTCGCCGAGGATCTCCAGACTCGTAGGGTCGTCGTCGAGCTTCTGGATGAAGTCGGGGATCACGTTGCCGCGCTGGTGCGGGCCGACGATGTTCGCGAAGCGGAACACCCACGACTGCACCCCGTACGAGTGGGCGTGCGTGGAGATCAGCGCCTCGTCGGCGAGCTTCGAGGAGCCGTAGATGGAGATCGGTTCGAGGGGACCGTGATCTTCGGGCGTCGGGCGGGGCGCCTCGCCGTACACCGTCGAGGAGGAGGTGAACGCGAGCCGGTCGACGTCGACCTCGTGCATGCGTTCGAGGACGTTGTACGTCATCGCCGTGTTGTCCTCGAACAGCTCCCGATCGTCGTCGTAGTTCGTGTCGGTGTACGCGGCGAAGTGGAAGACGGTATCGAGGTCGCCGGTGACCGCCTCGGCGACGTCACCCGGCTCGGTCAGATCGGCCTCGACGAAGTCGGCGCCGTCGGGGACCCGGTCGCGGTCGCCCTTCGAGAGGTCGTCGGCGACGCGGACGGTCGCGCCGCGGTCGAGGAGCCGGGCCGCGAGGTGGCTTCCGACGAGCCCCGCGCCGCCCGTGACCAGCACGGTCGAGTCATCGAGCATACACGCGAGTCGACGCGGGCCGGTAAGTACGCGTCGGTCGATCCGCGTCGCTCCCGCGATCCCGCTCTCCGTCCGCGCTCAGAGCCCCTCTCTGCCGCCCTCCTGCGCGAGGATGACGACCATCGAGAGCCCGGAGATGACGAGCAGGATGAGCGTTGGGACGACCGCGTACTGGTACAGGGCGTCCTCCTGCGCGCGCCAGATCTGCGTGACGATCGTCTCGAACCCGGAGGGACGGAGAATGAGCGTCACGGGCAGCTCCTTCATCGTCGTGAGGAAGACGAGGGCGGCGCCGGCGACGATCCCGGACCGCGTGAGCGGGAACGTCACGCGGCGGAACGCCCCCATCGAGGACTCGCCGAGGGTCCGGCCGGCCTCGACGAGCGTGGGGTCGACCCCGAGGATCGCGGTCCGCGTCGAGCCGACCACCTGCGGCAGGAAGCGGACGACGTACGCGAACACGAGCAGCGGGAGGGTCTGGTAGATCCACGGGACGTACCCGGAGCCGAAGTAGACCAGCGCGAGCGCTAACACGATCCCGGGCACGGCGAACCCCACGTACGTGGCCCGCTCGAACAGCGTCGCGAGCGGCGAGTCGTGGTTCGCGGCGAAGTACGCGACGGGGATCGCCGCCAGCGCGGCGGCGACCGCGGCGGCGGCGGCGACCGAGACGCTGTTGACGACCTGGATCGGCTCGAACGCCATCGAGGGGCGCCGGCCGGCCTCCGAGCGCACGAGCCACAACAGGAGGATCCAGAGCGGGACGAGGAGCGCGACCCCGGCCACCGACGCGGGCAACAGCGTCGCCGGCCACCGCCACCGGCCGAGGCTCACCGGTCGGTCGGTGGTGCCCGCGTCGTCGCCGTGGGCGTCCCGGTCCGACCGGACCAGCCACTCCAACGCGAGCACGACGAGCACGACCCCGAGCAGTTGGAGGGAGAGCAGCGCGGCGTAGTCCCGGCCGAACGCGTTGTACTCGACGTATATCTGCCGGGTGAACACCGGCAGCCGCATGATAGAGGGCGTGCCGAAGTCGGAGACCGCGTACAGCGCCGCCAGCAGCGACCCGGCGGCGATCGCCGGCCGGATCACGGGGAGCGTCACCCGGCGGAACGCCCCGATCCGACCGTGGTTCAGCGTGCGGGCCGCCTCGATCAGCGTCGTGTCGAACGAGAGGAGAGCCGCTCGCGTCGTCAGGTAGACGTACGGGTACGTGTACAGGGTGATGACGAGGATCGTCCCCGAGAGCCCGTATATCTCCGGGACGCGCTCGACCCCCAGCGGCGCGAGCACGTCGTGGAACTCGCCTCGGGGGCCGAACGCGGAGACGAACGCGAACGCGCCGACGTAGCTCGGCACGACGAGCGGGAGCGCGGCGGCGACCGACCAGAACCGACGGAAGGGGAGGTCGGTGCGAGCGGTGAGATACGCCAGCGGGACCCCCAACAGGATCGAGAACGCCGTGACGCCGCCCATTAGCAGCAGGCTGTTGAGCAGCACCTCGGCGGTCCCGGCGCTGAACAGGAGGTCCATCGCCCGCGCTCGCTCGACGGTGACGGCCTCGATCACCAGCCACGCGAGCGGGAACATCATCGTCGCGGCGATCGCCGCGGACAGGAGGGTCAGTCCCGGCGGGAGGCGGCCGTCGCCGTCGGTCAGGAAATCGCGGATCCGGCGTGTCAGGCTCATGGTCCGGGAGACGGGGTGCGTTATCGGAGGGACGTGGCACCGACCGTTAGCAGTTCCGGTTCGGTCGTCGATCGGGTCCGACGGATATAATAGTTTAGGGAGGCCTAAACCGAATATGGAACTGACGCGTCGCGACGCGGTGGCCGCGCTGGCCGCCGTCGGCGCGACCGGGGGGGTCGCCCTCGCGGCCCGGCGGACGAGCGACGGTCCCGGAGCCGGGGGGGACGCGGCCGACGGCGGCGAGGGGGGCGACAGCCTCCCCGACGAGGCCGTCGTCCGGGCGTCGATGACCGCGGTCGCGACGGTCCTCTATCCGAGCGAGATCGACGGCGTCGAGGCGTTCGTCGGTGGCTTCCTCGACGGGCGCCTCGACGGGTCGACCCACGCGGAGGGGGTTCGAGCCGCGGTCGGCGAACTCGACGCGGCCGCCCGCTCGTGGCACGGCGCGCCGGTCGCGGATCTCACCGAGCGCGACCGCGACAGGCTCCTCCGAGAGGTCGGCGCCGACACGGCGGCGGAGGACCCGGACGGGACGCTCGCGGAGCGGGTGCGCTACTACGTCGTCAACGAACTGCTCTTGGGGCTGTACGCCTCGCCGACGGGCGGGGAGTTGGTCGGACTGGAGAACCCGCAGGGACACCCCGGCGGGACCGAGAGCTACCGGCGGGGACCGCGATGAGCGCGGGCGACGCCCGAGGGGGAGGGACCGATCGCGAGGCGGTCCGCGACATCGACCGATCCCCCGTCGCGAACGCGGACGTCTGCGTCGTCGGCGCCGGTCCCGCGGGCGCGCTCGTCGCCGACCGGCTGGCCGCGGACCGCGAGATCGTGGTCCTCGACGCGGGGCCCCGATTCGACCCCGCCGACCGACTCGCGCGGCAGGAGCGGGCGATCCGCCCGAGTTACGACCGGCCCGACGTGTGGGGCGGCGGCGGCGAGCGCGACGCCTACAGCAACGCCGGCGAGCGGTTCTACCCGTTGAACCACGCCCGCGTCAAGGGGGTCGGCGGGTCGACGCTCCACTGGCAGGGGATGGTGATGCGGCTCCACGAGGACGACTTCGCCTCCGAGACGGCGCGCGGCGTCGGCGCGGACTGGCCGATCGACTACGCCGACCTCCGGCCGTACTACGCCGAGGCCGAGCGCGAGCTGGGCGTCGCCGGCGCCTCGGACAACCCCTACGCGCCGCCGCGCGAGGAGCCGCACCCGATGCCGGCGTTCGAGCCCTCCTACAGCGACTCGCTGTTCGCGGAGGCGTGCGAGGAGCTGGGGATCGACATGCACTCGGTGCCGAACGCGCGCAACTCGGAGCCGTACGACGACCGCTCCGCCTGCGTCGGCTACGGCACCTGCCAGCCCGTCTGCCCGGCGGGCGCGAAGTACGACGCGACCGTCCACGCCGAGCGCGCGGAGGAGCGGGGCGCGACCGTGATCGACCGCGCGCCCGTCCAGCGGCTGGAGCACGACGCCGACCGCGTCACGGCCGCGGTGTACGCGACGCCAGACGGCGAGGAGCACAGGCAGGCGGCCGACGCGTTCGTCGTCGCCTGCGGCGGCGTGGAGACGCCGCGGCTCCTCCTCCTCTCGGAGTCCGACGACTACCCCGACGGCCTGGCGAACTCCAGCGGGACGGTCGGGAAGTTCTTCATGGACCACCTGTTCGCGGGCGTCGGCGGCACCCTCGACGAGCCGACGCGCCAGAACCACGTCGGGTTCTACACCAGCGCCTGCGACCAGTTCTACGACGAGGCCGACGCGCAGACCGCCCCGTTCAAGCTGGAGTTCTTCAACTACGCCGGGCCCTCGCCCGTCGAGATGGCGCTGACCGGCGACGACTGGGGGGACGCCCTCTTAGAGCGGCTCCGCGACGGCTACGGCACTCACGTGGCGATGGGCGGACTCGTCGAGCAGCTCCCCCGGTCGGACAGCTACGTGACGCTCGATTCCGACCGCACCGACGGTCACGGCAACCCGGTCCCGGAGATCCACTGGCGCGTCGGCGACCGGGCGCTCCGGACCGTCGAGCGCGCCAACGAGATCCAGCGGTCGGTCCTCGAGGAGCTGGGCGCGGAGATCGAGTGGGTCGCCGGCCCCGACGCGACCGGCCCCGCCTACCATCACATGGGCACGACCCGCATGAGCGACGACCCCGAGGCGGGCGTCGTCGACGCCGACTGCCGAACCCACGACCTGGACAACTGCTGGATCGCGTCCAGCTCGGTGTTCCCCACGGGCGGCGCGATGAACCCCACGCTCACGATCGCCGCGCTGGCGCTGCGCGTCGCCGACGACGTCGAGCGCCGGTTCTGACTCTGTTTTAGGCAAACCTAAAAGCTCAAGTGGGTGGGGCGACCCGTACGAGGTAATGAGCGGATCACTCAGCGCGAACGGGTCGGCCGCCGAGGTCGACGAGACGGGGGACGATGCGGCGACAGACGGCGATGCGACCCCCGACGGCGACGCGGCGACCGCCGACGGCGACGCGACCTCCAACGGCGACACGGCGACCGCCGCCGACGACGCCGAGCACTACACCTTCGACGACGTCAGCGTCGTGATGGGGACGTACAACGAAGAGGAGGCGATCGCGACGGTCCTCGACGACATCGACGAGGTCACCGGCGGACGCGCCGAGGTCGTCTGCGTCGACGGCTCCTCGGACCGGACCCCGGAGATCGCCCGCGAGCACGGCGCGACGGTGATCGAGCAGGAGCCGCAGGGATACGGCGTCGCCGTCCGCGAGGCGATCCTCGCGCCCGACCGTCCGGTCGTCGTCACGACCGACTGCGACGACACCTACCCGATGGAGGCGCTCCCGGAGTTCCTCGAGGCGATCAACGACGGCGCCGACGTCGTCAGCGGCGACCGGCTCTACCACGGCGCGAAGGCGATGCCGGCGTTCAATCGCCTCGGCAACCACGCGTTCGCGCTCCTCGCGTCGGTCCTGATGGGCGAGCGCGTCCGCGACACCACCACCGGGATGCGCGCGTACCGCCGCGACGTCGTCGAGGGCATCGAGTGGACCGAGAACACCGGCCTCTCCGCCGAGCTCCTCATCCGCCCGCTGATGCGCGGCCGCGACGTGCGCGAGCGCCCGATCGACTACGCCGAGCGCCTCGGCGAGACGAAGCTCGACCCGATCGAGGGCGGCGCCGCCATCGCCAAGTCGATCGTGACGGTGTGCGTCGAAGAGCGGCTGCGGCGGCTCTGAGGCCGCGCAGAGCGTCGCGGACGCCGGACGGCGGTCCGGACGGACGCTGTGGGCACAGCGGACCGCCGCCGGCGGCGTTTTCGAAACCGCGAGCGACGGCCACGAATTATAAGCGGTCAGCTCACGTTGCCTCGCTCGCTTCGGCGTCCGTCTCGAAGGCAACCCACTCGGCGTGGGCGTCCGGGTCGTCGGGCAGATACGTCTCCTCCGATCCGCACGCGACCGCGAGCCGGCAGACGGAGCGCTCCGGGGGCCAGATCGCCTCGACCGTCCCCTCGTCCGTCGCCCGGACCGTCGCCTCCTGCCGGTAGGTGAACGTCGAGCCCGCGGGGTCGACGAGCGTCACCGTCACGATCACCTCGTCGCCCGCGGGGTCGATCGGGGCGGTCGCGTTCGGCGCGCCGGCCAACCGCGCGCCGGCGGGCGTCAGCGACCAGTCGACCGTCAGCGAGCCGTCGGGATCGCGCACGCCGTACTCGGCGTCCCCGTCGCCGCGCGCGGTCTCCAGTCGAACGACCGCGCGCTGGACGCGGTCGGGCACGCCGACGGTCGTCTCCGCGCCGACCCGCGACCCCTCCCGGACGTCGAGCGGTTCGAGCTTCGGGGTGACGTGCCGGGTCGGGTCCGGCGTCCACTCGCCCCGGTACGCGTAGCGGTGGAACTCGCGGTCGGGGTACGCGTCGATCACCGCGAAGTCCTCGACCGGGTCGCGGTCGAGCGCGTACACGACCGGCCCGTCCAGCCCGGGCTCGTTCCGGAGCGCCTGAAACGGGTGGCCGAGCCACTCGCCGTACGGCGTGGGGACGAACACGAGGTCGTCGTCGAACTCGGCCGTCTCGATCGGCGCGTAGGCCGTCTCGTACTTCTCGGCGTGCGACGCGTGCCGGTCGAGCGGCGCCTCGGCCGCGGCCGCCGCGCCGAGCGCCCCGCCGAGGACCGCGATGACGGCGAGCGCGGCGACGACCGCCCGCGCGGTTCCCGGCGTGACGCGGGACGCGAGCCGCGCGCGGAGCCGGGAGAGCCCCCGCCCGCCGGCGACGACGGCGACGCCGGCGAAGAGCGACAGCGGGACGAGGAGGTCGAAGTGGTAGAACGGCCCGAAGCCGGCGACCAGCCCGTCCGTCGGATCCGAGAGCGTCGCGAGGAGGTTGTTCGTCCCCCAGAAGAAGAGGTTGCCGACGACGACGGAGCCGGCGACGCCGGCGACCAAGACTCCGGCGGTGCGCTCGAATCGAGCGTCGCCACCGGACCCGAGCGCGCCCCGCCCCGACAGCCACCCGCGCGCCGCCAGTCCGCCGCCGGCGAGCGCGAGCAGCGTCCCGAGCGGCCCGGCGACGACCCACCGCGTGGCGAGGTACCACAGCGCATATCCGTTCGATCGAAGCGCCAGTTCGGGCGTGTACTCCTCGCTGTGGCCGAGGATCCGGCGCTCGCCGAATCCGGGGCCGTCCATCGGCGCGAACGCCTCGTAGGGGAAGGTCAGCGGGGAGCCGGTCATCCGGAGGTTGTACGCGAGGGTGACCCCGACGAACAGCGTCCCGAACAGGGCGGTGAGGCCGTGGCGACGGACCGTGCCGGGGAGCCGGAGCGACGGACTCCCGACGTCCCGGACCGCGACGACCTCTCGGGTCGCGACGACCGCCCTGACCGCGGCGACGGTCCGGACGAGCGCGTGCAGGATGAACGGCGCCGCGAACAGCACCGCCGTGTACGGCCGGGCGAAGAAGGCGAGCCCGATCGCGACGCCCGCGAGCCCCGCGAGCGGGAGCGACCGGTCGCGGACGCTCCGGAGATACGCGACCGCGAACAGGAGGTTCAGGAACGTCGTCGGCGCGTACGGGAGGAACACCGAGGAGGTGACGAGCGCCAGCGGCGAGGCGACGAAGCAGACGGCGGCGGCAAGACCCACCCGCCGCTCGAATATCGTCGACCCGAGCAGGTACACGAGCGCCGCGTTACCGGCGGCGACCGCCGCGAGCGTCACCCGCGGCTCGCCGAACAGCGCCATCGAGACGGCGTACATCGCGGCGGGGACGGGGTTGTACTTCGGGTAGAGCCGCCCGCCGTCCTCGATGAAGAACCACGGCTGGACGGCGTCGGCCAGCGCGCCGGCGTGGATCTCGAGCTGGCCGGAGAGCAGCAGCGCGGCCTGCGTGAGGTACACCGCCTCGTCGTGGTTGACGGAGTGGTAGCGGAACAGCGTCGCGGCGACGAGGAAGGTGACCGCCCCCGTCGCGGCGGTGAGGAGGGCGGCCGCCAGCGTCAGGCGGTCCGCCTCGGCCAGCCGGACGCGGGCGCCGCTCGCGAGGCGGCGGGCGAGCCGGCGGGGACGGCGGAGGGCCGGAGGAGAGGCCACGGGCGGCGGCGCGGACCTACACCTCGACGCCGGCCTCGCGCATGAGGTCGATCGTCGGTTCGAGGTCGGACAGCTGCGTCAGGTCGATGTCGGGGACGTCGAGCTCGTCGATCGAGGGGAGGTCCCCGATCGGCTCCACGTCGGGGATGAGGGGGTACTCGAACGTCGTCCGGGCGAAGTAGTCCTGCGCCTCGGCCGACAGCAGGTGGCGGACGAAGTTCTGGGCGAGGGTCGCGTCGCTCGCCGTGTCGATGACCGCGGCGCCGGCGACGTTGAACACCGCGCCGGCGTCGCCGCTCGTGAACGCGGTGCCGATCGACGCGTCGGGGTTGCCGTCGAGGACGCGCTGAATGTAGTAGTGGTTCGTGAACGCCGCGTCGATCTCGCCGTCGGCGATCGCCTGACAGGCGGCGAACTCGTCGGGGTAGCTGCTGATGCCTGACTCGACGACAGACTCCAGCCAGTCGAGCGTCGCCTCCTCGCCCTCGATGAGCCGCATCGCGGTGACGAAGGCCTGACAGGAGCCGTACGAGGGCGCCCAGCCGAGGGTGCCGGCGAACTCCTCCGGGTAGGCCATGACGTCGTCGGGGAGGTCCCCCTCGGAGAACTCCTCGGTGTTGTACGGAACGGTGCGGGCGCGACCGGACGTGCCGATCCACTGCTCGGTGCGGAACTCCGATCGGATCATATCGGTGATCTCCGAGGGAAGCGCCTGCGTGCGTCCCTCGTCGGCCAGCGCGCCGAGCGACCCGGCGTTCACCGAGTAGAACACGTCGGCCGGCGACCCGTCGCCCTCGTTGGCGATCTGGTTGACGAGGTCGGTGGAGCCGCCGTACCTGACGGTCAGGTCGAAGCCGTCGTACTGGTCGTCGATGTACTCGACGAGCTCGCCGACGAGGAACTCCCCGCGGCCGGAGTAGACCGTGAGCTCGCCCTCCAGGTCGGGCATCTCGGCGATGGGGGTGCCGCCGGGGGCCCCGCGCCCCGCGCGGCCGGAGCCGATCTGTCCGATCGACCCCTCGGCGTCGCCGTCGCCGTCACCGTCGCCGTCGTCGCCGCCCATGCAACCCGCGATCCCGGCCGCGCCGAGGGCGCCCGTCGCCGCGAGGAACCGCCGGCGGTCCACGTCGTCTGAGAAGTGCTGAGTCATGTGTTTTAGGCTAACCTAAATCGACTTAGTGGTGTCGGTTCAGTCGTCCGCGACCGCCGGCGCCCGGCGGATCGCGTCGAGGCAGTCGAGCCAATCGCGCATGTGTTCGCCGACGTGGGTGAAGAACGCACCGTTCCGGTACTCCTCGAACTCGCCGTCGGCCAGTCGGTCGGCCATCGCGGCGTACACGGCGGCGTAGTCGCCGGCGTCCGCCCCCGCGTCGTCGATGAGCTCCCAGAGGTGCTCGTTCAGCTCCAGCCCGGCGACCTCGTTGTGGAGGTCGTCGAACGTCGAGCGGGCGGCTTTGTTGTGCTCGCAGAGGGGCCGGCCGTTGTAGATCCGCTTGCCGAGCACGTCGCAGGCGCGCTTGAGGAACACGCCGCTCCAGATGTCGTCGAAGCGGCCCACGTCCCACTCGTTGTCGTCCATCGGGAGCTGGTAGAACGCGGGGATCACCTCGCGGCGGAACGCAAGGTTCATCGAGCAGACGGTGAGGTAGTTGCCGCGCGCGGCGACGAAGTCCCCGCCGAAGTCGTCGGCGGTCGTCCGGGTCTGCGCCTGGCCCTCCAAGTCGCCGTCCATCAGGATCCGGACCGCGTCGAGGTCGGGGACGTTCGTCCACAGTCCCTGCGAGGCGACGACCTCGCCCGCCTCGATCTCGGCCGTGCCCGTTTCGACCGTCTCGTCCATCGCCGAGTACGGGTAGCCGCGGGGGTAGAGCCCGTGCTCGTCGGCGTTCTGATAGAGGACGTTCACCCAGCTCTCGTCGGAGCCGACGGACTCGATCGAACCCTCGAACGCGAGGTTCTCCATGTGGCGCCCGAAGTAGTCCTCGTCGTCGTGCGGGAGCGTGTCGTCGTCGATGAACAGGCCGTACTCGAAGGCGTCGTCGGCCCACATGTAGAGCAGTCCGAAGCTCGTCTCGGCGTGGCTGGCGGCCGGGACGACGTGGCCGTACTCCGCGACGCCGTTGGCCTCGTACCACTCCTCGCGGCGGCTGCCGTCGAACACTTCGCCGGAGACGTCGAGGTCGTCCAGCATCGCGCGCATCTCGTCGACGTCACAGAAGTCCTCTGTGACGAGCACGAAGTGGAGCCGGGAGACGTCGAACCCGTGCTCTCGGGCGTTCGCGACGTACTCGCGGAGGCACTCGTACTCTCGGATCGTAGGGACGATCACGCAGATGTCCCCGCTCGCGGCGGCTGAGCGGCGTTTTTCCATACACCGAGGTTTTTAGGCTAACCTAAAAATCTGGCGGTCCGGCGCTCGGCGACTCTCCCTCGTCGGCCGCTTCCGGTCCGTCAGCGGGGATTCCCCCGTCGGCCTTCGCCGGGGGAGCCGGCTCGTCGCCCGTCGTCGGCCCGGCCGTCGGCGAGAGGCCGAGCGCGAGCGCCGCGACTCCGCCGCCGGCGAGCGTGACGGCGTTCTTCAGCGCGTGGTCGAGGATCGCCGCCGCGAGCGCCGTCTCGACGGGCAGCCCGGTCGCGCTCACGACGAGGCCGGTGAACGCCGCCTCGTACAGCCCGATCCCGCCCTGCGAGAGCGGGAGCACCTTCGCGAGGTTGCCGACGCTGACCGCGAGCGTCCCGACGACGAGCAGCGTCGGCGCCGGGACGGGCCCGCCGAGTCCGCCCACGAGCGCGGCGAGCACGAGCACCGCCGTGAGGACGTCGAGCGCCCAGATCCCGAGGCTCCAGAGGAACACCGCGCCGAGGCGCCGGGGATCGGCGGCGACGACGCGGACGGACGCGCCGAACCGGACGGCGGCGTCGACGGCCCCCGCGAGTCGCGATCCGGATACGCGGTCGCGGAGCGCGCGGCCGAACCGCCGGTCGCTCCGGGCGACCGCGACGGTCGCGACCGAGAGCACCGCGGCGACGACCGCGATACCGGCCGCGGCCGCGAGCGCGGTCGACGGCGCGACGGCGCCGACGGACGCTCCCGACCCGGGCGACCGACCGGTCAGAAACAGGAGCGCGAGCGCGACGCCGCCCAGGGCGCCGATCGCCACGAGGTCGAACGCGCGCTCGACGGCCAGCGAGGCGACGCCGGTCGGGTACGGCACGTCCCGGCGCTCCTTGAGCAGGTACGCGCGGACGCCGTCCCCGGCCCGCGCCGGAACGGCGAGGTTCGCGGTCTGGCTGGCGAACACGGTCGCCGTGAGGAAGCCGGTCCGGCAGCGCCGGCCCATCGCCGCGAGCACGTCGCCGTACCGCCGCCCCCTGAGCGGCCACGAGAGCAGGTAGACGCCGAGCGCGGCGGCGAGGAGCGTCGTGTCCGCCGCCGTCACCGCGCCGACCACCGCGTCCGCGTCGAGGCTCCGAGCGATGATCGCCGCGCTGAGCCCGACGACGAAGAGCGTCCCGACGAGGGTGAGTCGCTTCCGCGAGAGCTCGGCGCGGAGCCGCGCCCGGAGGCCGGCCTCGGTCACGGCCGCGACCCCCGGCGTCGGGCCGTTCGGAACCGACCGGCTCTCTCACCGGTCCGCGGGCGTTCGAGGCGCCGTTCGACGGTCATGCGTTGATTTAGGTTGCCCTAAAACATATAACGCTGACGGTTCGGCGACCGTGTGCGACCGCCGCCACGGGACGGACCGGACCGCGTTCCCGCGAACTGCCGACTGCCGAAAAGCGCTTTTGTGCGTCTATCAAAATATCACACATGTCCGACTCCGTCCGAATGTGGCTCGTCGAGCGGACGTACTCCGACGACGAGCAGAACATGGTGATCCTCACTTACGCCACGCCCGACGGCAAACGCTACTTCCGGAAGGAGCGCGCCCTCACCTCCTTCACCGACGTCCGGGACACCACCGCCGCGGTCGACGCCGACCCGGAGAACGTCGGGAGCGTCGACGACCCCGCCGAACGCGAACGGTACGCGGCCGAGGCCGACCGCATGGCGGCGGCTCACGCTCCGGACGACGTGATCTGACCGACGCGATCCGACCGACGCGGCCGCGCTTAAGTCGGTCCGGCGTGAAGTCCCGTCGATGCGGGCCACCTTGGAAACCCTCGCGGCCGCCGCGCTCGTCGGAGTCGTGCAGGGCGCACTGCGCCTCGTCGGCCTCGCCGGGCTCCTCGCGCTGTCGACCCCGCTCTCGCTGGCGCCCTGGACGGTCGTCACCAGCGTATACGCGCACGGGTCGGTCGGCCACCTGCTGGCGAACGGCCTCGCGCTGCTCCTCGTCGGCCCCCTCGTCGAGCGCCGGACGACGCGACTGCGGTTCCACGCGTTCGTGGTGACGACCGGGGCGGTCGCCGGGATCGCGCAGGTGATGCTCGGCGGGCTGATCGGTCCGCCGACCGCCGTGTTGGGGCTGAGCGGCGCCGTCTTCGCGCTCGGCGGCTACCTTCTCGCCGGCAACGTCGTGACCGCGACGCTGTTCGACCGACTGCGGCTCCCGCCGCGCGCGCAGTTCGCGCTGTTCGGGCTCGCCGCCGTCGCGCTCACCGTGACGACCGCGGCGCCCGGCGTCGCGCTGATCGCTCACGCCGTCGGCGCGTTCTGCGGCCTCCTCTCGGGACGAGCCGGACTGCTGGACGTTCGGTGACGCGAGTGGAGAGGAGACCGCGGCGCCGTCGCTGGCGGCGGTAGAAAATGCGGAGAGAGCGAAATACGCCCTAGCGCTTAGTCTTCGAGAACGATCTCGATGCTGACGTCGTTCGGCACTTGGACGCGCATGAGCTGGCGGAGCGCGCGTTCGTCGGCGTCGATGTCGATCAGACGCTTGTGGACGCGCATCTCCCAGTGCTCCCACGTCGCCGTCCCCTCACCGTCCGGGGACTTTCGCGACGGGATCTCGAGCGTCTTCGTCGGCAGCGGGATCGGGCCCGACAGGGCGACCCCCGTCGAGTCCGCGATCTCGCGGACGTCGTCGCAGATGTCGTCGAGGTCCTCGGGGCTCGTGCCGGCGAGGCGGACGCGTGCCTGCTGCATCGATTATCGCTCGTTGACTTCGAGCACCTTGCCGGCCGCGATGGTCTGACCCATGTCGCGGATGGCGAAGCTGCCGAGTTCCGGGATCTCGCCGGACGGCTCGATGCTGAGCGGCTTTTGCGGGCGCACGGTGACGACCGCGGCGTCGCCGGACTTGATGAAGTCCGGGTTCTCCTCGGCGACCTCACCGGACGACGGGTCGATCTTCTGGTCGATCGACTCGATCGTACAGGCGACCTGCGCCGTGTGGGCGTGGAAGACGGGCGTGTACCCGGCCGTGATGACCGACGGGTGCTGCATGACGACGACCTGCGCCTTGAACGTCTCGGCGACGCTCGGCGGGTCGTCGGCGGGGCCACAGACGTCGCCGCGACGGATGTCGTCCTTGCCGATGCCGCGGACGTTGAACCCGACGTTGTCGCCGGGCTCGGCCTTGGGCACCTCTTCGTGGTGCATCTCGACCGTCTTCACCTCGCCGCCCACGTCGGACGGCTGGAAGGAGACGTTGTCGCCGGTGTTGAGGATCCCGGTCTCGACGCGTCCCACGGGGACGGTCCCGATACCAGAGATGGTGTACACGTCCTGGATGGGGAGTCGGAGCGGCGCGTCCGTCGGCGGCTCGGACTCCGGCAGGTCGTTGAGCGACTCCAGCAGGGTGGGGCCGTCGTACCAGGGAGTGTTCTCGGAGTCCTCGGAGACGTTGTCGCCCTCGAACGCGGAGATCGGCACGAATGTCGTGTCGTCGGTCGCGAAGCGGACCTGGTTGAGCAGGTTCTTGACCTCCTCGATGACCTCGTTGTAGGTGGACTCCTGGTAGTCGACCAGGTCCATCTTGTTGACGCCGATGATGAGCTCGTTGATGCCCAGCGTGCGGGCCAGGAACACGTGCTCTCGGGTCTGGGGCGCGACGCCGTCGTCGGCCGCGACGACGAGCACCGCGTTGTCGGCCTGCGAGGCGCCCGTGATCATGTTCTTCACGAAGTCACGGTGGCCCGGGCAGTCGACGATGGTGAAGTAGTAGTTGTCCGTGTCGAACTCCTGGTGGGCGATGTCGATCGTGACGCCGCGCTCGCGCTCCTCGGCGAGGTTGTCCATCACGTAGGCGAACTCGAAGCCGCCCTTGCCCTTCTCTTCGGCTTCCTCGCGGTGCTGCTCGATTACGTGCTCGGGGACGCTCCCCGTCTCGAAGAGGAGGCGACCCACGAGCGTACTCTTGCCGTGGTCGACGTGGCCGATAATGGCCAGGTTCTGGTGCGGTTTGTCACTCATGGGGTAATCACGCGCTAAGGCGCTCTGTGAGTAAGTTTCGGTTGATTCCACTAAAACGGTTTCGATACGGTTCACAGGCCATCGCGACGCAGTCAGGCGATTCTCGACAACGCGGGGCACGTCAGCGGGACACACGGTAGGGGTCCCGGTCACGCGGTTCGACTGCGAGAGGGTCGGTCGTCCCCCGAAACGGGGTGAAAATCGCTACTCCAGTCGCCCGACATCCCCGAGCACCGCGCTGGCGGTCTCCGGGCCGCCGGCGCCGCGTCCCGAGATGTTGAGCCGACCCGCGTGCGAGGTCTCGATCTGGACGATGTTCTGGGTGCCCGAGACCGCGAGCGTCCCGTTCTCGGGGACGAGCCGCGGGGCGACCCGGACCGTCTCGCCGGTCGCCTCGCCGATGAGCCGGACCGTCCGGCCGTCCTCGGCGGCGAGCCGGAGCGCCGAGCCGGGGACGTCGCGGATCCCGGAGACGTCGGCGTCCTCGAGCGTGAACTCGCGAGCGTCGGCCGGGTCGTCGGCCGCGCCGAACGAGAGCACGTTCGCGAGGATGACGCACTTCAGCGCCGCGTCGGTCCCGTCGACGTCGAAGGAGGGGTCCGCCTCGGCGACGCCGAGGTCCTGCGCCTCCGCGAGCACGTGCTCGTAGTCGAGCCCCTCCGCGGCCATCCGCGTGAGGATGAAGTTGGCCGTCCCGTTGAGCACGCCGCGCACCGCCGTGACGTGGCCGGGCTCGATGTCCTCGACGGTCGAGACCGCCGGAATCGCGCCGCCGACTGTGGCCTCGAACCGGATCTCGCCCGCGCTGTCGGCGACGGCCGCCCGCAGGTCGCCGAAGCGCTCCGCGACCGGGCCCTTGTTCGCGAGCACGGCGTGGCGGTCGCGCTCCAAGGCGCGAGTCACGTGCGAGAAGCCGGGCTCAGCGTCGCCCAGCGTCGTCGGCGTCGCCTCGACGAGGACGTCGTAGTCGGCCGCCAGCGCGTCCGCGGGGTCGGCGTCGCCGACGATCCCCCGCTCCGCCTTCCGGGCCACCACGGCGTCGGGGTCGACGCCGGCGTCCCGGCCGCCCGTCCCGTCCGCGACGACCGCCGTCGAGGAGTCCGCGACGGCGACG
Source organism: Halorubrum sp. Hd13 (assembly GCF_002252755.1). Lineage (GTDB taxonomy): Archaea > Halobacteriota > Halobacteria > Halobacteriales > Haloferacaceae > Halorubrum. The sequence continues at coordinate 41,940 of NZ_NHOY01000069.1, read as the reverse complement.
ACCTCGTGGCCGTACTCGCTCGCGAGGTCGACGACGGAGCGCCCGACCGCGCCCGCGCCGATGACGGCGAGTCTCACGCCTCCACCCCCGTGAGCGGCTCGACCAGGCGCAGCTCCTTCTCCTCGGCCAGCTCCCGGACCGCCGCGAGCGCGGCCTCCGTCTCGCCGGCGCGGGCCTCCAGGCGGAGCCGAGCGCTCGACGCCTCCTCGGTCCCCTGCGGCGCCGCGAGCGACACGTCGGCGACCGACGCCGACGCGCAGGCCTCGATCCGGGAGAGCGTGTCGGAGAGGTCGGTGTCGATGAGGTGGCCGAACAGGAGCAGCGTCACCTCCTCGGCGTACCGCTCCGTCCCCGCCTGCATCACGTTCACGCCCTCGCTCCGGAGCGCCTCGACGATCCCCTCGAAGCGCTCTTGCGTCGCCTCGAAGTCGACCTCGACCGGGATTCGGCCCCGGGGCGTCTTGTTCCCCCGCTCGTGGTAGATCGAGAGGAGGTTCCCGCCGTTGTCGGCGATCGGCCGGAGGGCGGCGAGCAGCTGTCCGGGCTCGTCGACGAGTTCGAGCCGCACCGTGTGCGTCGACGGCGTCGCCGAGGCGTGCCCCCCGTCGGGGCTGGCGTCGTCGTCCGCCGCCTCCTCGGGAGCGCCGTCGCGGTCGTCGCTCACGCCGCCACCTCCGTGCGGCGCGCCGAGGCGGGTGGAGCAATTACTCCTGCGATCGCGATCCGGCACGGTCCTGTCGGCGACGCGGAGCGGTCGCTTGGTGGCTCCGTCGCGATGCGCCGAGCGGGAGTCGTGCCCGTCTGCATACCCGAAAGGAGTCGGGGGATCGGGTATAAGCCTTCGGCGATGGCAGGCGTTGCCTCGCCCGCCTCCGTGTGAACGAACCGCACGGGGGCGGCGGGGACGGTTCGACGGGGAGAGACGTGTTCGGTCGAGATCCGCGGGTACGGTGGGCGTTTCAGTCTCGAAACAGGCAAAAGACATTTTCGGACGGCAGCGGTATCGTCCGCGCTGATGCCCTCCACCGACAGAGGATCGGGTCCGACCGCCACCGACAGGCGGCCGGTTCTGAAGTACGTCGCGCTCGCGATGGCGGGATTGATCGGGGCGGATCTGGCGATGGAAACGACCGGATCGCCGGACGAATCGCCCTCGTGGGGCCCTCCCGTCGAGGGCGGGCACGGAGACTGGGCGATCATCGACGAGGACACCGATCGATTCGCCGGCGAGGGCGTCGACGCGACCCTCGTACTGACGGTGCAGGGACCGAACGACGGCTCCGACCGGTTCCACGACGGCGGGCTCCGCATCGTCAGCTACGAGGCGACCGTGGACGACGACAGTCGGGACTGGAACTACGCCCTCGGACGACCGCGCCTCTCGCTCCGTCTCAGACTGAACGGGGACGGTTCGGGAACGGTCTTCTTCTCGAACGCCAACGCCTACGGGGACACGACGGACGGGGACGTGTCCGGACGCACCGAGATCCGCCACGCGTTCGAGCCGGGGAGCGGCCGAGGAGCCGTGAATCCGATCCTGAACTACTCGGGGCCCGCCGACGGCGACGGGACCGGAGCGACCGCGACGATGGAGTCGAACGTTACCGTTCCGGTACGGAAAACGTGGCTACGGGGGATCGGCGGTCGGATCGAGGTCGGGACCCTCCGGTGCGAGATAACCGAGACGGTCACCTTCGTCGGGTGACTGCGGCCGCGAGAATCCGATCCGGATTCGGCGAGACGGCTCTCTCGGTCGCGAGGAAACGCCGCAAAATCGAAGAAGACCCCCAAACCGAAGAAGACCCCTTAACCGAAGAAAACCGCGACCGCGGGCCGACCGACGCTTAGAAGTAGTCGATCGACTGCGGCAGTTCCAGCTTCATCCCCTTGCGCTCGCGGATCTCCATTATCTTCTCGCGCTGGAGGTTGTCGACGAGGACGCGGAAGCCCGCGTTCTCGGTGTTCCACGAGGCGCGGCCCTCGGTGGCCGAGCGGATGTCGGAGGAGAAGCCGATCATCTCCTCGACGGGCGCGATGCCCTCGACGACCATGAGGTCGCCCTCCTGGTACATGTCGTCGACGCGGCCGCGGCGGCCCTGGATCTCGCCGGACGCGGCGCCCATGTGCTCCGAGGGCACGTCGATCCGGACGTCCTGGATCGGCTCCAGCAGGCGGACCTCGCCGTCGATCAGCGCGCGGTGGACCGCGTCGCGGACGGCGGGGATGACCTGCGCGGGCCCGCGGTGGATGGTGTCCTCGTGGAGCTTCGCGTCGTGCAGGCGGAACAGCGACCCCTGGACCGGCTCGGCGGCGAGCGGGCCGTCGTCGAGCGCCTCCTGGAGGCCCTCTAAGACGAGCTCCATCGTCTCGTTGAGGTGCTGAATCCCCTTCGTGTCGTCGATGAGGATGTTCGTCCGGTGGATGTCCTCGACGTTCTGGGAGGTGTCCTTGTCCATGCCGGCCTCCTGCAGCGCCTCGCGGCGCTCCAGTTCGGGCATGTCCATCGAGACCTCGCCGAGCTGGATGGCGTCGACGATGTCTTGATCCATCGGCTGGACGGTGATGTAGAACTTGTTGTGGCGGTTCGGCGAGACCCCCTCGACCTCGCGGGACGCCTCCTGGGGCTGCTCGCGGAAGACGACGATCGGTTCGCCGGTGATGACCGGGATCCCCTGGTTGTCGCGGATCCGCTGGGTGATCACTTCGAGGTGGAGCTCGCCCTGCCCGCTGATGAGGTGCTCGCCCGTGTCCTCGTTGATCTCGATCTGGATCGTCGGGTCCTCCTTCGCGACCTGCTGGAGCGTCTCGATGAGCTTCGGCAGGTCGTCCATGTTCTGCGCCTCGACGGACTTCGTGATGACCGGCTCGGAGATGTGCTCGATCGACTCGAACGGGGTCATCTCGACGGAGGAGACCGTGGAGCCGGCGATGGCGTCTCGCAGCCCGGTGACGGACGCGATGTTACCGGCCGGGACGTGCTCCACCTCCTCGCGCTCCGACCCCATGAAGAGGCCGACGCTCTGGATGCGGTTCTTGCCCGCGGTGCCGGAGACGTACAGCTCCTGGCCCTTCTCCAGCGTGCCGGAGAAGACGCGGCCCGTCGCGATCTCGCCCGCGTGCGGGTCCATCGAGATGTCGGTGACCATGAAGACGACCTCGCCGTCCTCGTCGACCATCCGCATCGTGTCGGCCAGCTCAGAGTCGGCGTCACCGCGCCAGATGCGCGGGACACGACGGGGCTGTGCGTCGACCGGGTTCGGGAAGTGCTCACAGACCATGTCGAGCACGACGTTCGACAGCGGCGTGCGCTCGTGGAGCTCGTCGCGTTTGTCGGCCTTCTCAAGGTCCATGATGTCGCCGAAGTCCATACCGGTCCGCTGCATCGACGGCATCGAGACGCCCCACTTGTACAGCGCGGAGCCGAAGCCGACGGTGCCGCCCTCGACGGAGACGGTCCAGTCCTCGGGGATGTCGTCCATGTTCTCGGCCATCCCGCGAATGAGCTCGTTGACGTCGGCGATGACGGACATCAGCCGCTCCTGCATCTCCTGGGGCCCCTCTTGGAGCTCGGAGATGAGGCGGTCGACCTTGTTGATGAACAGCGCCGGCTTCACGCCCTCGCGAAGCGCCTGCCGGAGCACCGTCTCGGTCTGGGGCATCGCGCCCTCGACGGCGTCGACGACGACCAGTGCGCCGTCGACCGCGCGCATCGCGCGGGTGACGTCGCCCCCGAAGTCGACGTGGCCGGGCGTGTCGATGAGGTTGACGAGGTGGTTCGTGTCCTCGTACTCGTGCGTCATCGAGACGTTCGCCGCGTCGATGGTGATACCGCGCTCCTGCTCGTCCTCCTTCGTGTCCATCGCGAGCTGTTCGCCCGCGGTGTCCTGGGAGATCATGCCGGCGCCGGCCAGCAGATTGTCGGAGAGGGTCGTCTTGCCGTGGTCGACGTGGGCGGCGATGGCGATGTTCCGGATGTTCTCCGGGCTGTCCATCAGCCGCTCGCACTCTTGAACGATCTTCTTGCGTCGGCCCATTATACCGTTCGTTACCGACAGCAGGGTCAAAAGGGTAGTGTTTCTCCGCGGCCGTTTCGGCGGTAGTCACCCCCGATCGCACCCGATCGCCGGCGATTTCGTGTCGATCGCTCGCATGGTTCGGGCGTGACGGAAGCCGACGACCGCCGTGCGGCCGCGACCGCCTCCACGCGGATTTAAGTGCCCGGTGAGGAACCGGGGCGTATGAACGAGACGCTCTCGCGGCTCGCCGACACCGGCGTCGTCGCGGTGCTGCGCGGAGTCGAGGCCGACCAGCTCATCGGGATCACGGAGGCGCTCCGCGAGGGCGGGGTCACCGCCGTCGAGATCACCGCGGACACGCCCGGCGTCGCCGAGAAGCTCCGCGAAGTGACGGGGTCGTTCGGCGACGAGGTGGTCGTCGGTACCGGTACCGTCCTAGACAGCGAGACCGCCCGGACCACGCTGATGGCCGGCGCGGAGTTCGTCGTCTCGCCGAGCCTCCACGAGGACGTGATCGAGACCTGCAACCGCTACGGCGCCGTGACGGCGCCCGGCGTGATGACCCCGACGGAGGCGATCCGCGGCTACGAGGCCGGCGCCGACTTCGTGAAGGTGTTCCCCGCGAAGACCGTCGGCCCGTCCCACCTCGGAGCGATGAAGGGCCCGCTCGGCCAGATCCCGATGATGCCGACCGGCGGCGTCAGCCCGGACAACGCCGGCGACTACGTCGAGGCCGGCGCGTTCGCGGTCGGCGCCGGCGGCGCCCTCGTCGACTACGACGCGGCCGAGCGCGGCGACTACGACGAGATCACCGAGACCGCCCGAGAGTTCACGCAAGTCGTCGAGGAGGCGCGGAGCGACGGCTGAGGAGCGGACCGGTTCCTCGGTCCAGTTCAGTGACATGCCATACCATGCCTGCCGAACAAGTGTGCGGAGACGCAAATACAGATGACTTCCACCCCGCCCGCTCGGCGAGAGGCACACTCACTTGGAAGTCACCCGAGAACCCTGCCGATGTCATCCCCCGGTCCGCCGCCGGGAGCCCCCCTTCCCGGCGGGACCGGACGCGTGCCGTTGCGTCCCGCGCTGCGGCGGCACGCGTGCCGCGGCCGCGACCGTCACATGAAGTCCGCGATACCGGACTGCTTGTTCGTGTCGTCTTCGAAGATCGATTCGAGCGACTCCTCTAACACCTTCAGTCGCTGTTTCGTGTAGGGCCGGCAGCCGAACCGGTCGGCGACCTCGATGGCGGTGTCGACGTACTTGTTCACCGACCCCTGGTGGACGGTGAGGTTCACGCGCCCGCCGCACTCGCGGCAGTCGCCCGAGAGGGGCATCCGACGGTACTTCTCGCCGCAGTCGAGACACCGCGTCTCCTGCCGCGAGAACGCGCGGAGGTTCCCGATGATGTCCGGCAGGAAGTGGTACTCGATGACCCGCTCGGCCACGTCGGTCTCGTCGACCGCGCGGATCTTCCGAGCGAGCGCCAGCTGCGCGTCCATCTTCTCCATCATGTCGCCGAGCGTCTTGTACGCCGACAGGTCCGGCCCCATCGCGATGTCCGTCGTGTCGTGAGTGTGGTCGAACCCGTGGTACTCCTCGTCGGTCCCGAGCGTGTCCTCGCCGAGCTGGATCCGGTCTTCCAGCTCCTCCGGGTCGGTCAGCTCCAGCGTCGCCTCGTAGAACTCGCGCGGGTACTCGCGCACGATGTCCATGTTGTGCGCCTCGTCGTCGATCTCGGAGGGGTCGATCCGCGAGGACATGACCAAGGGTGCATCCATGCGGCCGCCGCGTTGGTCGGGCAGAAACTCTTTCGAGAAGTTGAGAAGTCCGTCCATGAGCAGCATCACACAATCCTCGTCACCATCGCATTGATCGACCGACAGATCGTTCGCAACGAGCGAATGTGTCTCTTCGACGGTGAGACAGTACACGTTCTCAACGTCGCTTTCGACGATCTCTACTTCGTCGACGTTCTCGACGAGGTACTCTCCGGATCCGCCGTCAGACACCTTCGGTGCGTACGGCTCGACAGACGAGACGTTCTCCATCAGCCGGTCGTTCTTTCGAGAGAGGTGGAAGCCGGCAATTTCGGAAAATCGGATGGCATCATGTGACGAGACTGCAATGACGTATGTCTGTGAAGTCAGCCGCTTATCGCTCTCGTCGTAGAACTCGGGGAACTTCTCGTGGAGTCGGACGCGCTCCGGTCGATCGACCGTGGCGTGGATATCAAGCCGCCTGAGGAGCGCGATCAGGTCCTCCCGAAGCTCCTCGCTCACAGTCGTGGCCGTGATTCGGAGGGATCCCTTATCGACCCCACCGTCACCGCTGAAGTACCCGCTCAGGTACGCACCGACGATCGCTTCGGGTGCGTCAAGGATCGGATTCGGAACGCGCTTCGTCTCTGCGTATACGCCGGCATCGAGTACCGAGTCGAAGAAGGCACGCAGAAGACGGCCCGAAACTGTGACTTTCGCATGGTTCTCTTCGTACGGGTCTACGCCGAACTCATCACGCAGAGCGTCGAGGAAGAACTCCCTCGCTTCCGCTTCGGTGCCACAGATGGTCGTCTGGTGGATCGCTCCCTTCGGAGTTTCCTGTTCGCGGGCGAAGCCCTCGGCTGCGTAGTAGCCGAGTACCGTCGCGACGCGCTCGTTGAGATCGACAACCCGATCGATCTCGGTGCGATCGCGTTTCATGCCGAGCGTCACGTCTTCGGGAACGAACGCGAGGAGATCGTCGAGCGAGGAGAAACACCGCTGGAGATACGACGCAGGGAAGCTCTCTCGGTACAAGTAGTTGCTCAGCGTCTTCTTGTTCGTGCCGAACACCTCCGTCATACTCTTGAGCGGATAGAACTGTCCCTCCCAGTCGTCCGCGAACGCGTCCTCGAAGAGCTCGTACAGTCGGTCTTTGTCCAAGCCCTTGATCATGAGACGGTCGGTCGGGACCGCCTCGGATCGAATGAACTCGGCGAGTAGATCGAACCGCTGTGGGTCCCGACTGGTGTCGTCGCGCCCGATCGAATCGGGAATGACCAGTTTGTCGGTCGTGTCGAGGTCTCGTGCTTCCGTACCGACGATTTCGTCCTGCTCTCCGTCGTATACGTGGACCCCGTGATCCGGAGTGACGGTTATCGAGCGGCCGGATACCGTGCGGATCCGTACCAGATGATCCGGGGCTTCGTGTTTGCTGACCGCCTCTACTGGACGAGAGACTCGCTCTCCATCAGCAGTTACCGCGGGCACGGACAGATTTCCGTCGACCCCCTCCAACTCGCCAATCGCTGTCCCGAAGTCGTCGAAATCGACATCGGACTGATCGAGGTACGTCTCGACGAAGTCGTCGATGCTATCGTATCGCAACTGACCCGTCTCGTCCTCAAACCATATCTTCGTCTCCGGATGGAAGCAGTTCCGCCGTTTCGCGGCGTGGAAGTACGGATGAGCGTATCCGACGGCGGCCGACGTGAATCCTACCACCCTTCCGACAGTTGCCGCACTCGTGTGGGGCGCCATCCCGAAGACGAGCTCGCCGACGAGGTCGTCGCGCTCGTTCACCTCGTAGAAGCGGGGGAGGCCGTAGAACTGCTCGAGGAGGTCGTCGACGAAGTCGGCGGTCCGGAGCATGTGCTCCGCGGCGCCGTCCGAGAGGACGATGTCCTGCACCCGGAGCTCCACGAGCTGGTCGTCGTGGCGCAGGGGCTCGCCGTCGATGTCGGTCTCGTAGCCGATCTCCCGGAGGTGGTCGGCGGTGACGTCCAGCTCCTCGGGCCGGACCGACGTGACCGGGAGGTCCGTCATGTCGTACCTGACGGTGCCGTCCTTGAACGACGTGACGCCGTTCTTCGCGCGGAGGATTCCCTTCTCCATCGGCTCCGGCGTCTTGTTCCGCGAGGTGAGCCCCTGGACTCCTTTGAGGATCTCGAAGGAGGCCTCGCGCTCGCCGACGGTCTCCAGCGCGGAGCGATATGCGTCGTTTACGTCGACCTCTTGATACGTCGCCGCCCGCACCTCCCACTCGCAGCGCGGGCACTCGACGCGGCCGGCCTCGTCGGGCTCGCAGACGGTCCCGCAGTCGTTGCACTCGTAGTGGGGCTCGGTGTGGACCTCGCAGTCCGGACACCGGGCCTTGTAGGTGTGCTCGCCGCAGTCGGGGCAGACCCGGTCCGACACCTGGAGCTCCAGCCGGCCGCGGTGGCCCGAGTCGTCCATCACGCTCGCGGCCTCGGCGACGTCGCGCTGGGGGCCGCCGGCCTCGTTGATCGGGAACAGCGTGTGGACCGCCGGGGAGAGGTCGCGGCTCTCCGACTTCTCGGGGCGACCCATCCGGTTGCCGATCCGAGTGGGCGCGCGCTCCCGTATCTCGAACGGCGCGACCTCGTTGACGGCTTTCACCGCGTTCTCGCCGCCGTCCCACTCGCGGGCCGCCGCCGAGAGGTCCCCGTCGTCCCACGTCTTCCGGAGGCCGTCGTCGACTCCGAGCGACCGCGCGAGCGGGCGCCACGTCGGGATTCGGAGGGCGTCGGGCGTCGCGGCGTGCTCGACCAGCAGCGCCTCCAACGCCGTCCGCGTCGCCTCCGTGCACTCGATCGCGAGGACGCCCTCGACCACGTCGCCGTCGGCGACCGCCTCGGCGAGGGCCTCGAACGCCGCGACCGACACGTCGTGCCAGAGGTAGGTGTACTCCGGGTGGAGCGGGCAGTCGTACTCGCGCGCCCACGCGAGCGCCTCGTCGGCGTCGGGGCGTTCGAGGTCGACGTGGGGGTCGTCCGCCATCGCCTGTACGTCGGCGCCGGCGTCGGCGAACTCCTTCACCCACCACTCGTACACGTAGGAGGCGGGCGCGAGCGGGTGGTTGTTCTCGACGAACTCCCCGTAGTTGACGAGGTACTCGCCGAGGTCGAGCACCTTCTCGACGCCGTTGCGGACCTCCTTCGCCTCCTCCGGGTCGTCGATGCGTCGGACCTCGCCGTTGGCGAGCCGGACCGTCGGCCCCTCGATGGAGTCGACGGGGACGACCCCGTGGGCCTTGCCCGGGCGCTCCGTCTTGATCTGCGTCCCGGCCGCGAGGAAGTCGTCGACGAGGTGCATCGTCGCCGGGTGGACCCCGCCGGTCGCGAACCCGTGGTTTCTCGCGCGACCGTACCGGAGCCGGAACCCGCCCGCCTCGCTCGGGTGGGTGAACACCGGGCGGCCCGCGATCAGGTCCCGGAGGAACTTCTGGGAGGGTTTCGCCCGGGGCGGACCGTCGGGTTCGTCTCCCGCCGTTTCGACGCCTCCCTCGTCGCTCTCGGCGTCGCTGTCGTCGCCCTCCCCTCCCGATTCGCCGTCCGGGGCCTCCGAACCGTCGTCCGCCGATGCGTCGGCGTCGCTCTCGCCGGAGCCGTCTTTCCCGATCGTCCCGTCGATCAGGTCCTGGAGCCACGGCCAGTCGACCTCGTCGAGGTCGCGGGTGTACCGCTGTATCTTCGGGGCCTTCAGGGCGATCCCCTCGGCGGCGACGAGGCACATCCCGCCGCGCGCCGAGTTCGTGTCGACCCGTTCGAGGTCGCGGAAGCCGGAGACCTCCTCGTCGCTCGTCGCCTCCCCGTCGAGCATGATGGGGATGTGCTCCGCGATGAACTTCGACTCCTTGTCCTTCGGCGTGTACTGGAGCCCGGTCTCCTTGTCGTAGAGGGCGATCTCCTCGGCGTAGCGCTCGACCTCCACGTCGCGCGGCTTGTACTCGTCGATGCCCAGCAGCGACCGGGCGTAGTCGGCGACGAGGACGGAAAGCGCCTGCGCGGTCCCGCCCGCCGACCGGATCGGCCCGGCGTAGTAGACGTTGACGAACTCGGTGCCGTCGTCGTTCTCCAGCAGTTCGACGCGGTCGATCCCCTCGATCGGCGCGGCGACGACGCCCTCGGTGAGGAGAGCGACCGCGGTCCGGACCGCGCCCTCGACTTTCCCGGCGCGGGAGTCGTAGTCGCCGACCGTCCCCTCGACGAAGTCGGTGACGAGTTCCAGCGCCGCCTCCTCGCGGGACATCTCACCTTCCAGCTCGCGGACGCGCTCCGCGACGCCGTCGATGCCGAGGATGTTCTCGACCCGGTCGGCCATGTCGCGAGCGACGGGGATCTCTACCTCGGGCTCCGGGTCGTACCCCTGTCCCTTCGCCGTCTCCGCGAGCGCCAGCGCCTCGTCGAGCCTGTCTTCGATCCGGGCGAAGTACCGCTCGTCGTCGGGCCTCATCGCCGCGAGATCCGCCTCACAGCCATAAGTCGAGGTCGGTGACCGCGTCGTGGGACCGCTCCAGCGGCTCGTCGAACGCCCGCAGGTGACACTCGCCCGCCCAGACCGTCCCGGAGTCGAGGTGCCCGGCGAGCGCCTGTCCGCTCGGCCGCGACAGCACGGCGTGGGTGTGCGCGAACACCTCGCCGTCGAGCAGCGAGACGTTCCCGACGCAGGCGGCGACCTCCAGCGGCTCGTCGAAGGTCACGGACTGGTACTCGGTGTCCTCCTGGTCGTAGAACCAGACGTCCGCGTCCTGCACGGCGCCGAGCGCCGTGAACCAGCCCGCCTCGACGTCTTCCGCGCGGGCGAGGTCCTCGATCTCCTCTCGCCAGTCGGCGCCGGTCTCGAATCGAGCCACGTACTCCGCCGTCGTCTCGACTTCCCGGTGGTGCATAGGAACCGTCCACGATGGCCGGGGGCAAAAAGGCTTCAGTCGCGGTGCGCCTGACCGGTCCTGAGAAAGTTGATATAGCGATATCCGATTTATTCATAAGCGATGGCGCTACGGCGAGCAATGGAGAGGCGAGCCGCTCCGGCGTCGAAATCGCGAGAAGAGGGAGAGTCGAGAGGTACCGGGACCGGCTTCAGAACGGGGCCTGCGGGCCTTCGTCGTCGCCGCCGTCGTCGGTCGTCTCACCGGGGAACGACGGGGACATGCCGTCGCTGCTGGTGCCGCCGAGGTCGCCGTCGGCGCCGGAGTCCATGCCGGTGTCGGCGTGGACCGTCTCGATCTCCGGGATCTCCTTGACCATCCGGGACTTGATCGCCTGGATCGTCATCGGCGAGATACCGCAGCCGGAGCAGGCGCCCCCGAGCTGGATCGTGACCTCGCCGTTCTCGCGGTCGAGGTGGCTGATCGCGGCGCTCCCGCCGTGCATCTGAATCTGCGGGAAGTTGCGCCGCAGGAAGTTCGTGATCCGCTCGCGAAGCTCGTTTTCCGCGTCGGCTGTGTCCGTGCTCATGCCAGTGATTTGGCGGTCGGCGGGCTTATGCCTTTGGTTCGACCGGACTCGAACCGCGAGAACCGACGTCTCGAACGACGAGCCGGCCGCGATCGCTACTCCGGCCGGTCGACCTGAAACGTCCGGTGGAGCTCCGTTTCGATCCGCTCGACGTACTCGTCTAGCGTCTCCTCGAACGTCTCGTCGTCGACGAGGACGCCCTCCATCCGATCGCGCGGGTTCTCGGGGAGTTCGACGTAGAACTCGCCGTCCTCGTAGAACGGCTCGGACTCGTTGAGGATCGTCTGGTCGATCCCGTGGATCAGCTGGGAGTCGCGGCGCTCGTTCATGTGGTTGAACGCGTTCTTGTACGCGCGCTGGAGCTCCTGGAAGTAGTGGGCGTACTTGTCCTCGAACTTCTCGGGATCGAACTCGTCGGCCATACCTGATCGAACGGTACGGCGAGGAAAAAGCCGGTCGATCGCGGTCGGGAACCGACGAACGCCAAGGAGAGACGGCTCAGGTGCCGGAAACGGGTCGGTTCCTGAGAGCGGCGAATCGAGGGTCGACCACGTGGTAAATTCCATGATGCTATATCAAAATAGCACAGAGAGGGATGCCGTTCAATCGGGGTCGGACGTGCCGCGCTGGAAACGGCGTTCGGCCGAGGACGACGGTGCCGCGCTGAAAACGGCGTCCGCGACGGCGACTACCGCAGCCGGCCGAGCAGCCGGTAGTCGCGGTCGGGCTCGTACCGCCGAAACAGCAGGCTGTTCGTCAGCACGCTCACGCTGGAGAGCGCCATCGCCCCCGCGGCCAGCGCGGGCTGAAGCAGGCCGAGCGAGGCCAGCGGAATCATCAGCGTGTTGTAGCCGAGCGCCCACACGAGGTTTTGTTTGATCTTCTGGAGGGTCGCGTCCGAGACGCGGATCGCCTTCACCACGTCGAGGGGGTCGTCGCGCATCAGCGTCACGTCCGCGGCCTCGATCGCCACGTCGGTACCGCTCCCGATGGCGGTGCCGACGTGCGCGACCGCGAGCGCCGGCGCGTCGTTGACGCCGTCGCCGACCATCATCGCCTGCCGGCCCTCGTCTTGGATCGCCTCGACGGCGTCGGACTTGTCCTCGGGCAGGACGCCCGCCCGGACGTTCTCGGGGTCGATACCCACCCGTTCGGCGACGGCGCGGGCGGTGCGCTCGTTGTCGCCGGTGATCATCATCACGTCGATGCCGCGGTCGCGGAGGGCCGCCACGGCGTCGGCGGCGCTCGGCTTGACCGTGTCGGCGTCGGCGACGACGCCGATCAGGTCGCCGCCGCTCGTGCCAGCGGGCACGCGAGCGACGAGCATCGCCGTCTTCCCCTCGCCTTCGAGGCGCTCCATCGTCTCGGCGGCGGACGAGGCGTCGACCCCCTCGTCGGCCAGTAGCTTGCGGTTTCCGACGAGGACCGCCTCGCCCTCGACGGTCGCGCGCACCCCGTGACCGGGGACGTTCTCGAAGTCGTCCGGCTCGGGGACCTCCAGGCCGCGCTCGCGGGCGCCCTCGACGATGGCGCGGGCGAGCGGGTGCTCGCTGCCGCGCTCGGCGATCGCGGCGGTCCGGAGCACCTCGCGTTCCGCGTCGCGGTCGCCGTCGGAGTCCCCGAGGTCGTCGTCGGGGTCGACGTGCCGCGCCGCGCCGCCGTCGGGGACGGGCTCCCCGTCGCGGTCGAACGCGACCACGTCGGTCAGCTCCATCGCGCCCTCGGTGAGCGTCCCGGTCTTGTCGAAGACGACGGTGTCGACGTCCTTGGCGCGTTCGAGCACGTCGCCGCCCTTGAACAGGACGCCGTGGCCGGCGCCGATGGTGGTGCCGACCATCGTCGCTGCGGGCGTCGCCAGCCCGAGCGCGCAGGGACAGGCGATGAGCACCGCGGAGGCGAACACGACGATCGCGAACTCGGAGATCGAGACGGCGCCGCCCGCGACCGCCGGGCCGCCCGCGACGAGCCCCCACAGCGGGAGCGCGTTCACGAACCCGGCAAGCGTCTCGGGGAAGAGGAACCAGACGATCCCCCACAGCAGGGCGTTGACGATGACCGCCGGGACGAAGTACGCGGAGATCCGGTCGGCGAGGTTCTGGATCTCGGGCTGGCGCGACTGCGCCTCTTTGACGGTCCGGACGATCCCCTGCAAGGCGGTGTCGGCGCCGACCTTGGTCGCCTCGACCACGAGCACGCCGTTCTCGTTGATCGTCGAGCCGATCACCTCGTCGCCCTCGCCCTTCTCGACCGGGACGGACTCGCCGGTCACCATCGACTCGTCGACCGCGCTCTGCCCGTCGACGACGACGCCGTCGGTCGGGACCTTCTCGCCCGGGCGGACCTTCATCCGGTCGCCGACCGCGACCTCGTCGACGGGGACCTCCCGCTCGGTCCCGTCCTCGTCGACGGCTTCGCCGTCTGCATGCGGCGTCTCCGACGCCGCTCTGTCGACGAGGGTGGCCCGATCGGCCTCCATCTCCAGGAGCTTCCGGAGCGCCTCGCCGGCCTGCCCCTTCGAGCGGGCCTCGAGGTAGTTACCGAGCGTGATGAACACGAGGATGAGCGCCGCCGTGTCGAAGTAGAGGCTCCCGGCGACGAGCCCGGCGAGGACCGCGACCGAGTAGGCGTACGCGGTCGTGGAGCCGAGCGCGATCAGCACGTCCATGTTGGCGCGCCCGTTGGTCACGAGCGCCTTATAGGAGTTCTCGTAGAACGGGCGGCCGAGGACGACCTGGACGGGCGTCGCGAGCAGGAACTGGACCCACCCGATCGAGACCCCGAAGACGGTCTCCGGGAACAGCGCCCCGTCGAGCAGGAGGTGGTCCGCCATGAACAGCAGCAGCGGCGCCGCGAGCGCCGCCCCGAAGAGGGTCAGGCGGAGCTGTCTGCTGATCTCCTCCTCGCGGGCCGCGTCGCGGGCGTCCTGCCCGGCGTCGCCGCTCGATTCACCGTCCGTCGCGTCGGTCCCGCTCGCGTCGCCCTCCCCTTCGCGGACCGGCGAGTACCCCGCCGACTCGATCGCGTCGTAGAGGTCGGAGCGCGAGGCGTCCGCGGGGTTGTACCTGATCTGCGCCTCGTCGGTCGCGTAGTTCACCGTCGCCTCGATCACGCCGGGCGTCGATTCGAGGGCCTCCGCGTTGGCCTCCGCGCAGTTCGCACAGGACATGTCCGCGATCGCCACGGTGACGGTCTCGCTGACCGCGCCGTAGCCGGCCGACTCGATCGCCGCGTAGATCTCGCCGAGCGACGCCTCCTCGGGGTCGTACTCGACGGCGCTCTCGTCGGTGGCGTAGTTGGCGTTCGCCGAGACCACCCCGTCGAGGTCCGCGAGGGCGTCCTCGATCGTCGCCGAGCAGTTGGCGCAGGACATGCCCGTGACGTTCAGGTGGGCTGTTCTCGCTGGCATGTCTACTACTACGTGTCCCTCCCTTAGGCGGTTTTCTGCTTCGATATCGGGGGTTTAGCCGGGTCGAAAGATTCGAATCCAAAGCGACCATCGTGTCCGAGAAATCGGAGAGACGAGAAACCGAAGCGATCGACGATGTTTATTTAAATGGAGTACGATGGCGCGCGCCTCCGAGCGCCCGCAGGGCGCGAGTAGCGAGGGACCGAAGGTCCCTCTGACAGCCGGCGGCTACGCCGCCGGCGAGAGCGCGTGCGAGGGAGTCAGTCGCCGGAGCGAAGCGACGGCGACTGACGAGGCTGGGGAGGCGTGAGGCGCGGTTGCGGTGCGGGTTGGGAATCAAAGGGGCAGCCGTGAGGGAGACGCAGGCGACGTAAGGACCGCAAGAGCGAGTGAAACGAGTGACTGAGGACCGCAGCGAGCGTGCGTCTCCCTCACGGCTGGGGCTTTGGAGGCGTTCACCGCCGCTCCACCATCAGCAATCACTTATAAACGAGCGACTGGGACGTCGCAGGCGTTCACCGACGATCCGCGGTCACCCGCTCATGCACCCTATCACGCCCCTTCCTCCAGCCGCTGGTATCGCTCTCGGAACCGCGACAGGCAGGACGGGCAACAGAAGTGATAGACGTCGCCGTCTATTCGGGCCGTCTCGCCCTCGCTATCGACGGTGTTGGAACACTCCGCGCAGGTCAGCGCGAACTCCACGCCCTCGATCGACGGCGTCCACTCGAACTCGTCGACCAGCGTGACCGCGTACTCCTCGACGGCGACCCCCTCGAGCAGCCCCTGCACCCACTCCCGGACGTTCCGCCCCTCGACCCGACCGTACACGCGCAGATCGCCCTCGGCCGTGACGAACACGTGCTCGACGGCGTCGGCCTCGCGGACGCGGTCCCGCGCCGCGCCGAGCGCCTCGGGGCGGTTCGGCGGCAGCTCCACGTCGATCAGCACGGGGACGCCGGCCCGCAGTTTCGTGCGGTCGACGTCGACCGTGAACCCCTCGATGACGCCGGTCTCCTGCAGCCGCGTGACGCGGTCCGAGACCGCCGGCCCCGAGAGCCCCACGCGGTCGCCGATCTCGCTGTACGGGCGCCGGGCGTCCTCGGCCAGCAGCGAGAGGATCTCCAAGTCCGTCTCGTCGAGGTCTCTCATGTCGCGAGAGACGGCCTCGCGATACAAGACAGTTACCCGGATTCGCTTCGGATTCCGAAGTCAGAATGAACAGATATCCCCGGTCGCGAAGCGACAAGCGAAAAACGTCTCCCACACGTACGAGCGGGTACCATGAGCCGAACGCTCACCGTCGAAGGGATGTCGTGTGACCACTGCGAGCAGAGCGTCGAGGAAGCGCTGGAGGGCGTCGCCGGCGTCGAAGGAGCGACCGCCGACCGCGAGAGCGCGTCCGCGACCGTCGAGGGCGACGCGGATCCGGACGCGCTCGTGGCCGCGGTGAGCGAGGCGGGCTACGACGCGTCTCCCTGAAACGGAACCGCGCGATCGGCGTCCGCTCGGACGCCTCGCTCCTACCGGTTCAGCGTGTGGATCGCCTGTCCGCGGGCGTTCTCCGCGGCCTCCATCACCGCCTCCGCGAGCGTGGGGTGCGTGTGGACCGTCGCCGCCACGTCCTCCAGCGTCGCGCCCATCTCGATGGCGAGCGCGACCTCGGCGACCAGCTCGGAGGCCTCCGGCCCGACGATCTGCCCGCCGAGCACGAAGCCGGTCTCCCCGTCGGCGACGAGCCGGACGAACCCCTCGGTGTGACCCGTCGTCATCGCGCGGCCGGAGGCGTTGAACGGCATCTCGCCGACGACCGGGTCGAACCCCTCCGCCTCGGCCTCGCTCTCGGTCAGTCCCACCGTCCCGATCTCGGGGTCGGTGAAGACGGCCGCGGGGATCGCCTGCTGGTCGAGCGCGGCCGGCTCGCCGGCGATCACCTCGGCGGCGACGATCCCCTCCTTCGAGGCCGCGTGCGCGAGCATCGGCTCGCCCGCCACGTCGCCGACGGCGTGGACGTGGTCGACCGCGCTCCGCGTCCGGTCGTCCGTCTCGATGAACCCGCGGTCGTCCGTCTCGATCCCGGCGTTCTCCGGGTCGAGCCCGTCGGTGACGGGTCGGCGGCCGACCGCGACGAGGATCTTGTCGACGCCGTACCTCGACTCCTCGCCCTCGTCCGTCTCCGTGTGGAGGAGGTAGCCGCCGTCGGCGGCCTCCGACCACTCGCTCGCGCCCTCGCCGAAGCCGAACTCGACGCCGAGCTCCTCGGCGCGCTTGCGGACGATCCGCTTCACGTCGTCCTCGTACGGGTCGAGGATGTCGTCCAGCATCTCGACGACCGTCACGTCGGCGCCGAGCTTCGCGTACGCGGTCGCCAGCTCCATCCCGATGTAGCCGCCGCCGACGATCCCGAGTCGGTCCGGGACCGTGTCGGCGTCGAGCGCGTCGGCGGAGGTCCAAACGTGGTCCTCGGCGAAGTCGAAGCCGGGGATCTGGATCGGGCGGGAGCCCGTGGCGACGACCGCGTGCTCGAACTCGATCGACTCGGAGCCCTGCCCCTCGCCGCCGTGCGCGACGCGGGCCGTGTGCTCGTCGACGAAGGAGGCGGTCCCGGGCACGAGGTTGACGCCGTTCGCCTTACAGAGCTTCTCGACGCCGCTCGTCAGCTGATCGACCACGCCGTCCTTCCACTCGACCATCTTCCCCATGTCGACGGCGGGGTCCGCGTGGACGCCCATGAACTCCGCGTTGCCCGCCTCGTGAGCGAGCCCGCTCCCCGTGATCAGCGCCTTCGAGGGGATACAGCCGCGGTTCAGACAGGCGCCGCCGTACGCGTCGCGCTCGACGAGCGTCGTGTCGAGCCCCTCCTGTGCGGCGCGGATGGCGGCGACGTAGCCGCCCGGTCCGCCGCCGATCACCAGTACCTCCGTTCCGGTTGCGATGTCTCCGACGACCATTATTGAGTCAACAGCAGCAGCGGTTGTTCAAGGTGTTCCATTACGGTGTTCGCGAACTCGGCCGCCACCGCGCCGTCGACGACGCGGTGGTCGATCGACAGCGACAGCGGTAACGTCGGCGCCGGGACGACCTCGCCGTCGCGGACGACGGGGCGCTCCTCGATGGCGCCGAGCCCGAGGATCGCGGTCTCTGGGTAGTTGATGATCGGCGTGGCGAACTCGCCGCCGATGGCGCCGAAGTTGGTGACGCTGAACGTGCTCCCCTTCATCTCGGCGGGCTTGAGCTTGCGATCGCGGGCGCGGGAGGCGAGGTCGCGAACCTCCGCGGCCAGTTCGAAGATCCCCTTCTCGTCGACGTCGTCGACGACGGGGACCATCAGCCCGGCGTCGGTCGCGACCGCGATCCCGAGGTTGTACTCCTTTTTCAAAACGATCTCTCCGTCGTCCTCGCGCAGTTCGCTGTTGAGATAGGGGTGCTCTTTCAGCCCCGCGACGATCGCCTTCATCACGAACGGCATGTAGGTGAGCTTCACCTCCTCGGCGTCCGCCTTCGGCTTCAGCTCCTCGCGCGCCGCCACGAGGGCGTCGACCTCGGCGGTGTCGTGGTGGGTGACGTGCGGCGCGGTGAACTTCGACCGCTCCATCTGCTCCCCGATGGTGCGGCGCACGCCCCGGTAGGGAACGGTCTCGTCGCCGGCGGACGCGCCCGTCTCGGTCGCGGCGGCGGCCCGGTCGGCGGCGGTATCGCTCGCGGCGGGCTCCGCGCCCGCGTCGACGTCGACCGGTTCGGGCGTGGGTTCCGGTTCGGCCGTCTCCGACTCCGGGGCGTCCGCGTACGCCTGCACGTCCTCGCCCGTGACGAACGCCTCGCCGTCACGGGTCTCGTCGGTCGGCACATCGTCGATGTCGACGTCGAGGTCGCGGGCGAGCTTCCGGGTCGCCGGCGTCGCGAGCGTCGTGTCGCGACCGGCCGGCTCGGGCGCCGACCCGGCATCGGCGGTCACCGAGGGCTCGGCGGTGCCCCCCTCGCCGCGCTTGCGCACGGCGGACTTCCGGTCGCCGGAGTCGACATCTGTCGGGGTCGGCGCGGGCCGCGGTTCGGGCGCGTCGCCGCCGCCGCTCGCGGCGTCTTCGTCGGCTGCCTCGGCGTGCGCTCTCACGTTGGCCTCGGTGACGCGGCCGCCGGGACCGCTCCCGTCGACGGCCGCGACGTCGACGCCCAGCTCGCGGGCGAGCCGACGGGCCGACGGCGGCGCGAACGTCCGGCCGGACGAGGTCGCCGGCGCCGACTCGTCTGCCGGCGCCGACTCGTCTGCCGGCGCCGACTCGTCTGCCGGCGCCGACTCGTCTGCCGCTTCCGGTTCGCTCGCGTCGGGGCTCGTCTCGTCGACGGCCCCCTCGTCGGCGGAGCCGGAGTCGTCCGCGTCCGCCTCCGCGCCGTCAACGCGGAACGAGATGATCACGTCGCCGACCGGGACCATCTCCCCCTCCTCGACGAACAGCTCCTCGACGGTCCCGTCGTAGCTCGACGGGACCTCGACGAGCGCCTTGTCGGTCTCGACCTCCGCGACCGGCTGGTCCTCCTCGACGCGGTCGCCGGGGGCGACGAGCCACGACACCAACTCGCCCTCCGCGACGCCCTCGCCGACGTCCGGCAGTCTGAACTCCTCGACCGTCATGCGTCGACCTCCGGGACTGTCATGTGGTGGATCTCCGCGGGAGCCATCTTAAAACTCGACCGCCTCCAGAATGCCGTCCTCGATCCGCGCCGCGGTCGGGAGGTAGTAGTCCTCCAGCGCGTACAGCGGGTAGGGCACGTCGAATCCGGTGACGCGCTTCACGGGCGCCTCCTGGTACAACAGCGCCTCCTCCTGGATGATCGCCGTGATCTCGCCGGCGAGCCCGCCCGTCTTCGGCGCCTCGTGGACGACGGCCGCGCGACCGGTGCGCTCGAACGCGTCGACGATCGCCTCGCGGTCCAGCGGAGAGACGGTGCGGAGGTCGACGACCTCGCACTCGATCCCCTCCTCGGCGAGGCTCTCGGCGGCCTCCAGCGTCGGACGCGTCATGGCGCCGTAGGTGAACACCGCCACGTCGTCGCCCTCGCGGCGGGTCGCGGCCTCGCCGAGGGGCACCGTGTACGGCTCCTCGGGCACCTCGTCGCGGAAGGCGCGGTAGATGAGCTTCGGTTCGAGGAAGACGACCGGGTCGGGATCGCGGATCGACGCCGCGAGCAGCCCCTTCGCGTCGTACGGCGTCGAGGGGATGGCGACCTTGAGGCCGGCCTCGTGGGCGTAGAACGCCTCCTTCGACTCCGAGTGGTGCTCCGGCGCGCGGATCCCCCCGCCGTAGGGGGCGCGCAGGGTCATCGGGAGGGTGAACCGGCCCCGGCTCCGGGCGCGGAACCGCGCCATGTGGGAGACGATCTGGTCGAAGCCGGGGTACATGAACCCCGAGAACTGGATCTCCGGGACCGGGCGGAGCCCCATCGCGGCCATGCCGACCGCGCAGCCGACGATGCCCGACTCCGCCAGCGGGGTGTCGACGACGCGGTCGCCGCCGAACTCGTCGTAGAGGCCCTCGGTCGCCCGGAAGACGCCGCCGTTCTTCCCGACGTCCTGCCCGAGCACGAGGACGTCGTCGTCCTCGCGCATCTCGCTGTACAACCCGTCACGTACCGCCTGTACGACGGTGAGGTTCTGTGTGTCGCTCATTTACTCCTCCAGGAACGCTTCGTCGCCGCGCGTCTCCCGCAACGCCGCGAACTCCTCGTACTGCCGCTCCAGCTCGGGCGGGAGCTCCGCGTACGCGTGCTCGAACAGCTCGCTCGGGTCCGGCCGCGCGGCCGCCTCCGCCGCGTCGATCGCGTCGGCGACGCGCTCCTCGATCGCGGCCTCGATCTCCGCGACCCGCTCGTCGTCGAGGATCCCCTCCGAGCGGAGGTACGCCTCCAGCCGCGGGATCGGGTCCTTCGCCTTCCAGCGCTCGACCTCGTCGTCGTCGCGGTAGACGGTGGGGTCGTCGGCGGTCGTGTGCGCGCCGAACCGGTACTGCACCGCCTCGATCAGCGTCGGGCGCGGCCGGTCCGTCTCCGGGTCGCGCGCCTTCTCCAGTGCGGCCGTCGTGACGCCGTACACCGCCAGCGGGTCCATCCCGTCGACCTGCACGCCGTCGATCCCGTACGCCTCCGCCTTCTGCGCCAGCGTCGCGCTCCGGGTCTGCCGCTCGCGGGGCACGGAGATCGCCCACTGGTTGTTGTTACAGAAGAAGACGGTCGGCGTGTCGAACACGCCGGCGAAGTTGACGCCCTCGTGGAAGTCGCCCTCGCTGGTCGCGCCGTCGCCGAAGTAACAGAGGAAGGCCTCGTCGCTCCCGCGGAGCTTCGCGGCCCACGCCGCGCCCGTGGCGTGGGGCACCTGCGACGCGATGGGGACGGCGACCGGGAAGACGTTGACGTCCGCCGGCGCCTTGTTGCCGGACTCGTGGCCCATCCAGTAGAGGAGGGTCTGTTTCAGCGGGAGCCCGTGGACCAGGGCCGCGCCGTGCTCGCGGTACGAGGGAACGATCCAGTCGTCTTCGGCGAGCGCCGTCGCGGAACCGATCTGAGCCCCCTCTTGTCCCGACAGCGGCGGGTACGTCCCCATCCGCCCCTGTCGCTGGAGGCTCACCGCCCGGCCGTCGAAGTGACGCGCGAGCCGCATGTGCCGGTACATCTCGACGAGTTCCCCGTCGTCGAGATCGGGGACGTCGCCGACGACCTCGCCGTCCTCGTCGATCACGCGGACCGGGTCGTCGTACGCCCTGTCGAATACGCTCACCGTGGAACCCACCTGTTCATGTCAGAACGGTTCGCCGCCCGGGTAATATCGTTTTCGTACATAGTTTATTATAATCAGAAATCGGTGGGCGCGCTGAGAAACTGTCCATCAGATTCCCAGAGAACCGGACGTTTTTGAACAAATCTCGTCAGGGGCGGCAATATTTTCGTCGACTCGGCGGTTTCCACGAACAGTAACGGACAAACGGGAAGGTTTTCCGAGAGATCGACGCCGCGGCTCGGCGGGATCGATCGGAGCGGAACCGGCGGCCGGAGGCGACGCCGCGGCTCGGCGGGATCGGTCGGGGCGAAGACGGCGGCCGTCGGGGCGGCAGATCACCCGAGCCGGAAGGAGGGTTCGTCGCGCTCGCCGCGGTCGTCGCGCTCGCCGTCGAGGTCCTCTAGGTGGATCACGTCCTCCCCGTCGTCGTCGAGCTGCTCGCGGAGGTGATTGACGTACCGCTTGTACTCGTCCAGCTGTTCGCGGAGGTGGTCGGCCTCCAGCTCCAGCCGCTCGTGCTCGCGGATGAAGCTCTTCGGGACCTCGACGCGCGGGGGGAACGACTCGCCGGGCTCGCCCGCGCTCTTGAGCTCCGCCTCCGGGACGGCGCGGACCTGTCCGTCGTGGGCAACGAGCGTGTCCACGTAGTCCCGGAACACCGCCGACAGCGAGATGTCCCGCTCCTCGGCGATGTCTCGGAGCGCCTCGAACGCGTCCTCGTTGACGCGGAACGAGATCGTCTTGTTCTTGTTGCCCATTGCCGGAACGGTGGTCGCGCTATCTACTTAAGCGTTTGTCAGACGGTGCCACGAAAAGGGGGAAATAGCGGGCGTTACGGACCTAAAGCGCCCGATCGGTCCGTCTGGGCGGTCGGCCGCCGCCGGTCAGGGCTCCGGCGTTCCGGCCGGATCCGTCGCGTCGCCGGCGGTGTCGCCGTCGGCGCGGTCCTCGTCCGCGGCGTCGCCGGCGAGTTCGTCGCCCTCGTCGAGGTCCTCCAGCGCCGACAGCGCGGCGGCCTTGTACGTCTGGGGGTCGAGGTCGTACTCCTCGCGGGCCATCCGCGCGTACTCGTTCCCGTCGTCGTCGAACGCGGCGACGCGCTCGATCGTCCGCGTGGCCGTCTCGGCGACCCAGCGGTCGCGGGTGGCGGCGTCGACCTCGGTGATCGACTCGGGGCGGACGGAGACCCGGACGGTGCCGTCGTCGGTCTCGTACGTCCGGGGTTTCCCCACGACTGCGACGTAGGCGGGCGGCTCCAGGTCGCGGAGCTTGGAGGCGGCCTCGGGCTGGTACTGGCCGGCGTACACGAAGAACGTGCCCGTCGGATCGACGATGCGGCCGCGCCAGTACTCGCTGTCCTCGCCGACGTCCTCCTTCTCGGTGAGGGTGCCGACGAAGAACACGCGGTTCGAGGACTCGCCCGTCGGGAGGAGCGCGTAGACGGGGGCGCGCTCGTCGTCGGACTCGGTGAACGTGTAGCCGGCGTCGTTGAACTCGCTCGCGAACACGCGCCGGGCGACCTCTCGGGTGGGTGCGGATTGACTCATGTTAGATCGACCTCGCTTCGATCAGCGCGCTCTCGACGTCCACGGCACCGGGGTCCTCCATCTCGTCGACCAGGACGTACCGGCCGAAGGTGGGGCCGGTGACGCGGTAGTACCGTCCGAGCACGTCGTCGGCCATCTCCTCGGCGACGACAGTCGTGTCGAGCGCGTCCATCGCCATGTCCTTGGCCTCCTCGAGTCCCATGCCGGTGAGCTTCTCGGTGGCCTCGCGGTCGAAGATGACCTCGGTGACGGTCTCGCCGTCGTCGAGGACGCCCTTGATCCGGAGGTCGAACTCGCCCTCGACCTGGCCGTGCTCGGAGCACCGGCCGTTCTGGAGGACGCGCGTGCAGTCGTCCTCGGGACAGCGCTTGATCAGCCCGGAGCCGGACTGGATGTCGACCAAGGCGCCCTCGACGGTGTCGGCGTTGTCGCCGACCTCGATCTCCTCGTCGATCTCGGTGATTTGAGTCGTCCGGTTGAGCTTCACCGAGTAGCTGCCCTCGTACTCGTCGGTGACGACGTTCGAGAGCTCGTACGCCTGCCCCTCCGTCAGCTCGGGCAGGTCGGAGGTCTCGAAGGCGACGAACTTGATCGTGCCCGACTCGTCGCCGAGGAGCCCGACCTGCGAGATCGAGTCGCTGCGGGGCTCCCAGAGGTCGACGAGCGTCACGCGCAGGTCGACCCACTGCTCGTCCTCGTCGATCTCGTCGACCAAGACGGACTCGCTGCCGCCGCGGCCGAGCTCGTCGCGCTCCATCCCGGCGTCTTCGAGGTAGCTGTTGGTGACGCTCCGGCGCGCCTCGTCGAGGGGGACGCGGTACTCGTTGACGAGGTTCTCCAGCCGCTCCTCGACCTCGTCGGCGTCCACGTCTAAGTGGTCCGAGAACTGTTCCGCTATCGCTTCCGCTTCCTGTCGCAGTTCGCTCATGGGGTGTCTCCGCCTCCGGTCTTGTTTCAATGGGAGGCGTACGGCGATTGGTTCCTCACGGTATTAAAAATCCCGCAACCACGGTGAAAGTGGTCGTCTCCGACGCGCTGACGGGCCGCTTCCGGCGGTTTCGCGGTTTCGACGGCCGGCCGCGTCAGACGCCCGTACGCCACGCGCGGGCTTCGTTTCGAGTGGAACGATACCGCGTGAAGCGTCCGCACGTATCAGGGTCGAATGAAAATAAACGATGGCGGTGGCGCGCCGGTGAGCGCCCGTGAGGGCGCGAACCGAGCGCGAGGGAGTCAGTCGCCGTCGCTTCGCTCCGGCGACTGACGAGGCTGGGGAGGCGCGAGGCTGCGGTGCGGTTGCGGTGCGGGGCGGGACTCAAAGGGGCAGCCGTGAGGTGCGCGGAGGCGTTCACGAGAGCTCCGCTCTCGTGAGCCAATCAGAACGCGGAGCGTTCTGATGACGACGCAAGCACCGCAGGAACGAGCGGAGCGAGTGACGAGGAGCGCAGCGAGCGTGCGTGCACCTCACGGCTGGGGCTTCGGACGTGTTCGCTCTAGATCTACAGTCGATTATTTATAAGCGGGAGACTGGGACTTCTAAGGAGTCCACCGCGACGGCGACGATTTACGAACCCCTCACGACGGGTCCGCCGCCCGCGGACCGATCAACCTCGCATTCGCCAACGGACCTATATCCGACGCGCCGGTACGGTCCCTATGGACGACCGACTCGAACGCGTCATCCGCCAGCAGCTCCGCAAGGCGGGCAAGCAGTTCGAGGAGGCGCGGCGGGCGTACACCGAGGGAAAGGACGACCCCGACGACGACACCGCGGGGGCGGAGCGGTACGACCTCCCGACCGACGAGGACGGACGGGCGCGGATCGTCTGTCGGCGGCACGCCGAGCGGCGGGCGGTCGCCGTCGACGCCGAGGGGCGCCCCTCGTGTTTCGACGCGGGCCACCCCGACTGCGAGGGCTGCGCGGAGGACGTGCGCGACGGCTTCGTCGAGACCTGGTGAGGCCGGTCGCGGCCGGTGCGAGGGAGGGCGAACCGCGCCGGCCCCCACCCGAAGGCGTTTTTATGCGGACGCCCTCGAAGCGGCCATGAAGCGAGCGACGGTGGTCGTCGGACTCCTCGTCGTCGTCGCGGTCGGGTTGGCGCTCTCCGGCGCCTTCGCCGGACCGCCCGCGGGGGAACCGTCGGCGACGGTCCCGGAGGAGTCGCTCATCGCGGTCGACGGCGACTACCGGCTGTGGCCGTACACGAGCCGGAGCGCGTCGGTCGAGGGGCGGACGCTCGCGATCAACGTCGTGGTGCACGCCGACGCGGAGACGACGCGCGCGGCGATCGAGGGGGGAACCGAGGCCGACTGGGAGGAGACCGAGGGGATCGAGTCGGAGACGACCGCCGACGCCGAGCGGGTGCGGGCGTTCGTCGAGCGCGACTGGGCCGACGCCCGCAGCTCGACGCGGTACGGCTACGTCGAGGGACCCGCCGGCGGGGTCTGGCTGACGGAGACGTTCGAGCTCCACGACGGGGCGTACCTCGGCGTTCGCGACCACGTTCGGGCGTACGAGTCCCCGGACGGTGAGTACACCGCGATACAGGCCCACGAGGAGTACTACGACTGGTTCCGGCTCCGCCACACGGTCCCCGGGATCGACGACCCGGCGGTCCGGCTGGAAGACGAGTTCATCCACGGGCGGGTCGACGCCGAGGTGCGCCGGGAGCACCGCGGGATCGAGGGCGGGTGGAGCGACGGCTGGCTGTCGGTGATCGAGCTGGCGTCACTCGTGACCGTCGCGGGCGCACTGCTCGGGCGCCGGACCCGGGCGGCGGCCGTCGACCTCGCGCGGCGGGCCCGACGGGAGGCGACGAAACACGCCGACGCCGCGGTGCTCGGGGCCGCTCTCGGCGCCGTCGTCGTCGGCGTGCGGGCCGCCGGCGTCGGGCTGGAACTCGCGTATCCGAGCGTTCCCCCGAAGGCGATCGCCGGCCCGCTGTACCTCGTCCTCGCGGGCGGGGTGCCGGCGCTCGTAGTCGCGCGGTCGCGCGAGTGCGACCCGGCGGCGGTCGCGCTCGCCGTCGCCGCCGGGCTCGGGACCGGGTTCGTGCTCGACTTCGCCGCGCTCGGCGTCGCGGTGCCGCCCGCCCTCGTCGTCCACCGGATCGCGCTGCTTGCGGCGGTCGGGGTGGTCGCCGTCGGGCGCGCGGCGGACGATCGACCCGTCCTCGTCGCGGGCCTCCTCGCGTGGGCGGTCGGACTGGCGCTCCCGCTCGCGGACGTGATCTGAAGCGATCGAGGTCTGAAGCGATCGAGGCCGAAATCGGGGCTGACTCCCCGAATCGGCCGGTCGGTGCGGTACGAGGCCACCACAGAAGAGATATAGGCGGGCGACGAAAGAGTGAGGGACGAATGAACCGCCACGTCAGCCGGCGGGAGGCGCTCGCGGGGATCGGTCTGGGGGCTCTGAGCGCCGGCTGTCTCGGTCGAACCCGCAACATCGCGGGGCGCAACAGGCCCTCCCAGCTCACGCTGCAGATCGACACGGCGCCGGCCGACAGGGACCCGAACGCGATCCGGATCGCCAGGCACCTCGCCGAGAACCTGAACGCCGTGGGGGTCGACGCCCGGATCAACACCCTGAGCCGGACCGACCTCTGGCGGAAGGTACTCATCAACCAGGGCTTCGACGTCTACGTCGGGCAGTTCCTGGAGTCGGAGCCGTTCGACCCGGACGCGATGTACGCGTTCACCCATTCGCGGTTCGTCGCCGAGGCCGGCCGCCAGAACCCGTTCGGATTTACCGACATCAACGGCGTCGACGACCAGCTCGAACGCCAGCGACGGGTCGAAGGGCGGGAGCGACGCGACGCGGTGGCCGAGCTCCAGCGCTCGCTCTGCGAGCTGCAGCCGTTCACCGTCGTCGCGTTTCCGGACCCGCTCAGCGCGGTCCGCGAGGATCGGTTCGAGGGGTGGACGAACCGACAGCCGCTGTCGCCCGGCGCGCTCCTGCGACTGGACCGCGCGGAGACGACGGACGGAACGGCTGACGACGGCGACGCCGGGACCGCCGAGAACGCCACCGCGGAGGAGGAGACCGCGGACGAGGAGACCGCCGACGGCGACGCCGTCCTTCGGCTCGTCACGACCGACGATCAGATCACGGAGAACTGGAACCCGATCGCGGCCGAGTACCGACGCGACGGGACCTTCACGTCGCTGCTGTACGACCAACTCGCGCTCGTCGACCGCGGGGAGGTCATCCCCTGGCTCGCGTCGGGCTGGGAACGGGTCGACGAGGAGACGGTCGTCGTCGACCTCCGAGACGCCCGGTGGCACGACGGCGAGCCGGTGACCGCGGGCGACGTGGCGTTCACCTACGAGTTCCTCCGCGACACCTCGATGGGGTCCCTCGATACGGAGGTTCCGACGCCGCGGTTCCGCGGCCGGAGCTCGGTCGTCCGGTCGGCGACGGTCGTCGGCGACGGGCGGGTCGAGCTCGCGATCGACGACGTGAACGACGCGGTCGCGGTCCGGGCGCTCCAGGTCCCGATCCTGCCGGAACACGTCTGGTCGGAGCGGACCGACGTCGCGACGATCGCCGGCTTCGAGTTCGACGTGGAGACGACCGAGGCGGTGGTGTCGAACAACGGGGACCCGGTCGGGAGCGGGCCGATACGGTTCGCCGAGGCGACGGCGGAGGAATCGGTCGTCTTCGATCGGAACCCGGACCACTTCCTCGCCCGCGCGGACTCGACGCGGGACGAGGCCGATCCCGCGGCGGGAGTCCCGGAGCGGTTCCGCGGGAAGCCGGCGTTCGAGCGCCTGCGGATCGAGGTGTCGCCGTCGGACATCGCCGCGGTGGCGGCGGTCGGCGACGGGCTCGCGGACGCGACCGTTTCGAACCTCGGCCCGGACGCGGTGCCTCGGATCGGGCGGGACGCCGACACGCGGCTCGTGACCGGGCTCTCCGGCGGGTTCTACCACGTGGGATACAACGCGCGGCGGGCACCCCTGTCGAACCCGCGCTTCCGGGCCGTGATCGCGTCGCTGATCGACAAGGAGACGCTGATCGACGAGGCGTTCGACGGGTACGCCCGACCGGCGGCGTCGCCGCTCGCGGCCTCCTCCGAGTGGGTGCCGACCGATCTCTCGTGGGACGACAGGGAGACGGATCCCGTGTACCCGTTCGTCGGGGAGTCGGGGTCTATCGACACCGACGAGGCGAAGGAGCTGTTCCGCGACGCGGGGTACCGGTTCGACGAGGGAGGACGCCTGCTGTCCAGGGGGGAATGACCTGGCTCGCGTCGGTCCTCGGCTCGCTCGCGCTGTGGGTGGGCGGCGGGATACTCGTCGCCGCGGCGGTAATAATCGGGCCGAGTCGAATCCGTGGGCTTCGGGACGACGTCGCGTCGCGCCTGTCGGACGCGCGGCGGGAGTTCGCCGCGCTCTGCGCGGTGCTGCTCGCGAGCGCGGTCGGCCGGAGCTCGCTCCAGACGGTCTCGGAGCTGTTCGGGCTGCGACTGACGGGACTGATCTACGCGGTCGAGGGGGACTTCGTCGAGTGGATACAGCAGACGTACGCCACGCCCGAGCTGACGATGTACTTCTCGTCGGTGTACGTGTACGGATACGCGTTCCTGCTCTCGTTCCCCTTCCTCGCGTACATCGCGCTTCCGCGGACGAAGACGCTGCGGCGGCTGCTCGTCGCGTACGCCCTCAACTACGCGATCGGGCTCGCGCTCTACACGGTCGTGTTCGCGCACGGCCCGCGGAATCTGGACGTCGGGACGTCGCTGCTTTTCACGTACAACCCCGAGTTCACGGCGCTGACGAGCGAGGTGAACGAGGCCGCGAACGTCTTTCCCTCGCTTCACACGTCGCTGTCGGTGACCGTCGCGGCGTTCGCCGTCATGACGCGCGATGAGTACCCGCTGTGGACGCCGGTCGCCGTGTGGATCTCGACGTCGGTGGTGATCGCGACGATGTACCTCGGGATACACTGGCTCACCGACGTGATCGGCGGGATCGCGCTCGCGCTCGGCTCCGTCTACCTCTCGTGCCGGATCGTCGGCGAGGAGGAGGAGGCCGACGGCGAGATCAGCGGCGACACCGCCGCCGTCGACGCGTAGCTCAGGCGCCCTCGACGAGCCGTTCGAGCTGTTCCGGCGGCACCGCGCCGCGGGCCGCGTGCCCGTCGAAGGCGAACGTCGGCACGCCGGTGATCCCCCGCTGCCGCGCCGCGTCGAACAGCTCGGTCACGCGCTCGCGGAGGTCGTCGTCGCCGAGCGCGACGTCGACGACCTCGGCGTCGAGCCCCTCGACGTCCGCCGCGATGTCGGCGAGCACCTCGCGGTCGCCGATGTCGCGCCCCGCCTGCCACAGCGCCGCGAACACCGCGTCGTCGAAGGCGGGCCACGCCTCGGGGGCGGTCTCTTTCACGTGCACGGAGACGAGCTGGGCGGGCAGCGAGTCGACGTCGGTCGCGATCTCCTGAGCCATGTCGACGCCGTACTGCTCCTGGAGCCGCCGGACGTTCTCGCGGGCCTGCGCGTAGTACTCGTCGCCCTTCCCGTCGTCGACCTCGTGGTCGACGGTGCCGTCGGGGTTCCGCTTGCCGGCACGGAGGTCGAACGGGTGCCAGTCGACCGCGAGCGGCTCCTCGCGCGTCTCCCGGTACTCGGCGAGCGACCGCCGCCCGAGGTAGCAGAACGGGCAGACGTAGTCGGAGTAGACGGTGATCGACTCGGTCGGGTCGTCGGCCGGATCGCCGCCGGCCGCGTCGTCGGAGTGAGCGTTCGACATACCCCCGGTTCGACGGCGAACGGCAAAGGGCGTTCGGCGGCGGCGATCGCCACGACTTAATATTACCAAGTGGTACAACCAGTATATGGCACGCGATCGCGACCCCGTCTCCCCGCCGGTCGCGCTGACGATCGCCGGCAGCGACGCCGGCGGCGGGGCGGGGATCCAGGCGGACCTGAAAGCGATGACGGCCCACGGCGTCTTCGGGACCGCGGTCGTGACGGCCACGACGGCGCAGAACACCCGGGGCGTCGAGGACGTCCACGCCGTTCCGGCCGACCACGTGGCGAGCCAGTACGACGCCGTGATCGAGGACTTCGACGTCGGCGCGGTGAAGACGGGGATGCTGGCCACGGCGCCGATCGTCGAGACCGCGGCCGGGCTGCTCGCCCGCTGTTCGGCCCCGGTCGTCGTCGACCCGGTGATGGTCGCGGCGACCGGCGACCGGCTGCTCTCGCCGGCCGCCGAGGAGGCCTACGAGGGGGTTATCGAGCGCGCGACGCTCGTCACCCCGAACGCCGACGAGGCGGCGGTCCTCGTCGACGAGCCGGTCGAGACGCCGGCGGACGCCGAGGCGGCCGGGCGGGAGCTCGTCGCCCGCGGGGCCGGCGCCGCGCTCGTGAAGGGCGGACACCTGAGCGGTGACGGCGATCGGGTCGTCGACACGCTCGTGATCGGCGGCCGAGGGGAGGGTGACGAGGCGGGCGACGGCGACGAGGCGGGCGACGACGACGAGGCGGGGACCGACCCGACCGTCGTCCGCATCGAGAACCCCCGCGTGGCGACCGACGCGACGCACGGCTCCGGCTGCGCGCTGTCGAGCGCGATCGCGGCCCGGCTGGCGCGCGGCGAACCCCTGCGCGGGGCCGTCGCGGACGCGGTCGACGAGATGGGAACGGCGATCCGCCGCGGCTACGACGTGGGCGACGGGCCGGGCGCGGTGAACCCGACGGCGTTCGACGACGGTCGGTGAGTCGAACGCGCCGTCGACGGTCGACCGGAGGCGCTCAGATGAAGTTGAGCGGGAGCATCAGCACGACGCCGAGCGCGATCCCGCCCGCGAGCACGGGCTTCCCGCCGCGGGGGAGCGCCGCGCCGGTCTCGAGCGCCTCCGGGATGAACTCGGTGGCGACGAGGTAGATCATCGCGCCGGCGGCGAAGCCGAAGCCGTACGGGAGGAACTCGCGGGCGTACCGGACGAACGCGAAGGCGAGGACCGCGCCGATCGGTTGCGGGAGGCTGGAGAACACCGACCACCAGACCATCTTCCACTTCGAGACGCCCATCGCCCGCAGCGGAATCGAGATCGCGGTCCCCTCGGGGACGTTGTGGATCGAGATCGCGACCGTCATGAACACGGCGAGCAGCGGCACGGCGAAGCCGAACAGCGAGGCCCCGCCCGCCAGCCCGAGGTCCGCGAACGAGACGCCGACGGCGACCCCCTCGGGGAAGCTGTGGACGGTCAGCACGCCGAGGATCAACACGAGCTTCTTGAAGTCCGCCTCCTCGTACTCTCGCGGGTCGATGTCGGCGTCCAACAGCACGTCGTGCGCGACGACGACCAGGACGACGCCCGCGGCCAGGCCGATCCCGATCTCGACCGGCGTCCCCTCGGCGAGCCCCTCCCGGACGAGCCCGAACAGCGACGCGGAGAGCATGATCCCCGAGGAGAACCCCCACAGCGCCACGTTCCCTCGGTCGCTGATCGAGTCGAAAAAGAAGAACGGCAGCGCGCCGATCCCGGTCGCGAGGGCCGTGATCAGCCCGGCGACGAAGACGAACGCGAACGCGTCGAGAGCGACCATGCGTTTGCGGAGAACTTCGTCAGTCCGGTACATAACCCCGCCGACGAAACCCGGAGTCCGGGAGCGTTCATCCGATACCGCGAACGAGACCGGCGAGCAGCAGGATCAGGAACAGCGCGAGGAACAACAGCAGCACCCCGAGCTTCGTCCCGGGCGGAGGCCGGCGAGCGCACGCCCCACCGCCGCGTTTCGGTTCGGACCCCCGCAGCCCGATCAGCGAACTCACGCTCACACCCCGGTCGGAGCGAACGCTGCGGCGTCAGAACCGGTCGTTTCAGACCCCTTCTCCGCAGGATCCGGAACGTTCCGCTTGAACGTCGGTTCGTCTCCCGTCGGCGCGGGCTCATCGTCCGTCTTCGGCTCGTCGTCCGTCTTCGGCTCGTCGTCCGGCGCGAGCTCATCGTCCGTCTTCGGCTCGTCGTCCGGCGCGAGCTCATCGTCCGGACCCGATTCGGTCTCGGGCAGCGCAGTTTCGTTGCCCGAATCCGAAACGTTCCCCGAGTTCGAGGAGGTCTCGTTGCCCGGCGGCACCGAGACGGTCTCGTGAGCCGACGCGTTCGCGTTCACCGAGTTCTCCGTCGAGTTGTCCACGGGCACGGTCGTGGTCGACCCGTTCTCCACCGAGAGCGCCGACGTCCCGAGATCGCCGTCCGGCGACGCTTCGATCGGGGCGAACTCCCCGACCGTTTCGAACGTCGTCGTCACGGTCGCGTTCGACGTGAGCACGGCGAGCGTGAGGCCGCCGCCGAAGGCGACTCCCCACACCAGCACCGCGACGGCGACGAGGCCGACGAGGCCGCGGTTCACGGCCATCAGTCCACCTCCCCGGCGCGGTCCGGCTGTGACGGTGGGGTCGTCGACGGCGACTGACGCGCCCCGGACCCGTCCGTCACTGCCACCGATCCCGACGGATCGACCGGGTCAGTCGTTCCGTCGTCGCCCTCCGCTCCGCGCTCGGCCCCCTCCGCTCCGCGCTCGGCCCCCTCCGCTCCGCTCTCGGCGCTCGCCACGTAGTCGTCATCCGCCCCGTCGTCCGCGGTATCGCCGCTCTCCGCGCGGTCGCTCGCCGTGTCGTCGTCCGCCGCCTCAGCGCTCGGTCGGTTCCGGTCGAGGACGCCGCTTGCCGGCACCCACGTCGCGAGCGCGCCGAGCAGCAGCGTCGCCGCCGCGACCGCGACCGCGATGGCCGCGGCGGTGCGGAGCTGGACCGCGACGTAGGTCGCGTACGGCGCGAACACCAGCAACACCGCCGCCGCCCCGCCGACCGCGTCGACGGAGACTCCCGTGGAACCGGTCGCGGCGGTCTCTGCGGGCGTCACGTCGGTTTCGGCGGTCTCGACGCCTGCCGCGTCGGTCCCGGCGGACGCCGCGGTGACGGGCGCCGCGGTCGCGTCCGCGTCGACGACTCCGTCGGCCGTCGCGTCAGGCGAGTCCGGCGCGTCCGACCCCCCGTCCGCCTCCTCGCGGCCGCGAACGATCGACCAGACCTCGGTGACCGCGAGCAGGCCGAACGGGAGCAGCACCAGCGCGACGAATCCGGCCTGCGTGCCCGCGAACTGGATCACGTACCCGATGTACGGGATCGTCAGCGCGACCACGCCGACGAGGTTCCCGGCGGGGACGAGCCCCGGGTCCGGCCCCTCGTTCGCGTCGCCCATCGTCTCGAAGGCGAGGGTCCCGCCCTCGCCGACGACGTCGATCACGCGGTGCGTCACCGGCACCTCGCTCGTGCCGCGCATGAACGTGATCACGTCGCCGTCGACGACCGTCGTCGGGTCGCGATCGGCGACGATCACCACGTCGCCCGGCGCGATGGCGGGCGTCATGCTCGCCGTGAGCACGACGAAGCTCTCGTCGGCGCCGACGATCTCGGGCGCGGCGTACACCGCGAACGGCGCGACGAGCGCGATCAGTAGGACGATCCCGAGTACGTTCGCCGCGCGTTTCGTCCGTGGTGATGTGAGTAGTTGTGTCATCAGTTCGCCTCCGTGCCGCATATCGGTCTCTCGTCAGTGGTCGTTCCGCCCGCGATCTCGAACTCGTCGTCGGGTCCGAACCGCATCCCGACCGCGAGCAGCTCCGAGCAGCTCACGTGGATCGGGGTCGTCGCTCCGCCCTCGACCCGTATCTCGACCTCCGGACCGAGTCTGTCCGTCTGGCCGCCGCCGTTTCCGTTGCCGTTGTTCCCGCTCCGAGTCACGTCGCTCCCGTCGAGGGTGAACACGTCCCCGTCGGCGACCGTGCCCTCGAAGAGCGTCCCGCCGGTGCCCCCCTTCGTCGAGACGACGGTGACCGACGGCTCGTCGTCGCCGCGGTAGCGGACGTCGAGCGTCGCGAGCGAGGCGTTCTCGTCGTCGCAGACGACGCAGTCGACCGTCTCGTCCTCGTCGGGGTCGTCGCCGTCGCCCGAATCGGAACAGACGAAGACGACGATGTTGCTGATCCCGTGTCGCTTGTCCTTGTCGGGTTTCAGGGGCGCGAACACGATCTTACCCGTCTCCGGAGACGCCGGGTCGATCTCGTAGGACTCGGTCTCTTGCCCGCCCTTGATCTCGACCTTGCACATGTCCGGTCGGGGGTTCCCGTCGGCGTCTTGGAGGGTGAACTCGACGCCGACCGTTTCGGCGTTGCCCCCCTCGTCTTTCGTCTCGACCGCGGTGATAGCGATCTCGTGACCGTCCGCGCCCGCGGGGAGTTCGATCAGCGAGAGCGTGTCCCCGACCGCGACCGGCGAGTCGCCGAATTCCGCCTTCCCGAACTCGTCGTCGCACGCGAGGCACTCGTTCTCCGACTCCTCACAGACCCGGTCGGCGAAGGGGTTCGACCCCGCCGCGTCCGCCTCGGAGACGTGGCGACACTGCTCGGCGTACAGCCGGAACGAGAGTGAAGTGTTTTGTCCAGACAGCGAATCCGGCGCGTCGACGGGGAGCTCCGCGAAGACCTCGACCTCGATCGGACTCTCGGGATCGAGACAGCCGGTGTCGATCCGTTCGCCGTCGACGAGTTCGGCAGCGACCGTGGCGAACGAGCGGAACCCGCCCGTGATCGAACTCCCGTCCACGCGGACGTCGACTTCGAGGGCGTCCGAAAGGTCGTCGTTGACCGTGGGACACTTCGCCGCGAGCCAGACCCTGGCGGGGTTCGTCCGAACTTCGACATTAAACGAGTCGGAGGCCCTCTTGTCCGGGCCGCGTCCAATTCCCGACACGTCGACCGCGAAGGTCCCGTCGGAGATCGCGGTGTCCACGACCAGCTCGACCTCGCCGGCGCCGAAGGCGTTGCCCGGGAACGTCTCGCGGTCCGAGAGGTACGCGCCGGTCCCGAGGCCGCTCGCCATCCCGACGGCGCCGACGCCGCCGATGCTCGCGAGGAGCCGGCGCCGGCTCAGGCGGCTCGGGCGCCGTCCCGCGTCGTTTCCGGGGGTCATAGTGGCCCCTCACTGGTGTCTCCGGTCGTCTCGTTCTGGTCGAAGGGGTTCCCCTCGGAGCCGCACTCGTCGGCGGCGAACCGCACGTCGAAGTCGACGGCACCGCCCTGTCCGGCGTTACCGTCCTCCCCGTCGAACTCCCAGGTGAAGGTCAGACAGCGGCGCTCCTCGGTCGTGAGACAACCGTTCCCGAGCAGCGTGGGATCGAGTTCGATCCCCGTCGCCACCGGGTCGGCGTTGAGTTCCGCGAGCGTGCCGGCGGCGATCAGCTCGCCGTAGCCGGCGAAGTCGCTCTCGGCGCCCGCGCACGCGCCGACCCCGAGGAGGCCGGTGTCGTACCGGACCTCCAGCCGGATGCGGTCGGCGAGCGCGCGGTCGACCGCGCTCACGTCGGGGCCGTCGAGGGCCGGGCCGATCTTCAGCCACACCCGGACGCCGTCGGGCGCTACGCCCGCGGGGTCCTCCAAGCGGAGGCCCACGCTCGCGGTCCCGGTGTCGTGGGGCAGGGCGTTGTCGACGTCGACGAGACGGATTCCGGCCGCCTCGACGTCGTCTTCGGCGTCCGTCGGGCTCGAATCGACGACCATCCCGTTCTCGGTCCGCCGCCAGCCGACGAGCAGGTCCCACGGCTGGTCGGTCTGCGCGTAGGTGTAGTCCGTATACTCACCCCAGCTGTCTGTTCCCGTTCGCCGTCCGGAGGCGGCCCCGAGGGTCGCGAAGCCGACGGCTCCGACGCCCGCGAGTGCCTCCCGCCGCGTGAGTTTCGATTCCTTTTGTGTCATTATTCGTCGTTGCGGCTCCGAACGGCCGTGTCGTCGATGGTTCTCCTACGCTGACCGCGCTGGTATGTATGCGCGCCCTACCCGGGCGGACCGACGGCCGTACCTGCGCGGTACGGGCCTCATACCGGTCTGATCGCATCGAAGCGAACGGCGGTCGTTCGTCCCGGCCGCGATCGGATCAGGCCGACTGGGGTCCCGCCCCGTCGTTGTGGCGCGCCTGCTCGGTGTAGAAGCCGAGGTCGAAGCCGAGCGTGTCGCCCTGG
This sequence comes from Halorubrum sp. Hd13, assembly GCF_002252755.1. Lineage (GTDB taxonomy): Archaea > Halobacteriota > Halobacteria > Halobacteriales > Haloferacaceae > Halorubrum. Next base: position 5,938 of record NZ_NHOY01000069.1, on the reverse strand, counting down.
ACCTCGTTGCCCACGTCGAACGGCAGTTCCCATTCGAGCGCGACGCAGTGCATCACGCCGTCGCCCGCGAACGGCTCGCGGTTTGCGTCGGCGGGGTCGTCGTCGAACTCGTCGTACGGCGTCGACCGGTTCCCGTCGAGCGGAATCCCGTCGCCGTCCTCGAGCGCGTCGAGCACGTCCGCGAGGGAGCCGTCCATGATGACCTTCTCCTGTCCGGTCTGCGCCGCGAGGTTCCCGAACACCGATGGGATGTTGAGCGGATCGCTGACGTCGTTGAAGAACGTCGGGTCGCCGCCCGACCCGCCGGCCGGACCCGCCATCGCCTGTAGCGTGGCGGCGCTGCCGTCGACGTTGATCGTGTAGACGTCGGTTTCGACTGAAGGCGGCGACGGGGGAATCTCTCCGCCCGGCCCTAAGCGCGCGCTGGTCGCAGCATCTTCCGGAGAGGCGAACGAAGAGCCACCGGAGCCGTTGAACGACTCACCGTCGGAGAGGACGATGTTGCGCTTTTCCGCGCCACTCCGGCCGCTGTCGGTGAGTTCTTCCTGCGCGACATCGACGCCTGCGCCAATGTACGTCCCGGTCGCGATGTTGCTCGCGTTGGAGAACGGGTCCGGATCCCCCTCGTTGACGTTCGGGTCGTTCGTCGGACCGCTCACGACGTTCGCGAGCTTCTGACGGAGCCCGGTGAGCGCCGCGTCAACGTCGTCGAGGTCGACCGTCAGAGGCTCAAGTAGTCCCACGCGCGGGTTCCCGTCGTTATCGCCGTCGAAGTACGCGACGCCGACCTGAACGTCCGAGCCCTGCGACTGGAGGTAGCTGACGAACTGGCGGGTGCCGAGCTCGACGAGGTCGATCTTCGTCGTCTCGGAGTAGGTGGTCCCGCCGACGGTGATGTCGTCGTCGCTGACGACGCCGCCGTACTGGTCGTACAGCATCGAGCCCGAGAAGTCGAGCGTGAGCATGATGTCGACCGGCTCCGCGCCGTCGTACACGTTGTCGCAGTCCTCGTCGTACCAGAGCGTCGCCTGGATGGCGTCGCCGAGGTCGCCGAGGTTATCGGGGTCGACGATTAGTTCGGGCTCGGTTTCGGTGCCGCCGTCGTCGCTGACGTTGCCCGCCTGCATCCAGATGTAACCGGGGTTGTCACAGAGGTGCAGCGAGAAGGTGATCTCGCCGGAGTCGCCGGGCTTCACGTCGGTGAGCTGGACGAGCTTGTCCATCTCCTCACCAGTGACGGGGTCGATGTTGAACTTCGCCTCCGACAGCGGCGGGATGTTCTCGCAGTCCAGAACGGGGATGTTCGCTCCGTTGCTGTCATCGTCGGTCTCGTCCGGGAAGTCGCTGTACCTGATCTGGCCGGCGTCGTTGTCGGCGGCGATCGACTGCTCGCCGTCGCCGTCGTGGTCGGGGTGCGCGCTGACGAAGTGGCGGCCCTCGCCGAAGTCGTACGTCTGCTGCCAGTCGACCAAGAGGTCGAGCTGGCCGGCGGTGAGCGTGTTGCCGTCGAACGACTCGGTGTCGTTGAAGTACGCCGTGGTGCCTAAGCCCGCGCCCGCCGACGCCAGCCCGACCGCGCCGAGGCCGGCGAGGATCGAGCGCCGCGAGAGTCCGATCGTGTCGATGTTGTCTTTATTTTCCATGAGTGTAATTCCCCGTAGGGAAGTCCCACCGGCGGAGTCGAACCGCCGTTCCGGCCGCCCGCGCGGGTCCGGTGTGGGTGATGGGGGAGCGCCCCCCCCCGCCGCGGCGCGTTCGCCTACGCGTCGATCACCTCGACGTACACCGCGGGGTTCTCGTCCGAGGCGCTCGGGTCGTTGTCCAGGCCCTCGAACGCCACGTCCGCGGTCAGTTCCCAGTCGGCGCTGGCGTCAACGTCCTCGATCAGCAGGGAGACGGTCTCTGCGCCGTCGGCTTCGACCGCGTCGGGGCCGCTCGGGGCGCTCCCGTTGACCCGGACGTTCGAGACGCTCGCGAGGTGGCTCGCGTCGTCGCCGCGCGCGACGATGGAGATCACGTCGCCGGCGGCGTTGCTGACGGCGTAGCTGACGTCAGCGGTGGTACCGTTCGCGATTTCGAGGGTCGCTTCGCCGGTGTCGGCGTCGTACGCGACCGTCAGCTCGCCGTCGAAGCTGCTGCCGCCGAAGTCGTAGTCAGCGGTGTCGGCGTTCGTGTTGTCGTCGCCCACGATCAGCTCGAAGGTGTTGGAGCCGCCGTTGCGCGCCTTGGAGGCCCACAGTACGTCGGCGTCATCGTAGTCTAACTTGCCGAAGCCCTCGACCTCGCGGGAGGTGATGCAGGGGTTGTGCGTCCCGTCGTTGTGACGCGACTGCACCGCGTAGAACTCGAAGTCAAACTCGACGGAGTCGCTCTGGATCTCGTTGCCGACCTCGAAGGGAACCTCCCACTCGAAGCAGACGCACTGCTCGGCGATCACCGGCTCGTTGTCGTCGTCGAAGGGCGCAGCCACGCCCTCGAACGCGGGGCGGTCCGCGATAGGCGCGTCCGCGTCTCCGTCGCCCGACAGCGGTACGCCGTTGTCGAGCGCGCTCATCACGTCCGCGAGCGAGCCGGAGACGATCTCCTCGCCATCATCCTCGTCGCCGTCGGTGCAGTACGAGACGGTCACCTGCATCGCGTCGGCGAGTTCGCCCACGTCAGTGCTTTCGTCGCCCGAATCCATCTCGGGCTCATTCTGCCCGTTCTCGTCGTTTGCGGTCACCTCGCCGCACATCCACATGTACGCGGGGTTGTCGACGATCGAGAAACAGAACTCGCCCTCACCGGAGTCGCCGGGTTTCAGGTCGGAGACCTGAATGCTCAGACCCTCGCCCTCCTGCGTGACGATTTCGCCGTCGTCAAGCTGCCCCACGACGTTGCCGTTGATGAAGCTTCCCGGGGGCGTCGAGTACTGCGCGTAACTGCCCTGATCCTCAGAGTAGTCGACGTGGACGAACAGGTCGAGCGAGCCGGCCGTCAGCGTGTTGCCGTTGAATGACTCCGTGTCGTTGAAGTACGCCGTGGTGCCGAGGCCCGCGCCAGCGGAGGCCACGCCCACCGCACCGAGTCCGACCAGCATCTTGCGCCGCGATAGTCCGATTTTGTCGTCGTTCATTGTGTATCATCCCCGAAGGGAACTCCCGGCGGCGGTCGCGAACCGCCGCGTCGGCCGCCCGAAGGCGCCGAACCGGGAACCGGGCGAGCGTCGCCCGGGGGAGCGGGTGTCCCGCTCGGAGTCGCGTGTCTACTGGGACACGTTTCCGGTGCTGGTGCTGTTCGCCTGCGTCCCGTTGAACGTCACCTGCGGGTCGCCGTTGTGCCGGAACTGCTCGGCGTAGAAGCCGAGGTCGAAGGCCACGGAGTCGGTCTGGACCTCGTTGCCGACCTCGGCCGGCAGGCACCACTCGAAGCCGATACATTGGGTGAGGCCGCCCTCGTAGGGCTGTCGACCCTCGACAGACCGGTTACCGTCGAGCGCGATTCCCGCTTCTAGCTCCGCCATCGCGTCCGCGAGCGAACCCTCGAAGATGATCTCCTCGCCGACCGTGATCGTCTCGGCGACCTGACCGAACACCTGCTCGATCGCGTCGTCGTCGGTGGCGAAGAACACGTAGTCCTCCGGCGGTACGCTGGCGAGGTCTTCGAGGTCATCGAAGCTCGCGTTGCCGACGCCGATCGCGTAGATATCGGTTCCGGCGTCTTTTGCGGCCTGGCCGTCGGTGTTGATATCGCCGTCGCCGAACACGACCATCACGCGTTCGTCGGGGGGGCAGTTCTCGAGTTCGGCCTGTCCTTCGTCCACGCCGGCTTGGGCGTTGGTACCGCCACCGTCGTTCAGTCCGTTAATCGCGTCTTCGACGGCGTCGAACTCGTCCGTCAGCGTCTGAACGGTGTCCGCGCTGCTGTCGAACTCGGTGACCCCAACTAAGTTGTCGGGGTTCGCGTCGAGGACTGTCTGTGCGAGCTGTATGGCACCGCTTTTGGTGTTGTCGAGGCGGCTGCCGCCCATCGACCCGGACGTGTCGATCACGAGCTGAACGCACACCGAATCTCCTGCTTCCTCGGCGTCGGCGTCCAGGACGTTGTTACAGTTCTCGTCGTACCACATCGTCACGTCGATGGCGTCGGCGAGTTGACCCTCGCCGTCGGAGTCGTCCGTATCCAGTCCCATCTCCGCGAGCGCCTCCAGCTCGGGCTCCGAGTACCCGTTCTGGGCGTTCTCGGTGAGCTCGCCGTTCATCCACACCCACGAGGGGTTGTCACAGATGTGGAGGCTGATCGTCACCTCGCCGCAGTCGCCGGGCTTCACGTCATCGAGGACGAAGACCGGAATCTCGTCGCCGTTGACCAGTCCCACGTCGGGCAGACAGAAGTCGCGCGTCTGGACTTCGTCCTCCCAAGCGTCAGGCTCGTCGATGCTCGGGGCCTCGCCGATGAGGTAGACCCCCTCTTCCTCCTCGACGACGTCGAAGTCCGGATACCAGCCGTTGATCTCGTCGATGCGCCCGGTCCCGCCCGCGTACGTTGCGCGGTAGTCCAGCTTCAGGTCGAGCTCGCCCGCGGTGAGCGTGTTGCCCTGGAACGTCTCCGTGTCGTTGAAGTACGCCGTGGTACCGAGTCCCGCGCCCGCGGAGGCCACGCCGACGGCCCCGAGGCCGGCGAGCAGCTTGCGCCGCGAGAGTCCGATTGTGTCGTTTGTGTCTTGGCTCATGCTTTCTCCCCCGACTCGCCCCCCGTCCGCGCTGGGCTGACCGAATCGGTTACTCTCCCCTCCGAGGGATACCCACCTAGTTACGCGCAGCCACGTCACCGTCGAACGATCTGTTCGATTCCGTGGAACGGTCGGTTCGCGCGGTCAAACGCCGCGTTCGATCGGCGGTTCGACGTCCCTACTCTGGGCAAAAACGGCGACATGAACCCCGTACTTCGACCGCGGCGGGCGGTACGGGACGCCTGCCGCACCGGACCCGAAGCCGAGGGCGATCGGAGCGAGGGCGCGGGGCTCGCGGGGACGCGGGCTATCGGTTTCGAGGGCCCGAATCCCGGGTCGAGGTACCACGAAACACGATCCGAATGCGGGTAGCGAGCGCATACATATCCCCTCAACGGAAGATGTAGTGCCAACGACCGATCTCCGTGCCGCGCGGAGCGTCGGACCCTCACTCATGAAACTCAGAACCGAAGTCCTTCCGGCGGAGCAGGTGTACGCCATCCTCGCGAACGAGCGCCGTCGGCGCGCCCTCGAACAGCTCGGGAGCGTCGGCGGCGTGGTGACGGTTCACGAGCTGTCGACGCTGGTGGCGGGCCGCGAGACGGGCGAGAGCCCGCCGCCGAAGCGGTGCCGCGAGAGCGTGTACACCTCGCTCGTCCAGACGCACCTGCCGAAGCTGGAGGAGCTGGGTGTGGTCGAGTACGACCGGGAGACGCAGACGATCGAGCTCTCGCGGCACGCGCGGGACGTGTCTCTGTACACGGAGATCGTCGCGAAAGGCGGCGTGACGTGGTCGGAGCTGTACCGCGCGCTCGGCGTCGCGTCGCTGACCGTCGTCCTCGCGGCGCTGCTCGGCGTCCCGCTCGTCTCCGCGGTCGACCCGGTCCTCTGGACGAGCCTCTCGCTCGGCGCGTTCGCCCTCACGGGCGCGTACCAGCTGTGGGTCAACCGCTTCTCCGTGCTCCGGCAGTTCCGGATCGGACGCAACGGCCTGCTGTCGCGGCGCCGGAGCTGAGACGAACGACGAATTCTGCGACCGTACCGATTCTATTTATAAACAAACGAACGCCGCGGTCGGCGCGCGCCGGCGAGCGGCCGCCCTCGGTGGCCGCGAGTCGCACACGCGAGGGAGTCGGTGGTCCGGAGCAACGCGGAGGACCACCGACGAGGCTGGGGAGGTGAGAGGTGCGGTGCTGTGTGGGTGGGGCTCAAAGGGGCAGCCGTGAG
>NZ_NHOY01000013.1 GCF_002252755.1 Halorubrum sp. Hd13 | reverse complement strand
CGACAGCCAGACCAACGGTGGAAACGACAACAGCGACGACAGCCAGACCACCGACAGCGACGACAGCCAGACCAACGGTGGAAACGACAACAGCGACGACAGCCAGACCACCGACAGCGACGACAGCCAAACCAATGATGGCGGAAATAGTAACGCCGGTAGCCGGAACAGCGGTGACGGAAACACCGATGACGGCGGAGACGGGGACACTCGCCCCGCCGAATTCAACGTGACCGGGCTCAACGCCCCCGAGGACGCGACGGTCGGCGAAACGGTCTCCGTCGAGTACACCGTCGCCAACGACGGCGGATCCGACGGCTCGACCGACGTCGATCTCTCGTTCGGCGACGAACAGGTCCAGTCGGACTCCGTCAGCGTGGACGCCGGCGAGCAGGAGACGTCTCGACATACGGTCAACACGAGCAGATACGACCCCGGAACGCGCCGGGTCGTCGTCGACACTGGCGACGACACGCGTGAGATTCAAATCGAACTGACGGAGAACGACACAGATGACGGAAACGCGACGGACAATGTAACCACGACCGACGGCGAAAACGCGACAGACGGCGGAAACACGACTGATAGCGGGAACACGACTGATAGCGGAAGCGCGACAGACGGCGGAAACACGACTGATAGCGGAAGCGCGACAGACGGCGGAAACACGACTGATAGCGGAAGCGCGACAGACGGCGGAAACACGACTGATAGCGGAAACGCGACCGATGGCGGAAGCGCGACAGACGATGTGAATGCGACCGACGGAGGAAACACGACTGATAGCGGGAACGCGACCGATGGCGGAAACGCGACTGATGGCGAAAACGCGACGGACGATGTAACCACGACCGATGGCGGAAACGCGACCGATGGCGGGAATACGACGGACAATGGGAATGCGACTGACGGCGGAAATGCGACCGACGGCGGAAATGCGACCGACGGCGGAAATGCGACCGACGGCGGAAACGCGACCGATGACGGGAATACGACGGACGATGACGGGAATACGACGGACGATGACGGAACCACGAGCGACGACGGTGGAATTCTCGGAACAGACCTCTTCGCCCCGCTAGCCTCCCCGCTATCAACTGCCTAAAAGACGGTGAGAGCGGGCGATACGCCCGATCGCAACTCCGGGGAGGCGAGCGAAAACGGTGCGGCGTCTTGCCACGGCGAGCGTGTCATAGAAGAGTTCTCATGGTTTGTTGAATCAGCTCTAACTAATTGAAAGCGCCGTACACTTGGTGCACGTTGTTCTTAGATTGTCGTAGCTATGACGAAAGAGAAGTTCGGAGTCGCTGTTGATGAGGAAATCGTGCGAGAAGTGGATGAACTGGTCGCTGAGTGTGACGATCTCGGAATCAACCGCTCCGAGATCGTCGAAGCCATCCTCACAGCATTCGTTCAATCCGAGACAAACCACGTTGAACGGGTGCGAGAAATCATTATTCGGAAACGAAAAGGCACACTCTAACCGGTTTTAAACGTCGTGCACCTAGTGCACGCAACTCTAAGTCAGTAAACCGCTATAATAGTAATCAAACTGACTGTAGTATGGGAAGAGTTCTATGACACGCTCACGGCTGCTATCCTGTCACGACCACTGGGCGATCGGGTTCGGACGGGCGTCTCCGCTCTGGGAACGACGTCGCACGGAGGTCGAGAGGCGGTCCGGAGGCGTCGCCTCAGTCCAGGCTGAACAGCGATTCCGGATCGTGATCGGTCCCCGTCGCGCACTCGAGCCACACGAGCGCGTCGTTGATCCGGAGCTTGATCCGCGGCGGTAATCGGTGTACGTCAGGTGAGTCCGGAAAGAGCCGCTCGTCCATCCCGGCGGCGGCGTAAATCTCGTCTCGGTCGGGCCACGGCGTTCCCGGCGCGTCGACGCCCGGGAGGGTTCGCCTGAGGAACCCCTCTATCTGGTTCAGCATGTACGACTCGTGGGGCCGGTCCGGCGGTCGATGCCTCAGGATATCGTCGTCGATGAGCCCCAGCGCCCGCTGGAACGTCTCCCCGTTCCGGTGCTCTGGCGGCGTCGAGAGGTGCCAGTCGAGTATCTCCGCGTCGGCCGCGATGAGGCTCTCGACGTGGTTGTCGGCGATCTGCGTTCGGAAGGGGAGCGCCGGCGTGAGCTGGATTCCGAGCATCGCCATCGCGTTCAACGTCGAGTCGCACCGCTGGCCGTAGCTCTGGATGGCGGTCGTGACCGACTCCTCGAACAGCTCGTCGACGGTCCCGTCCCAGTCATCGCCGCCCGCGAGCGGCGCCCCGTCGCCCCAGAAGCCGAGCCGCGTCCGGTAGTGGTCGACCGGGTCGGGATCCGACTCCAGCCCCCCGATCGGGAGCGAGTGACCGACGGCGTCGATCGTGCGGGACGGGACGTAGTGGTCGCGCAACACGGTGTCGAGGAACAGCCCGTGGTACATCTTCGGCGGCGTGAGCGCGTCGCGGTTGCCGCGGTGGTGGATGTGGAGCGATTCCCGTATCCCGCCGGTGTACCGGACGACGTCCGAGTCGGCGTCGAGGTAGCGGTCCGTCACCGGCAGGAGTTCGTGGTCGACGCCGTACTGCGTCGCGACCTCCCGGGCGACTCGCACTTCGGGCGCCGTGGGCGTCCCGAGGGTGTAGCTGACGTCGATGTCCGACACCGTCGCGAGCAGCAGCCGCGAGTCGTAGCCCGCGCTCGCCAGCGCACCCGCGGACGCGCCGTCGCCGTCGCGACGGGCGACCGCACGCTCCAGCCGTTCCGCGAGGTCAGCCGCGTGGTCCGCCTGCGAGCCGTCGCGCGGTCGATACACGAAGCGTTCCAGTTCCGTCGTCGACCGCTCGCCGAGCGCGGCGTCGAAGGGGACCCGCCGCAGTCGTTCGAGCAGCGTCCTGTTCTCGAAGCTCACGCCGAAGTGGACGAACTGGTTCAGCGCGCGGTCGTCGATCGACGGGTCCTCGACGAGCCGCGCGACGCCGACCGGGTCGGTTCCGAACGCCCGGTACCCGTCTCGGTCCGTGACGTAACACTCCACGGACCGGAGGAGGTCCGGGGCGATCGCAGCGGTCCCGTCGTGCTCCACGGCGACGAGATAGGCGCCGTTGAGCTCGTCGAACGCGTCCGTCCCGACGGCCGCGAACCGTTCGTAGACCCACTCGGCCGCGTCGATATCCGTCGACTCGGGCGGGAACAGCTCGCCCCAGACGACACAGCAGCCGTCCGGGCCCTCGTACACGTGACACCGTTCGCGGTGGCGGCCCTCGCTCCCGCGGAGGCCGATCGTCACCGTCTCGCCGGCGACGACCCTGTCGAACTCCGTCGCCGGCCGACTCGCGTCGAGGCGTTCGCGATCGCCGAAGACGCCGAACAGCTCGTCGTTCATCAGCCCCGATTCGCTCGGTGACGAGGTGGTTCCCGGTCGGGACCGGGCCGGTTCGTCGTCCGACGGGGGCGTTTCGACTGTGGCGTCGGTCATCGGTCGCATCTCGCGGTCGTGTCGGTGCTCACTGTTAGTTGACCGTCACGCTCTTCGCGAGGTTGCGCGGCTTGTCGATCGGGCGATCCAGTAGCTTCGCGGAGTAGTACGAGACGAGCTGGAGCATGACGTTCGCCAGCAGGCCGTTGAGGTCCGGGTGCGTCGACGGGACGCGAACGACTTCGTCGGCGAAGTCGACGTCGATCCCCTCGCCCGCGACGGCGATCACGTGCGCGCCCCGCGACTGGGCTTCCGTCGCGTTGATGCGGGTCCGCTCGTCGTTCTCTCCGGTGAAGAGGGCGAACACCGGGACGCCGTGGGTCACGAGCGCCAGCGGGCCGTGCTTCAACTCGCCGGAGGTGAACCCCTCGGCGTGTTCGTAGGTGATCTCTTTGTACTTCAGCGCGCCTTCGAGCGCGACTGGGTACGCGAGTCCGTGGCCGATGAAGAAGTACTCCTCCTGATCGGTGTACCGCTCGCAGAGATCGGTGACGCGCGAGGTGGACACGACGTCGTCGATCTGCCCAGGGAGCCGGGAGAGCGCCGCCACGAACTCCTGCGTGTCGTCTCGCGGGGTCGCGCCATCGATGTCGGCCGCGAACTCCTCGGCGAGCATCGCGAGCGTGACGACCTGCGAGGAGAACGTCTTGGTCGCCGCGACGCCGATCTCCGGACCGGCCCGGATGTACACCGTCGAATCCGCCTCCCGCGAGACGGTCGATCCGACGACGTTCGTGACGGCGAACGTCCGGGCTCCGTCGCGTTTCGCGGCGTTGAGTGCGGCGAGCGTGTCCGCCGTCTCGCCGCTCTGCGTGACCGCGATGACCAGCGTTTCCTCGTCTTTCGGGACGGTGTCCCCGTACTGGCTCGCCCGGTACGACGTCGCTCGGATGCCCCTTTTGTTCAGGATCCTCGCGCCGTACATCGCGGCGTGGTACGACGTTCCACAGGCGACCAAGTGGACCTCCTGAACGTCGGCGAACGACCCGTCCGGGAACGACTCGAACTCGATCATCCCGCCGTCCGGATCGGCCCGCCCTTCCAAGGTGTCGGCGAGGGAGGTCGGCTGCTCTTCGATCTCCTTGATCATGAAGTGATCGTACCCTCCCTTGCCGGTCTCGCCCGCGCTCCACTCGACCGTCTCGACCGGTCTCTCCCGCTCCGTCCCGCCCCGTTCGAGGAACGAGTAGCCGTCCGGGGAGACGGTGAGAACGTCGCCGTCTTGGAGGTACACCACCTGATCGGTGTGTTCGAGAAACGCGGGCACGTCGCTCGCGAGGTAGTAGCCGCCCGCCTCGGCGTCGTCGCCGATCCCGAGCACGAGCGGGGAGCCTTCCCGCGCCGCGTATACGGTCTCTGACCCCTCGATCAGGACGGCGATAGCGTAGCTCCCCGCTATCCGGTCTACCGTCTTCCGGAACGCCGTCTCGGGGCCGTCACCCCGGTCGAGGTACCGTTCGATGAGGTGGGCGACGACCTCGGTGTCCGTGTCGCTGGTGAACCGGTATCCGCGGCCGCGGCACTCCTCTCGGAGGGTCTCGTAGTTGGAGATGATCCCGTTGTGGACCACCGCGACGTCCTCAGACCCGCTCGTGTGCGGGTGGGCGTTCTCGTCGGTCGGCGGCCCGTGGGTGCTCCAGCGCGTGTGCCCGACGGACATCTCCCCATCGGGGAGCCCGCGGGAGAACCGCTCTTCGAGGTCGCTGATCTTCCCGGCGCGCTTGCGCACTGCGATGCCCTCGGCCGTGCTGACGGCCACCCCGGCGGAGTCGTACCCCCTGTACTCGAGGTTCTTGAGGCCGCTCAGAACGCGGTCGGCCGAGTCGTCGACCCCCACGCACCCGATGATACCGCACATCTCAGTGCTCACCCCTTCGGACGGGAGGCGTTCGACGTTCGTCGCGGGCTGTCGTCGTTCTCGAGCCGGGCGCTCGAGCGGTGTCCGACGTCGGCTCATTGGAGACTGCCATGCGTACCACGGCCTATCGGTGTTATCGGGGATTACTATCGAGAGGCTAAGCGGGCGACTTTCGGTCGTTCGAAATCGTTCGCTCGGACGCCGCCCGCCCGGAATCGCTTACTCGGACGATAACCGAGCGCCGTCGGTCGCGAGAAGGGCGCTGTAGATCGAGTGCAGATCGGTCGCCATACGCTCCGCCGTATGCGCTCTCACGCGCTCGCGGCCGTTCGATCGGCCGGCGGACCGGAGCGTCGCGTCGAGCGCGTCGGCCAGTTCGTCGTCGGTGTCGGCGACGTGGCTGTTCTCCACGTCGGCGAGCGTCTCGGCCGCGAACCCGACGTCGGTCGAAACGACCGGCACGTTACAGGCGGCCGCTTCGCGGACGACCATCGGACCGCTCTCGCGCTCGGAGGTAACGAGGAGGACGTCACAGGCGTTCATGAGGTAGGGCATCTCTTCGTACTCGCGCCCGTGGATCGCCTTGACCTCGGCGTTCACCACGGCCTCGGAGACGACCCGCTGTGCGCGTTCGAAGTCCTTCACGTCCCGGTCCGTGTCGTACGGGAAGAGGACGAACCGCTTCGACTGGTCCCACCCGAGCCGTTTCCGCGCCTGGGTCCGGTCGATGGGCCTGAACAGCTCGAGGTCGACGCCGAACGGGACGACCTCGTGGTCGCAGTCCAACCGCCGAGAGACGGCTTCATTCGGGGCGATGACGGCGTCGCTGTGTCGAGCGGCGAATCGGGTGACCCGGTCGAGCCGGTTCGAGTATCCCATCACTTCCGACCCCCACAGCGTCAACACGACCGGGCGAACCGGCTGTGCGAGCGCGAGCGGCCCGACAAGCCCGTAGTTCGCGTGGACCAGATCGTACGACCCGCTCGCCTCGGCGAGGACGTCGCCGTACGTCTCCGCGTACGCGCGGATCCCGCGGGGGTCGCCCTCGGCGGCGTCGCCGCGGACGACGAGCGTCGTGCAGTCGACGCCGCGTTCCTCCAGCGCGTCGACCTGCTGGGTGAAAAACGCCTCCTCGGACGACGCCAGCTGCAGGACGCTGAGGTCCGTCACGCCGGCACCCCCTCCACGCCGAGTGCCCGCAGTATCGAGCGGTGCGGGTCCGTCTTCTCGTCGAGCAGGCGGTCACGCCGCGCCTCGAAGTCATGGTCCTCGTCACCGTTCAAGACGCGTTCCGCCGTCTCGATCGCCCGGTCGTGTCGGAACGAGCCCTGACAGTTGTACAGCAGCCCGTATCGCGCCTCGAGCTCGTCGGTGTACCCCATCCGGAGCGTGTTGACGTACACCGCGGGCGTGCCGAGCACGGCGCTCTCGGCCGCCATCGTCGCCCCCTCACCGAGATACACGTCCGCGTGCGCGAGCAGGTGGTGGACCTCCTCCGGCGGGACGTCGAGGGCGCGATCGTCGAGATCGCTCGACGTCTGCACCTCCGAGGTCACCCGGACCTGCGCGCCGGCCGCCTCCAGCCGTTCGACGACGTCGGTCACGTCGGCCATCCCCCCGGCGCCGACGTCGTGCATCGCGTCCCAGTCGGTGAGCCGGACGACCGCGAGCGGCTCGGCGGGGTCGACTCCCGCCGCCTCCGGCACGCTCGGGTCCGGGTCGAACCGGTTCGGATGCAGGTACGCGAGTTCGTGATAGCCCGCGTATCGGGCGTGTTTGGGGCCGAAATCCCGATGGAAACAGTCCGGCGTGTGGATCGCGTCGGCGAACGGCCTCGTGAGCGCGTTCGACAGTCTCGCGTGTTCGGTGTCGGTGAACGCGACGGTTCTGGCGCCGGCCACCGTCCCCGCGTGGGACGCGGAGAGGCCGCCGATACCCGTCACGACGTCCGGGCGAAACCGGAGCAGTCGACGGAGCAGTCGGGATTCGAACAGCAGCTGCGACGTCACGAGACCCCCCATCGACCCGTTTGCGGTGTCGGTCAGCACGGTGTGCTCGATGCCGAACGCGTCGAGCAGCGCGGTCGTTATCTCCGAGTCGCGAACGTAGACCCGCGTCTCGTGGGCGGTCGGTTCGAGCGCCTCGATGACGTGCCGGTAGAAATGCACGTGCGGCGGTCGTTGGATCGTCACGGCGATCTTCATGCTTCCCCCGCCGGGACGGTCGTCCCGCCGCGATCGGTCGCGCTCCGACGGGCTCGGGAGGCCGTCGAGCTCATAACCGTCGGTACTCGTAGCCGGCCCGGCCGATCTCGTCCCTATCGGCGACGCCGTCCACGTCGACGAACACCGGGTCCGAATTGAGCGATTCGGCCACCCGCTCGTAGTCGAGATCGGCGAAGGCGTCGTGCGGGGTCGCCAGCACGATACCGTCGAAGTCGTCGAACGAGCCCAGGGTCGCCGTCTCGGTCCCGAACGCGTCGGCGATCACCTCGTCGTCGACCACCGGGTCACAGACCGCGCAGTCGACGTCGTACTCGCCGAGCGCGGCGACGAGGCTCTTCACTTCCGACGTTCGAATATCGCCAACGTTCGGTTTGTACGCGGCTCCCAGGATCAGCAGCCGGGCGTCCCTCGGGACCGTTCCCACCGCGTTGAACGCCTTGACCGTGACCTCCGCGACGTGTTTCGGCATGTACTCGTTGACCTCCCGTCCCTGGAAGATGAGCTTCGGAGAGAACCCGGCCCGCTCGGAGCCGTGGGCGAGGTAGAGCGGGTCGACCGGGATGCAGTGGCCGCCGACGAGGCCGGGACTGTAGTCGTGGAAGTTCCACTTGGTCGCGGCGGCGTCGATCACCTCGCTCGTGTCGAGGCCGAGGTGGTCGCAGATGATGGCCATCTCGTTCATCAGGGCGATGTTGAGGTCGCGCTGGACGTTCTCGAGCACCTTCGCCGCCTCGGCGGTCTCGATCGAGGGCGCCCGGTAGACCCCGGCGTCCACGGCGGAGTCGTACAGGGCGGCGAGCTCCTCGAGCGACCTCGCGGTGTCGGCGCTCACGATCTTGACCGCCTCCTGCAGCGTTCGCCCCTGATCCCCGGGCGAGAGCCGCTCCGGCGAGTAGCCGACGTGAAACTCGTCGCCGAGCGTGAACCCGGAACCCTCCTCCACGATCGGCGCCACGGTGTCCCGCGTGACGCCGGGGTACACCGTCGACTCCAACACGATCGTCGTGTCCTCGCTCACGTGTTCGGCGACGGTCTCCGCCGCGCTCCTGACGAACGCGAGCTCGGGGTTCTGCCCGCTGTCGAGCGGTGTCGGAACGGTGATGAGGACGTAGTCGGCGTCGCGGATCGCCGTCGGGTCGTCGGTGAACCGGATCTGGCTGTCGGCGATCCGGTCGTCTCCCAGCTCCTCCGTGGGGTCGCGGTCGTTCCGGAACTCCGCGACTCGGTCCGGGTCGATATCGTAGCCGACGATGTCGTACCCCTGCTCGTCGAACGCGACCGCGAGCGGGACGCCGACGTAGCCGAGCCCGACGACACACACCGTCGCGGACTCGACGTCGGGCGCGCGGTCGGCCGTCGACCGCTCGTCCGCGGCGCGTTCGACGACGCCGTCGGCGTAGCTTCGCTCGCGGCTCGTGGAAGGCGTCTGGTACATGTTACACCGAGTTCCGCTGCCGGAGTGCGTTCGGAAGCGGTTCCGTGTCCGCCGGGCTGCCGACGGCGAGCTCCTCGGCGCCCACGTCGTCCGTGACGACGGCGCCGGCGGCGACGAACGCGTCCTCCCCGACGGTGACGCCCGGAAGAACGGTCGCGTTCGCCCCCACGCTGACGCCGTCTTCGAGAGTCGGTCCCTCGAGGTCGGTCTCCGCTCGCACCGGGTACGGGTCGTTCGTGAGGACCGCGTGCGGACCGACGAAGACGTCGTCGCCGATCGTCGTCTCCGACGGGACGTACGCCCCGGTCTGGATGCTCACGTCCGACCCGACCGTCGTCCGCCCGTCGATCACGGCCTTCGTCCCGAGGAGGACGTCGTCGCCGATCCGGGTCTCCTCGCGGACGAGCGCGTCGTGACCCGTCTGAAACCGGTCGCCGACGACCACGTCGGCGTAGACGACCGTCCCCGACCGAACGGTCGCTCCGTCGCCGATAACCGCGGGCGGCGCGGACTCGTCGTGGACGTAGCCGACGAGACGGGGATCGTCGATCGCGACGTCGTCGCCGAGCACGACGTTGGGTTCGCTCATCCGATCCGGGTCGTCGCGCGGTCGGTCTGAGTCGTCGCGTATCCAGTCAGGCTCGTCGCGTATCTGGTTTGGCTGGTCGCGTCTCCGGTCTGGCTCGTCGCGCATCCGCTCGGGTTCGTCACGCATCCGGTCACCGCTCGTCCGCCGATCGGCGGATGTACACGAGGAGCGTGACGGTGACGAGGGCGATACCCGCGGCGACTGCTGATTTCGAAGGCATACTCGTCACACCCTTCCCCGTGACGGGGGATTATTATGGGGGCCCATAGGTCAGTCGCGAGTCGGCGAATCGCGCTTACGAGTGTCGTAAGGGCCCGCCGCGAGACTTCTCCGCGACGCGGTCGTATCGGTCGCCGAAGGGGTCCCGGCTCGGGCTCACGCCGTCCGTTCGATCTCGAACTCCTCGACGGGCGTGCCGATACCGTCGATCCGCTGGGCGAGTTCGACGGCGCGCAGCCCGTCTTCCCCGGTAACGAGCGGCTCCTCGTCCTCCCGGACGGCCGCGATGAACGACGAGAGCTCCTCTTTCAGCGGCTCGTGGCGTTCGACGACGAGGTTCTCGACGACCGTCTCGTGACGGTAGTTGACGGAGCCGGTGTCTCGGACGTACTCCGGGACCGAGCGCCGGCAAATCTCGATCGATTGGTCGATGAAGTCGACCTCGATCTTCCGGTCCGCGCCGGAGACGACGAGCTCGCGGATCTTCTCCTGCGTCACTCTGCTGGCGGTCAGCGTACCGATCGCGCCGGACTCGGACCTGACCGTCGCGGTCGCGTACTCCCCGTCGCCCGTGCTCGCCGCCGCGACCTCTGCCGGTTCGTCGAGGATCTGTAAGAGCAGGTCGATGTCGTGGATCATGAGGTCCATCACGACCGAGTCGTCGATCGCCCGGTCCGGCGGCGGTCCGAGCCGACGGGCCTCGACGGCGCGGATCTCGACGTCCGGAAGCAGGGTGAACAGCTCTCGGACCGCCGGGTTGAACCGCTCGATCTGCCCGACCTGGACCGTGACGCCCCGCTCGTCGGCGTACTCGAGGAGGGAGCGTCCCCGGTCGACGTGTTCGACGAACGGTTTCTCCACGAGCACGTCGACGCCGGCGTCGATACACTCGCGCACCGCCTGGAAGTGGTACTCCGTCGGGACGGCCACGGTGACGACGTCGGCGGCGGACAGGAGCTCCGCGAACGACAGCGCCCGACTCCCGTACTCCGTCGCGACGCGCTCGGCGCGCTCCGAATCGACGTCGTGAACGCCGACCAGCTCGGCCCCCGCGAGTTCGTCGTACGCGCGAACGTGGTTCTGTCCCATGCTGCCGGCCCCGATGACGCCGGCTCGGACGCGGTCGGGGCTCATCGGGGCCCCTCCGGCCCGTCGGCCGAAAGCGCCCGGTCGATCGCCTCGGCGATCGCCTCGATATCCGACGCGGACACCTTCGGATGAACCGGAAGCGACAGCACTTCTCCGGTCGCTCGCTCCGCGACGGGTGCGCTCGCGTCGACCCCCGAGTAGCTCTCCAGCTCGTGGAGCACCGTCGGGTAGTAGACGCCCGACTCGATCCCCGCCTCTTCGAGCGCGTGCCGGAGCCGCTCGCGATCGCTCGTGCGCACGGTGTACTGGTGGTAGGCGTGTCGGCGTTCCGCGGGCTCGGTCGGCGTCGTCACCGGCGTCTCCGCCAGCCGGTCCGTGAGGCGGGCGGCGTTCGCCCTGCGCCGTTCGACGAACTCGGGGAGCTTCTCGAGTTGCGCCCGGCCGATCGCCGCGGCGAGGTTCGTCATCCGGAAGTTGTGCCCCAGCGTCGCGTGTTCGTACGACCCGTCTCCCCTGCCGTGGTCGATGAAGCGGCGGACCCGGTCGGCGACGTCGGCGCTGTCCGTCGTCACCATGCCGCCCTCCCCGGTCGTCATGTTCTTCGTGGGGTAAAACGAGAAACACCCCGCGTCGCCGATCGCGCCGACGGGCCGCCCGTCGTACGTCGCCCCGTGCGCCTGCGCGGCGTCCTCCACCAACGCGGCGTCGTGGGCGTCGGCGATCTCGCGGAGCCGTCCGAGGTCGGCGGGCAACCCGTACAGGTGGACGGCGAGGATCGCGTCGACGTCGCCGCCTTCCGACCGGATCGCCGCCTCGACCGCGTCGGGGTCGAGGTTGTACGTCTCCGGGTCGACGTCCGCGAACACCGGCGTCGCTCCCGTGAACCGGATCGCGTTCGCCGTCGCCACGAAGGAGAGCGGCGTCGTCACGACGGCCGACCCGTCGCCGACGCCGACGGCTCTGAGGGCGGCGTGAAGCGCGGCCGTCCCGTTCGCGGTGGCCACCGCCCGGTCGACGTCACAGTGCTCCGCGAACGCCGATTCGAACGCGCGGACCTCGTTGCCGTCCGCCAGTTGGCCCGAGGCGAGCACCGATTCGAGGCGTTCGCGCTCGGCCGTTCCGACGGACGGATCGGCGATCGGCACCGTCATCTGACCGGTCCCGGCGAGCCGCGGTCCAGTCGATCCATCGGCACGGTAGTCGCAGCGGTCGTCGCAAACATCGGTAGGATGATCTCTCGGAGCCACACCGCATTATTATCGGTCAGGTAACCGCTTCCCCCCGTCTGCGGGCAGTTTCGCGGTCGACGGGTCGGGATCGCGCCTCGATCCCCCGGCCACCGGCCGGCGTCACCGACCGACGTCGCCGGCGGCCGTTTCCGTTCTGAGCGACGCGCACTCCGGTGACGAGCGTCGGGAGCGCTCCGGTCGGCCCGCACGCGCCCCTGTCGCCCGCACGCGCTCCGGTCGGCCCGCATGTCCCCCCTCGCCCGCACGCGCCCCGGCACGGGCGGACACCGGCATTACGCCGGTCCCGGTCCGGGGCCGGCGCCCGACCTATCGCCGACCCGAGAGGCGGGCCGCCGGTCCGTGGCTTAGGCCGATCCCAACCGCCAGATACCGCGTGGGATTACACCGCTACTACTGTAATGATAGACGGTCGATACTGTTCGGAACAAAATCGCGGGACGTGACGACTCCGTCCGGTCTCGACAATATATCTCCGCGTACGTGTTCGTGAGACGAATCGGCTGCGCAACCTTATCGAGTTGACTGAAACTCGGTGAAAAGGTGAGTAAGATGGCGTAATCCTCCACAAATGTATCTCCCTTTTTTCTATCTGTAGATAATTGTATCCAGTTGAGGTCGAGACAGAGATGAAAGCAGCATCTAAATCAGACGGCGAACCGACACCCTCGGAACCGGACCAAGAGACCGACGACGACGTGTCCGTCGACTCGCTTCCGGGTATCGAGGACGCCGGTTCCGACACGGAACCGCTCGAATTAGACGACGTGTTTCACGTCCTACAGAACGAGCGTCGGCGGAACGTCCTCCGCTACTTGGACGACGTCGACGACGTCATCGAGATGCGGGACATGGCCGTTCAGATCGCGGCGTGGGAGAACGACACGACGGTACAGCGGCTGCACTCGGACCAACGCCAGCGCGTGTACATCGCGCTGTACCAGTCTCACCTCCCGAAGCTGGACGACTTGGGGCTCATCGACTACAACAAACCGCGCGGCTACGTCGAGCCTCGGCCGCGGCTCGACCGGGTACAGCGGTACCTGAATCCGGAGCCGCCGACCGAGAGCGCACCGACCGAGACGACCGCGACCTCGGCGGAAAACGAGCGGCGCGAGACGTTCCTCAAGACCGCGGGCGGCGCCGGGCTCTTGGTGGCCGCCGGCTGGGCCGGGCTACTGACACCGCTGCTCTCGGGACTCTCCGTCGCGACCGTCGTGCTCGCGATATTCGTCGGCACGGTCGCGTACGCGTACCGCTCCGAACTCGTTCCGTCATCCGCCGAGAACTGAAGGGCGACCGAGAACCGCGCAGAGACCGAGACCCGCCGAGAACTGAACGACGACCGACGCCAGCCGAGCGACGACGACTCTTTGTTCCGCGGGAGCGACCGGACGCGGCGAGCGGACCGAACGGCGGTGTCCGATGCGACGCTCCGTGCCAGTCGCCGCTCCGACTCAGAGGTCCTCGACGAGTTCACCGAACGCCTCTGTCGGGACCACCTCCATCGACTGGACGTCGAGGCCGTGCCGCTCCATGATCAGCGAGGCCTTGAAACAGACGTCCCGGCTCGGTGCGTCCAGCAAGACGAGGAAGTCGTGTTCGCCGAGGACCGCGTACGAGTGAGTGACCTCGGCACCGACGTCCGTACACTCCCGTCGTATCGGTCCCCAGATCGCGGCGAGCTCTTGGGGATTCTGAACGTCAGTCGTCCGGATGTCCGCGAGGAGCGCGTACTCCGTGAATTCGTTCTGCTGTGGCATCGACTCATCTCGACGGTCCCGAGGCTAAGTTATGAGGCCGTTAACTCCCTCACCGCCCGCCTCGGTCCCGAGCGACCGCTTCTGACGCGAGAGCGTCGCAGCCGCGGCCCGGTGCGACGAGCGCCCACTCGGCTTCCGAGGTTCACTGACCGTCAGAGGGCCCGTCCGTGGGAGCCCGAGCCTTACGTCATACGTAACGGGCTTCGGGCCGCGTCCCGAGCCGCGGCCGGTCGCCTGAGGAGCGTCATAATAATACAGACGGGCGACGATTCTCGCCCGAATGGGACTTTCTGAAACGAACGAAGTCTGCGACACTCTCAGAGGCGACGTCACCTCCGTTCCCGCCTCTCTCCGCGCTTCCGCGCTCCCGGCACTCCGCGTCGCTCACGACGCGTTCGGTCACGGCCCGCGGACGGCGGGCGGTCGCGTCGCGTTCGACGACGGTCGGTTCCGCGCTCGTCCGAGTCGTCCCGCGACGGTGCGCGACGGTATCTCCGAGGGAAACATTAATTTAGGCACAACGAACTACCTCAAATCAACGAGAAAGTGTGTTCTGGAGACCTCTCAAAATCACCCCGATGGCCACACGTGAATACGCATCGTCCCCGCTCCGTCTCATGCCCGAGTCGCCGCCGAACGCCCGGCGGCTCCGACCGAGCGCTCGGCGGCTACGACCGATCGCCTCGCGACTGAGAGCCCCGTTCACAGGTCGTGCGAGCAGGGGACGGCGCCGATCGTCCGCCGCGGGCCGCGGGGCCTGAGATCATGAGCGAGACTGGCGAGATCGGCCGAACCGCCGTCGTTTGCCTCGTTTTCGTCGCGCTGGTGTGCTCGGGCGCGATGGCCGGGGTCGGTCAGGCGTCGCTGGCTGAGGACGCGACCTCGGGACCTGCCCAGACCGACTCTGGCGGTGCCGCGATCCAGAACGTGACCCTCGAGGGCGACGGTTACATCGAGTCGCAGTACGAGACGATCGACGACCACCCGGGCCCCCCGTTCGTCTGGCAGGAGGAGGGGCTCCGATTGAACGTCACCGTCGCGTCCGGCAACGACAGCGGGTCGTTCGATCTCTGTGGACGGGGGTTCAGGGAGGGCGGTGACTCGTCGGTCTCGTTCGACTGCGTGGAGGTCGAACTCTCCACCGACTCCACCCGAACCGTCCGCCTCTCCACTGACTCCTGGCCGAGTAACGCGACCGGGAATCACACCGTCCTCATGGAGCTGTCCGACCCGGGCCTCGACGAGAACGACGTCGTCGACGAAGCGACCCTTCAGGTGAGGGTGATCGAGAAGGAGGGCGACCTCACCGGCGACGGACTGACGAACGCGGAGGAGTTCAAACACGGGACGGACATCACGACCCCCGACACGTCGGACAACGGACTGACCGACTGGGAGGAGGTGAAGAAGTACGGAACGAACCCGCTGGTCCGCGACACGACGGGCGACGGCGTCAACGACGCGACGCTCGTTCGGTTGGGACTCGATCCGACCGAGCCGTACCTGCTCCACCGGATTCTGGCCGCGGTGCTCCTCGGTCTGATAGCGATCGGCTGGGTGGGCGTGATGGCGGTCCGTAGATACGGAGGCGGAGGAGCGGGCGCGAGCGGCCAGTCCGACGGCTCGGGCACCGACGGCCCCGGGCCGGATCGGGACTCGGCCGACGAGACGACCGGCGGGGATCCGTCGCCGATCGACCAGTCGATCCTGACGAACGAGGAGGTCGTCTGTCGGCTGCTCAAGCGTAACGACGGGCGAATGCGACAGAGCGAGATCATCGAGTCGACGGAGTGGTCGAAGGCGAAAGTGAGCCGCGTGCTGTCGGACTTAGAGGAGGAGGAGGTCGTCAAACGCGTCAGGATCGGTCGCGAGAACGTCGTGGATCTCCAGTCCGACGTCGACGGCCTCGAGCTCTCGGACCAACAGGAGTAGCGATCCGACCGGAACGGCCGAAGCGGCTCGCGGCGCTTCGGCGTCGCGGTCGCTTACGTGGGTTCTAAGTTCCGTAACGATGTCGACGAAGTAAATGCCTGACCCGCGTACGACGAGTACGGATGATGGACTTGACCGCGTTTCAACGCGATCTCCTGTTCACGACCTTCGGGTTGGAGGAGCCGAAGGGGGTCGAAGTGAAAGAGGCCGTCGAGCGGTACTACGGGTCGGACGTCCTGCACGGCCGGCTCTACCCGAACCTCGATGCACTCGTCGAGAAGGGCCTCGTGGAGAAGGGTAGTCACGACCACAGAACGAACAAGTACATGCTCACGGAGCGGGGGAAACAGCAGCTCAAATCGCGGATCGAGTGGGAGCTTTCGAACGTCCCAGACGGAATAAAAACCGGGATCAGGTCGCTCCCCGAACGGCAGTGACGGCGGTTCCGGCGATCGACCCTCAACCCGCGGCGACGGCGAGCGGCCACGACCCGGACGGCGAGCGGCCACAGCTTGCGGCGACGGCGAGCGGCCACGGCCTGCGGCGACGGCGAGCGGCTACGGTAGCGTCGTCCCGTCCACAGCGGGATACGGAGCGGTTCCGGTGTCCGACACCATCGGGAGCACCGTCCCGTCCATCCGGTCGCTGTACGGGACGCCCATCGCCGCCATGACCGTGGGAGCGACGTCGAAAATGTGTGCGTTGTTGACCGCCGCGTCGGGCGCAACGCCGTCGCCCGCGGCGATCAGGACCCCCTCGAGCTTGTGGTTCCAGGGCTCGGTCGGTGGGCCGAACTGGTCTCCGAGGAGCTGCGCCGACAGGAACTCGGAGAAGTCCCGCGGGACAGTGACGATGTCGACCGCGTCCTCAGCGAACGGCCCGCTGAAGTACCGCTCTCTGGGGGCCACCTCCTCGAAGACGGGCTTCCCGTCGGGCGTCTGCACGTCGTTGAGCTGGTCCATCAGCTCCGTTCTGACCGCCTCGTACTCCTCCCGAGCGACGACGCCGTCCGGCTCCCGCCCCTCCAGGTTGATCCGGACGCCGAGTTCGGTTCGCGCGCGCATGTACGCCGTCGACGCCTCGAAGTCGACCTGCTTGCTCGTCGCCCGAACGACGCCGTCGGGGACGTGCCGGCGGACGGCGTCGGCCATACCCACGTGCTCGAGCCGGTCGAGGAGGGCTCGGGGGTCGACACCGACGCGGCTGGCGCCGCGGGCGAGCCGCCCCGCGAGACCGGGGTCCCACGACCGGTCGGCGTCGCCGTCCCTGAGCTGGTTCCGGATCGGGTTCCACGACGGCATCCCCTTCCCCCCTTCGGAGACGTTGAGGAACTCGCGGTCGCGGAGGAACTCGTTCACTCTGAACTCGAAGTTCTCGTACTGTCCGATCCCGTGATCGCTCACCAGGAACACGCAGTCCGGGTCGCAGGCGTCGAGGATCGCGCCGATCTGTTCGTCGGTCTCCTCGTAGATGCGGCGGACGTGCTCCGGATCCCCTTCGAACTCGTGAAACACCGTGTCCGTCTTCTGGAACTGGACGAACCCCAGATCCGGGTCGAACCGGTCGGCGAGGTATCTGAACGCGTCGCCCCGCATCCGCGCGAGCCGGCGGTACTCGTCGATCTTCTCCTCGTCCGAGCGCCGTTCGTCGTCGCGGGAGTAGCGCGGGTACACCCGGTACTCTCCGATCTCGTCGACGAGTTCCTCGAAGAGCCCTTCCGGGTGGCACCGCGGCTCTTCCGGCGCCATGAACCCCGGGACGATCGCCCCGTCGATGTCGGCCGGCGGATAGGTCACCGGCGCGTTGACGACGACGCTCGATCGACCGTGGTCGTCGAGCAGTTCCCAGAGCGTCCGCGCTCGGACGTGGTCGGCCGTCGAGACCTCCCAGTCGTAGCCGTCGAACGTGACGAATCCGTACACGCCGTGCTTTCCGGGGTTCGATCCGGTGTATATCGACGGCCACGCGCTCGGCGTCCACGGCGGGATCTGCGATTCCAACTCGGTGGAGAGCCCCTCCGCGGCGAGCGCGCTGATATTGGGGATGCTGTTCGTCTCACGGAGGTCGTCGAAGA
This sequence comes from Halorubrum sp. Hd13, assembly GCF_002252755.1. Lineage (GTDB taxonomy): Archaea > Halobacteriota > Halobacteria > Halobacteriales > Haloferacaceae > Halorubrum. The sequence continues at coordinate 50,095 of NZ_NHOY01000013.1, read as the reverse complement.
CGGGGCGACAGCCGGCGTCGACGCCGATGATCAACGCCTTCATCGTGTCACCGGTGCGCTCGTCGCCGTCTCGTCGCTCGGAGTCGACCGCGACACGACGTTTCGCGAGAGGTCGAGGCCGACGCGGCGTCTGTTCTCCTCATATGTCGATCACCACCGGTGGCGTCCACTTGCTTATGCGGCAGGTAAGCGGCCGCACCGAGGGCCCGTTGAACCCCGCGTTCCGTACCCGCTCACCGCACCTCGTCGAGCGAGACGAACGAGTCGCCCCGAGCCGAGACCCACACCGTTTCTCCCGACACGTCCGTCTCGGGGAAGTGACGGAAGATGATGCACTCGTCCGGCGCGTCGTCGTTCGCCAGGATCTCGGCGACGGTATCGATCGCCCCGTACTCCGTCGTCGGGCTCGGTCGTCGGATCATCGCATTGAGACGGATCGGCACGGGCGCCTTTAATTATCCACAGAGTATCCACGCCGAAACGGTCGACGAACGGCAACACGACGACGTGGAACCGCCTCGTGGCCCGTCACGCCGGCTGGACCGTCGTCGAACGGATGGGATCAGCGATCGGCCGCCGGCTCCCTCTCGGGAAGCTCGACCGGCGGGTCGAACTTCTCGCGGAGGTGCTGGTCGGTGAGCAACCGCTCGGCGTAGCCGACGTTTTCGTCGATGCTGGACGTCACCCGCTCGGTGTACGGCAGGTCCGTCTCGCCCCACAGCCCGGGGTGCGTGAGGAGCTGTACCCGCTCCGACAGCCGCGTGTCGAACGGGTGGCTCTCGCGCCAGCGCTGTCCGGAGTCGGCCACGTACGTCGCCTCGGAGAAGAACCGCGGCTCGTACGTGGTCGCCAGTCGGTCGAACGTCCGGTCGATCACCCACTCGGGCGGACAGTGGAACGACACCGGATCGCACACGTTCTCGGCAGCGAGCGACAGCGCCGACCGCTCCGCGGTCACCCGCTCTCGGAGCTCCTCTGGCGACGGTCGGCGCGACCAGTGCTGATGGGTGCTGAAGTGAACGCCGACGTCGTGGCCCAGCGCGTCGATCTCGTCGATCACCGCGCGACAGACGGCGTCGAAGACGTTGTACAGCGGATTCGACACGAGAAAGAAGTACGTCGATCGGAACCCGAGGTCGGCCTCTATCCGACCGATCTCCAGCGCCTTCCTCGGCGAGAGGTCGACGTCGTGACGAAGCAGGAGGTCACCGTCTCCGACGTCGCCCTCGAAGGACGACGATTCGTACCCGTGGTCCGACAGCCACACCAGCGCGCGCTCGTACCAGTCGTAGGTGAACTCGACGCCGTCGAGCGCGGGCGTTTGGGAACCGCTCATTCGGCGCTCACCTTCGAGCGGTTCCGGGCGGGAGACCCGACGACCGTCTCCCCGGCCGGAACGTCGTCGAGGACCGTCGAGTTGATGCCGACCTCGGCCCCGGAGCCGATGTCCACTCCCGTCGCCACGGCCACGTGCGGCTGGATCACCGCCCCGTCCCCGACCGTCACCCGACCGGAGAAGCCGGTTCCGTACGCCACCGTGACGTTCTGGCCGATCCGGACCTGATGGGCGACGTGCACGTTTGCGCTCAGTTTGGCGTTCCGACCGATGACGGTCTCGTCGAACACCGCGCGGTCGACTGTCGCGTTCGCCCCGATTTCGGCGCCGTCCTCGATCCGGACGCGACCGCGGTGGGGTAACCTTCGAGGCACCCCCTCGTCGTCGCGCCCGAACCCGAAGCCGGGGCACCCGACGCTCGCTCCCGCCCGAATCGAGCAGTCGTCGCCGACGCGGACGTTGGCGCCGATCGCGGCGTGAGGGCCGATCCGCACCCGGTCGCCGATCTCCGCGTCGTCGTGGACCGACGCCGTCGGATGGACGCCGTCTCGGTCGAGCGGTTCCTCGGCGAGAAACTCGTTCGCCGCGACCGCGAACGCCGTCCGTGGCTCGTCGGTGACCAGTTGCGTCGTCCCCGCGACCGCACCGACGGTCTGGGGGCAGAGAACGGCGCCAGCGTCCGTTTCACGGACGTATCTGGCGTCGTCGTACACGCAGAAGGCGAGGTCGCCCTCGTTCGCGGTCGCGAGCGAGTCGACCCCCGTGACGGAGACGGGCGGTCCGACGTGCTTGGCGTCGACGTGACGGGCTATCCGCTGTGAATCGGTCATCCCGGACGGCCCTCGAACGCGGAGCGCTGATCGGCCGATCGGCACCCGACGATCGGCGACGGGCCCCTCAGCGTGCGGACGCGTCCGCACGCGGGCACCGACCCCGGCGCGGGCGACGGTAACCCGAGTGCCTGCGAGACGGACGGATCGGCACCCACTGTCTCCTGATGGTCGCTCATGATCTCGGCTTGGCCATCGAGTCGCTCCCATTTCCTTATCGCGCGGTTAATGTCGCGAGAGCGGATCGAACGGCCGATAAACCGGAGTGCTCGCGGACGTGAGAGCGGCATATCGGTCTCATAATAAAGCCGCGAACCGCCGCAGACCGACGTACCAGAGAATGTACGAGGGACACACCGTCGCCGCCGTCATCCCCGTCTACAACGAGGAACCGTTCATCGGCGAGGTCATCGAAACGCTTCCGACGTACGTCGATCGCGCGTACGTCGTCGACGACGCTTCGACCGACGACACGTGGAGCGCGATTCAGGCCCGCGCCGACGGCGGGGTCCCGGTCGATCCCTCCGCCCGAAACGGCGACGTCGACGGCTCCGACGTCGCGGCCGAAGAGTCCGGCGCTCGCGACGAGGCCGGCGGCCGCGCCGCCGCCGCCGACGGCGAGGACGGGGGATCCCCGACGGTCGTCCCGTTGCAGCACGAACGGAACAGAGGCGTCGGCGGAGCGATCAAGACGGGATACAAGCGATCGGTCGCCGACGGGACGGACATCACGGTCGTGATCGCCGGCGACGGGCAAACGGCCCCGGACGTCGTCGAGCGCATCGTCGAGCCCGTCGCGGCGGGTCGGGTCGACTACGCCAAGGGGAACAGAATGCTGACGCGCGAGGAGATGCCAGCGTTCCGGCAGATCGGAAACGCGACGCTCGCGCTGTTGACCCGGATCGCGAGCGGCTACTGGAAGGTGAACGACCCGCAGAACGGGTCGACGGCGATCTCTCTGTCGGCGCTCGAAACGCTCGAAATCGACGAACTGTACGAGGATTACGGCTTCGTCAACGACCTGCTCATCCGTCTCAACGTCCACGAGATGCGGGTCGCCGACGTCCCCCGACGGGCCGTCTACGAGGACGAAACCAGCCACATCTCGTACACCTCTTTCATCCCGAAACTGTCGATCCTGCTGTTGCGAGGGTTCCTCTGGCGACTGCGAGTGAAATACCTCCAGCGCGACTTCCACCCCCTCGCGTTGTGTTATTACCTCGGGGCCGGGACGTCCGCGCTGGGGGCCGCGTCGGTCGGAGCCGACGCGCTGAGGGACGGACCGTCCAGGGGAGACGGGAGGGTCCTGTTCGCGCTCGGGTGGCTGTTCATGCTGCTCGCCATGGTGTTCGACCTGGACGAGAACCGGGACCTCCAAGAGATCGGAGCGACGGCGGAGAACGGCCGAAACGACGAGTGAGCGCCGTCATATCGCGGGAACTCGCCCGGCGTCGAACGCGCTGATCGGTGTCGAACGCGCTGATCGGCGTCGCCCTCGCGCCGCCGACCGTCCCGAAGCCGTCGGTCTGAGAACTCCTTCGCGCCGCGCTTCCGACCGGTTAAGCGGTGGTAAGTATCTCGGTTACTGTCAGGTCAGTGATTTTTTATATAGGAGTGAGGCGTCCGTCGATGCGAGAACACGATGGCGGACCAACCGCGGCCCGAAGGCGAGAACGAGAGCCGGTCGCGGCGGTCGGTGCTCCGCTCGCTCGGCGGAACCGGCGCGACCCTGCTCGGCGGCGTCGGGGCCGCGGCCGCCGGCGGCGTCGGAGCGTACCGGCGCGACCGGGCGTCCGAACACAGCGGCGGCGACGGGATCCCGGACGAACTGAAGCGGTCGGAGGCGTTCCACGAGCGTCTCGTCGACCGCTTCGGCGCCGACTCGTTCGAGGGGCTGGAGGTCGGCCGGACGGACTTCCTCGTCGACGCGAGATACGTCGGAACCGCGGCGGTAGACGACTCCGTCAAGCGTCGTCTGGAGGCGCTGTTCCGCGACAACGGCATCCACATGCAGTGGCTCGACCACCCGGACCGGATCGACGAACGGCGGTTCCTCGAGTCGTACGGGAACGACGTGCACAGCATCCTCTGGGCGACCCAGAGCTTCTACGCCCGCGAGGTCGAGGCGGACCTGAAAAACGTCGCCTTCCAGCTCGTCGTCGTTCCGGGGCGGCGCGAACCCCCGCACGTGGGGCGCGTCTACTGCCACCTCTCCGACGGGTTGCGCGATCGGTGGAACGACGGGTGGGTCAACGGCATGAACGCCGGGAACAGGGCCGTCGTCGGCCACCGCGACTCGCCCCGCGAACAGGCGCGCTTAGCGCTCCACGAGATCGCCCACCTCGTCCTCTGTCACGACGACGATCCGGCGAACACCGGGGAGATGGGGACCCAGCAGCGACTCGACCTCACGGACGACGAGTGGACGGAGCTGCGAAACGGTCTCGACGCGGTCCGGGACACCACGGGGTACGATGTCGCCTTCCGGCGGTGCTCCTGGACGGAGTACGTGCCGGCGTGAGCCGCGACGCGCCGCCCGCCCGTTCGCACCCGGGCGCCGACGGCCCGGCTCTCGCTTCGGACCGGCGACGGGATTACGGACAAAAAGCAGGAGGGTGGCGGTGCGGCAGTTGCGCGCGGATCCTGTGACGCTTCCCCCTTTCGGAGTGGCAGGGAACTCAACTCCGATCGGCTGTGCCGGAAGTGTCGTCCACTTCGGCATCGAACGATACGGCCGGCACCAGTATTATTATCAGGATGGTAAACGCCGGGATCGCGGGCTCCGCTCCGGGAGTCGGCGGCCGTCGTCCGCTCGCGGAACCGACTGTGACTCCGCGACGGAGGAGTGACCTCGCGGAAGGCGGCGTTTCGGCCCTCCGAGATGAAAGGTGAGAGAACGGGAGGGAATGAGACGAAAGGTGAGAGAAAGAGAGAGAACGAAAGTGAAGGCGTCAGCGCGGCCGCGAGAGGGAGATCAGAGGAACAGTGAAGCGACGAACAACACGAGGAACACGAACACGAAGATCTTCGCGATGCGCATGGACACCCCTGCCACGCCTCGCAGTCCGGCCACCGCGGCGAGGACGGCGAGAACGAAGAACAGCAGCGCTATCTCGATGAACCCGCCGCTCTGTAACGTCACGAAGTCGGCGTACTGCATCAACGAACCGACCTCCGGATTCGATCGACACCCAGACGTCTCGGTCCGCTCGCCGTCAGTAGTTGACGCATGGATCCGAATTGTGCCATCGGGCCCTTGATTATCTGTCTGATAATTCGCACCGATCGGCGGCGGTCGAGTCCGTGGCCGCGCGGCGGCGTCAAGCCCTCCGCCCATCGAGAGTCGCCCGAGTCCGCCGACCGCACTCCAACCGGCTCCCGCTCTGCGATATAAATGACTATTTTATGTCACTCCTTCCACCGCTAAGCCTGAGCGCCGCGGAAGGGGTATGCTTTTCCGACGACGGTGCCGATGTCCCGTGTCGAAGTCAAGTTCGCGTGTAAGGGGCCGTCACGGCCGCGTAATGATCGACAGCTGATACGATACCACGGATACATGAACGAAACGGTGTTGTACGTCGGTACGGAAGCCGAGGGACTGCGACGGGTTATCAACGACCGGGAGCCGGCGGATCGCCCAAACGCCTTCACGACGACGAGCGTGAGCGACGCGGTCGATCGGCTGATCGGCGGCCGGTTCGATCGGGTACTGCTCGGTTCCGGCACCGAAACGCGCGACGTTCGAGTACTGCTTCGACTGGCGGACACCGACCCGTCGCTGACGACGCTCTCTCGACGAGAGGCGCACGAATCGCTCGACGACGACCTGGCCGCGCTGGTCGACGGGACGTTCGACCCGGACGACCCCGAGTCGGACGGCCCGCTCGCCGCCGTCGGTGAGCCCGTCGGCGACGCCGCGTCTGGGGCGGTCTCCGCGACACGGCCGACCGCCTCGGCCGACGACGCCGTCGACGACCCCCTCTCGGAGTCCGCGACCGGGATCGCGTGCGTCGATCGGGACGGGACGTACCTCTGGGTGAACGACCGCATGGCGGACAGTATCGACGGGCCGGACGGGGACGTCGTCGGGCGTTCGCTGCGGGACGCTCCGCCCGAGGATCTCACCGCCGATCTGCCGGAGCTCTGGGCGCACGCGGTTCGAACCGGAGCCAAACAGCGGACGGTCGTCTCCGACGGCCCATCGTCGCGATCAGTCACGATCCGTCCGATCGACGGGGACCGGTATCTGCTGCTCGAAGAGCCCCACGAACCGGAGTTCGCGTTCACCGGGAAGTACCTCGATCGGCTCGCCGATCTGTTCTTCATCGTCGATTTCGACGGCAGGCTCGTGTACTGGAACGAGGCCGTCTCCGAGGTCACCGGCTACAGCGACGTCGAACTCGGTGAACTGGACGCGTTCCGGCTGTTCGACAGCGGCGATCGCGATCGCGCCGTCGAGGCCGTCGAGAGGGTCCGGTCGGACGGCGAACACTCGATCGAACTTCGATTGGCCACGAGCGACGGTGAGACGATCCCGTACCAGTTCTCCGCCTCGGTCGTCGAGGACGACGCCGGACGCCCGCTGTACGTCTGCGGCATCGGGCGCGATATCACCACGAAAATAGAGATGCAGGCGGAGATCGAGTCGGTCGTCGACGATCTCCGGGAGTCGAACGCCGAGCTGGAACGCTTCGCGTACGTCGCGTCCCACGACCTCAAGGAGCCGCTCCGGACGATCCAGAGCTTTCTCAGGCTCCTCGAAAACCGCTACGGAGACGAGCTCGGCGACGACGGGTCGGAGTACGTCGAGTTCGCGATCGACGGCGCGGCCAGGATGTCGTCGATGATCGACGACCTACTCGAATACTCCCGCGGCGGCGGCGAGGTGTCCTTCGAGGCCGTCGACACCGAGGCGGTGTTCGAGGAGGTGATCGAGAACCTCCGGTCGACAGTCGCCGAATCCGGAGCGAGGATCACCGCCGGCTCCCTTCCGACCGTCGCGGCCGACAGGACCCTCGTCGTCCAGCTGTTCCAGAACCTCGTGGAGAACGCGATAACACACGCCGACGGTCGGCCGCAGGTACACGTCACCGCGGAGCCCGCTGGCGAGATGGTCCGGTTCGCGGTGGCGGACGAAAACGGGGGGATGACCGAGGCGGAAACGGAGGGGATATTCGAGATCTTCTCCAGCGGCCACGACGAGACGGGGTCCGGAATCGGGCTGGCGACGTGCGAGAAGATCGTCGAGAGCCACGGCGGATCCATCGGCGTCGAGTCGGAGGCGGGGGTCGGCTCCGTGTTCCACTTCACGCTCCCGAAAACCCCTCCTTCCGGCGGCGAGCAGGGTGACGCCGCCGCGGTCCCCGCGGACGCCGTCGGATCGGTCGACCCGTCGACCCACGGCGACGGCGGCGCGCAGCGCTGAGGGGTCCCGACATTAGGGACCGCTTCATAATGTGGGTCGGTCGCGTGAGACCGAACGGTATGACACGGACCCCGGAGCACGCGGACGTCGATTACGGCGACGGTGCGGACGAACTTCCCACCGACTACCCGACGTTCAGCGACAAGGCGGCCAAGGCGTTCGACGTGGCTCACCGAGCGCTCGAGGCGTACGACGACCCGGCGGTCGTCTGGACCGGCGGAGCGGACTCGACGCTGACGCTCCACGTCGTCCGCGCGGTCGCCGACCGACGCGGATACGACCGACCGCCGGCGGTGTTCCTCGACCACTTTCAGCACTTCCCGGACGTCGTTGAGTTCGTGGAGCGATGGGCGGACGAGTGGGGGATCGACCTCCACGTGGCTCGCAACGAGGACGTGGCGGCCAACGCGACCGACCCCGGTGACGAGGTTCGCGTCGCGGACCTGAACGAAGCGAACCGCCGACACGTCCGGGACGTTCTCAAATACGACGGCGAGACGTTCCCGTTCCTCCTCGACGGCTACGTGGGCAACCACCTCCTCAAAACGGTGCCGCTGAACGACGCGATCGAGACCCACGACGTCGACGGCGTCGTCTCCGCCGTCAGGTGGGACGAACGGGGGGCCCGGACCGACGAGACGTTCTTCTCGGCCAGTCGATCGGCCGACGCGCACCCGACGCACGACCGCGTCCATCCGATCCTCCCGTTCACGGAGGCCGACGTGTGGGAGGCGATGTGGACTGAGGTCGTCCCCGCCACGGTCCCCGAATTCCCGGAGGAGGGACGCCTCCCCGAAAGCGCGGCCGATCTCCCGGACGGGGTCGACGTCGAAGACGTGCCGGTCTCCGGCCGCTACTTCGAGGGGTACCGGTCTCTCGGGAGCGCCGTCTCGGCCGAGAAGGAGGACGACTCCCCGGCCTGGGTACAGGAGCGTGCGGGGACGACCGGGCGGACCGGCGGCACGCGGGACGACGAGGACCTCATGGAGCGGCTCAGCGACCTCGGGTACATGTAGGTCGGACGGAATCGGAACGGGGCCGAATCGACGAGCGAGGGCCGGGTCGACGAGCGAGGGCCGGGTCGACGAGCGACGGCACGCGCGGTTTGCCCTGACCGCACGTCGGAACGCGGTCCGCGACCGTGAACGGTCCGGCTCAACGACCGGATCTATCGGCCGTCTCGACCGTCTCGCGGTAGAGGTCGCAGAACTCTTCGAGCACCGTTTCGGGGGCGAACGTCGCGAGCTGGTCCCCGATCGCGTCGCACCGCGCGGGATACTCGGCGATCAGCCGCTCGACCGCCGCAGCGAGCCGTTCCTCGTCCCCCGGTTCGAACAGGACCCCGGCGTCGCCGACGATCGCCGCCATGCTCCCGGTGTCGGAGCTGACGATCGGCGTCCGGCTGGCGAGCGCCTCCAGCATCACGCGGCCGAACGGTTCGTCGATGACGCCGGGGTACACGAACGCGTCCGCCTTCCGGTACTGAGACGCGAGCTCCTCCCGTTCGAGGAACCCGTGCCAGACGATCCGGTCGCCCGTGCCGAGGGTGTCGGCGATCTCTCGAAGTCGATCCTCGAGGGGGCCGGTGCCGGCCACGTGCAGCTCCGCCTCGACCCCGCGGTCCGAGAGGGCCGGTAACGCCCGAAAGAGGACGTCGACGCCCTTGATCTGTCGTAGCGACCCGGCGTAGAGGAGTCGGACCGGATCCTCCGCGGTCGCTCGGGGCCGAGCGGGCTCCGTCTCCGGCGGCTCGGCGCAGAACCGCTCGTCGTAGAAGTGCGGGATGACGCGGATCCGGTCCCGATCGAACCCGACGCCGACGTAGTCGTCGCGGAGGTGAGGAGAGAGCGCCTGATAGGCCGTGACCTCGTCGCACCGCTCGATCGACTCTTTCACCAGCGGCGCCCGACCGGCCGCGAGGTAGGCGGACTTCGCCTCCGACTCCGCCCCGTTCCGTCGGTTGATCGCGGTCGCCGGCACGCAGCCGGCGCACTTCAGCGGTCCCGGACCCGAACAGCTCTCCCGGCCGTGGTATCGGAAGCTGGCGGTCGGACACACGGCGAGATAGGAGTTGAGAGTCGCGAGCGTCGGGCAGTCGAGCGTCGCGAGCGTGGGAATGAACGCCGACGAGTAGGAGTGCACGAGGTCGTGAGCCTCGAGTTCGGTTCGTTTCGAGCGCAGCGCATCCTGTTTCGTCGCGATCGGGTGCGGCAGCATCGAGAGATCGTCTTGGACGACGTACTCGACGCGGTCCCGCGCCGGGAGGTCCGCCCGCCGCGCCTCCTGCTGTGTGACCACGTAGACGGTCAGGTCGTGCCGGTGCGACAGCGTCTCGATCAACAGGGAGGACGTGTTCGCGGCCCCGGTCTTCCCCTGTCCCGGGCACTCGACGGGGACGAACCCGACGTCGAGATTCGGTTCGGTCATGTGCCTACTGGCGTTCTGTTGGGGATATTTATCTGGAGAGTAATCGGGGTCCGCCCTCTCCGTTCAGCTCGGGCGCCGGCGCCGCCTCTCGACGGGTCGGACCGTCAGTCGCGACGAACCGCGGCCGCGACGACTCACGGCCGTACCGAACGACGGCGGCGATGGCGCGCCTCAGGCGGTCGGGACGCGTTCGCGGGCGTCGTCTGGGCGGGTCGTCCGTACCGCCTCCCGCCCGCCGACGTAGACGCGTTCGACGGTCGGGGTCGGGTCGGGATCGACGACGAGCACGTCGGCACGGGCGCCCCTCCGAAGTCGGCCGCGGTCGTAGAGCCCGACGGCTTCCGCGGGGTTGACCGTGACTCGGGCGACTCGGGTCGCCAGCGGTTCGCCGGTGTCGACGAACGGGGCCTTCAGCAGCGACCGCGGGTGGTAGTCCGTGCAGAGGGCGTCGACGACGCCGGCGTCGACGGCCTCCCGCGCGTTCAGGTTCCCCCAGAGGCTCCCGCCGCGAACGAGGTTTGGAGCGCCCATCGTCGTCGCGACGCCGTGTTCCGACGTCGCTCGCGCCGCCGCCTCCAGCGTCACCGGGAACTCGCTGATCGACGCGCCCATCGCGGCCATTCTGTCGACCGCCTCGGGCGAGTCGTCGTCGTGGGACGCGAGCGGTACTCCCCGGTCGCGGGCGAGGGCGGCCACCCGGCCGATGAACTCGACGCGCTGCCGGGTCGAGGTGTTTCGGCGTCGGACCGCGAGCGTCGCGGCCGACTCCCGCGTGCAGTCCCGCTGCTCGACGTAGTGGTCGCTGAACTCCTCGTCGTCGAACTGTCCGCCGTCCGGGGAGTGATGCATCACCGACACGAGATCGACGGGGACCGCCTCGAGGAGCGATTCGACGGCTCCGACGCTCTCCTCCGAGAGCTCGCACCGCGCGTGGATCCGGTTGTCGCATAGCGTCTCCTCCGCGCCGGCGATCGCCCGACTCAGGTCGGTCGCGTCGGCGATCGAGCGGTCCTCCGACGGCGTCTCCTCGAACGCGATCGCGTGGAACTTCGTCGTGATCCCGGCAGCGGCGTTCCTGCGGTCGGCGGCGATCACGGCCTCTCGCGCGTCGACGCGCGCGCCGGATCGCGGATACAACTCGTCCTCGACGTCGTCCCCGTGGAGGTCGACGAGCCCGGGCATCACCACGTTCCCATCGGCGTCGACCGTCGTCGCCTCGGGGATCGGTTCCGTCCCGGCGTCGCCCACTTCGGCGACGCGACGGTCCGCGAGGACGACGCGTCCGCCCTCGATGACCCCGTGCGGCGTCACGATCGAACCGTTCCGGATCTCGACGGGATCGGTCATCTCCGCCACCCGTCGGCCGGCGCGAGCGACCGTTCTGTCCGTCGGCACATGAGCCGAACTCTGGGCCGGCGCTATCTTTATTAATCACTCGTTCAGAGCCGCGGAAGTCGGCGGAACTCGGCTATCGGAGGGCTAAAACGCGACGCAGACGGGTCTTCACGGGTGTTCTCCGAGGCAACTCCCGACTCGTCTCCGACGGCGCCTCCGCCCCGTTGCGAACGGTCTGCACGAGTCGAGACCACCGACCCCGAGGAATCCGAGAATCTGCATCGCCCACACGCGACCCCCCTTCGGAAGCCGATGACCCGTTCGGAAGCCGGTGCCCGGCGGGCGACTCGACCGATCGGGCTTGCGATGCGACCGCACGGATCGGCCGGGCGACGCCCTTTCGACCTCGCCGCCGTCGACGGCGGCGCTGTCCGGGTCGACCGGACTGCGACGAGGGTCGCGTATCGCGACGCCGTTTCGACGACCGTCGGATCGGCGTTACAATAGTATAAAAACTGGTATATTCTATATACTACCACTTTTATTATATTTATTTCCGTTTCGGTCCGGCCGCATCTCGCCTCGGAATCGGAGTCCGGTTCGGTGACGCGCAACGTGGGCCCACGGGACTCCACCGCGAGGCGAGTCGCAGTGGCCACCCGCGGTTCCCCGCGGACCGCTGCAAGCGCGATCCCAACTCTGCGGGCGCGATCCCAACTCTGCAGGCGCGATCGCAACTCTGTAAGCGCCATCGCAACTCTGTGAGCGCCATCGCCGTCGAGAATCCGTACCCTCGGCGGACGCGGCCGAACGAGAGCGATTTCATCGGTCGCGAACCGACGGTTGCGTCAGACCGGTCGCGCGGGTCGTCGATCCGACTGGGGGTTCCGTCGACTGCGACGTGGTACGGACCCGTTCGATCCGCGGGCCGTCGACCGGCTCTCCGAGTCGGGCCGCAAGCGGTCGAATGACCGCACGAACCCAGATTTATAAGAAGTCGATGATATATGCATGAGCGAAAGTAGTGCGGTACAGCGGCGGGGACACCGAACTTCGACAGTCCGCGCCGCGTCTCCGATCGCACCGCGACGTCCGGCTCGATGGGTCTCCGTTTCCGTCGGAGGAAAACTCCCGGACGCGGGCACTCGGAGGTCCCGCCGCCTCGCCGTCGGCTCCCGACCTGAACGACGTCCGGGCTCGGGGGTAGAAACGCGGTCGACGACACCGAAATCTCCGTCCGGCGCCTACTCGGCGCGCCACTCGCCGCCGATCTCGTTGCGCCGCATCGACGTCGCATCGCCGTCGCGGAAGACGCTCACGCGCCCCGTCTCCTCGCTCAGCGTCACCGTCGCCACGACCTCCGGCCGGACCGAGGTCTCGATCGCGCTCATGTGCCGCGACCCCATCCACGGCTCGTAGCTCACGTCGTCGACGAGCCGGGACTCGCCGCTCCGGGTGCCGAGGTCGCGGAAGCGAACCATCTGCTCCTCGACCTCGCCGTCGACGGCGACGACGATCCCCCCGTCCCGTTCGACGCTCACCGTCCCGGCGGCGTCGACGAACGCGTCCTCGTCGAAGACCGACGCGCAGTCCTCCCGGGGCCAGCGGTTGTCCCCCATCGCGTCGGCGTACGCGCCGTAGCCGCGGTCGGCGACGACCGCGAAGTACAGTCCCGGTCCCTTGACGTGCGGCTCCTCCCACCCGTCGAACGCGACGCTGATGTGCTCGGCGCAGTACGTCAGCCGGTCGACGACCTCGCTGACGCGCTCGTGAGCGCCGTACTCGATCGTTAGCCGACTCATTCCCCCTCCTCGCCGGGCCGCGCGCGACTCTCCTGAACGCTCATATCACCGGAAAGGAGGGGGACGTATATAAGCGATACCGAGTCGGGTCGGGGAGTCACTCCCACGGGGTGAACAGCCGCGCGTCGAACCGGTCCGCTCGGAGGAGTCCGACGCAGAACGCGGCGGCGACGGCGGCCGGGAGGGGGTTCCCGTACCAGAGGTTGATCCCGCCCCAGAGGATCACGAAGCTCACCATGTCGTCGAGCATGAACTCGCAGTCGCGCAGGCGGTCGCGGAGCGTCGTCCCCGCGAACGCGCGGTCGAGCGTGACGACCGCGACCGTCGCGGACACCACCCAGCCGGCGTAGTTCGAGAGCGGGACGCCGTAGAAGCTCCCGCCGCCGAAGCTCCAGAAGCCGAGCGCGACCGCGCCGGGGTCGAGCACCACGTCCATCGCGACGACCGCGGCGATCACGGTCAGCAGGCGAAGCCAGCCGTTCGAGGCCCGCGGGCCCAAAAGGAGGAGACAGAGCAGGTACGCGTTGACCACGAGCGGGATGAAAAAGACCGGGAGCGCGACCGGCACGCCGCCGAGCATCGGCCCGAGGTCCACGACGTACTCGAAGTTTCCGTACGGCCACCCCGTGGCGACGCCGACCAGTTCGATCGCGTAGGTGTACGCGGTCAGGACGCCGATCCACCCGAGCGCGCGGCGGTCGAGCGCGGGCAACACCCCGACGACGAGCGGCGAGCGCATCACCAACACCCCGAACAGCACGAACCACGGGTGAAAGGCGAACGGCTCCGGCACCCATCCCTCCGCGCTGCCGACCAGGGCGAGCGCGCCGACGAGCGGGAACAGCACGGCGATGGTGAACCGGTTCTCGCGGACGGTCCGGTCGAGCAGGCGCTCCGCCTCGCGGCGCGTGTCGGGAAGCCGCGCTCGGAGCGTGTCGACGCCGGACGCGGCCGACTCGGCCGACCTCGCGGACCCCGCCGATCCGTCCGGGTCGCTCACGCGAGCACCTCCGTGATCGGGTAGACGCGCCACAGCCCGCCCATCGCCAGCAGGGTGCCGACGGCGGTGTTCAGCGCCGGGAACCACCAGTACGCGCGGTCGACCGACACCGACGAGGCGGCGACCCACGCGACGAAGACCGGATACACGCCGAGCAGCGCCCCGAGCCGGAGGTCGACCGCGGCGAACGCGGCCGCGGCGACGGCCCAGCACGCGAAGCAGTAGGCGTACGTCCGTCCCTCGCCGAGCAGCGTCGCCGTCGTCCGGATCCCGGCGGCCCGGTCCGGTTCGATGTCGGGGATCGCGGAGAACGTGTGCATCCCCATCGTCCAGAGCCACGCGCCCGCGAGCGCCGCGAGCGGGGGGTGGACCCCGGCGACGGTCGCGTACGCGGCCGCGCCGGGGAGGATGTACAGGCCGTTCGAGACGGAGTCGAGGAACGGCGTCGTCTTGAACCGCACCGGCGGGGCGCTGTACCCCACCGACAGCAGGAGGAACCCGGCGAGGTACGGCCACGCGACCCGCGGCGCGAGCGCGAAGGTGGCGAGCCCCGCGAGCGCCGACGCGAGCACCGCGACCGCGACGAGCCGGCTCCCACGCCAGCGCGCCTCGCGGTCCTCCTTCTTCGGGTTCAGCTCGTCGATGTCGGCGTCGAACGCGTCGTTGACGCCGTAGAGGAAGACGTTCGCGGGGACGAGGAAGTACGCCGCCAGCGCGACGGTCGTCGGCGTGAACAGCTCGCTCACGTCGCCGATACCGTACGTGACGCCGACCGCGACGGGGCCCGCGAGGTACAGCCAGAAGCGCGGCCGCGACAACACCAGCAGGTACCGGAGGTCCTCGGCGAACGCCCGCCGGCCGGAGTCGGTCGCTGTGTCGGTCACGGCTTTCCTCACGCCGTCTTCGAGACCGTCTCCGCCGTTATCTGTCCGCTGATGAGACACATCGGGACGCCGATGCCGGGCGTCGTCGTCGACCCCGTGAAGTAGAGCCCGTCGACCGCGTCGGACTCGTGGGACGGCCGGAGCAGCGAGGTCTGTCGCAGGGTGTGCGCCAGGCCGAGCGCGCTCCCCTGATAGCTGTTGTACCGGTCGGCGAAGTCGTCGACGCTGAACGTCTCCTCGACGACGATCCGGTCGCGGAGTTCCGTTCCGGTGTTCTCGGCGATATCGTCCAACACGAGGTCGCGGTACTCCTCGCGCAGTTCGGGCGTGTCCTCGAGCCCGGGCGCGACGGGGACCAAGGCGAAGAGGTTGCTGTGCCCCTCGGGCGCCACCGTGTCGTCGGTCTCAGAGGGCACGCAGAGGTAGTAGGCGGGGTCGTCGGGCCACGCCGGGTCGTCGAAGATCTGCTCGAAGTGACCGTCCCACGCCGTCGGCAGCACCAGCGTGTGGTGTTCGAGGTTCGGCACGTCGCCCTCGACGCCGAGGTACAACAGGAACGCGGAGGGGGCGTACGTCCGCGACTCCCAGTACGCCTCGGTGTACTGCCGCTTGCGCGGCGGGAGCAGTTCCTGTTCGGTGTGCGCGTAGTCGGCGTCGGAGACGACCAGGTCCGAGAGGTAGCGCTCGCCGTCGGCGGTGTCGACCGCGAACGCGCCGCGGCGCCCCTCGATCCCCGTCACCTCGGCGTCGGTGACGTACTCCACGCCGAGGTCGTCGCCGAGCTTGACGATCCCGTCGACGACGGCGCCGATCCCGCCCTCGGGGTAGTAGACGCCCATGTTGTAGTCCACGTGGCTCATCAGGTTGTACAGCGCCGGGGTGTTGTACGGCGAGCCGCCGAGGAAGACGAGGGTGTACTGCATCAGCTGCTGGAGCTTCGGGTGGTCGAAGTAGTCCTCCACGTGTCCCTGCATCTTGCCCAAAAGCGAGAGCCCCCACGAGTACCGGAGCACGTCCTTGTCGACGTAGTCGCGGAGGCGCGGCCGGTCCTCGTAGACGAAGTGCTCCATCCCGATGTTGTACGTCCGCTCCGACTCCTCCAGATAGGCCTCGAACGCCTCGCCTGCGCCGGGTTCGTACTCCTCGAACAGCTCCCGGTTCGCCTCGCGGTCCGGGAGCACGTCGACCTTGTCGCCGTCCTTCCAGAACACGCGGTAGTGGGGGTCGAGCCGCTCTAACTCGTAGAACTCGTCGGGCGAGCGGCCGAAGTGGCCGAAGAAGCGCTCGAACACGTCCGGCATCAGGTACCACGAGGGGCCCATGTCGAAGCGGAACCCGTCGGTCTCCAGTCGGCTCGCGCGCCCGCCGAGCTGTTCGTTCTTCTCCAAGAGGGTCACGTCCGCGCCGGCGTCCGCGAGGTAACAGGCTGTCGAGAGACCGCCGAATCCACCGCCGATCACGACGACGGATTCGCCGGCCACGGCGTCGATGTCCGGGGCCACGTCCATGTTAGATCGTAGGGGCGGCGGCGGTATAAATACCGGCCAGACGCGGCGGCGGTCCCCCGCTCCGCCCGTCTCGGCTCCGCCGCCGACGGCCGCCGATCCGACGCGGCGAGTGGGTACGCCTAAGTCGCCGACGCCCCTACCGATTCGCATATGGATCCGACGGTCGCGATCACCGGCGCAACGAGCGGGATCGGGCGGGCGGTTGCCGAGGCGTTCGTCGAGGCGGGGGCGTTCGTCGCCGTCTCCGGCCGCGACGGCGACGCGGTCGATCGGACCGTCGCGGAGCTGAACGGCGACGGGGAGGGCGCCGCCGGCGAGGCGTGGGGCGAGCGCGTCGACGTCCGCGACGAGTTCGACCTCGAGCGCTTCTTCCAGCGGGCCGCCCGCGAGGGGGGACCGATCGACGTCGTGCTCGCGAACGCCGCCGTCTTTCACGGCGGCCCCGGCGAGAGCCCGACGGACGAGGTCTCGTACGCCGACTACGACGACACCATGCGCACCAACGCCCGCGGCGCCTTCGCGACGATCGGCGAGGCGGTCCCGCACCTCGCCGACGACGCGCGGGTGATCGTCCCCTCGGGGTCGGTCGCCCACGAGTCGAAGGCCGGGATGGGCGCGTACGCGGTCTCGAAGGCGGCGGCCGAGGCGGTCGCGCGCGGGTTCGCGGCCGACCTCGACGCGACGGTCGGCGTCGTCGACCCGGGACTCGTCGCCACCGACCTCACCGGCATGGAGCGCGCTCGCGACCCCGAGAGCGTCGCGCCGCTGTTCGTCTGGGCGGCCACCGAGGCGCCCGCCGAGGAGCTGAACGGCGAGCGACTGGGGCTGCGCGAGTGGAAGTCGGCGACGCGATAGGACTCGATCGAGTTCGGATCGGCGGAGAACACCTCCGAAGCCCCAGCCGCTCGCTTATAAATAGTCGCTGACGGATCGGCGAAGAACACCTCCGAAGCGGCAGTCGCTCGCTTATAAATAGTCGCTGACGGATCGGCGGAGAACACCTCCGAAGCGGCAGCCGCGCTCGACTCCCACAGCTTGCTGCGGTCCTCGGTCGCTACGCTCCCTGTGGTCCTTGCGTCGCTGGGGTTCGTCGAGCGCGGCTGCCCCTTTGAGTCCCGCCCCACACAGCGACCGCACCTCACGCCTCCCCAGCCTCGCCGGTCGCCCATCGCTTCGCTCGGGCGACCGCCTCCCTCGCGCGTGCTCCTCGCGCCCGAAGGGCGCTCGGAGGCACGCGCCACCGCGGTTGTTGTTTACAACTGATCGTCGTCTTCGCTTATTGATATTTAAATATCGTCTCGCCGATTCCGCGGCCCGGACACCGAGAATTATCCCTCGGTCGGTCGAAGGGGGGATATGGCACTCGCGGACCCCGACCTCTCGGGCTCGACGGCGTTCATCACCGGAACGACCCGCGGCATCGGCAAGCAACTCGCGCTCGCGCTCGCCGACCGCGGCTGTAACGTCGTCTCGACGGGCAAGACGACCGACGACGACGACTCCGAGCTGGCGGGGTCGATCGAGCGGACGGCCCGCGAGGTGCGCGACCGCGGGGCCGAGGCGCTCGCGCTCGAACTCGACCTCCGGGACGAGGACCGCGTCGAGGCGGCGGTCGGGGCGGCGATCGACCGCTTCGGCGAGGTCGACGTCGTGATCAACAACGCGAGCGCGATCCAGCTCGCGAACGTCGCCGACCTGCCGGCCGATCGGTTCGACCTCCTGACCGACGTGAACGTCCGCGGTACCCACCTCGTCGCGCACGCGTTCGCGGACCACCTCGCGGGGCTCGACGAGGCGTGGTTCCTGTCGAACTCGCCGCCGGTCGTGACCGACCGCTCGCCGGGGAAGGCGCCGTACGCGTGGTCGAAGCTCGGGATGTCGTTCATCACGCTCTCGCTGGCCGAGGAGCTGGCGAGCGACGGCGTCGGCTGTAACACGTTCTGGCCGGTGACGACGATCGACACCCGCGCGACCCGCTACTTCGGGCTCGGGACCGAGGACGACTGGCGCACCCCGGAGATCGTCTCCGACGCGGTGCTCGAGATCCTCGCGCGCGACCCCTCGGAGTGCACCGGCGAGAGCTTCTACGACGAGGCGCTGCTCCGGGAGGCGGGCGTCACCGACTTCTCCGACTACAACCTCACCGAGGGCGACCCGGCGCCGATGTCGGCGCGGCTGTTCGACCCGTCGTTCGAGCGCGAGGCGTGACCTCGCCCCCGGTGCGGCGACGACGCGTCGCCGGCGCCGAAACCGCATGGAGGCCGTCGCGACCCGTCGTCACTCCGTGACCGCCTCCCGGAGCGCGGCGGTCGCCGCTTCCGGGTCCTCGGCGGCGGTGATCGCGGAGACGACCGCGACCCCCGCCGCGCCGGCCGCGGCCACCGCGCCCGCGTTGTCGGCGTCGATCCCGCCGATCCCGATAACCGGGAGGTCGACCGCCCTCGCGATCTCCCGGACCCGCTCGGTCCCGATCCCGTCTCTCGCGTCCGGCACGTCCTTCGTGCGCGTCCCGTACACCGCCCCGACGCCGAGGTAGTCGGCGCCCGCCGCCGCGGCCGCCTCCGCCTGCTCGACCGTCGAGGTCGAGCGCCCGACGATCGCGTCGTCGCCGAGCTGTTCGCGCGCGACCTCGATCGGGAGGTCCGACTGCCCGAGGTGGACGCCGTCGGCGTCGATAGCGGCCGCGATGTCGACCCGATCGTTGACGATCAGCGGGACGCCGGCGTCGGCCGTGAGTTCGCGCAGCCGCGTCCCGACCTCGTACCGCTCCGCGTCGGGCGCGTCCTTCTCGCGGAGCTGCACGGCGTCGACGCCGCCCGCGAGCGCCGCCTCGACGACCGCCTCGGTGTCGCGGCCCGCCGACCGGCTCGACTGCGTCACGAGGTACGTCCGCCACTCAGTGGTATTCATTAGTTGTACCTTCGGGCGGTCGCCGTGAAAAGCTACCGTTCGAGCGACGGTCCCGCGCGGATCGGGACGCCCCCCGCGACCCGCCGCGGTGAACAGACCCAAGCCGCGCCGCCCCGTACCGACGGTGATGCGATCACGACTCCGGGCGGCGGCCGCCCGACTCCGTTCCGCGCTCTCGCGGCTCGGCTCGGCGACGGCGGACGGGCTCGACCGCGCCGGCGTCATCGACCGCGACCGGCTCGGGGAGACCCTCGACCTCGCGTGGCCCCGGGTCGTCACCGGGTTCGCGATCATGTCGAAGAACACGGTCGACCTGGCGGTCGTCGGGATCGCGCTCGGGGCGCCCTCCGTCGCCGGGCTGGCGTTCGCGTTCGCCTACTGGCAGCTCGCGAAGTTCGTCTCGATCGGGCTCGCCGGCGGGACGGTGTCGCTCGTCTCGCAGAACTACGGCGGCGGCGAGGGCGACCGCGCCGCGCTCGTCGTCAAGGCCTCTCTCCTCGTCGCGCTGGCGCTCGCCGCGCCCATCGTCGTCGGCTTCGTCGCGTTCGCGGAGCCCCTGATCGCCCTCGTCGGCGGCGAGGGGACCGCCCTCCGGGCCGGGACGGTGTACCTCGCCGTCACCGCGCCGGCGCTCGCCTTCGAGTTCTTCAACATGATCGCGAGCCGCACGTACGCCGGCGTCGGCGACACGTTCACGCCGATGGTGGTCCGGGCCGGGGGCGCGCTCCTCAACGTCGCGCTCACCGCCTGGCTCGTGCTCGGCGCCGGCCTCGGCGTGTTCGGCGCGGGGCTCGGCACCGCCGTCTCCGTCGCCGCCGTCGGGGTCGCGCTCTCGTGGGGGATGACCGGCCGGTCGTACTTCGGGCGCGGCGCCTCGCCGATCCCGATCGGGCGAGACGGCCCGTGGATCGACGCCGGCCTGGTCCGACAGCTCCTCCGGGTCTCCGCGCCCCTGATCGCTCGCCGCGTGGCCGAGGGCGTCGCCGTGTTCCCCCTGCTGTGGATCGCCTCCTCGTTCGGCGACGCCACCGTCGCGGCCCTCGAGGTCGGGCGGCGCGTCCGGGCGCTCCTCGGGAGCTTCAGCTGGGGCTTCTCCATCGCCGCGAGCACGCTCGTCGGCCAGCGGCTCGGCGCGGGCGAGGAGTCGCTCGCGACCGAGTACGGCCGCGACGTGATCCGGCTGTCGGCGGTCGTCTACGCCCTCGCGTCGGCGGTCGTCCTGCTGGCCGCCGACCCGATCGCCGGCGTGTTCGTCGACGACCCGGCGGCCGTGACCGCGACCGCCGCCTTCGTCGTCGTCGCCGCGATATCGGCGGTCCCGCTCGGCGTCGACGGCTCGGTGACCGGGTCGCTCAGAGGGGCGGGCGACACCCGCTGGCCGTTCCTCGCGTCGATGGTCGGGCTGTACGTCGTCGCGCTCCCGGCCGCGCTGCTCGGGCTGGTGACGCCGCTCGGCGTCGGCGGGCTGTACGCGGCGGTGATCGCCGAGAAGCTGGTGCCGGCCGGGTTGAACCTCGCGCGGTTCCGCTCGGACCGGTGGCAGGCGGTCAGCCGGCAGTACCGGCCGGACGCGGCGGAGGGCGACGCGTCGACAGACTAACCGAAACGGCTCTCGCGGGCCGACCCGTCACTCGTCGTCGGCGACCGACTCGAGGACCTCGACGCTGCCGGTGAGCTGCCGGTGGACGTACGGCATGTCGATGCCGGCCTCGTCGAACGCCTCCTTCACCGCGGTGACGTACTCCGAGCGCACCCGGACGAAGTCGCCGCGGTCCGGGTCCGAGATCCACCAGCGCGACTGGAGTCCCACGGCCGAGTCGCCGAGCTCAACGAGCCGGACCGAGACGCCCGGGTCGTCGAGGATCTCCTCGTGCGCCCGCGCCTTCTCCACGATGATGTCGGTCGCCTGCGCGATGTCGTCGTCGTAGCCGATCCCGAAGACGAACTTCTGGCGCAGTGTCTCGTAGGCGACCGGGTTGGTGACGGCGCCGTTCGCGAGGTCGCCGTTCGGTACCGTGATCCGCTCGTTGTCGAACGTCCGGACCCGCGAGACGCGCAGGTCGATGTCCTCGACGCGGCCGGCGTTCCCGTCCCACTCGATCCAGTCGCCGACCTCGAACGGCTTGTCCTTCAGGATGAATATCCCGGCGACGAAGTTGCCGAGGAGGTCCTGCGCGGCGAAGCCGACCGCGAGCGCGATGGCGCCGCCGAAGACGGCGAACGCCGAGAGGAACGCGCCGTAGCCCGCCATCGTGAATCCGATGGCGATCGCCGCCACCCAGACGACGGCGTTCGCCACGCTCGACCCGAGGCTGAGAACGGCCTCGTCGAACCCTCGCGACCTCAACACCCGTTTGACCGCCGGCACGAGCACGACCTTGCCCAGCAGCAACACGCCCACGAACCCGACGAGGAACAGGGCCACCGAGAAGAGGATCCCCGTCAGGGCCGCGCTCAATCCGAACCCGCCGAACTGTAGTGGTAGCATCACGCACCCATTCGGAGAGGTATTTAAAGAAGCTACTGGCAGCGCAGTTGTTTATCCCGGGTCTGTCGCCCGGTTCGGAGCCGCACGCGACCCGCGAACCGGGGTCCGCTCAGTCGCCGCGGACCGCGAGCGGTCCGTCGCCGCGGGCGACCCCGCGAAGCCGCCGCCCGTGGACGTCGTCCGCGCGGATCCGGTCGATCACCGCGGAGGGGAGCCACCCGTCGCGGCCCGCCGGCGAGCGGGCGGGGTCGACGCCCGCCGGTCGGAGGTCGTCCGGGAGGTACCGCTCGTAGGTCGGGAGCCGCTCGCGGAGGGGCATCCCGCCCGCGTCGGCGACCGCCCGGAGGCCGTCGAGGTCGGGCCACTCGTAGGCCGGGTTGATGTAGTCGTCCGTCACCGGCGAGACGCCGCCGAGGTCGTCTATCCCGCAGTCGACGAGGTCGGCCGCGGGCGAGAGGTTCGGCGGGACCTGTACCGACACCTCCGGGGGGAGCGCCGCCCGGGCCATCGCGACGACGCGGCGCATCGTCCGGAGATCGGGCTTCGCGAAGTCCGACCGCTCGTTCGGGACGACGTTCTGCACGATCACCTCCTGGACGTGGCCGTGGCGCTCGTGGAGCCGGCGTATCGCGAGGAGGCTCTCCGCGCGGTCCCGCCAATCCTCGCCGATGCCGACGAGGATCCCCGTGGTGAACGGGACGCCTCGGCGGCCCGCGGCCCGGATCGTGTTGAGCCGCTGGCCGGGGGTCTTCCGCCGACCGCCGCCGTGCGCGTCGACGTCGGCGGTCGTCTCCAGCATGACGCCCATCGAGGCGTTCACTTCCCGCAGGGCCGCGAACTGCGACTCCGTGAGGTCGCCGGGGTTCGAGTGCGGGAGCAGCCCCTCCTCCAAGGCGATCTCGCAGGCGCGATACAGGTAGTCGTGGACCGAGTCGAACCCCCACTCGTCGAGCGTCTCGTGGATTTCGGTGTACCGGTCGTCCGGCTCGTCGCCGAACGTGAACAGCGCCTCCGTGCAGCCGGCGTCGGCGCCGACGCGGCAGCGCTCGCGGACCTCCGCCGGCGAGAGCAGGGAGGCCTCGCCCGGCACGTCGTAGTAGGTGCAGTAGGTACAGGTGTACCGGCAGGCGGTCGTCAGCGGCACGAAGACGTTCCGGGCGAAGGTGAGCCGCTCCGCGGGGTCGACGTCGGCGGGCGTCACCGAGAGCAGCCGCTCGACGCGGTCCGCGTCGATCGAGAGGTCGATCCCGTACTCGCCGGCCGCCGTGAACACGTCCGCTTCTCACGCTCGCGGTTCAAAAAGGATCGCGGTCCCGGATCCCTCGCGCCCGTCGGCTTCGCGCTCGACGCCCCGGTCGCTCGGATGCGGTCCGTCCCGGCTCACTCCCGTTCGACGCCGACCCGCCCCTCCGTCGCGTCGAGCGCGAAGCCGGCGTCGCGGAGCCACCGCGCCGCCCTGCCGCCGTCGGCGTCGTCGTCCGTGCCGTCGTCGCCGCCTTCCACGCCGTCCGCCTCGGCGTGGATCAGCAGTTCCGCGAGGTCCGCCGGCTCGTCCACGTCGGTCGCGAGCCGGTGGGAGTCGACCACCGCGACGCTCGCGCCGACCTCCGCGGCGATCCGCCGGTGGTCGAGGTAGGAAGCGCCGTGGTAATCCACCCGAAACGCCGGGTGGCTCGCGGCGAAGGCGTTCGTCCCGCCGCCGCGACCGGGCGCGATCGCGACGTCGGCCTCGCGACCGGCCGCGAACAGCTCCCGGAGCGCCTCGGGCGTCGCGAGCGCGAGGTCGGCCATGACGACCGCGACGGGCGTCGCGTCCTCCGGAGAGTCGTCGACCCGCGCGTCGAGCGCCGCGTTGACCGCGTCGGTCAGCGGCCGCTCGTCGACGTCGACGGGGCACGCGAGGTCGGCCTCGACCGGGCCGGTGGCGAGCACCCGCGGGTCGCCGTCGGCGGCCCGGACCGCGTCGAGCACGTCGCGGAGCATCGCCCGCGCGAACGCCTTCCGCTCGTCCGGGTCGAGGACGGCGGAGAGCCGCGACTTGGGGCGGTCGGTCGAGAACGGGACGAGGACCTCCATCGGGAGGGTCGCCCTAGAACAGGGATTCCAGCTCGTCGCTGTCGTCGCTGACGAGCTCGTCGAGGTTCTCGTCGCTCTCCTCGCGGATCTCGTCCAAGTTGTCCTGCGCCTCGATGGCGACCTGTTGGAGCTCCTTGATCCGCGGGACGTTCGTGACGCCCGCCAGCAGGATCACCGTCGCGACGAAGCCGGCGCCGCGGTACGGGTAGTCCCCGCCGCGGACCTCCATCGAGCCGGTCTGCTCTTCGAGCCACTTCCGCCCGCGCTCGATGCCCTTCCGGTTGAGGTACTCCGGCGGTCCCGCGAGCACGAGCAGCGCGCGCTCCGCGCCCTCGATCTCGCAGGGGAGCGTGAGCCGGCCCAGCGCCGCCTTGCGGACGAGGCTGGTGATGCGGTTCGTGGTGTGCGCGCTGTCGAGCTCGTCTCCCCCGTCGTCGTTGCGGAGCCGCGAGAGCAGTCCCCCCGAGCTGCGCTCCTCGACCTCCTCCTCCGCGTAGCCGACGGTGGAGACGCCGCCCCCGGAGAGCGTGTTGATGATCTCCGAGGAGTCGACGACGCTCTCGGCGACCTCCTGCCCCTGCTGGATCTCGCCGGCGCCGAAGAGGATGCCGAACCGCCGGACGATCTCCTCGTTGATCTCCTCGTAGCCGCCCTGAACGGACTCGCCCGTCTTCCGCCAGGCATCGTTGTCGAACACCATCAGGTTGTCCACCTCGCGGACGAACGTCTGGAACGAGCGGGCCGCGTTGAGGGTGTAGATCCCGCCCTCGTCGCTACCCGGCAGGACCCCGAGCCCGTAGACGGGCTCGGTGTAGATCCGCTTGAGGTGTTTCGCGAGCACCGGCGCGCCGCCGGAGCCGGTACCGCCGCCGAGCCCGGCGACGACGAGGAACGCGTCGACCTCGTGGACCGGGATCGAGTCGATGGCACCCTGCACCTCGTCGATGTCCTCCTCGGCGATCTCCGCGCCGAGCTCGTTGTCCGCGCCGACCCCGTGGCCCTTCACCCGGGACTGCCCGATGAGTACGCGCTGGTCCTCGGCGACGTGCTCGAGGCCCATCAGATCGGCCTTGGCCGTGTTGACGGCCGCGGCCGCGCGGACGATCTCCGATCCCGTCCGCTTGTCGTACTCCAGGAATTTGTCGACGACTTTCCCCCCCGCCTGTCCGAATCCGATCATTGCAAGTTTCATCGTGTGCTCCCTCGGCCTTTGAAAGAAACAGAACGTGAAGGCATATTTAAGCCTTCGGTTGCCGTTACCATCGCTGATAGCCACCTGAGTGACACGAACGGCGCCGCGACTTCGGTGTCATCGCCCGGATCGCCGTCACGTCCCCCGATCGACCCCGTCATCGCACGCCGAGGTGCGCGCCGAGCGTGGTCAGTTCGCCGGGGTCGACGCCGAACGCGGCGACGTCGTTGTCCGCGGTCGTGTTGTCGAACTGTAACGACCGGTACTGGTCGGGCCCCATCGGAAAGCCGGGCACGGCGCCCAGCACCGACAGGCCGATTTTGGCGAGCGGCATCGGCAGCGGGACGATGGTGACGCCCTTGCGTTCGGCCTCGTACACGAGGTCGGTCACCTGCCGGAGCGTCAGCGTCTCCGGGCCGCCGATCTCATAGGTCTCGCCGACGTGTTCCTCCTCCTCCAGCGCGTCCACCAACATCGGAACGAGGTCCTCGACGTGGATCGGCTGGAACCGGGTCTTCCCGCCGCCGGGAAGCGGGTACAGCGGAAGCCCCGGGGCGAACATCCCCTTCAGCCGCTTGGTGAACGAGACGAACTCCCCGCCCTCGCCGAAGACGACCGACGGCCGGAAGATCGTCCAGTCGAGGCCGCTCCGGCGAACGATCTCCTCGGCCTCCCCCTTCGCGCGGATGTACGCCGTGTCGCCGTCGGGGTCGGCCCCGAGCGCGCTGAGCTGGAGGAACCGGTCGACCCCGCCCGCCTCGGCGGCGTTCACGAGGTTCTCCGTGCCGCCGCGGTGGATCCGGTCGTGCATCACGTTGCCGCCCTTCGGCTCGAACAGCGGCGAGAGCGCGACCAGATTCACCACGGCGTCCTGCCCCTCCACCGCCCCGGCGATCGAGTCGTAGTCCGTGACGTCGCCCCTGACGACGTCGACGCCCTCCGGCGTCTCGCTCCCCGAGCGGGAGAGGGCGGTCACGTCGTGGCCCCCCTCGGCGAGCGCGCGACAGAGGTACGACCCGATGAACCCGGTCCCGCCTGCTACCAACACCTTCATGCGCGGAGTAATGCGAGGAGCCCCCGTAAACCTACCGCGATGTCGGGCGGCGCGCGGAGCGGTGTCGCGGTTTCGACCTCGGCGGCCGGCCTCACTCCAATCTCGTTCAGGACCGGGATCAGACCTCGTTCCGTGCTCGCGTCCGCCTCACTCCGAGTCGCTCTCCGGCACGGTCAACACCGGCACCGGGGAGGTCCGGACGGTGCGCTCGGCGACGCTCCCGAGCAGGTAGCGCTCGACGCCGGTCAACCCCCGGGTGCCCATGACCACGAGGTCGACGTCGTGGTCCGCGATATACGACCGGATCCCGCGGGCCGCCGACGAGCCGACCTCGACGCGTTCGACCGTCTCCACGCCCGCCGCCTCGGCGACGGCGACGGCGTCCGCGACCGTCTCCTCGGACGCCGACACGAGCGCGTCGGTGCCCGAGTACGCCTCGGCCCCGATGGTCCCGACGTCGACGACGGAGAGCACGTGGAGCGTCGCCCCGCTTCGCGCCGCCAGCGCCACGGCGCGGTCGAGCGCCTCGGCGGCCCGATCGCTCCCGTCGGTCGGCAGGAGCACGTTCCGGTACGGGTACCGCGGCGCCCCGCCGTCGGGCCGGAGGCTGAGCACCGGGACCGGCGACCGGCGGACGACGCGCTCGGTCGTGCTCCCGAGGAGCAGTTGGTCGAGGCCCTCCCGCCCGCGCGTCGGCATCGCGACGAGGTCGACCTCGTGTTCCGCCGCGTACGCGACGATCGTCTCGCCCACGCCGCCCTGGAGCACCGCCGTGACGGTCTCGACGCCGCGGTCAGCGGCCCGCTCCGCGGCCGCGTCGACGACGTCCTCGCCCTCGCGTTCGAGCACGTCGACCACGTCTCGACCGACTCGCGTGACGCTGTCGTGGGTCGTGTCGGCGACGTTGAGCACGTGGACCGTCGCGTCGTGGTCCGCGGCCAGGTCGAGGACGTGGTCGAACGTCGCGTCCGCCCCGTCGCCGCCGTCGGTCGGGAACAGGATCCGGTCGAACATGCGCGGAGAGTCGCGGCCGACAGATAAAAAACGCCCGCGCCCGTCGACCGGTCACGCGCCGCCGTCGCCGCCGGCTCCCGGTCTCCCGCCGCCCGCTCCGTCGCCGCCGTCGATCGACGCTATCCGCACCGTCGAGATCCGGGCACCGTCGACGGCGGTGACCTCGAAGCGGTGGCCGCCGGCCTCGGCGACGTCGCCCGATTCCGGCGTGCGGCCGAGCCGGTCCAACACGAGCCCGCCGAGCGTGTCGTACCCGTTGCCCTCGAGGTCGGTCCCGAGCGCGTCGTTGACGACGGAGAGGGAGACGGAGCCGTCGGCCTCGTACGCGCCGCCCTCCCGCGTGCGGATCGTGTGCTCGCCGCGCTCGGTGTCGAACTCGTCGCGGAGGTCGCCGACGAGCGCCTCCGCGATGTCCTCGACGGTGACGATCCCCTCGAAGGCGCCCCACTCGTCGACGACGGCGGCCATCTGCCGGCGCTCCTCCCGGAACTGGACGAGGAGGTCGCCGATCGCCGTCGTCTCGGGCACGACGACGATCTCCCGCGCGAGGCCGGCGGCCGTCGCCGACTCGTCGCCGTCCTCGCCGGCGCGCAACACGTCCTTCACGTCGACGAAACCCACCACGCGGTCGGCGTCCTCGTCGGTCACGACCGGGTACCGAGTGTGTCCCGCCTCCAGCACCGTCTCGCGGATCTCGGGGAGGGTCAGCTCGGCGGCGAGGGTCACCACGTCCGGCCGCGGCACCATCACCTCCCGGACGACGGTGTCGTCGAGCTGGAAGACGCCCTCGATCATGTCGACCTCGCTGGGGTCGACGCGGCCGGCCTCGCCCGAGCGCGCGAGGACGCGCCGGATCTCGCGTTCGCCCATCGTCTCGTCGGTCTCCGACGCGGGCGGGATCCCGATGGCGCGGGTGAAGGCGTTCGCGGCCCCATTAAAGACGACGATGCCGGGCGAGAACAGGTAGTAGGAGAGCTTCATCGGCGGGGCGAGCATGAGCGCCATGCGCTCGGCCTGCGCGATGGCGATCGTCTTCGGCGCCAGCTCGCCGAACACCACGTGGAGGAAGGTGATGACGCTGAACCCGATCGCGAACGCGACGAGGTGGACTGCGCTCTCCGGGAGCACGGACCCGAGCACGGGCTCGATGAGCGCGGCCACCGCGGGCTCGCCGATCCACCCGAGCCCGAGCGACGCGAGCGTGATCCCGAGCTGCGTCGCCGCGAGGTAGTCGTCGAGACTCCCCATCACGTCCTGGAGCGCGCCCGACCCGGGCCGACCCTCGGCGGCGAGCTGTTCGACCGAAGTGGACCGGACCCGGACGAACGCGAACTCCGACGCGACGAAGAAGCCGTTCAGCACCACCAACACCAGCGCGCCGAACACGCGACTGACGGAGACCGCGACGGCTACCATCGATGCCTCCCTGTCGGTCGCGGCGCGGGAGCGTGGCTGGTCATGACGGTAGTTCGTCAGCGGGTCACTAAAAAGGGGCACGTCCACGCCCCCGGAATCCGGAGGGCACGTCGCGCTCGCGGAACCCGGACCGTTTATTCCCCGGCGCGTCCGAGCGCGACCATGCTGATCACGCTGGAGGGGCTCGACGGGAGCGGGAAGACGACCGTCTGGGAGGCGCTCCGCGAGCGCTACCCCGACGCGACGTTCACCCGGGAGCCCACCGACAGCTGGTACGGCGAGGCGGTCGACCGGTCGATCGCGGCCGACGACGCCGATCCGCTCGCGGAGCTGTTCCTGCTGACCGCGGACCACGCGAACCACCTCTCCGGGACGATTCGGCCCGCCCTCGCCGACGGCGACCTCGTCGTCTCCGACCGCTACTCCGACTCCCGCTTCGCTTATCAGGCCGCGACGCTCGACGCGAGCGACGTCGCGCTCGGCGGTGTCGACCCCCTCGAATACATCCGACGCGTCCACGAGCCCTTCTCGCGGCCGCCCGACGCGACGGTCTACCTCGACCTGGACGCCCGCGCCGCCGCCGAGCGCGCGGGCCGCACGAACAAGTTCGAGCAGGACGGCTACCTCGCCGCGGTCCGCGACAACTACGAGCGGCTGATCGAGGCGGAGCCGGACCGGTTCGTCCGCGTCGACGCGGCGCGGTCGCCCGAGGACGTCACGGCCCGCGTCGCGGAGGTCGTCGCGGACCTGGTCGAGGAGTAGGTCGCCGCCCGCGTGATTTCGTCCGGGTCGTCCCCCTACTGCGTGTCCGGCAGCTCGTACTCCTCCGGCGAGGGCACGTAGAGGTAGTCGATGGCCGCGCCGAGCACGACCGGGAGGAAGACAAGCAGTCCGAACAGGACGGTCGTGCTGCCGAGGTTGACCCCGGCGCCGACGTTGAGCGCGCCCGTGAACACGAGCGTCGAGATCAGTAGGAGCATCGGTGTCAACACGATCGTGTACACCACCGACCCCCACGACGTCGACAGCCGAAGCCGGAAGAAGCGGGTCGTCACCCCGGCGACCAGCGTGTGGAACGCCACGAGGGCGAGGAGGCTGACGAACCCGATCAGCGCAAGCATACCTCCCGTACGGGCTCCCGGCATTTGCCCCTATCGCCCCGGCGCTGCCGGCGGCCGATCCGCGAGCGTCCGCGGCCGATCCGCGAGCGTCCGCGGCCGGTCCGCAGGCGTCCGTGGCCAGTCCGCGGCCGGTCCGCCCTGACTCCCACTTAAACCGCGCCGTCGTTCCCCTGCTGACGCGCCGCCGACAGGAGTCCCGCGACGGGGTCGACGTACTCGTAGCCGGGGATCACGCCCTGCACGTAGGTCCCCTCGACGAAGTCGATGAGCGCCCCCGCGTCGTCGACGCCGCGTCGCTCGTTGATATCGGTCAGCTCGAACTCGACGGCGATCTCGTCGTCGCCGACCGCGACGGTCGGGTCGAACTCGCGGTCGCCGCGCGTCACGCCGCCGACGTCGACGACTCGGAGCTCGAACGTCTCGGTCCACCCCTCCTCGACCACCTCGGCGACCTCGCTCGCGGTCGCCGCCGAGAAGGTCGGCACCCGGACGGTCACCGCGAACCGCACTCGGCCGTCCTCGGCGGGCTCGGCGCGCACCGTCCCGTCGAACGCGGTCGTTTCGGAGGTCCACACGCCCGCGTCGTCCGCGGGCTCGAAGGAGCCGTGGTCCGCGAACGCGCGTCGGACCCGCCCGGGAAGCTCTGTCTCGCTCATACAGAGAGGGAGGCGCGGCGCGAACAAAAGCGCGTTGCGTCACCGGTAGTGGCACGCGGAGCCGATACTGGTGCGCCTTTGTATTCGGACGGTCAACGCCGCGTATGGCAGCGCAGTTCCTCTCGACCGAGGCGCTCCTCGAAGCGCTCGCGGACGCCTCGTTCGACCGTCCGCCGGCCCTCGTCAGCAACGCCCACGTGACCGGACTCGGCGTCGCTCGCGCGCTCGACGCCCACGACGTGCCCGTGATCGCGCTCGACCGCGCCGGCGACGCCGAGGGGGGCGGCGCGGCCGGTACCGACTCCGGCGAGGCCGGCGCGGTCCGCCACGACGGGCTCGCTCCGCCCTCGGACGCGGTCGACTTCGCGGGCGCGGTCAGCTACCCCCTCGACGACCTCGACGGCTTCCGCGACGACGTGGAGGCGGTCGTCGACGCCGCGGGGACCGAGGCGGTCGCGTTCGGCTGCATGGACGAGTGGGCGCTGGCGTACGCCGAGGCCGACCCCGACGGCGTCCGGCTCCCCTTCGCCGGGATCGACACGCTCGACGACGTGTTGAACAAGTCGTCGCTGTACGCGGCCTGCGAGGCGCTCGGCGTGCCGTACCCCGAGACGTACCGGCTGGCGGAGACCGCGTCGGCGGCGACGCGCGAGCCGGACGCCGGGGTCGACGAGGCCGCCGCCGCGCTCGGCTTCCCGCTGGTGGTGAAACCCGAGCTCAAGCGCGACTTCGAGGAGGCGTTCGGCACCAACGTGATCGAGGTCGCCGACCGGGGGGAGTTCGAGGACGTCGTGGCGGCCGCGAGCGACGAGGGGATCGCCGTGATGGCCCAGAAGCGCGTCGATATCGCGACGGGTCGGGACCACTCGCTCGCCTCCTACGTGCCGCCGTCGGGGACCGGCGACGCGCTCGCGGTCGTCGGCAACGCGGCGGTGCGGTACCCCCAGCAGTTCGGCACGTCCTGTCTGGTCGAGACGGCCGACGAGCCCGCGATCGCGGAGCGCGCGCTCGCGGTGCTCGACGACGCCGGCTACCACGGGATCAGCGAGGCGGAGTTCGTCTTCGACGCCGACCGCGAGGAGTACCTCCTGCTCGACGTCAACACCCGCCCGTGGAAGTGGATCTCGATGCCCGTCGCCGCGGGGGCGAACCTCCCGATGGCCGCCTACGCCGCGGTCACCGACGCGGCGTACGAGTCCGGCGGAACCGAGCCGACCCGGTGGGTGTCCCTCCGAGACTACCTCTCGCTTCTCGCGGGCGACGACGCCTTCTGGGACCAGCTCTCGACCGCCGACTGGCGGCGGCTCGTCTCCGGCGCCTTCGAGCGCGAGGGCGACCTGACGACCGGCGTCTACCGGCCCTCCGACCCCGCCCCGGCCGCGAAGCTGTTCGAGACGGCGTTCGTCGACCGCGACTACTACTGCTCCTGTTGAGGCGACGGGCGCGGCGGTCGTCCCGCCGCGGCGAGCGGTGAACTCCCGCTCGGCGGCTCCGCCGAGTACGCGTCCGAGGGGCCCGCTCGTTCGGTACGCGTCCGAGGGGCCCGCTCGTTCGATTCGATCGAAGCGGCCCTTACCGCTCGCCCCGACGCGGGACTCGGCCTCCCCGACGGAACGAGCGCGCGGGCGACTGCGAAAAGCCTACCAGCACGCCGACCGCTACGTTACACCCCCTCCCTCCGTCTCATGACGAACGCCCTGCAAACCGCCTTCTTCGTCTTCTCGACGGGGATCGTCGCGACGGTCCTCATCGGGCTGCGGTCCCGGAACCTCCAGGCGGTCGTGAACGGGGTCGCATCCGCCGTCGCGGCCGCCCTTCCGACGTTCACCGAGTTCGTATTCGCGCTCACGAGCGGGGCGGACGTCGCGTTCGGCCCCGCGCTCTCCGCGTGGATCGCCGTCGCGGGGTTCCTCCACATGCTGGGGATGCTGGGGTGGTACGACACCGTGTGGTGGTGGGACCACCTCACACACAGCGTCTCCGCCGCGCTCGTCGCGGCAGTCGTCTACGCGAGCCTCCGGGCCCCGTCCGCGCTCGGATCGCAAGTCTCGGGCCCCTACGCGGCCATTTTCACAGTCCTGTTCACGCTCGGCGCCGGCGTCTTCTGGGAGTTCATGGAACTGGCCGCCCGCGACCTCGGCGAGTACATCGACAGACCGCCGGTGCTCGAGTACTACGGGCTCCGCGATACGGTGCTCGACATGACGTTCAACGGGGTCGGCGCCGTCGTCGTGGTCGCGTTCGACGTCCGCGTGTTCGTCTCGGACGTCGAGCAGGTCCCGCGGGCCGCCGAAACGGCCGTCGTCGGAGGGAGCGTCCTCCTGTTCGTCGGCGCGCTCGCTCTCGGATTCGCCCTCGAACGGATCCGAAACGGCGCGACGAACTCCGACTGAGAACGTGGTGCCGCTGAAATCAGCGACACCGACACGAACTTCGCGTCGAAAACGGGTTACGACGTCGACGGCGACATCTGGATGTTGAGGCTCTTCTGGACGAGCTGGGTGAACGCCATCGAGCACAGGAAGTACCAGAGGATCCACATCTGGATCGGGCCGACGATGCCCGTGTCCCACGTGACGGTCCCGGCGAGCGGCACCACGAGCTCCTGCGCGGCGACCTCGGGGTACGCGGAGTCGGAGCCGCGGTAGCCGATCACCCAGAACATCCACAGGAACGCCGGGATGGTGAGGAACATGATCCACACCATCGGGCGGAACTGCTCTTTGAACATCCCGAGCTGGTCGCCCATCGCGTCCATCTGCTCCTCTTGGATGGCGTCGAGCGCCTCGTCGTCGTCGCGCTCTTTCGCCTCCTTACGGCGGTCTTGGATGTCCTTCATCCGCTCTTGGTACTGGCTCATCTTCTCCATGTCCATGAGCCCCGCCCGAAGCAGCGTGGAGTACAGCCCGGTCC
Source organism: Halorubrum sp. Hd13 (assembly GCF_002252755.1). Classification (GTDB taxonomy): domain Archaea; phylum Halobacteriota; class Halobacteria; order Halobacteriales; family Haloferacaceae; genus Halorubrum. Next base: position 16,708 of record NZ_NHOY01000013.1, on the reverse strand, counting down.
CGAGCGCGATCACCATGATGACGACGTAGAAGGGGACGAGGTTCAGCAGGGGACCGAGGACGATGTCGATCGCCCCCGCGATCGCGTCCCGGACGGGACCGACGGCGTAGCCGACGAAGGCGCCGATCGTCGCGACGGCGGCGAGCTTGTCCCACTTCGTCCACGACGTCGTCTCCGGGGTCTCGACGTCCCCCCCGTCGTCTCCGTCGTTCTCGTTCATCCCCGCCTCGATCTCGTCGGGGTCTGCGAGCGCGAAGCCGCGTTCGCCGTCGACGAGGATCTCCTTCTCGATGAGGCGGCCCCACTGGCCGCTGGTGATCTCGTCGCGGACGTCGACCCACTGGACCTCGCCGTCGGTGGCGCGGTCGAGGACGATCTCTAAGGCGTCCCGCATCTCGCCGTCCTCGTTGACGAGCGAGCGGACTCTCCGTTCGACCTTACTCATTATCGGTCGGTTAGCGGCCGACGGTTAAGAACCTTGTAGGATCGAGGCGCGGGTCGCCCCGCCGAACGCGCGCTCTTACGCCTCGACGACGTCGCGGATCCGGTCGAAGACCTCGTCCGGCGCCGCCTCCCCGTCGACCTCGACGAGGACGCCCTCGTCGCGGAAGTGGTCGACCACGGGCTCGGTGTTGTCGTAGAACACCTGGAGCCGCTCGCGGGCCGTCTCCTCCGTGTCGTCCTCGCGCTGGACCAGCTCGCCGCCGCACTCGTCGCAGACGCCCGCCTCCTCGGGCGGCTGGAAGTCGACGTGGTAGTTCGCGCCGCAGTCGTCGCACACCCGGCGGCCGGTGAGCCGGTCGACGAGCACCTCCTCGTCGACGGCGAGGTAGATCACGGCGTCGAGGTCGGTGATCTCCGAGAGGTACTCGGCTTGGTCGAGGTTTCGCGGGTAGCCGTCGAGGACGAACCCGTCGGCCTCGTCGAGCGCGGCCCGGACGATCTCGTTGACGACCGGATCGGGAACGAGTTCGCCCGCCTCCATGAACGAGCGCGGCGTCCCGTACTCCGTCTCCATGTCCTTGTTCGCGCGGAGCGCGTCGCCGGTCGTGACGTGCTCGACGCCGTACTCCTCGGCGAGCTTCGCGCTCTGCGTCCCCTTTCCGGCGCCGGGTGCCCCCAACAGAAGGATCCGATGGCTCATACCCGAGCGCTCGCTCGCCGCACGTAAAGGCTTGAAGATCCCGGCGAGCGATGGGACCGGGACGGCGAGACGCTCGGCGGACGCGCCGGCGGGGCTACGCCCCGTCCCCGTCGCCCTCGTCCTCGTCGCCCTCGTCCTCGTTCAGCCGGAGCCCCATCTCCAGCTCGAAGCTCTCGGCGTTGGAGGTCTCGAACCCGATCTTCTTGTACAGCGAGACGGCGGCGCGGTTCCACCGCTCGACGGTGAGCCACACCTTCCGGACCCCCTCGGCCTGCCCGTAGCCGAGCAGTCCGCGGATGAGGTGGGTGCCGATCCCGGCGCGCTGGTACTCCTGATGGACGAAGATCGCCAGCTCGTAGGCGTCGCCGTCGGGCACCAGCGTCGCGTGGCCGGCGACCTCGTCGCCGCACCACGCGAGCACGTTGTAGCAGTCGTCGCCGAGGATCGCGTCCAGCCACTCTCGGATGCGCTTCTCCCCGCCGGGGGGGATTCCCTGTGCGCGGTCGGACGGGTCGAAGGCGTCGTACATCGCGACGAGCGACTCGTAGGCGTCCTCGGTGTCTTCGTACGGTCGGATCTCGACGGTCCGGTCCTCCCGGTCGGTGAACTCCGTGGGAGGGGCGGGGAAGCCGTCGGCCACCGTCTCCGGGTAGCGTCGATCGCTCATCTGACCAGCGTGACCGATGTCTTGGCGTTCAACAGTACGAACTCGGCTATCGGTCCGAGCGTGATCTTCCCCATCGGGCTCGTGTGCCCGCCGCCGAGGACGATCGCCTCGAACTCCTCCCGCTCGGCGATCTCGACCAGTCGGCTCCCGGGATCGCCCTCGACCCGTCTCACGTCGGCGTCGATCCCGGCGTCGTCGATCGCCTCCCGAGCGCGCTCCATCACCTCCGCCTGGGCGACCGCCGAGTCATCGTTGTCGACCACCGCCACCGTGAGGTCGTCGTTCGCGACCGCCGCGCGCTCGACGGTCCGGTCGAGCGCGCGGAACGAGTCGTCGCTGCCGCCGATCCCGCAGAGCACCTTCATACGACCCACGTCCACACGACGGTACAAAAATGGATCTCCGTGGGGGCGGTCCGGCGTCGCGGGAGCGCGGCCGCCGCTTCCAGCGACAACCCTTTTGTCCGGGGGTCAGGTTGATACGGACATGAACGACCAGCCCGGTCCCGCGTCGGACGACGCCGACGCCGGGTCGGACCCCGCCCGCGAGCCGTCGACCGACGACGAGGGGGCTCCGGGGCCCCTCGACGAGGCCGCCGCTCCGAGCGACGCCGCCGGCCCCTCGACCGACGGGACGGGCGACGTGACGCCCAGTGAAGGCGACGCTTCCGACGGCGACGCCTTCGATGACGGCGCCTCCGACGGCGATACCGCGGACGACGAGACGCCCGACGTCCCGCCGGAGGTCCGCAAGTACGAGCGGTTCAAGAAGATGGACGGCGCCCGCTACGAGCGGGTCAACGACTTCCTCCGCGACCGGACGTACGTCACGGCCCGGGAGTGGGCGATCGCCCGGCTCTGCGCCGACTTCCGAACCGAGACGGGCGTCGAGATGACGAAGATCGGCGAGAACCTCCCGGAGCTCGTCCCGTTCATGACCGACACGTACACGCCGCAGGCGGTCAACCAGGCGCGCTACTCCTTCGAGGAGAAGGTGACGAAGGCGGGCGCGACGTTCCTCTACGGCGCGATGTCCGGCTTCTTCACCGCCGAGGACTTAGACGAGATGATGTACGAGGTGACGGAGGTCGCGAAGTTCCTCCTGGAGGTCGAGGGGGTCGACCTCGCCGTCGCCGACGAGCTGGAGGCCGAGGACAAGATCAGCGAGGTGATGCGCGAGGTGCGCGCCTCCTCGGCCGGCCTCCGCGGCGAGGAGGTCCGATGTCCCGAGTGCGGGCACGTCCACGAGCCGGCCGAAGAGTAGAAGTGAAACGGATGGAGCGATTCCCGGAGGCGCTCGGCGGCCTTCCCGACCCGGTGCTGATCGTCGACACCGACGGCGTCGTCCGCGCCGGCACCCCCCGCGTCGAGCCCGTGCTCGGCTACGGGCCGGCGGAGCTGGAGGGCACCGACGTCGAGCGGTTGCTCTACGACGCCGGCGGCGGCTCGGCCGGCGCCGAGCTGTACGGCCACGTCGCCGACCCGGAGCCGCGGTCCATGGCCGCGAGTCTCGACCTGACGGCGCGGCGGCGGGACGGCACCGAGATCCCCGTCACGATCAGCCTCGGTCCGTTCGAGAGGGCGGGCGAGGCGTACCTGGTCGTCACGGTCGTCGACGTGCGCGAGGAGCGGGCGCGACAGGCGGAGCTCCGGCGCCGAACGCGGACGCTGGAGTCGCTCCACGAGGCGACGCAGGACCTCCTGAAGACGACCGACCGGGAGGTCGCCGCGGAGGCGGCCGTCGAGTACGTCGAGGAGGTGCTCGGCCACCCGATCGCGGGGATCTGGCTGTACGACGAGAGCCGGGACTCGCTGGAGCCGCACGTGTGGACCGACGCGGCCGACGAGGTCGTCGGCGAGCACCCCGTCTTCTCGGCCGACGGGCGGAGCATCTCCTGGCAGGTGTTCGACTCCGGGAAGCCGGAGTACGTCGCCGACATCCGGACGGACCCGGACCGGTACAACCCCGACTCGCCCATCCGGAGCGAACTCGTGCTCCCGCTCGGGCGCTACGGGATCATCAACGTCGGCGCCACCGAGTCCGACGCGTTCGACGATTCCGACCTCGCGATCGCGCGGATCTGGGCCGCGACGGTGACGATGGTGTTCGTCCGGATCGAGCGGGAGCGACAGCTCCGGGCCCGCGAGGCGGAGGTCGCCCGCGAGCGCGATCGGCTCGAGGAGTTCGCCAGCCTCGTCTCACACGACCTCCGCAACCCCCTCAACGTCGCGGCCGGCAACCTCGAACTGATCCGTACTCGACTGGAGGGTGAGCGGGCGGTCCCGCCGGAGCTCGAGACGGTCGCCCGATCGCTCGACCGGATGGGCGCGCTCGTCGATGACATGCTGACGCTCGCCAAACAGGGCACCGCGATCGACGAGACCGAGGCGGTGTCGCTGTCGGCGCTGGCCGAGGAGTCTTGGGCGAACGTCGACACGGCCGACGCCGAGTTGGTCCTCGCCGACGACCTCCCGCTCCGGGCCGACCGGAGCCGGCTCCGGCAGGCCGTCGAGAACCTGTTCGCCAACGCGGTCGCTCACGGCGGCGCGGGGGTCCGCGTCGAGGTGGGCGCGCTCGACGCCGCCGGCGAGCCCGGCTTCTACGTCGCCGACGATGGGCCCGGTATCCCCGAGGCGGTGCGCGACGAGGCGTTCGACGCGGGCGTGTCGACCGACGAGGACGGGACCGGATTCGGGCTGAAGATCGTCGCGGAGGTCGCCGACGCGCACGGCTGGTCGGTCGACTTCGTCGACGCGACGGGCGGGGGCGCGCGCTTCGAGTTCCGGGGGGTCGAGGCGGCGGACGCCGCCGACCTCCCGGCGGACGGCGGCGCCGACGGCGACGCCGGCGACTGACCGCGACGACTGACCGCTCAGATCCCCTCGAACGACGGGAGGTGCCACGCGGAGACGCCGCTCTCGCCGACGATGACGTCGACGTTGGGGCCGCGGTCGGCGCTCGGCAGCCCGACCTCGATCCGGCCCTGTCCGGTGACGCCGTCGTCCTCCATACTGGCGGTGACGCGGTAGCCGCCGCGGACGTCGGTGACCTCCAGGAGCTCGACCGCGCTCTCCGGATCGAGCTCGACCGTCGTCGAGAGGACCGGGCCGTCGCTCTCGTCGGTGATATCGCCGCCGACGCCGCCTCCACCGTCCGCAGCGCTCCGCCGGACGACCGTCACGACGAACTCGCGCGGGTCGTCGGTGACGTTGCAGAGCCGGACGCCGAGCGGCGGGGACGCGGTCTCGTCCGGCGGACGACCGGACGCGCCGGTTCCGACCCGCCGCCGCTCGACCGGCATCCGGAGCGTCCTGTCCGGGGCGACGAGGTACGGCACCGGTCGACCGTACAGCTCCCCCACGGACCGGGCGCCGTCGTCCTCGTAGTAGGCCGTACCGGCGTGCTGAGCGGTCGCGAAGTGCTCGTCGCCGGCGGCGTGGTCGAACGTCGCCACGGCGTCGACGGTCACCTCGCTCGCCCCGTCCCTCGCGTGGCGGTTGTGTGCGTGAACCTCTTCGTACTCGGCGACGTACGCCGCGACCGACTCGGGCGTCGGGTCCGCGGGCCGCTCCGGGAGGTCGCGCTCGGCGACCCGCCCGTCGCCGAGCGTGACGAGGTCGGTGCACCCGGCGAGCGCGCTCGCCGCCCCGCCCGCTCCGACGAGGAACGCGCGTCTGTCCATACACCTTCTTCCTCTGACACCTCAAAAGGCTCCCGATGACACAAACGCGCGTTTGTGCGTCGCTCGGGGCGTCGCGTTCGGGTCGCGTCCCGTCGTGCCGCGGTGCGCTATTTATAAATCGAGCGCGTGGTGCGTCACCGCGTCGACGCCGGTCGCCCCGTCGGCGTCCGCCCCGACGTCGAGGGTCGCGACGCGGAACTCGTCGTCCGCGCCGTCGACCGGGATGGGCAGGCCGCCGGGGTTCACCCGGACCGTCCCGCCGCGCTCCTCGACGCCGTGCGCGTGGGTGTGGCCGTGGAACACGTAGTCGTAGTCGCCGCAGTCGACGAGGGCGTCGACGACGACGCCGCTCGTCCCGTGAGTGACCGCGACCTCGACGGCGCCCTCGTCGCCCGCGCTTTCGGCGCCCCCGTCACCGAACGAGAGCGTTCCGGCCTCGCCGTGGTAGGTGCCGAACGCCTCGACGGTCGTCTGCACCGCCCACTCCCCGTCGTTGTTGCCGCGGACGGCGTGGAAGTCGAAGCCCGCGTCTGGGTCGTCGCCACCGCCGACGTCGAAGGGAGTCACGGAGAAGGGCGCGACGAAGTCGCCGCAGTGGACGACGGCGTCGACCCCCTCGCGGTCGAACAGCGCTACGGCCGCCTCGACGGCGGCGAGGTCGTCGTGGGTGTCGGAGACGATGCCGATCCGCATGGGTCGCGTCAACGGTCGTGACCCGCGATAATAAATGTCGGCCGACGACGCGTAAACGCTCTGCGATATATAAATGAACCGACCGGCGACCGCGTTCTCACGATCCGTGGATCCCGTCTTCTTTTTAAGACCGTTCACCATTCATGTTCGGTCATGGCGAGAAACGGGGACGACAGCGGTCGACGCACTGCTTCCAGACGCGGGTTCCTCTCGGCGGCCGCGGCGCTCGGAACGGTCGGGCTCGCGGGCTGCGGCGCCCCGCGGGCCGAGAGCGCGGCGGCGGAGAACGCGGCCGGCGGCGGCGAGGCGGCGGCCGAACAGGTCGCGGAGTGGTCCGGGAGCGACGCCACCGCCGTGGAGACGGACCACCCGTACACGACGCCGCGGACGACCATCGACCTCGACGAGCGGGACGGCGCGATCACGGTGTCCACGACGCCGTGTCGTCACCGGTTGCTCGGCGACGAGACGAAGGGCGGCCCGTGGGAACTGCCCGAGGTCTGGGCGTGGCAGACGCCGGACACGGACCCCAGCGTTCCCGGCCCGCTGCTCCGGGTGACCGAGGGGACCGAGATGGAGATCACCTACGACAACACCGAGCACAACCGGCCGCACACGTTCCACGTCCACGGGCTCTCGAAGAACTGGATGGACGACGGGGTCCCGACGACGACCGGCCAGCAGGTCGCCCCGGGCGAGGAGCACACCTACGAGATCACCGCGAACCAACCCGGAACGCACCTGTACCACTGTCACTACCAGACGCAGAACCACCTCGACATGGGGATGTACGGCATCCTCCGCGTCGACCCCGAGGGGTACGAGGCGCCCGACAAGGAGGCGTTCATGACGATCAAAGACTGGGACACGCGCCTCTCCGCCTCGATGGCCGGCGGCGACGTCTCGTTCAGTCATCGCGACCGCAACCCCGACGCGTTCACCGTGAACGGTCGCTCCGCGCCGTACACGTTCCACCCCGAGCAGGGGTCGCCGCTGATCGTCGAGGAGGGGGACCGGGTGCGGATCCACTACGTCAACGCCGGCTACGAGTCGCACGCGATGCACACCCACAACCACGGGTTCACCGTCGTCGAGAAGGACGGCGGCGTCATCCCCGAGGCCGCCCGGCACCGCGAGGACGTGATCCCCATCGCGCCCGCGGAGCGGAAGACGATCGAGTTCACCGCCGGCGCCGACCCCGGCGTGTACGCGCTCCACTGCCACAAGGTGAACCACGCGATGAACGGCGACACCTACCCCGGCGGCATGATCGGCGGGATAGTGTACGAGAGCGTCACGGACACCGAGCAGTTCGCGTCCGTGATGGAGATGGCCGGCTACGAGGCCTGACGGCGTCCAGCTACGAGGCCTGACGACGGCCCCCGTGGAATTCTCTGGCGGCCGCCCGGTCAGGCCGAGTCGACGCCGGAGGCGATCTCGGGCGACTCCGACTCGGCACCGGCTTCGTCTCCCCCGCTGCCTTCGCTCTCAGCCTCCCGACGGTTACGGACGGTCAGCGCCGCGAACAGGGCGAACCCGATGGCACGGAGCGTCAAGTCGAGCAGGAGCGCGTCGACGGAGACGCTCACGCCGACGAGCCCGAGCGCGTCGAAGACGGTCTCGGAAAGCAGTCTCGGCGCCATCAGCAGCAGCGAACTGAGTGCGAACGCGGCCCGACCGGTGCGGCCGACGCGCGTGTACAGCGTTCCGATGACGGTCGCGCCGAGCGCGATCACCCCGAGGAAGACCCCGACGACGGGAACGACGATCTCGGGGATCGAGTAGGAGAGCTCGGCGAGGTCCTGGAACCCGATCACGCGGTACCGTTCGCGGAGCGGCAGGTCGGCGGCGTTCGCCTTCTCGCGCAACAGGACGATCCCCGGTGCGAGGACGAACGCGAAGGGGACGATCGCCTTGTTCAGCGAGAGCGAGAACGCCTTCACGCCGGTCTCGAACGGGTCGGACTTGGCGACCCCGCTGGCGGCGTACGCCGCCACGGCCACCGGCGGCGTGATGTCGGCGATCACGCCGAAGTAGAGGATGAACAGGTGGGCGGCCAGGAGCGGGATGCCGAACTCCACGAGCGGCGTCGCGAGCATCGAGATGAGGATGATGTAGGTGACCGTCGTGGGCATTCCCATCCCGAGGATGATGCTCGAGACGGCCGTCACGAGCAGCATGATCACGATCGATCCGCCCGAGAGCGCCAGCAGCAGCGAGGTCAGGTTCGGACCGAGCCCGGAGACGCTGATGACGCCGGGGATGATCCCCGCGGCCGCGACCGCGACCACGACCGGGACCGCGGTGCGCGCGCCCTGCTCCATCGACGTGACCACGAAGGTGCCGAGCTTGAACGGCTGGCTGTCCTCCAGGTCCCGGCCGGTCCGGTCGCCGACCGTCTCGGCGGCGTCCCGGACCGAGGGGTTCAGATCGAGCAGCGACGCGTCGAGGTCGGGCTTGGACAGCAGCGTGAGCACCCCCGCGAGCATCGCGTACCACTCGATCCCCCTGAACAAGGCGCTGACCGCCTCGGCGGGCGGGAGCCCAGCACCGCCGGATCCGGTGACGAGGCCGACGACGTTCACGCCGGCCACCGCGTAGCTCGCCAGTTCGAGGCCGACGATCGCCGCGAAGACGGTGAGGAGGCGGAGCCGCGTCTCCTCGCTGTACGCCGAGACGAGCGCGATCAGCCCGACGAGCGCCACGAGCGTGAACCACGCCGACCGGGAGACCGAGAGCCGCTCGATGATGAGGTAGTAGAGGAGGAGCGCGATCGGGACTAGGTAGAACCAACCGCGTTTGAGGTGGCTCCAGAGGTCCACGGTGTCCTCGCCGGCCACGCCGCCGATCCCCGCCTGGACCGCCTTGAGGTGAACCATCACCCAGACGCCGAAGAAGAAGACGATCGCCGGGATCGTCGCGATGATGATGATGTCGGCGAACGGCGTCGCCGTGTACTGGACCATCAGGAAGGCGGCCGCACCCATCACGGGCGGGAGGATCTGCCCGCCGGAGGACGCGGACGCCTCGACGGCGCCGGAGAACTCGGGCGAGTAGCCCGACCGCTTCATCAGCGGGATCGTGAACGCGCCGGTCGTGACCGTGTTGGCGATCGACGACCCCGAGATCGTTCCCATGAACCCGCTGGCGAGGATGCTCGCCTTGGCCGGGCCGCCTTTGCGGCCCCCGGTGAGCGCGTACGCCAGGTCGATGAACCACTGGCCCGCCCCGCTCATCTCGAGGAACGACCCGAACAGGATGAAGATGTAGATGAAGCTCACCGACACCGTCACCGGGATGCCGAACACACCGTTCTCGGTGTTGTACCAGAGGTTCTGAACGATGTCCGGCCAGGTGAGTTCCGGGATCGCGAGCAGCCCGAGGAAGGGCGTGCCCGTGCTGATGAGGTACCCCCAGCGGGCGTAGACGATGAACGTGGCGACGATGATCATCAGCGGGAGGCCGAGCGTCCGGCGGGTGGCCTCCAACACCAGCAGGACGCCGGTCACGCCCAGGATCATCGCGTAAGAGTATTCGCTCACGAAGGGGACGCCGCCGAGCAGCGGTTGGAGGAACGCGTACACCTCGGTGATCGGTCGTCCCGAGTCGACCCCGAAGACGCGCATGTTCTGGATCTCGGCGAACTCCGTCAGGAAGTAGAACGCCGACAGGAACGCCGCGACGATGAACACCAGGTCGACCGGAGCCACCCGGTCGCGGTCGGGGTCGAGGAACGCCCAGCGCACCCCCGCCCGACCCCGTTCGAGCAGCCGCGTGACGGGATTCTCCTCACCGAGGCGCCGGGACGCCGCCGGCGCGATCCGACCGAACGCCTGCGCGACGAACCCGTCACCGGTGCTCACCGGGAACAGCAGGAAGGTGAGCACGAGCGCGAAGGCGACGTGGATCGCGTTCGCCTGCAGGAGCTGGAGCGAGACCTGCCAGGGGGCGAGCGAGATCCCCGCGAACTCGACGGTCGGAAGCCAGACCGTGAAGGTGAAGCTCCGCGCGGCGAGGAACAGCTGAAATACCGAAAACGCGATCCCGATCGCCGCGACCGCCACCGCGGCGGCCCCTCGCAGCGATCGGCGGCGCTCGATCTCCTGGATCAGCTCGTCCGCCTCCTCGCGGGAGATCTCCTCGTCCGTCCCGTCGTCAGGCGGGGCGCCAGTGCCCGGGTCGTCGCCCCCTGGCCCGTTGCCCTCGGGGCCGCCGTCGTTCGGGTCGTCGATACCGCCGTCCGTTCGATGGGTCGTGGTCATTGGATCATCTCGAGAAGCGACCGTCGTTCGATGTGTAATCTCACGTCGTTGCCGTCCGTCACCGCGACGAGGTCGTATCGCCGGTCATCGACGATCAGCGTGTGGTCGGCGATCCGCCCCGGCGAGACGGAGAGCTCGTCGAGCACCGTGATCGGCTCGTCGGGCTCGTAGACGAGCGTCCCGTTCACGTTCGTGACGTTGACGCGCGCTGGCAGCCCCCACCCGTAGGACTCGAACTCCATCCGGGTGTTCACGAGCGTCTCCCCGTCGACGCGGTACTCGTCGTACACCCGGGACTTCTCGACGCTGTGGGTGTACTCGAGGGCGACCGTGCTCCCGTCGCTCACCTCCGCCGTGACGTACCGCTCGCCCGTCTCGATGTCCTCGACGACGAGGACGGCCCCGACCGGAGCGGTCGCCGCGGCGACGGCGATCGCGAGCACGCCGATCGCGAGGATCGCGGCACCGACGTTCGGCTGAGAAAGGCGGCCCATGTCTTCGAGTGATTTCGGTGGTGTCGAGTTCGGACAGCTCGTGAAGCAGTTTCAAACAGGGCACGACCGGCCGTCGGCGGCGCGGTCCCCCGCGATCGACCGGGGCGCGTCCCGCAGTGGAACCGATACGACTCGCCCGCGGCTCCCTCCGAGCGGACGGCCCGCGTCGGGGCCGTCGTCGGAGCGCCTACGCGTCGAAGTAGGCCGCGGCTCCCTCGTGCAGCTCGATGGACATCCCGTCCTGCGCGCTGTCGACGGTGATGAAGTCGGTCTTGATCGTGAGCTCGCCGAGGTTGTCGAAGATGGCCGCGGTGACCGTCTCGACCGTGTCGGCCGGCACTCCGGCGTTCGTGGCGATCATCGCCTGCACGGCGACGGTCTCGACGTCCTCCTCGACGCCGGTGTAGGTGCCGCCGGGGATGGTGTCGTTCGCGAACCAGGAGGCGTCCTCCTTGACGGCCTCGCGGTTGTCGCCGCTGATCGGGACGATCTCGATGTCGTTCGTGTTCGCGAGGTCCTCGATCGCGCCGACCGGCCAGCCGCCGACGACGAAGGCGGCGTCGATGTCGCCGTTGGCGAGCTGTTCGGACGCCTGCGAGAAGCCGGCGTTCTGCTCGTTGTAGTCGGTGATACCGACGGATTCGAGGATCTGTAGCGCGTTGACCTGCGTCCCCGACCCGAGGTCGCCGGTGTTGATCGTCGCGCCGCTGAGGTCCCCCACGGAGGAGATGTCGTTCTCCGCCAGCGTGACGAGCGTGATCGTCTCCGGGTACAGCGTCGCGACGCCCCGGAGGTTCTCGATCGCGTTGTCCTGGAAGGCGTCGATGCCCGTCCCGTTCTTCGCGAAGGAGGCGATGTCGTTCTGGATCAGCGCGAAGTCGGCCGACCCGTCGGCGAGGCTACCGACGTTCTCGACGCTCGCGCCCGTCGACTGGACGTTCAGCGAGAAGTCGGTGTTCGCTTCGACGATGGTCTTGATCTCGTTCGAGAGCGGGAAGTAGGTCCCGCCGGTCCCGCCCGCGTGCCAGCTCAGGCGGCTTCCGCCGTCGCCGCCGTCGCCGCCGTCGGACCCGTCAGAGCCGTCAGAGCCGTCAGAGCCGTCGCTCCCGTCGGACCCGTCAGAGCCGTCGCCACCGTCGGACCCGTCGCCGCCGTCTCCCGAACAGCCCGCGATGCCGACGAGACCGGCGGCAGCGGCTCCTTTAAGAATTTTACGTCGATCGATGCTCTCTGTGTTGTAATCGTCCGGCATAGTTTTACGATCCGATCACTTCCGTATGTATCTGTCGGACGACTCTCAGTAGAGTATCCGCGGTTTAAATACGGCGATACAAGCACGTACCGGACGTTTCTGCCGCTAAAAGCCGGTTCCCGTTTCGACGCCCGGCGGATCCGGGGCGCGCCGTGAGAACCGGTGCGCCGGCTCGGTCGTCTAGGCCTGCTCCGCGCCGTAGACGACGTTGACGCTGACGCGGACGCTCACGTCGCCGGTCTCGACCCCGGTCGCGGCGTCGCCGCCGTCGCCGCCCCCGGCCATCGCGGACTCGGCGACCCGGTACGGCGTCACTCCGGCGTCCGCGGTCGAGACGCGGTACGCGCCGGTGACCTCGAGCCCGCTGGAGTTCGCGAGCACGGCCGCGTCGCCGTCGGCGTTCGCCATCGCGTTCTCGATCGCCTGCGCGCGCACCTCGCGCTCGCGCTCCTCGCTCAGCCCGAACTCGATGCGCTCCACCTCGTCGGCGCCCCCGTCGATCGCGACGTCGATGACTTCCCCGACCGCGTCCACGTCGTCGATCGTCAGCGCGTAGCTGTGGACGCCCTGATACGTCGTCCGGTCCGGATTGTCCCGCGTCTCGTAGGACTCGCGCACGTCGTAGCGCTCGGTCCGGATGTCGTCCTCGGTGAGCCCCCAGTCGGTCAGCGCCGCCCGGAGCGACTCGTCCGCGGCGGAGAGCTCGTCGCGGACCGCCGCCGAGTCGTCGCCCGTCGCGGTCACCGCCACGCGGATCGTGGCGCGGTCCGGCTCGGCCGTGGCCTCGCCGTCCGCCGTCACTTCGATGCTCCTGTCGAGCGCCGGTTCCTCCCCCGGGGCCGCGTTCGCGGCGGTCCCCGCGTCTCCCGTCGAGCCGGGGAGTCCCGCGCAGCCCGCCAGCGCGACGAGCAGCACGAGCCCGGCCGCGGTCATCAGTCTTCGGTCCATGTGCGAGCCGTCGCCGGGAACCAACAATAAGTCGCCGGTGAGACAAAGAGCCGTTTGCGCTATCGGGCGCGTCGCCCCGCGCCGCGATCGATCACGCCGCGTCGTCCGTCGCGTCTCTGCGGCCGTCCGCTTTCTCCCCGTCCGCCTCCTCGTCGTCCGAGTCGTCGTGGTCGGTGACGACCGAGGGCTCCGGCGGGGCCCCGTCGCTCCCGTCGCCGCCCGCCTCCTCGTCGTCCGGACCGACGTGGTCGGTGATCACCGTCGACTCGCTCGGCTCGTCGTCGGGGCGCTGCTCTGTGGCCCCCTCGTCGGCGGCGTCTCCACCGTCGTCAGAGCCGACGGCCGCGAGCGGTGCGGGGCCGGAATCGTCCGGGCCGGAGAGCTCGGCGCCCCGCGACGCGCCGTCGTCGCGCTCGACGCCGCCGTCGGGCGGCCCGGTGACCCGCCGTCCCGATCCGAACAGCCGATCGCGGATCGAGCGGCTGCTGGGGCGCTCGGCGAGCAGCACCGAGCAGTCGACGTCGTGGATCACGTCCAGGTGCAGCGAGTCCGAGACGAGCCTGGAGAGGAGCCCCTTCTCGGTCGCGCCGATGATGACGAGGGTGGTGTTCTCTGCCTCGCGCGCGATGGCGCCCTCGACGTCGCCGCCGTCGTCGACGATCTTGTTCGCGCCCGCGAGGTCGTTTTCCGCCGCCCAGTTGGTGAGGAACCCCTCGCCAGCGGCGCGGTCCTCCGGGCCGTCGACGACGTGTAGCAGCGACACCTCGGCGCCGGCGGTCCGCGAGAGCACGCTCGCGACCTCCGCGCCGAGCCCGGAGTCCGGCCCCCCGGAGGTGGGGAGGAGGACCCGCGAGGTGTCGAGGTCGCTCTCGCTCAGGATGAGGAAGTCGCAGGGGAGCTGGTTGGTGAGCTCGTCGATCGGGCGCTCCGCGCGGGCGGCGCTCCACAGCTGGTCCTCGCCCCAGCCCATCAGCACGGCCTCCGGGCGGGTCCGGCGGGCCATGTTGAACACCTCCTCGAACGACCGGTGCGAGACGACGGTCGACGTCGAGACGTCGACGTCGTACCCCTCGGCGGTGTCGCGGAGCCCGGCCATTCCCTCCTCCGAGACGTCGGCGATCCGGCCCGCGCCGGCCGACAGCGACATCCGCTCCGGCGCCTGGACGACGTGGACGATGTGGACGAGCCCGTCCTCGTGGTCGCTGGCGAGCCGGCTCGCCAGTTCGATCATGGGGCCGTCGGTCCGCGGGTTCGTGATCGGCACCATGATCCGGTACCCCTCGTTGGCGAACAGCGTGGCCTCCGTGGCGTCCAGGATGGGGACGTACGAGCGCCCCGCGGCCCGACCGAGCACCCACTCGGGCACCGTCAGCCGGCGGGTCATCCCCTCGAAGCGCGCCTCCTCTAACCGCTCCTCGCTGGTCTGGAAGTAGTTCACGAGTGTGACGAGCACCACCCCGCCGATCGTGTTCCCGAGCAGCACCGGGAGGACGAAGCCGCCGAGCCCGCCGACAAGAGTGATGCCGCCGGTGTACAGCCCGAGCTGCTGTGCGAACAGCAGGTACAGCACCTCGGTGAACGAGACGACGACGTGGTAGAGGTTCCCGAGCGGGATCGCGAGGAACGCGAGGTAGACGACGAGCAGTCGGGTGACGGAGTTGGTGGAGGCGAAGCCGACCCAGACGACGCCGGCGACGATGAGGCCGGCCATCGCGGCCTTGAAGAAGAGCGGCCAGAAGCCGACGTCGAGCCCGCCGGTAGAGATGTAGATCGCGGACTCGACGGCGCCCTCCTCGGAGAAGACGCCGCCGTACGAGAGCACGACCGCGCCGAACGCGCCCCCGGTGAAGTTCCCGGCGAGGACGATCCCCCAGTGACGCAGCAGCGTCGGCAGGCTGGCGAGCCGTTCCAGCGTCAGCGCCACCGGCGGCAGCGTGTTCTCGGTGTACAGCTGGTAGCCGCCGATGATGATGTAGACGAAGCCGAGCGGATAGAGGAGGACGCTCAGTATCGGGTGGCCGTCGGTGGCGGCGGTCAGCGAGACGTACAGCATGAACGTGATCGTGATCGCCAGCCCCGCGGCGACGCCGCTGAAGAACAGCTCGCGCCCGCCCGAGGTCACCTCCTCGTCCGCGGCGGCGACGATCCGCTGGAACACCTCGTCCGACGAGAAGCGGTCCCGGACCGCCTCGCCGACCGCCGGCGCCCCGCTCCGGGAGCGCTCGACGACCTCGCGCATCGAATCGTCGTCGGGCCGTTTCGAATCGGTCACTGTCCCTACCGTCTGCGGCGCTGTTAAAAAGTACTTCCTCTTCCGCCAGTGGCCGTCAGAACCGTCGAACGTCACGTTTCGCCACTGATATCCCCGCATTTCTGCACGAACGCGCGACGGGCACGCCCGAACGTCCGGAACGCGCGCCGCGCGCCGCGGCGTCAGGCGCGCTCGATCGTCACGAGCCGCACCTCCACCCGGACGTCCTCGCCGATCGTCGCCTCGATCCGGCGGTCGAGCGCCTCGGCGATACCCCCGACGCCGACGCCCGGCGGCGCCCCGACCGTGACCACCACGCGCTCGGTGTCGAGCGGCGGGACGCTCCCGCCCCGCTCGACCTCGAGTTCGATCAGCTCCATCCCGGCGTCCATCGCGGCCAACTCGTCGCTCGCGGCGGTTCGGATGTCCGACTCGGTCGTGGAGGCGACGTACGAATCGTAGGTGACGCCGCCGAGGAACACCGACAGCACCGCGATAGCGGCGACGAGGATCGCGGCGCGCTTCACGAAGGCGGCGCGCGCGTCGTCCTCGCGGAACCACCGCTGCGGCCGATACCCCTCGTACCACAGCATCACCAGCGCGGAGAGGTTGATCGAGAGGACGTTCACCGCGACGATCACGCCCGCGCCGACCACGAGCCGGGGGATCCGAAACGCGATCCCGATGCCGACGGCGGCCGCCGGCGGGATGAGCGCTACCGCGATCATCACGCCGACCAGCGTCGCGGAGACGCCCGTCATCAGCGAGACGATCCCGGCGATCCCGGCGCCGATCGCCACGACGAGCACCAGGACGTTCGGGGCGAGCCGCTCCGACACCTCGGCGAGTTCGAGCGGGTTGAGCCCGGGCGGCACTAAGGCGAAGGTCCGCAGGACGAACGCGAACAGCGTCGCGGCCGCGACCGCGACGA
The DNA here is from genome assembly GCF_002252755.1 of Halorubrum sp. Hd13. Classification (GTDB taxonomy): domain Archaea; phylum Halobacteriota; class Halobacteria; order Halobacteriales; family Haloferacaceae; genus Halorubrum. The sequence continues at coordinate 384 of NZ_NHOY01000013.1, read as the reverse complement.
CGACCCCGAGCACCTGCATCCGCACGCCGCGCCTGAACATGTCCTCGTCGTCGACGACGGTGCCGATCGCGGCCGACATCGCGGGACCGATCAGGGGAGCGATAACCATCGACCCCACGACCGTCGCCGGCGAGTCGAGCAGGAGGCCGGCTGTCGCGATCACCGCCGAGATGACGGTCATCAACACGTACGTGCCGACACCGGACGCGAGGTCGTCCGCCTTCGCCTGTAGCTCCTCCCGGGAGATCCGGTCGCCCCCGCGCTCGGATTCCCGCCCGTACTCCTCCTCGAGCGCCTCGAACCGCCGGGAGATGACCGTCTCGGCTGCGACGATGACCGTGTAGGTGCTCTCGTCTATCCCCGCCTCGCGGAGGCGTTCGAGGA
>NZ_NHOY01000021.1 GCF_002252755.1 Halorubrum sp. Hd13 | reverse complement strand
GCTGTGATGTTTTGCGTGAGCTCGGTCTCACCGGTGTTGGTGACATCAACGTTGACCACGACGTTCTCCTCGTCAGTGACACCAAGATGGCTCGTTTCACTAATACTGACGTCGAACTCACCCACCTCAGCAACGCTGAGTGGTGCGTGGTCGCTGTCGTCGTTGCTGCTGACCGTTACGCTCTGACCGTCAAAGGCCTTGTGAGCATCGAACGTGAGCGTTGCCTGTGTCGTGTCGCCAGCCGCGACCGTGACGTCCTCGTGGATCGCCTGTTGCTCACCGTTGACCGCCGCTGTGATGTTTTGCGTGAGGTCGATCTCACCGGTGTTGGTAAGACTCACATTGACAGAGACATGCTCCTCGTCGGTGACATCCAGGGAACTTGCTGTCTCGTTAATTTCGACTGTGAGGTCACCAAGCCCGATGAGTGGCACCTCTTCGCTGGCCGTATCATCGGTCGTACTGACTGCGACTGACAGGTTCGTCTGTTGGGTGTCTGGGACTGTGTAGGTGAAGTTCTGGGTCAGACTACTGTCATTTGCGACCGTCACAGTCTCGTTAGGCTCGACGACCTCGCCATCAACGGTCAGCGTCACGTTCTGGGAGAGCTCTGTCTCCCCAGTGTTGGTGATCGTGGCGTTGATGTTGACCGTTTCACTCTGGTTCACGCCAGCCGGTGTCTGGAGATCGTTGACGGTGAGTTCTCCCACTTCGGCGACACTCAGCGCCGCCGTATCGTTGGTGTCGTCGCTCCGGACCGTGACGTCCTGGCCGTCAAAGGCCTTCTCAGCCGGGAACTCAAGCGTGACTGCATCGGTGCCCCTCTCGACGCTCACGTCGGCGGTCGTCTGATTAGTACCGTTGACGCTTGCCGCGATGGTCTGGTTGAGCGTTGCCTCGCCCGTGTTCTCAAGCGTCACGTTGACCGAGACGTTCTGTTCGTCGTTGACGTCGAGACTACTTGCCGTCTCGTTGATGGTGGCGCCGAGTTCACCGACCTCTAGCACCGTGAGTTGAGCCGGATCGCTCGTGTCATTACTGCTGACGGTGAGCGTTTCTCCATCGTCAGTGAGGTCAACCGGGATGTCGAACGTTGTGGTGGTCGTCGTCCGGCCAGGCACAGTGACGTTCTCCTTAACTTTCACCTGCGTGCCGTTGATGTCGGCTGTAATGTTCTGTGTGAATTCGATGTCACCAGTGTTTTTGACATCAACAACGGCGGTGATATTCTCATCTTCCCGCACCTCCAGATCACTCGTCTCGTTCAGCGAGACGTTCAGTTCACCGACCTTATCGACCATAAGCAGCGCACTGTCACTGTCGTCGCCGCTGCTGACATTGACATTCTGGTGGTCGAAGGATTCCTCAGCCGGGAACGTGAGCTCAATCGTGTCTGTCGTTCCCGCTTCGAGATTGACCTGCTGGCTCGTCTGGTCAGTACCATTGACGCTGGCTGTAATTTCCTTTGTCAGATCGATCTCACCGGTGTTGTTGAGGGTCGCGTTGACCACGACGTTCTCCTCATCGGTGACCGCAAGATCGCTGTTCGTCTCATTGATGTCGACCGTCAGATCACCGAGCCCGTTGAGCGCAACCGTTTGCGTCGCTGAATCGTTTGCTGTCGTGACGTTCACCGGGATGTCGGACTGGCGATCTGCCGCGATATCGTACGTGAACTCGAATGTCCGCTGTTCGCCGCCACTCAGAGTGACGTCTTGCTCCGTGGCTTCTATCGTCTCATCGACCAGGAACGTGACGTCTTGGGTGAGCTCTACATCGCCGGTATTTTCGATCGTCGCGTTGACTGCGATCGTGTCACTCTGGTTCGCGCTCGCGGGCGCGTCAAGCGTCGAGATGACGAGTTCGCCAACTTTTCTGACAGTGAGCTGTGCTTCAGCAGCTGTATCCGCGCTGCTGACGGTGACGTTCTGGCCGTCGAAGGCGGTCTCACCCGTGAAAGTGAGTGTCTTCGTCACTGTCTCCCCGGCACCAACCGACACGTCGGTCGTGGTCGCCTGTTCCGAGCCGTTGACGCTGGCAGTAATGTTCTGCGTGAGGGGGACATCGCCCGTATTCTCGATGTCGGCATCGACACTGATGGTCTCGTTTTCGCGCACATCGAGCGTGCTCGACTCGTTGATGCTGACAGCAAGCTCACCGACCTCTTGGACGGTGAATGAATCCGACGCGGTGACCGTCTCCGCGTTGTCAGCTGTCGCGGTGACCGTCGCGTTGTAGGTGCCCGCTTCGAGGGGGCCAACAGCATCGAACGGTACGCTGATTTCCTCACCCGCGATCTCGCTGGGTGTTTGTGACGGGCTGTAGACTTCCGTGCCAGTGCTGTCTTCGATGGTCAGATCGACGCCGAGATTCTCGGTTGCGTCATTCCCGATTTCCTCGACAGTAGGAGAGACGGTGAACGACTCGTTGTCAAGCTGGTCGTCAACAGCGATATCGGTCCGGAGCGTGGTATCCAGGATTTCGGGATCGACTTCTAGATCGACCTGAATCGGGTTCTGCTCTGCTGACGGGTACCCCTCGGTAAGCGTCCGATCAGTGTCGTTTACGAACCCGTCAGCCGTCTCAGTCCGTGTGATCGTGGCAACTTCGCCAGCTACGAGAAAACGAACGAGACCCTGAGATTCATCGGCCTGTGCCGTAATATTCAGTTCTGTTCCTGGCTCTTCACCATCAAGCAGTACTGAGCCGCTGTCACCGACATACACGTCATCAAATGAAGTCCCAACATCAACCACAAGGTCACCCTCAATACTACCGTCTGGATTCACGACAGATGTCGCGTTATTATCGGGGGTGAAATCGCTTTGTGCAGCAGCGGTGCTAGCGGCAGGTCCAAGTGCAGCGAACGGTGCAATCGTGAGTCCGACAACGAGGAGTACCGTTGTCAGAACGACTGTGGCAGGTTGTTTGATCATTGGTTGGTGTCGTGGCCGGAATTGCTGAGCGAGGCTGCGTGATGGCAGGGCGCGCGCAGACGCCGTGTGGCAGCTTCACTCATCTACCTTACTGAGGGGTTTCCTGCCAAGGGCCTTATAACATCGGTATATTCCATTGGTATGTAGCGACATACAGACGGGTACCGCGCCTGTCCATTGCGGACACGCCGATCGAGCAGCCGTGATCGCTGTCGCCACCAAGTCGGACCTACTACACTCCTACCGAGCCGCGCTGTCACCAACACGGAGCGTCGGGCGAGTCATGAGAGCGGCACCAACGCTCCCAACTGAGTAACACCGTTGTTACCGACAAGTCGCTGCGTCTTTCTCGATCAGTGTTTTAACAAGACTACTACTTCTGAATCAAACAGAGAGTTGCCTTCAGTTGTTACTAGGATAAACAACGACGGTACCGGGATCGTGCTGGTGTCCGTCGTGGTCAGCTCGGTGTGACGTGAGTCAGTAACACTACCGCCTACCCGGTTACCCCTCCCTCGGTAACAACGGTGTTACGCTGGCGATGATTCTGATACGCGACCACGCGTTTCACAAACGCGTCCGTGAAGACGACGACACGTTCTCCCTGTTGGGACTCACGTATCTTGACAGCCTCTTGGCCGAGCTCGTCGAGGAAGTCGATCACTCGACTCACCGTTTCGGTGTAGATCGTTGCGTCTTCGCCCGCTGCGAGCACTCGGCGAAGGGCCGAGGACTTGATTGCGCGCCCTGCTGGCACCTGTTGAGTGTACTCGTGGGCATCTTTCGCGATGAACCGCGCCCGCTGCTGGTTGGCAGTGAGACTCTCTTCGACGAGATGTTCCGGCACTCGCATAACGTCTTCGAGTGGAGTTTGTGGGGGTTCCACCCCGAGTGTCGAGGCGTCAGATGGGGTCTCTACATCCGGTTGGGAATCTGCGGTCTCTGTGTCATCGTCGACGCAGGCTTCGAGGTCGGAGAGTCGCTTGCGATCTTCGGCCGCCTCTTTAGCACGAGTCTCTCGCTCCGTTTTGAGTTCGGACTCGAGTGTGTCGACACGGGTTTCGAGTTCCTCGAGTCGGTCTTGCTGGGTCGTGACCGTCTTGACGAGATCGTCGCCGGCGGCTTCAACCTCCGAGAGGGTCGTCTCGTTAGCGCCGAGCGACGCGAGCGCGTCGGTAGCCGTCTCGATGAACGTCTCCAGTGCGGCTGTGGTCTCCGCCGTGGCTGTGCTTGCCTCACGCATTGGTCAGGCTCTCCATCCAGATCGTGAGTGCGTACTGTGCGTCGATCGTGGGTCGTGTATTCGGTGTGGTGGACATCGTAGATACAGCTCGGGTCCACCGTGGGCACTGCGTGCCAGCGCAAGCAACTGCCAGTGATGCCACTCACAGGGGTAATATTGAAGTTGCCTGCTCCCGACCGTCCAGATGGATACTGCTGGGCGGTCGGCACGGGGTTTCCCTGTGTCGTTCTTTTGACCTCCTAGCTGTGCTTTTCGCTTCCGTCCGGGACGGCTTAAAACCACATGCCAACTGTGTGTTTGACCGGGGCAGGCACCGTAGTCGTACGCGTCGCATGCATGCGATCGGTCGAGCTACTCGCATCGTGATACTCGCTCCTGCGCGGGACTACCAGCGAGTTGTTCGAGATCAGTGAGACACATCACGTGATGCTTCAGCAGTTCCGCAGATGGTTCGGCACCGAGATGAGTCGTCTCGACCTGGACGCGAGGTACATTGACGCATATTGCGATCGTGCTCTGTCGAGCGTCTTGGAGAAGAGTCCCCAATTACTGGGCAGAACGACTGGAGCAAACCTACGACGGCGCAAGGCTCAGTTTGCTCGAATGAGACCTGTGGCTACTGCTTGTCGGTCGGAAAGAATGAAGAAAGCAGTCAGTTAGCGAGCGGTCGAAAGTAGGTAGATTACCTACTCTTCAGGCACAATCTGGGTACCATCGACCACGCCAGCAGGGTCGAAGGTGTTGCCACCCAGAATGGCCTCGAGATCAAGCGCCTCGGCACTGTCATCGATATGAGTCAGGTCTCCAGCGATGTCGTTTCCGCTGATGGTCACATTATCCAGACCCGTATTACTGATGATACCGGTGTCAGTGCTGCTGATGACGTTGTTCTCGATGGTGACATTTTCACTATCTGCAGCGAAGTCAATCCCACGTTCTTGGTCGAACGTAGTACTCTCCGACTCCTCAACATCGATCTCGTTACCGGTGATCTCTACATTAGCAGCATCACCAGACATACCGATTCCCTGTGTCGAGACATCGAAGGTGCTGTTACGCACAACGTCTGATGAACTACTCTGAAGTCCAACACCAAAGACACTGTTGGTCACTTCAACATCATCGACGGTCACACTACTTTCGTCGGAGAGGGTCTGAATACCCCCAAACGCGTTGGTAATGTCCGTGTTAGTAACGGTTGCGGAGCCACCGTTCTGGATACTGATTCCTTGAGCACCGCTGTTGCTGCTACCACTACCGTCTAGCTCAAGACCACTAATACTCACACCATCGGCACCGCTAATTTCGATCGTCGCACCAGAGGTAGAGTCAATCGTCGTCGCGTCAGCACCTGCACCTGCAATCGTCAGGTTTGCCGTATCGACCGTCACGGATTCCGCGTAGGTGCCACCAGCCACAACAACGGTGTCACCGTCCTGTGCGATATCCTCGGCAGCCTGAACGCTGGAGACGATTGCGCCGGATTCAATCTCAACCTCATTACCCAGCGCGTTCGTCACTGTCTTTGTCTCGGTCCGCACGTCGTCGCCACCGTCAGCGACGGCAGCTGCCGCCTGGTCGAAGCTGTTGTCCTCGAACACCGCACTGAAGTCGAGCACGTCGACCGCATCGTCGTTAGCCGCAGCGAGTTCAGTGACAGCAGCATCACTGAACGTGCCAACGAAGTTGTTATCAGTCACGGTGACGCCCTCAGCACCGAACGTACCGGGCTCAGACGCACCGAGACCAACACTCGTCGTGGAGACGATGAGGCCATTCGAACCGGCCTCAATGCCGTTGTCTTCTACCGTCACGGCATCGACCTCACCAGCGTAGGCCGCAGCCACATTGATACCGGTTACGGGGCCAGTCCCCTCGGCGGTCGCAGCTCCCACACTGGAGTCGACGATGGTGATGTCTGTCGCAGCACCAGCGTCAGTGTTCTCAGGCCCACCATCGAGGACCGCAATCCCGCTCGCAACATCGCCATCAGCCGTGATGTCGACATTGTCGATCGTCACACCAGAGGCGTCGCGGATGACGACAGCTTGCGTTCCGGCTGGCCCGTTTGTGAGCACCTGCCCACCAGTCCGTTCAACGGCAAGGTCTTGGAGCGTCACGTCGTCGGCTCCAATCTCGAAGACCTTCTGGGTGGTGGTGTCACCGGTAAGACTCACGAGCGTGTCGTCCTGTGCGCCTTCGATAGTGACGCCGTTAACCTCGACGTCAACTTGAGTGTCCGTGAGTTCGACATCGTCGCTCACGACAATTGTCGTCTGTGAGCCGACGGGCTGACTGTACTCATCCGTTGCAGCATCACGGAGGTCAGCAGCGGTGTCCACTACAACCGTGTTCGTACTGAGTCCGCCTGCGTTAGCCTCAGCCGGAATGTCGAAGCTTCCAGCCTGCGTGTTGCTCACCGAGACACCGGAAGTACTAGCATCAACGGTCAGCTGCTCACCAGCACTGCTCTCGCTGATGTCCGCGTTGTTCCCGTTGACGTTGATGTTCTTCTCGACGTCCACACTGCTCAGGCGGGCGTTGTCACCGTTGAGGGTGACGTCACCCGGACTGTTGGCCACAACGTTCGTCTCCTCGACGATCGTGCCGGCAGCCGTCGAGTCGAGCGTGCCGACCACCGTCAGGTCAGACACACGCACGTTGTCGGCCGCAATCGTGACGTTCGCGTCAATGACCGTCGCCGACGTCGCGGCGCCACGAAGCGTCACGTCTTCGTTGTCGACGAGGATCTCGTCGGTGTCACTCGCGAAGACACCGGCACCGAACTCCAGCGTCTGGCTGTCGTCGACCTCCTGGACAGCCTCACTGAGGCTGGTGTAACTTGCGCCCGTGTCGATGTTCGTCACCGTGCCGGACGTCGCGTCCGTCCGGTCGGCGACGTTGTCGGCGGCGGGCTCAGTCTGTTCTGTCGGTCCGGACGCCACCGGAATCCGCTCGGTCACCGAGAGGTTCACGTTGGAGTTCTCGTTGACCGTCACGAAGTACCCCGCGTGCGGGTGCACGGTGGCGTCACCGACACCGGAGCGGAAGTTCCCGAAGGCCTGCGCGCTGTCGGGGCTCGTGAAGCCGTCACGAACCTGCGTGGCGTCGAAGTCACCGTACAGGTTCTCGCCAGCCGGGAACGGCTGGGTGACGGAGTCCGTCGGGCCACCGGGGAACAGCGCCTGGTTGACCGTGCCAGCCTGCTGCGGCGCGACGAAGTTCAGTCCCTTCTCGAACTGGTACTCGTTGTCAATACTGTCAGCCACGTTGCGGTCGTTCTGGTATTCGATCGTCGCAACGCGCTCACCGCTATCGTCGTTCTCGACGACGAACGCGTCGAACGCGTCAATCTCGTCGCCAGGAGCAGCGGGGACGAAGCTGTCACCGTCCCACGCGTAGATCTGACCGGCCTGACTCGTGTTGAAGTAGTCTTGGACTTCCGGCACGGCATTCGGATCATTGCTGTCCGTTGCCGGCTCCGCCGGGAAGCCAACACTCACGAAGACCGTCTCGCCGTCAGGTGCCTCCGGCACCACAACGTCGTGCCCGAAGGAGGTCGTGTCTTGGAGGTCAGCAGCCGAGCTGACGTCGTCGACCTGCGACTCACTGAGGAACGGATCGTAGACGATCGTTCCGTCACCCTCGTCGAGTCCAGCCGCGCTGGCTGCTTCGGGACCGTTGTCGCCGAAGTAGTTCAGCGTAGCATCGAGCTCTGCCGTGCCATCGTTAAGCACGATGTCCGTGTCGGTGCTCTCGATGTCGTTGCCGGTGACCGTCAGGCCATCTGCGCCGGACACGACCTCAAGGCCAACACCGTTGTTCTCGATCTCGTTGAGTGTGACCGTGGAGTTCGCACCGTCACTGAGACCGAGGGTGACCCCAAGCCCGTTGTCGGTGACCGTGTTGTTTGTCACCGACGCGGTCGTCGCCGCCACATCAACGGCGTTGCCGTCGTGGCTCGCGACCGTGTTGTTGTCGACGGAGACATCGTTGCCAGCGTCGACAGCAAGCCCATTCGCGTTCGCGCTAACGGTGCTGTCGACAACCGTCGCGTTTGCGACCGTCAGGTCAGCACCCGTATTGTCATTAGCTTCGATCGTCGTGTCGTCGCTGATGGTGACCTCGTCGCCGTCAACGCTGACACCGTCGCCAGCGTTATGCGAGACTGTCGCACCCACCATCGTGAGGTCGACACCCTTCAGCTGGACCCCGGGCCCAGCGTTGTTCTCGATGGTCGTGCCATCGATCTCGTACTGGTCGTCAGACGTGACGTCGGCCACGACCCCACCGACACCATTGTTGGCGTCGTCCGGGTCGTCAAGCTGGTTGTTATCAGTGACTTCGCCACCCGTCAGGGTGAGCGAATCGGCGTCAGTGTTGATACCGTCTTCGTCGAACCCTTCGATCACGGTATCAGTAATGTTCGGGCTGGTCTCCGTAGCAGCGAGGACGCCGTATGCCTCGGAGACGAGCGTATTGTCAGGGCTGGTGGTCGTGTCGATGACCGTCGCACCGCTACGAAGCACGCTGTCGCTGATCTTGAGATCAACGCCACTCTGTGCGACGACGGCAGTACCAGTTGTACTATCGCCAGTTACCTGACCCACGCGGGTCTTCTCGATGGTGAGCGACGATGCAGTGTCGCTTGCACCGATACCGACCGGCATCTCGTTGTCATCATCCGGATCAAGGGTCGTCGACACAACCACGTCACGGACCGTGAGGTCCGTAGCAGCGTCGGTGCCAATGACAGCCGTGTCCGTACCGCCGTCCGCAGTGTTCAGCACGTCAACACTGTCGGAGGCGACAACGGCCAGCGTCTCAAGGGTCACCTCACCCGTGCCGCCGACATTGATCGGGTTACGAATCTCGACATCGACAGTATCAGCGCCTGAAACGGTAACATCGTTTGTGTCGATGGTGACCGGGGCGCTGTGATCGTAGTCACCAGTACCGGCGTTCGTGATGTTGATGACGTCGCCGCCAGTAGCCGCGTCATCAGCAGTGTCTACCGAGCCGTACAGGTCATCGCTCCGCAGGTCCCCATTACTCTGCTCGACAAGGACCGCGTGCGAGAACTCAGTGTTATCGATGTGAACACCGTCGACGTCGATGGGGGTACCGTCCTCGAATGCTTTGCCGTCAACCTCGTCGGGCAACTGATCACCAACGGCCACCTGCGTGGTGAAGTTGGAGACAGTGAGGCCGTTGATAGTCAAGCCCTCGATACCATCTTTACCGGGCTTCTCGACATCGGTGAGATCAAGACCGGTGTAGCCGTCACCGATACCCGATCCGTCGATCATGACGCCGTCAAGCGTGAAGCCGTCACGGTCGTCAGACGCGGGTGCGGATGCGCTTCCGGTACCACCGGACAGAACGACACCGTTCTCGTCGACTTCGAAGTCAACATCTTGGACGGTGATGACGTTCACGTCGGTGTCGTCGGCGTTGACGATAAGACCACTGCCATCAGTGGCGTTCACATCGAGGTTCGTGAACTGGCTCTGTGCCTTCGTCGTGCTGACAGTGATTGCGTCACCGTCGCTCTCGATGATTAGCGAGCGGATATTGTGGTTGTTCCGCTGATCACCGCCAGTGATTTCGAAGGTCGTCTCAGCAGTGACGGCCTCGGTTTCACCGCTCACAGTGATGTCATCAGCGTTCGGGAAGACGACCGGATCGTCGTCGTAGGTGTCCGGTGTCGAGTTGATCGCACTCGAGACCGTGACGTCAGTCTCGTAGGCCTGGAGGTCAGCCGAATCCACATTGGGGTTCGCGCCAACGAGGTTCGTCGCCTCACTGATACTGCCAGGCAGGTAAACGACCTCACCATTGTTGTCGTTAATGTCGAGGTCGTCACCGTACGTAGCCTCATAGTCGCCGTTGGGTCCGATAACGAGCGTACCGAAGTCGTTGTCGAGGTCGTTGATGATCTTCGTGTAGCCATCGGACCGAATCGGCGGCTCGTCGCCGCTCGAGCGGTCTTCAATGAGCCGGGCGTGGCCAGTGATGGTGTTGCCGCTGAAGGCTGCACCGTCACCACCACCGAGGAAGCCACCGCCGAAGTCAGGCGCCTCGATGAACTTGATCCCGACACTGTCTGCGCCACCGCTCACGTCAGCGCCGACAATTTCGTTGTCGACCATCGCGACGTCTTCGGCAGCAGAGAGGTCGGCCTGGATCCCGATGAACTCGCTTCCACCAGCAATCACGTTGCCGGAGATCGAGATAACGGCTTCACGACCTGTCGAGTCCTGTTCGGCGATATTCACGCCGATACCGATATCGGCATCCTCACTGTCACCGAAGTTCGTGAGCGTGTTGTTCTCGATAGTGTACTCTGCAGTCACGCCGGAGTTGACATCAGTAACCTCGATGCCAGTCCCGGTTGTGGTATCCCCGTCGACCGAGGTGTTCGTTACGGAGATGACTTCGTCGGCCTCGCCGGTCGCAGTGATGTCGACGCCGGTGTCTCCATCAGCATCGAGTGTAATGTTAGCGTCAGCAACGCTGACGTTCTGTGCAGTGTTCGGGACAGAAATACCACCAGCGGTGACCGTCACGCCAGTAACATCAACATCACCGGACACGTCCGCAATGTCGTAGTTACTCGCTTCACCGTCAGTGATAGTCACGTCGGCCGGCGTCGATGCGCCAGATCCGATGTCAACGAGACCATCAGACAGCGTCTGAGTGACAGTCACATCACCCGCGCTGTCAAGCGCGAAGTTGGCACCGTCGGCACCGGAGACACTCACCGCACTCGCACCGTCAAGGGTGAATGCGCCACCAACTGCGCCATCGACGTCAACCGTATTGCCGGCGGTTACGTCGTAGTTACCCGTGCCAGTGTCGGTGTTCGTGAACGTAGCGTTGGTAACAGATCCGCTGGTAGTATCGAAGGAGTCAGCGGCAGTTCCATTGAAGCTGAGCGAATCGAGAGTAGCATCGCCAGTCGTGCTCACTACGTTGACGTCGAAGTTATTGACGACAACGTCACCAGAGCGACTATCGACGACAAGATTGTTGTTGACAGTCGCGGCGTCATCAGTGTCGGTAACAGTGACGTTGTCAGTCTCGATCGTCACCGGAGTCCCGGCGCCGTGGTTGTACGTCCCCTCTGAGACGTCGATACTGCCATCTGCGGGCGCAGCATCGTCGGCGTCGTTAATCGAGCCGTAGATAGCGTTGCCAACAACGTCACCGTCTGTGTTGCGGGCAACAGCGGACTGTGCGTCCGCGCCTGCGAAGTTATTCGCAGTCAGGAGCGCGCCTTCATCGACGTTGTCGTTGCCAGCAATCTGCGTCTGGTGACCAACGAACGCCGAACTCGTAACGATGACTTCTTCGCCTGCGTTCGTATCGAGCGCGAGGCCGGTGTCACCAGCAGTGACTGTATCAAGGTCAGTGGCGTTGACCGTGACGTTATCAACAGTCGTGACCGCGCTATCGGCACCCGACGCAATGTCGATGCCAGTGCCAGCTGTCGCCTGATCGACAGTTAGTTGTTGAAGCGTCGTATTTTCGCCACTAACGTCGACGATACCGTTGGTGTCATCATCCTCAGCATTGATGTCGAATGCTTCAACGGTGACGTTGTTCCCGGTCACGTCGACATTCGTGTTCAGGTTGGTATCGTCACCAGCGCCTGAAACGGTCAGTTCGTTATTCGAGAGGGCAACCGGGTCGTCTTCGAGATCGGTGTACGTCCCATCAGCGACAGTGATTGTGTCACCGTCAGTCGCCGCCACGGAAGCGTCAGTAACCGAACTGAAGTAGCGCTCAGTGGTACCGTCATCGAGCGCAATCAGTTCGGAGTGAACGGTTTCACCGTCGGCAGCGTCACTGCTGATCTGGAGCGCGTTGACGTCTACGTCACCGTCGCCGAAGGTACCGGCACCGATGCGGAAGTCGTCAACGTTCTCGTTCTGAAGATCGGACTCGCTCGTACCGACGAACGCGTCGATAGTATCACCGAAGTTCCCGCTGGTAGCTACCTCGCTGTTGTCGGTGACGTCGTCGTTGTTAACAGCGTAGGCTGCGATATCACCATCGGTGGTACTGTCGATATCAACGGGCAGATCGTTATCTTCACCGATGACGATGAAGTCGTGAGTCCCCGCAACGCCGTTAGTCTGTGAGAAGTTCGACTGCGGAGCGAGTTCGATCACGACGATGGGTGCGGCATCACCCTCAACGACAACGTCGTCAACGGCGTCGTTAAGGCCTGTTGCCAGATTCCCATCAGCAACGCCGACCCGGTTCGGGGTGACCGTAACCCCAGAGAACTGGTTAGCACCAGCGGAGTTGCTAGGGTTAACGGTGATGCTACCGTCATCGTCGACGTCGACATTCTCCGCATCTAGGTCATCTGTGGCCCCTGTGAGTTGAACATCACCATCGCCTGACGCGATACCCAACTCGGACGTGACTGGTTCTTCGTCGACAATCAGCCCATCAGCGGTACCACCCGTCTGGGCGCCGACACCGCCGACGAACGCCATCCCGCCCATCGAGACGAGCATAATCACGGCAAACGATACGGCCAGTAGCTGCGTGGGGTTCACCCGATCGCGTAAACTCATGGGCAGCCCCCATCTGTCGCAGCAATTGCTGGTCCATTCGCCACACCAAGTCTGTCTACCATTGGTATATTGCTCTGGTTTATCGCGGTCCTATATAAAACCCAGTGTGGCGACATGACTAGTGTTTGCAGTGGGGTACAGCGCTATCTATCGATCTGCAATCGATTGCTTCCCAGTCAAAGCGCAATTTTAAATTCGAAATTTGTATGACTGGGAGCGTTCACACATGTCGCTCAAAATATATACCGATGGTAGATAAAATCGTGGTACTTATCCGCTGTGGCTATCTGTCTACTGTCAAATGAACGGTAGACGGGTTCTCACAGTTGTCGTTGCTGTGTGTCTGGCCACAACCGCCATGACCGTCGGCGGCGCGGCACCAGTTGAACCGGCAACAGCACAAGACGATGACGTGCCGTCGATTCCGGGAGTCTATTACGGTGAACTCTCAGTAACGGACGGATCGCTGGAGGGTCCAGTTACGATCCAGGCGGTGGCTGACGGTGAGGTTCAGCATACGCTGCGGACAGACGCTGACGGAACATTTGGGGGCCCAGCCGCTGAAGATGACGCCCTTGTGGTCCAAGAACCCGACAGCGGTGAGGTTGAATTCCAGATTGGAGGGACACCGGTGACGATCACCAGTCTCGAAAACGAGTCCATCGGCGGGACGACGATGCCGTGGGACTCTGGCACACAAGAAGTCATGCTTGAGGCCGACGCAGAAACCGTCGCGCCGTCGCTCGAAGTGGCAGTCACGAACGCACCGGGGAGCATCGAGGCGGGCAGTGACGCCACGATCGACGTTGAGGTCGACAATACTGGCCCCGTGGACTCGACACAAGACATCGAGCTCGTCGACAGTAATGGGACCGTCGTCGACAGTGGGTCAGTGACCGTCCCAATCGGGAACACGACGAGCACGTCGCTTACGTGGGCGACCGACGATACGATGAGCGGGAGTGAGACGCTTACTGTGCGCTCAGGACAGGATTCAGAAAATGTGACCGTTGAGGTTGAAGCCGCCGAGACAGCCCCAATCGCGCCGCCGCCAAGTGGCGGGGGCGGCGCTGGTGGGAACCCCGGAGCGATCGATGACCAGCCGGCTGGCGATGACACCAGTGGTGGCGACACCGATGGCAACGGCACAAGTGGCGATGACACTGACACTGTCGAGACGCCGGGAAGTCTCACCGAGTCACAGACAATCGTCACCAGCGAGGACTTCGGACTCTCACAGGTTCGCTTTACCAACGACTCCAATATCGTTGCGATCACGTGGGAGGGTACCGACGTCAACGGGAGCGTCACCACGACTGCGTTTAATCGGACGCCCGAGAACGTGAGTGCGGTCCCCGGCGCGATGGCGACCGTCTCGGAAGTGACGGTCCCTAACGAGATCGCTGATGAGTCGGCGATCGTTGAACAGCGCGTTGCGCGCGAACGCGTGCAAGACATAGACGCGAACGTGGCGGATCTACAGGCGTATCGCTACACCGACGGCACGTGGGAGCCAGTACCGACGACGGTAAGTGAGGAATCAGACGACGAGATCATCCTCGAAAGCGAGGTGCCCGGCTTCTCATACTTCGCTGTGAGTGCCGTAAGCGAGCCGACAGCGTCGTTTGACGCACCCAGTGAACTGACGACCGGTGAGAACGTGACGCTCGATGCGAGTACCTCAACGGATACGTACGGCGATATCACTGCGTACGACTGGACCGTCGACGGTGAGTCGCTTAGTGGCGAGACAGCCACGACGACATTCGAGACGACTGGAGAGGTTACGGTCGAGTTAGTGGTGACGAACGATGCCGGTGAGACGAATACAACAACGTCGACGATATCGGTCGTGGAAGCCAGCGATGGCACGGATGCCGATGCAGATGGAGATACTGGCGGCGGCGGTGAGACTGATGATAGTACTCCTGGCTTTACTGGGGGACTTGCTGTACTTGCGCTGTTAGTAAGCCTCGTCATCGCGCGGCGAACCGACTAGCGGTCACTGCAGGTCATTTTCACAGAGAGCGGTAGTAGGCAAAGGGGGGGTAGTACCTACTACCAGTAGGAGCACACAGCTCCATACCGTCGGTGACATATCTAGAACGTATAAGTAACGATATCTGGCAGCGGTAGTCGACTCAGTAGTCAGATGGAGTCGTCATCGCGTGCCATTTTGCGGGTGAACGAACGTGATCACACCTATGAGCTGAAAGCAAGCCCTACGTTGAGCCGAACGAGTTGGGACGATCTGACGTAGCCTACGTGTAGGGCGTGCCGGCTCCTACGGGTAGGCCTACGTTCGCTCTACGTCCACCCTACGTCACCACTACGTGGGTGGGGACCTGCAGAGCAGGGAGCCCAAGGGAGCAGTGCTACCCCGGCCACCCCCGGCCACCCGATAGCGTCACCGCCGGGCAGTGGGACGCCGTTCGAGAAACAACGCAGCGAGACAGCAATTGGGCTGTACTCCAGCAAAGAGTAAGGCATGAATTGAATAGTAAGGAACTCATACAGCAGTAAGATATGGGTGTCTCAGACAACGCAACGATCACGAGCAAAGGGCAAGTGACCATCCCAAAACGGATTCGAGACGAGTTAGGGCTGACTGCAGGCACGGAAATCGAGTTCATTATCGAAGAAGGGGGAACAATTCGTGTTCAACCGAAGGAGCCACCACTACAACGGCTTCGGAGCGTCAAAGAGAAACTGTCTGAATACGACGTGGATATCGAGGAGATGCGGCGAGAATCGAAGGCGGCATGGAGTTCACATATTGATGAGGACGAGACGTGATCTTTCTCGATTCGTGGGTCTGGCTCGAGTTCGTCTTTAGCGGCGAGAACGCAGACAGCGCTGAATCGCTCATCGAACGAGCGAATACGGCTGCAGAAGGGGGTCTTATTGCGCCGACGATCATCGCTGAGGTCGCGTATCGAGTCCGTGTTGTCGAGGATCAAGACACCGCGAAAGAAACGGTGCGCGCGATACGAGAGTTCCAATATATCGACAGTATGCCGCTGATCGACGAGATCGCGGAGTACGCTGCGGAACTTCGCTTCAAATACTACGACCCAGGGGAACGGGAACTATCGTACGCGGATGCGATACACATCGCAACGGCTGTCGTCCACGACGACTGTGAGGTGCTCTATTCTGGCGATCCTGATTTTGCTGAGCTTGATGAGATAGAGACGATCATTTTGTGACCGAGATACGCACTGTCTCTTGGACGCCACTGAAATCGCGAATCGTGGAGAGAATGGTTCGCGTTGTAACTGCGCCAACTCAACCAGCGGAACACACTCGTTGAAGGAGTTCCCAAACTGTTGGAATGTCCCACGCCGCGGGGACGTCGATCGACCCGTCAGCCGACCCCCCGCCCGACGTTGCCTCGACGTGTGCCCGACGTCCCTTCGACGTCCCCCGGCGTGGCGATCACGGGCACTCCAAGAGAGCAGTGCGCCCCCGGACACCCCCGACCAGCCTGTGGGGCCCCCGCCGAGGATGGGGACGCCGACCGATCCGAGACACTCACAATCTGTATGGCTGCGATACATTTAGTAATACAGCGAGTTGTAAGTACTACTAATGGCAAGTAGTACAACAGAACCAAGGGTCGTGCGCGTGTCCCAGAAGGGACAGGCCACGATCCCGAAAGGGCTACGCGAGAAGTTCGGGATCGAGACGCCAGGAGAGGTGTTCGTCTATGAAGAGCAGGGACGCATCATTATCGAGCCGGTGCCGTCACCGGATGAGCTACATGGAATTCACGCAGGAGAGCGCGAACGCGGTGCCGTACTCGAGCGGGTGCATGAAATGAAGGAAGAAGAGAAACGCAGGGACACGGAGCGAGCTGACCGGCTACGCCCGTCTGAGGACGAATGAGCGGGGGGTACGTCTTCGATACTGAAGCGATCATCGCCTTCCTGTACAACGAACCCGGTCACGAGGCCGTCGCTGATCGTCTTGACGAGGTATTCACCGCCAGTACTGATGGGTTCCTGACGGAGACGAACGCGAGTGAAGTGTACTATCTTGTTGCTCGATTCGAAGGTGTCGATGACGGACCGACAGACGCCTCGCTGCGAGAAGCGGACCGCGATATCCGTGCGCTTGAACGACAAGGAGTCGCACTCGAAGCGGCTGACTGGCGACGAGCAGCCGAAGTGAAAGCCGCTGGGAGCATCTCACTTGCGGACGCGTACGCTGTTGCACTTGCCCACGACCGTGATGCGACGCTTGTCGCCGGAACTGACGATGATTTTGATGACCTACCACTCGAGGTTGACCTGTACCGGTTCCGAGACCACGCAGTCTAACGGTCGCTCACGACTGAAGCTATGAGCGTCTCGGCCACCCCATAGCGCCACCACCGAGTGCTGGAGAGGCAGGCAGTCCAGAGACCACTCCTGCTGCGGCGATCGACACCATCCGAGTACCCCCACCAAGCCTTGGCCAAGGAGATGGCAGATCCTTGGTGTCGGCCTTGGTTTGCTCTTGGTCTCCCCTTGGTTATCCCTTGGTGGGCCCTTGGCTGTCACACAGGGAGCCCAAGAGAGCACTCCTTCCCGAGACACCCCATCGAGGCACCCACAAACAGTCACGGGCGACACCGCTCAATAGCGACCAAGAGTGGCCCCAGAGACAAACAGCTCACATCATTTCGAGGGCGCAACTCCACGACTTTCGTCGCTGGTAGCTGACAGCAGCTGCGGCTGCCAAATCAACCTGTACTGTAAGACGAGATTGCACTCAGAAGGGAGATGGCCCCTTCAGCTGTTTAACGGGTAGACGTGGTGTCTGTTGCCTCGTGTGAGGCAGGTGTCCCGCTGACACCTGTAGAGCGGCAGAACTGAATCGAGTCAGTTGTGTGCCGCCGAACCGGTGCTCATTCGGTTTGCCTTGCGGCGAAAGAATCGAGTGACTAGAGTCTGTTAACCCTACTGGAGTTGTTCGATCTTGTTCAATCAGAACCCCAACGTTGCTCAAACTGCCCATTAACAAGGATCTGGCCATTAGATTCCACCATCACTGTCTGTTCTGGCAATGCAA
Organism: Halorubrum sp. Hd13; assembly: GCF_002252755.1. Taxonomy (GTDB): domain Archaea; phylum Halobacteriota; class Halobacteria; order Halobacteriales; family Haloferacaceae; genus Halorubrum. The sequence continues at coordinate 14,916 of NZ_NHOY01000021.1, read as the reverse complement.
ACTGGAGGCTCCATGTGCCTTTGTCGTGTTTTACGAGAGTTTCTAGAGCATCGGGATCGATATGATCCTGCAGAACAATGTCTAGCTCATCCGGCTCCATATCTTTGCTATGAGCGATAGCTTTGATAACGTCTGAAATCAAATCGTTGTACATACTAATAGTATATAGTTATAGTATAATAAATCCAGTTTCTCAGACAGATCAATCAAGATTATCACCCAGAAACACCGTGTATCTCGAATCGGGCCCCACCAGATACGCTGTCAGTTAGTACAATTTCCCAGCCGTGTGTCTCGACAATCTGTTTGACGATATTCAAACCGAACCCACTCCCGTCAGTGACCCGTGAGTTTCCAATCTCAAAGACTTGCTTTCGGTCGTCTGCCGAGATCCCTGGACCGTCGTCCTCGATATAAAATCCATCAGCGTGTGTGCCAGCTCGAACCGTCACGTCAGCCCCACCGTGCTCAACAGCGTTCCGAATTAGGTTCTCAAAGAGCTGCTGCAACCGACTCGGATCAGCGTGTACTGTAGTGTCAACATCAACCTGGAGGGTTGCATCAGCCGTATCAACATGATCCCAGCTAGCGTCGATAACCTGTGCAAGATCGAGTGGCTGGCGGTCAGAGAGGGTGTCGCCGTCGCGTGCTAACGTTAACAGATTCGTGATCAGCGTGTCAATCCGGATGTGTGCGTCGTCGATCCGGTCTAACCGGTCACAATCGCACTCGTCTTGTGCGACTTCTAAATGTCCTTGCGCGACCGTCAGTGGGCTCCGAAGATCATGTGAGACAACACCGGCGAACTCTTCGAATCGTTCGTTCTGTCGCTCAAGTTCGGCGGTTCGATCACGAAGTTCGTGCTCGCGGTCGAGACGCTCAAGGGCTAAATCCGCATGCGTGGTGAGCAGCGATACCAGATTCAGATCAGTTTCATCGAAGGCATCTGGTTCTCTCGCGACAGCCTGGAACACGCCGTGGTCTGCAATTGGGACGGTAAGTGCGGATCGATATGTGGGATCGGCTGGCGAGCAGTCGCGATCGGTGAGGTCAGCCGTGATATCCGGTTCGCCAGTGCGGGCGATCTCAGCAGCAAGTGCGTCGTCTGCAGCAAGCGGAATCGTCTCATAATACGTCTCAACCTGGTCGGTGATTGCGACCGGAACCAATTCTCCATCGTCGATCGTATCAGCAAGTGCTAAGTCAAACGCGAGAATCCGCTCGGCAGCATCGACAAGGAGCGTGTACACCGCCTCCGGATCAGACGCCTCGTGAATGGCAGCAGCGACGTCGTGTAGTGTTTTAATTTTCGTATTGTGCGCTCCAATGCCAGTATTTACTGGCGAGTCGTCACCGAGTGGGAGATAGGTTGCGTACGCCTCAGGGAGTGTCGTCGAGTCAATATGCGTGACGTTGAGTTGGAACTCACGAATGCCAGCAGCCGTCTGACGACGGACACGTTCACTCGTATGGCCGGACTCAACGAATTGCTGGTTGATCCGATCGGCAGAGTGTGACAGCGAGTCAGGAGCCACGTATGCATCGAGGTTCCTGCCTTCGAGTTCCGTCTCTTCGTAGCCGAACGTCTCTTCAAACGCGGAATTGAGACCGTGGACAATTGGATCCCCGTCTTCGATAGTGGTCCGAACTGCTGGGATGGGTAACTGTTCGAAGAACGCTTTGAATTTGTCGCGCTCGTTCTCGATCGCACGCTCATGCTGTTTCTGCTCTGTAACGTCCTGAAGCTGCGAGAAGATCGTCACGATCTCGCCGTCAGCATCAGTAATTACGTGATTGTGCCATTCACAGATGATCCGCTCGCCATCGCGTGTCGTATTCTCGATGACGGTACGGGATGCCCCGTTTGACCCGGACAGTGAGGCGATGATATCGCTGACAGTACCATGTTCTGAGTCGGGAACAATCGTTTTCCACGAGTTCCCAACGAACTCGTCTGCAGAGTACCCGAGAATATCGACCGCCGCATCGTTCATACTGACACACTCAAGCTGTTTGTTCCACTCAATAACACCGAGTAACGACTGGTCGATAAACAACGAGAGCCGCTCTCGACTTTCTTCAATCACACGCTGGGCTTGATATCGATCGACAGCATTCTCGATCCGATTCGCAAGAACCGCATACTGTCCATTCCCACTTCCCTTTTGAAGATAGTCGGTCACACCAGCAGAGATGGCCTCACTCGCGACGGCCTCAGAACCTTTGCCGGTGTACAGGATAAATGGGAGATCAGGGTACTCTGTACGAACGGTTTCGAGAAACTCAATACCGTTCTGGCCAGGCATCTCATAATCGGAGATGACACAATCAATCTCGTGGTCGGCTAAGATGTCGTGGCCGTCAGTTGCATTTGTTGCCGTCTGCACCGTGAACCGATCACGTTCATGCTCTAACTGTGCAGCGACCATCTCGGTAAAACTCGGTTGATCGTCGACGTGTAACAGCTGGATCGGTGTCTCCGTTGTAGTCATTGAATTAGTGCGACCGAGTGCAGACCGTTGCACCGCTGTGCGAGCCGTGTGTCCAGCGATCGGAGTGTGAATACACCGAAGACAGACGGAGTCGAAGAGCCGCCTCTACTGATGGGTGAGTCCAAACCGCCGAGAGAGAATGTGATCGCAAGTGGCGTGGTGAGACTGTAGACTCAACTCGAGTCTCACCCCACCACTGGAACGTTGTGTCTGTGACTGGCTGCGCCTGTGTCGTGAAAAGAAAGGCTCCGGTCATATATAGCAACAGTATATACTATCATTAGTTATGTTTTCGGATTCATTAGATGTTAGATCGGGTTGCAAGTTGTCTCCGGATATGGATCTCAGTCTCTGAAAGCCTGATCGGAGCCTACTCAGCACACCAAAGCTACTATAGGATTCCATATAGGGAATCCTATAGAGAGATGAGAGACCCATATAGCGCGGGAAACGCGAACAGCAGCAAACTGTGCTTCCTCAACAACCTCCGGCATCAAAAAATAGGGGGTAGGAGTCAGGGAATTAGCGGACAAAATAGCTGTATAAAGAAACGCGAGACGAGATCGTACTACAAGCAATCACGAGCGGATAACTTGTAACTAACCAACAGCATATACTGATACTATATTCATCTGACACAGGCGGATCTGAAAAAACAATTGATATTTTAACATCTCCGAAGCGTGCTCTATGTATGCGAAACCCGTGGGTACATGAGGATGAGGGGGTGGACACAGCAACCTCCGAAGTTCATCAGAGTCACGCTGGACTCCTCGCTGTACTCGTATGGGTGACATTGCTCTCACTGTCTGTGGCGATTTTCGTGCTCGCAAGGAGTCAGTTAACCATGCCGAGCCTAGACCGGGCGATCGCGATGCTGCTCAGAGTGTTTGGGGTAGTCCTGTTCGTGCTATTCGCGATGCCAGTGCTCCTGAAATTGCTCAGGATTTCTCGACTGTTAACTGCCCTTGTCGTTGTTGGCTCGCTCGGACTCGGTGGCGGGATTCTGCTGACAACTGGATACCTGTTTTTACAGGAATATCAGCTGCTCAGCGGGCTGGCTGGTCGTGAGATCCAAGAGACGGTCGAGCTCCTTGAGGGACTCTCAGTGTTGGTTTGGAATTGAGCGGGGAACCGTCCCGCGAGGTTGTACACACGTTGTGGAGATCCAACACCATGGGCGGCTCTAGCTGTCACAAACAATGGCGGTCTGGCGGGGACACACACACACCACCCTGCAAGTGTTCTAGGGGGTTGAACCGGAGGGAGGGGGTGTGTAGGATCGAACGGGCTTCCACCGTTTTATTATAAACACAGCGGTAATAGACAACAAGATACTGTACTTTATTTACAAAATCACATGACGGCGTACTGTCTGCGTCTCATCTACAACCGGCAACAACAACAACAACAACAACATTTATATTATAGATATATAATAGACGTGTTCGAGTTGTTATCACGGGGACGCGTGCTGTCCCGTAGATCGCCGATACTGACAGCGCCACTTACTGACAACCGAGAACCCCCCACCCCTTCCTCTGGAGACCCGAGAACACTTGCAGGGTGGTGTGTGTGTGTCCCGTCACTGCGAGAGAGAACACGATACTGAACAGTTGAAACACTTGCAGGGTGGTCCACGAAACTTATGCCCAATGCCGCATAGGCCATTACCAAGATGGTGCAAACGGACGAAAATCCGTTCGCTGGGACGGACGAGATTTTCGACTCCAAACAGCCACTAAAGAAGGACAGCTTCGATCCCGAGATGATCTTTCACCGTGACGACGAGATTGACCTCTACGTGAACGCGCTCCAGGATGTCGTCGTCGGTCACGAGCCAAACAATGTCTTCGTCTACGGTCCGACTGGCGTTGGGAAAACTGCTGTCACGAAATGGGTCCGCGACATGCTGCTCGAAAAAGCAACTGAGCAGGGTGTCGACCTCGAAATTCTCGGCCCGATCAACTGCCGGAACTACAAGTCGTCATACCGACTCGTGAGCCGGCTGGTTAACGAATTCCGTACACCTGACAACGCGCTCCCGAAAAGCGGATATAGTACAGATACTGTTTTCGAGTTTCTGTACGAAGAGATCGAGGACGCTGGTGGGAACGTTCTCATCATCCTTGACGAGATCGACAACATCCCTCCGGACGCACGCAACGACTTTCTGTATGACCTTCCGCGCGCTGAGGCCAGCGAGAATGCAGCCATCGACGAGGCGTGTATTGGGCTGATCGGTATCTCGAACGATCTGAAATTTGTCGACTCGTTGGAGCCGAAAGTGAAGAGCACACTCGGGGAACGCGAAATCAAGTTCGGACCGTATGATGCCGACGAACTCCGTGATATCCTCGGGTACTATGCGGGGATCGCCTTTCACGACGGTGTGTTAACCGATGAGGTAATCCCGCTTGCTGCCGCATTCACCGCCCAAGAACGCGGTGACGTCCGCCAAGGGCTCAAAATTCTCGAGAAAGCGGGCGAGTATGCCCGGATGGATGACGCGTCAGTTGTCACCGAAGCACATACTCGACGCGCAACAGAAACCATCGAAACCGACGAGATTCTCAACTCGTTCGACAACGATCTAACTCGCCAGCAGGCGCTCACGTACATCGCGACGACACTCGCAATTATTGAACCAGACCACGACGCGCGGACAAAACGGATCTACACGCTGTACTCGTCGATCGCCGAGGCGGCCGGTAGCAATCCACGGTCAGAGCGGAAACTGTACGAGTATCTTGACCAGCTCTCAATGCAGGGCTTTGTCCGATCAGAGGATCACAATCAGGGGCGTCGAGGTGGGCGCCGCTTCGTGTACCAGGTCACAGATGACCCCGTCGACATCATTAATGCCGTTGTCAAGTCAGATTACGTTGACGCGCTTCCGAATAATGTCTGGGAAATTCTCGAGCACCACAAGGAAGATGAAGCAACCTCGTTTGAGGCTCCCGACCCGGACGATGAGGAACAACAACAAATCTGGCAGTTCACCTGATAACCATCCCAGATCCTGTGATGAACGTTTTTTTGACCCGCATCTTGACTATTCCATCAGGATATACTGATGGTATAAAACACTTGCAGGGTGGTGTGTCCTCAGCACCTATCTGCCCTCTTTTTGTGACTCACTTTCGTGATGACTCGTCATCTGGCTGATCGAAAACCCGGCAAAAGAACACTTGCAGGGTGGTGTGTCGCCGATTTTCTTGTCGCCGGATCTATTTGATTTGCCCAACAGATTCTCTGTAGGCGTAACTTTATCCAATAGGAATTGCTATAGGATTTCATATAGGTGAACCTATATGGGATCAACACTCCGTGCTGCTGCATTTCTGGATAAGGGCGGGACCGGCAAGACGACGACAGTCGCCCATCTCGGTATCGCACTCAACGAGCATGGATTCGACGTGTTACTGGTCGACTTAGCAGGCAAGCAAGGCGACCTTGCGAAGCACTTCGGCGTCTGGGACGACTACCAGCAACGCATCGAGGCCGATGCGGCGTGGCCGAACGTCTCGACGGTCTTCGACGATGCGTGGCCGACGATTGCAGAGAAATTGGGTGCGGACCCACTTGATGACCTCATCGTTGCGACTGACGAGGGCGTCGACCTCATCCCGGCACACCCTGGGCTCGATACGCTCGACTCCGAGCTAGGAAACATCAATGACGCTCGCGAACGATATAGCCGGTTCGAGCAGTTTCTCGACGAGTACGTCGATCCGCTTGCGTACGATATCGTCCTCATCGATCTCCCTGGCATGACGAACAACGTCTCATACAATGGCCTCTGGGCGGCACAAAACGTGATCGTCCCCATTGAGATGGGACCGTTTGAGGCTGAACAGGCTGACGCGCTCCGCCGCGATCTAGACAAAATTGCAACCAACTTCGCGACGACAATTGAACTGGCACTCGTCTTACCGAACAAAGTCGATACGCGAACGACCCTCGCTGAAGAGTATCTTGACGCGTTTGAGCGAGAGTATCCTGATGCGATTGCAGCCGACTACGTCCCCTACTCACAGGATATTCGGAATGCTGCACAGCAAGGGCAGACGGCATTCGCACTAACCGATCCCTCAGCAACTGCAACACAGGCTCGTGAGGCATATCTCGCGGCTGCGGATCTTCTCGTTAAGCGGCTTCAGGGTGAGATCCATGTCTGAGGACGACGAACTCGCGGCCCTCCGTGATGAGACGGCACACGGCGATCGGATCGACACGGCAGACGCCGCGTCAGATCGCCGTGCATTCGTCGACGATATTGTTAGCGAACTCGAGGCCATCGACGACGGTGACAAACAGAAGACGGTCAGCGTCTGGGACGGGCATCTCGCTGCGTTTGTCCGTGCGCTCGAAGCGAATCCTGACCGAATGACTTCGGTTGGAGAAGGACTCCAACAACGGCTTGATCTCGAGCACGAGGAGGTCGATCGCAGTGAGATCCTTCGGCTTGCGCTTCGGCTCGGATTCAAAGAGGCAGCTCCCGACGAGCTTGATGCCGTTCGTGATGCAGCTGGCGAACACGCCACAAACCGACTGTGAACTACCCTACCCTACTCGCTCACGGCTGACGCCGTTCGCTCCTTGAGGGTAGGGCTTCCTGCTTCCACGACGCGCTTTGCAGACACCAAGTCGGTGTCCACAGGGAGCGCAGTCTCCACAGACGTTGATTCGGAGTGTCCCACTCCTACATCTTCGAGGCCGCGAGAAAGGATGTTCCACGCCGCGTTCGCGTCCCTGTCCGTCTTAAACCCGCAGGCAGGACAGGTGTGTTCACGGACCCACAACGGTTTGTCGGTCGAAACGCCGCACGACGCGCACTCCTTGGTTGTCCCTCTCGGATTCACGGCGACGAAGTGCGTCCTCTCACGCTTGCACTTGTATTCGAGCAACGAGAGGAACGTTCGCCACGCGGCAGATGCCGTGTTGCGGCTGTTCGACGGTGATTCGAGTATCCCTTTCACGTTCAGGTCTTCGACCGCCACGAGGTCGTACTCCCGAGCGTAGTAGTTCGAGAGCTTATGTAGGAAGTCACGGCGCTTCCGTCGGAGGTCGGCGTAACACTCCGCGACCCGCCGTCGTTGCTTCTCGTAGTTGTTCGACCCGTGTTCCTTCCGTGAGAGGGACCGCTGTTCGCGTTCCAGACGCTCCCGTTCGGCGGAGAGGTCGGGCGACCCGACGGCGGTCCCGTCGGTGTCGTGGGCGTACTTGAGAATTCCCACGTCAATGCCGACGCACCGCTCGGGATTCTCAGGCGGTTCGGGCGGTTCACGGTCTATTTCGACTCCGAACGTGGCGAACCACTCGCCCGTCGGTTCCTTCTTGACCGTGACCTGTTTGAGCTTCGCGTCGTCGGGGATGGCGCGGTGGAGCCGAATCGGTATGTCTCCGAGTTTCGAGAGTGACAGCACAGTCTGACCGCCCTTTTTGTCGAGCTTGAAGCCAGACTGGCTGTACGTGAAACTGCGGAACTCCCGTGGCGGCTTCCATTTGAGTTGACCGACGCCGTAGCCGTTCTCCTTGAGCGCGGAGAGCCCTTTGAGGTTGTCGAACAACCGTTCAACGACGGTTTGGAGAACCTTCGAGTACACGTCGGAGAGGCCGTCCCACCACTTCTTGAGGTCGGGGAGTTCCGACCGAAGCGTGGTCATAGAAGGCAGTTCGCCGTGTTCGTTTTGATACTCGTTGAGGCGGTAGAGCGTGTGGTTGTAGAGTTGCCGACAAATATCGCGGTGGCGGTCCAACTCCTCACGGTGGGCGTCGGACGGCTTGAGGCGGTAGTTGTAGGCGTAGTACATCAGCTCTCCCGCTGGTCTTCGACGTACTGTTTCAGCACATCCAGCGACACCTGCCCCGTCGAGATGAGGCAGTACGAGTCGTTCCAGAACGAGTCGCCCCACAGTTCGGTTTTCAGTTCATCCTCGTACTCGTTACGGATACGGCGGGCGGTCGCGCCCTTGACCGTGTTGATGAACTTCACGAGGTCTGTGGTTGGTTTCGCTCGGAACAGGATGTGAACGTGGTCGTCCTTTCCGTCGAGGTTCGTCAGTTCGACGCCGTACTTGTCCGTGAACCCGCTGATAACCCCGCGAATGAATTGGGTTCGCTCCTCGGTTAGCACTCCGCGCCGATACTTCGTAGTGAGTATCAGGTGGTAGTGCAGGGAATACGTCGAGTGCGCTCCCGAATCGAGGTCGTACTCCATTGGGTTCGTACTATTGTACGGTACCCCAGTGAAAAACGTTGTGACTACGTGGGTCTGTGGGCCTGCAACCGTTTCGCTGTATGAACAGATGATGACGGCGCTGTATCCCCACCCTACTCCGCTCCCTTCGATCGCTCCGTTGAGGGTGGGGGCTTAGCGCCTATATCCAGCTAACTGTCTTTCAGGCTTTTCAGGTTCGTACATGGTGTTTTTGAATCCATATAGCATTGTCTATAGTAATATCTATAGTAATTCCTGTAGTTATTTCTATAGTGCCTCTCGTCTGATTGGATACTTCTGGGTCATCTGTGTTACACGCGCCAACAGCCTGACAAAGATATACACTGCTAGACATCTAGGATATTGCCGTCCAACTCGATTGGCTCAGTGTAGTATACTCGTATGTCTGACTCACCTCCACGTAGAGACGATTCGCGATTGACCCACTCGCGCCGACAGTGGCTCACCAGAGCGGGCACAGCAGCGGCATTTTCTCTTGCCGGGTGTCTCTTCACTGAACCTGAGTCACCCCCGCAATCGTCTGTCGACCCACAGCCAGAAACAGACGCTCCATCGTCGTTGACTTCCGGGGCGAATGAGTCTAATACCACCACTGCGACCCCGGACACATCGACGCCACAGTTGTCAATCGATCTGACGGTCCCAGAGACGCTTGACACGGGACTAGAAAATACCTATGATCTCCGTGTGACGAACACTGGGGAGACAGCGACAACGGTCACATCTGGTGTCGACGTGCGACGGCCACAGATGGTCTTTCAAACATTGAACACCGTAGAGACGACACTTGAGCCAGACGAGACATACACGAGCACGCAGCCGATAGCAAACTGGGAGAGGGGAGCGCTTTTGTGGACCGCCTGGGCAACAGCCGGGGAGAGCCGAGTTACCGCCACCGCCAGTACAACCGTCGAATTAAGCACTCGATCGTGGGGAGGCTCCTATCAGCCAGCAACAGGCCATGTCCTCAGTGTTGGGACGCCAACCGTCACCGACCGCTACACCGGGACTCGATCTGATGGCACCTCAGTTACGGTCTCGACGACGACACGAACACAACTTGTTGTCTTACCGCTGCAAGTGCGTAACGCAGCAGCCGAGCAGCGCCGGACACCTGATGTGCATGGTTTCCAGCTGCATACTACCAGACGAACAACGGAGCGACCACATACGTCGATTGGCGGGGACACGACTGACACCTGGACTGATCTGGCCCCCGGTGACAGCGAGCAGTGGACGCTCATCTATGAGGTGCCTGCAACTGTGGTCCAGAGTGACCTCGTACTCACACATACAAGTGCTGGCTACTACACAGATGGTGGATGGCAAGTCCACTGGCGCTGACCCTCACCAGCCGTATCTCCCGATTCTTCTATTTGCTTTGTTTGATAGATGGTATCACTATTGAGAGTCGGGCCGGTATGATTAAGTAACTCCTTACTGGAATATAAGCCAGATATAACATGAAGTTAGACCAAATGTTCGACGACGATCGTGCTGTCTCACCTGTCATTGGTGTGATACTCATGGTTGCTATAACCGTCATTCTAGCAGCTGTGATCGGGACGTTCGTGCTTGGACTGGGTGACTCACTCGGCGACTCGGCACCACAGGCGAGTTTCCAGTGTGATAGTGGTGATCTCGTTCACAACGGAGGCGAAGAGCTGGATGGAGCTAATCTATACTCAAACAGTACCACCACCTCCGCTATTGGCGGGACATACAATGCTGGTGACACAGTTGTCTCTAGCTTTGACAGCAGCGCAGCGCCACTCATTTGGCAGAGTCCAAATGGTGGTGAAACCGCTATCCTCCGAAGGGAAGCCTGCTAACTGACCTGGTTAAATTTCTTTCACACTGAATATATGAGAGCTGTCTAAGCACAGGCAACATCTCTAATTACGCATAACAGATATTATTGTTGATTATCTGATCTGTATTAAATTATGAAAACAGTTGTTACCACTCTTGCTCGTACTTACAACCACCCGAGTTACGAGGATCCATACGAGGCAGTCCAAGATTACAATCGAGTTGTCGAAGCTTCCGCCAACAACCCGAATAAAGGCTCTACGGCCCTGTCTACAATTGTCGAACTTCCACGTGGTCGCATCCGTGCGTGGGTTGATGAGGATGGGATGCCAGATGCCGCCCGTGGCGTCATGCTTGCCCAACGGCATGGCTGGGTTGACCCTGACGACGACATGAGTGTGGCGCTGGCGGCGCTCGCTGGACATCTTCTCGGGGGTGGATCAATTGCCGCAAAAAACTATGTTCCAAGTGTTGCAGCTGGTCGTCGGGTCTCGCTTGATGAGATTGAGGAGGCATTTCGTGATGTCGGCGTCCATCCGACACGCCGGCACGAAGAACTTGAGTCACGAGCCACTGAGGTGCTCCCAGCAACTCACGGGTCGGTCCTCGGTCGCACACTTGCTGCATGGGGCTGTCCGGTTGGTGGGCGAGCTACTGTCGAAACGCTTCCTGCGATTGTTGATCATGCTAGTGTGGCAGGCCAAGCCGGTTTTCTCGACGCGTATGTCCGCCACCGTGCGGTCGACTATCCGAATAAAGCAACGAGCCGACTGCATGGACAACAGCCAATAGCGTTCCATCAGGCTATTGCAGACCTAATTGAACAGGTAACCAATGAACACGCGAGTGCAGGCGATCGAGGTGTGACTGTCTCAGCTGCTGCCATGTGGGCGCTCAATCTCGCAGAAATGTGATCCTCTCAGTTGACCTTTTTGTTAGATTGGCTGCTGATAGATCAACCCGCAAGCGAAAAGTTTCTTTTAAATATTAGACAGTTGTTAAATAAATATGGTCATCGCACTGCTAGAAACAATTGAAGTCACGTCATCACCAACAGTGTTCGCTGTGGTTGGGGCTCTTCTCCTCGGTTGTGCTATTCCACTTCTTGTCCGTGCTGTTGCATAGAATAACGACAATCCCTGTTATAACACAGCCCTAGGGGGGAGGGAAGGGCTGAGGCTTGCAAACAACCGTGTGCCATGATTGTTCTCCGCAGATACTACTAGAATATACTACAAATTATGATTGGCCGAAGCGGCAAAAGTGACAACATCTTATTATTTCACATACTATTTTGAGTAAGGAGAGCCTGCAGCACTTGGTGTTAGTTTATTGAATGATTTTTTGAGAGTCTACTTTTTGTCGTCCGGTGGATGTCAATTCGTACAACCCACTGTTCGGTGCTGGTCCAACTCGTTTGACATAGCCTTCTCGAGCTAATACCGAGAGGCGTGTATTGATATATGGACGATTCCGATCGAGAATGGCAGCGACATTGATCGCGTTGTTTCGTCCTTCTGTAACGAGCACCTCTAGAATTTGACGGTCGGTCGATGTGATGGATGACATAATATCCTCTTTGTCAATTACTTCGCTGACTACCGATCAGTATCTGCTGTTGGTATATTGTTATACGCTTCACAATGAGTGAAGAGGCATACTCTTTGAGGACAGACCGCTTGTTAGGATCGGATTTCTTCTGACCGTTCACAAATTGATTGTCCCCGCCCAGAATGATCTCAGTCTTCGCTGGTTAACCTATCTTCAATGAACGTTTCAAAGTCGGTGCTATCATCTTCATAGACGTCTTGATGCTCGGCAACTAGTTGTCCCTTCTCTGTAATAGCGTAGAGCCCGCTGTTTGGTGCAGGCCCAACCCGTTCGAGAAGTCCAAAATCTGCCAAAACAGGAAGCCGAGTGTTAATATACGACCGATTACGGTCAATCTCAGCAGCAATGTTAATAGCGTTATTCCGTTTCTCATCACTGAGCGCACGAAGTATTTCGAAATCAGTGGGAACCGTTAGCCGCATTACCGACAAACTATCGGCATCCAATATAGGTCTGATCCTTATTTCGCTATCAGGATCGAATAATGAAGCAGAGTACTATTCTAATTCTTGGACGATATCACGTGCGGCTTTTAGATCTTCGAGAGCGCGTTCTTGACTAGTAATTGCCTCATCGAGGCAGACTTCGATCTCTTTTTTGTTTAAGTCGAATTTTTCGTGTGTAACGTACAATAGATACTGTTCGAGACTCGCATTAGTGTGAGTCTGGGCATTCATCATCGACTTGATTACTGCCCATCTCAAACTAGGTGGCACCTCTGTTGAGCCCGCCATTTTTATTTCATCTCCACTCTCGACAGTTCCATCCATTTAATTGAACATCTCATTGTAATTACTTCATCTTATTAGTATGAGTGCTTGGGAGCAAAAACCTCCGACTAGTATTTTCAACAACAATTTCAATTAATTGTTCTATTCATTGTTTTGTTTGTTAATGTGTTGTTCATTCTGATTTTTGTTCTGGTAGATTTTTGGGTCGGATTGTGTACGCTGTCGTAGCTTTAGTTAGTTGTCACACAGTGAAGAATTGGGGCTACTTTCTCAGAGAGCGATTTTTGATCTCCTTCATTGATTCCGCCACATACTGTTGCTATGTACTATCACTTATTTCTTTCTCTAGTATCATATTAGTAATGTTATCTGCGGTCATTCGCTGACAAGCGAGCTCGTCCCATTAATTTATTTGCTTTTAGTACATACTACTGGTATATCACGATTCATGCAGCTAGCTGACATTATAACAATCCGAAGTTGGAAAGATCGAACTAGTAAGCACTTGGGAATTATCTCAGACACCCATGCGGTTACCCCGCTTGTTGGCTACGCATTTATTATTCTCACGACGGTTATTATCTTATCTATTATTGCTACACTCTTTTTCTAACACGCTCTCCGTAGCCATAGTCGAGTTATTATACAACCCGACTAGAAATTGGCTCACAGACGGATGTGAGCCTCACCTGACGAAGTCAAACCCCTCCTATTTAATCGGATTGTATGTAAGATCCGATTATGGTCCGGCTCGATGACTCTGGGGACGTCGTCAAGTGTTGGCTTTCACCCGATGAGCTCGATCGTCTCGAGCGCGTTGCTGGTGAGAACGGTTGGCATCGAGAGGTTGCCATGCAGCTGATGGGCCGATGTGGGCTTCGAGCAGATGAGGTTTCGTATCCGAGCAGTGATGACCTTCGGTGGTCTGATGATGGAGAGATCTGGCTGTTCGAAGTGCGGGGAAAGAACACGAAAGGAGGTGGCCAAACAGTTCGTGATGCCTGGATGCCTGAGGATGTCGCCGATGATCTCCACAAATACACGCGCGAACAGGATCTTTCAGGGTCTGACCCCTGGGTTGACGCCTCGACATCGTCCGTCCGGCGGTGGGTGAAAGAGGCTGGACACCAGATTTCCGATAAGACCGACACTCACCGTTGGCAGCACGTGTCATCGCATGATCTCCGGCGTAGCTGGGCGACGTACCATCTTGTTGAGCGGCAGGTCGACGTTCGGACAATGATGTCGCTCGGTGGGTGGAGCGATTACTCTGCGATTGAACCGTATCTTACTGAACCAACAGAAGGGCGTATTGGTGAGGCGATGCGAGCGTAAACACCGCCAACAACTGCGTAATCCCGCTCAGCTAGCTACTATCGGTCTACTCTGAGAGCCGATTTTCGACGAACGATTCAAAGTCATCAACCGTATCGTTGAGGCACTTCTGTTTGTGTTCAACCGCAACCTCGCCTTTCTCTGTGATTTGATAGAGGCCACTCCGCTCCTTTGGGCCAACACGCTGCACAAGATCTCTACTCAGTAGGTAGCTAAACCGGTTGTTGATATACCCACGGTTCGCGTCGATCTCGAGCGCGATGTTCGCCGCGATGTTGCGCTCGCCGTCGGCAAGAGCCTCTAATATCTTAAAGTCGGTTTTGTTGATGCGATCCATCGATTGCGTCTTTGTCGTGTGTTCTCGTTGGGGTGTGGCGGTCGTTTGTGAGTGCTCAGATTCGGGTGTCGGCTGCCACCCACCACGGCTCAAACCGAAGCCGAGGGAGGTGAGCGATTACTGGCGACGGGTCAGGAACCCGGCTGCCAGCAGCAGCGCCAGCAGCGTGACGATAACACTGAAGCCGGGTGTGCTATCGTCAGTCCCGCCGTCACCGGTCGAACCGTCACCGGACGAACCGTCATCGGTCGAACCGTCACCGGACGAACCGTCATCGGTCGAACCATCGTCGGTCGAACCGTCACCGGACGAACCGTCATCGGTCGAACCATCGTCGGACGAACCGTCACCGGA
>NZ_NHOY01000031.1 GCF_002252755.1 Halorubrum sp. Hd13 | reverse complement strand
CCCACCCGCCCACAACCACAACCGCAGCCTCACACCTCCCCAGCCTCGTCAGTCGTCCTCCGCTTCGCTCCGGACGACTGACTCCCTCGCGCGGTGCTGCTCGCGGGCCGATGGCCCGCTCGCAGGCACGCGCCACCGCACAGTTCATTTATAAATAGACGTTGCGCCGCTTCCGTTTCTCACTCCAGCCGATACCGCAGGATAGCGGCGATCCCGCCGAGGTTCGAGAGCTGCTCGCCGGGCGCGAACTCGGAGGAGAAGACGACCACGTCGCCGCCCTGTTGTTCGACCGACTCGATCACCTCGTTGACGTCGATCGACCAGTCGCCCTCCCCCTGCCGCTCCGTGCGGAGCCGGTCGTCGACGACGAGGAGGGTCTCGATCGCGCCGAACTCGGCGGCCTCGGCCACGTCCTCCGGGCCGTACGTCGCCTTCGCGCCCTGCGCGATGTTCTCGGTCAGCTCGTCGATGAGGCTCGCCTCCTTCGAGATCCGGGTCTCCTTCTGGACCTCGTCGACCGCGCCGCGCTTGAGCACCTCGTGGACGCCGCGGTCGCCGGCGGCGGAGGTGTCGACCGTGGTGATCCGGTCGGCGAGGTCGCGGTACTCCTCGGTGACGTAGTCGAGCGCGTCGTTCTTCGTGAACCCCGGGCCCGCGAGGATCACGGCGTCGGCGTCAAGGTGCGCGAGCGCCTCGCCGAGCTCCGCGAACAGCTCCTCGCGGGGCCGCGAGTACTCTCCCTTCCCCGTCGGCTTCGTGAACGAGGCGTACTCCTCGGTGCCGTACTGCTGGACCGTGTGGACGTAGGCGGCCCCCTCCTCGACGGTCGCGATGGCGACATCGGGGTTCTCGGCGGCCTCCGTCGCCTCCTCCAGCCGCTCGGTCTGGTCCGGCTTGAAGTGCTTCTCGACCGTTATCTCGTCGTGCTCCTCGACGTTGAGCGTGTGGTGGGCGTTGAGCTGGTCCTCGCGGGAGCAGGCGACGATCACGCCCCCGACGCGGAGCCGGTTGGCGAACCGGGCGAACTCCACGTCGTCGACCTCCAGCGTGACGAACAGGTGCTCGCGCTGGCCGCCGGTGTCCCGCATCTGGTCGTCGTTCCGCTGGATCCGGCGCGTGGTGTCCCCCTCGACGAGGTCACCCGGTTCGAGGACGTGCGCGAGGTGCCAGAGGTCGTCGACGTTCTCGGGGACGAGGGTGAGCCGTTCCCGGCCCTCCTCGCCGTAGCCCCGGTCGGAGATGCGCATGGGCGACCGTTCGCCCGCGCTCGTATCAACTCTTGTCTTCCGCGTCGACGGGCGCGCTCCAGTCGAACCCGTCGGCGGCGCCCCCGCGGTCGGTGTCCCGGCGGTCGGTCCCTCCCCGCTCGGCGCGGTCACCGCCGTGTCCGTCGTCGGGTGGCGGCGCTCGCTCGTCACCGCTCTCCACGTCGCCTTCGGCGTTCCACTCGAAGCCGGCGGAGTCGACCCCGGTCCGCGCCCCTCGGTCGGCGCCGATCGGGACCGTCCGACCGGTCTGGACCGCCGCCGACGCCTCGGTCGCCGATCGCCGGGACCCGCCGTCGAACCGGTCGGGGGAGGGGTCCGCGGGCTCCGGGGGCGCTCCCGACGCCGCGGTCGGAGACGCAGACGGAGGCGCGGGCGACTCGGACGCTCCCGCCGCCGGTGAGTCGGCCGACTCGGCTGGCTCGGACGGCTCAGCGGCGTCGAACTCGATCGCGTCCGCGGCGCCGCGGCCGTAGAGCGCGTGCGCGACGACCCGGACGGCGAAGGCGAGCGGGACGCCGGCGACGAGCGGGACGAGCGGCGCGGCCAGCGCGTACCCCGCGCCGAGCGCCGCGACCGCGACGAGCCACGTCGTCGCGTACTCCGCCGAGCCGGCGACGGCGGCGACCCGCCCCGGACGGAGGGCGTCGCGGAGCCGTCCGGACGCGGCGAACGCGGCGAGCGCCGCCGGCCTGACGTACGCGAACGCGAGGAGGTACGCCGCGACGGCGACGCTCAGGAGCCCGCCGCCGGCGCCGAGGACGGCGGGAGCGCTCCTCGGGCCGAGCGCGCGCTCGGCGAGACCGGTCGCGGGGGCGAGGTCGACGGCCCCGGTCTCGACGGCGGCGAACGCGAGCGCCGCGACCGCGAACAGCAGCGCCAACGGCGCGAGCAGCAGCGCGCTCAGCAGGACCGATTTCGCGCCGTCCCGATAGAGCTCGTTCCAGGCGACGAACGGCGGCGCGCCCTCCCGGTTCCCGGTCGCGCCCCCGCCGGCGACGACGCGGACGAGGTACCCGCGGAGCACGAAGGCGGGCGCGAGCGCGAGCGGCGCGAGGACGACGAGCGGCGGGACGGCGAGGACGCCGCCGACCCAGACCGGCGTGGCCACCCACGCCAGCAGGGTCAGGAAGCCGCCGACGACGAGGACGCCGGCGGCGTCGGCGGACCGCGGAAGGACCGACGACGCGCCCCGGATCATATCCGATCCTGTCCCGCGACGGTGATAAAGCATGCCCGGTTCGGCGGACCGCGTCGAGGCGGGCACGAGTTCCGGAGCGGAGGAAACCAGAAGGACCGCCTCCCGAGCGTTTATATGATTTCACGAAATAGAACAAACCGGCCGCGCGGGACAATCGTGTGCCTCTGACAACTCCGATCACGGCCGCCGCGCGCGGCGGCCATCCCCCGTCCGCGGCTTTCGACGGACCGAGAACTTCTCTCGCACCGAGCGACGCCGGTAGCGATTTATTCCGTCCGGTCGACCGTCCCGTATGACCGGCGACGAGCAGACGACCGACGTGGAGCCGGCGCTCCGCAGCTACGGGATCAGCGTCGAGGAGATCGACGGCGGCGACCCGCTCGAGCTCACGTACATGACGGCGTTTCCCGGCCGCGAGGTGCACCACCCCGAGATCGGGCGCGCCCTCAACGCGCTCATCGACCGCGCCGAGGCCGACGAGTGGGACCCCGTCCGGGTCGAGGCGACGGTCGTCCGCGCGCCCGGCGACGTCCTCGGGACGTGGCGCGCGGAGCCGGAGTGGTTCGAGGCGCTGGCCGCGTACGAGATCTCGGAGACGGAGTTCTCGACGCGCGTATTGGAGACGCTGTCGCACGCGGACGAAGCCGCGGCGGCCGACGACGAAGATCCGGCCGCGGCGGAGGCCGACGACGACGATGCCGCCCGCGGCGACGGCGACCGCGCGGATTCCGAGGACCGATCGTGACCCGCCGGAACCCGGTGAACCGCGCGCAGCGCCGCCTCGCCCGGCCGCCCCGCGAGCGGTTCGCCACCCGTGCGCTCGCGTTCGACGTCGACGGCGACACCTGCCGCGGCACCCTCTGCCTCCCGGGCGGCGACGGCGACGACCCCCCGGTGATCGTGATGGCGCCTGGCCTCGGCGCGGAGCGGAGCTTCGGCTACCCGGCGGTCGCGGAGCGGTTCGCCGACGCCGGCTACGCGGCGTTCTGCTTCGACTACCGCGAGTTCGGCGCCTCGGACGGCGACTCGCAGGCGGTCCACCCCGCGGACCAGCGCGCCGACTACGCGGCCGCGATCGACCGCGTCCGCCGCGTCGACGCCGTCGGGCGCGGACTCGTGCTCTGGGGCGCGTCGCTGTCGGCGGCGCACGTCCTCGCGCTCGCCGCGGAGCGCGCCGACGTCGACGCCGTGATCGGCGCGGTCCCGATGCTCGACGGCCGCGCGATCGCCCGACGCCGAGGCGCGAAGTACCTCGCGCGCTCTGGGATCGCCGGGCTCCGCGACCTGGTCGGTCACCGGTTCGGTCGCGGCCGGAGCGTCCCGATCGTGGGCGGTACCGAGGAGCTCGCAGCGATCACTGAGCCGGGGACGAAACGGAAGTACCTGGACCTGGTCGACCGCGAGTCGACGTGGCGCAACGAGACGCCGGCGCGGTCGCTGCTGCGGGTCGCGAACTACCGACCCGTCGGGCGGCTCGACGAGATCCGGGCGCCGACCCTCCTCTTGGCCGGGACCGACGACGCAATCGTGGACAGCGAGGCTGTCGTCGACGCCGGCGAGTCGCTCTCGCGCGGGACGGTCGTCACCATGCCCGCGGACCACTTCTCCCCGCTCGGCGAGGACTTCGAGCCGGCGGTGGGGCATCAGCTGTCGTTCCTGCGGGACGCCCTCGAGTAGGCGTCGACGCGGGCCCCACCGCGCGCGCCGATTTAAGTGTCGGCGGCGCGGATCCGCGACCATGACCACAGTCGCGCTGTTGAGCGTCGCGCCGGTGATCGAGGACAGCATGGCGAGCGAGGTCGCGAAGGCCGTCGACGCGCTCGACGCGTTCGACGTGAGCTACGAGACGAACCCGATGGGCACCGTGATCGAGGCCGACGACGCCGAGACGGTGTTCGCCGCCGCCGCGGCCGCCCACGACGCCGTCGACGGCGACCGCGTCTCGACAGTGCTGAAGATCGACGACAAGCGGACCGCGGAGACGACCGCGGACCGGAAGGTCGAAGCGGTCGAGCAGGAGCTCGGCCGAGAGGCGAAGCGAGAGCGCTGACGGGGGGCCGCGTTCGGTCGCAAGCGACTGCGATCCGCAGTGACCGAGTGCCGCCCGATCGCGGTTTTGTATTCGTTAGTGGTATTAACCATTAATCACACGTGTGGGTATGGCGATACTGGTCACCGGAAGCAGTCGCGGAATCGGGCGGTCAATCGCGGTCGAGTTCGCCGAGCGCGACGTCGTCGTCAACTACCGGTCGGACGAGGAGGCCGCGGACGAGACGGCGGAGCGGGTCCGCGAGGCGGGCGGAGAGGCCGTCACCGTGCGGGCCGACATCTCCGAGTCCGCGGCCGCGGACCGACTCGTCGAAACCGCCGTCGACGCGTTCGACTCGCTAGACGCGGTCGTCAACAACGCCGGGATCACGCGCCCGAACCGGCTGGAAGAGACGACCGACGCCGAGTGGGAGTCGGTGATCGACACCAACCTCTCCGGGGCGTTCCGCGTCACCCGCGCGGCGGCGCCGCACCTCAGGGCGGCCGGGGGCGATGTCGTCTTCCTTTCCAGCGTCGGCGGCACGCTCGGGACGGTGGACGCCAGCTACGCCGCGAGCAAGGCCGGGGTTCACGGGCTGACGCGCGCGCTCGCTCGGGAGCTCGGCCCGGACGGCGTGCAGGTCAACGCGGTCGCGCCCGGTCCCGTCGAGACCGACCTCAACGACGTCATCCTCGACTACCTCGAAGGGATCGAGTTTCGCGGCCACGAGAACGTCGACACCCACCTCCCCGAGTACGCCTGCGAGCCGGCGGACGTGGCCCACTCCGTCCGCTACCTGATCGACAACGAGTACGTCCACGGCGAGGTGCTGGAAGTCGACGGCGGAATGCACCTCTGAGCGGGCCGGAACCGCCCCGTCCTACGCGGCGTCCACCTCGACCTCACCGCCGGCCGTCGCGTCGCCGGCGGGGTTCTCGACCGTCACGTCGACGGTCGTCGTGCGCACGACGGTCGCCTCGTCGCCGCCGCCGACGACGTCCGCGCGGAACACGACGTCGAGGGTCGTCGTCGCGCTCTCGCCGCCGGCCAAGTTCGGGTCACCGAGCGACTCGCTCGTCACCGCGTCGCCGCGGGCGGTCGCGTCGGCGCGCTCGAACCGGGCGGTGAGGCCGCCGTCGACCGCCGCGAAGTCGGGCGCCGTCCCGTCCGGTTTCCCGCCGTCGGCGCTCCCTACCGCCGCGACGTCGCCGGGCGTCGCGTCCGGGTCTGACGCGGTCAGCGTCTCCCGGTACACCTCGTCGACGCCGGCGTCGCTCCCGACGGCGAGCACGAGCGTCACGCGCTCGACGCCGGCGGAGAAGTCGGTCCACGACACGTCGAGGACGGGCGAGAGGTAGACGGAGTCGATCCGCCCGTCGTTGCTGGTGACGGTCGGCGCGTCGCCCGCCTCGAAGGCGGCGGGGTCGCCGTCGACCGCGGCCGCCGGCTCGCTCGACGCCGCGAGCGCGCCGAGCCCGGCGAGGCCGCCGCCGGCGACGGCGGCGACGCCGCCGAGCAGGGATCGTCTCGAGACCGCGTCGGACGAGCTATCGTTCCGCGAGTGGTCGCTCATCTCGGTGCGACGTGGCCGCGGCATCCGGTATAAGCGGCCGGCGGCGAAAGCGCTCGACGGGAAGAGAAGGTCGGCCGCGAAAGCGCTCGGCGGCGGGCGGAGACCGCCGCTACCCCTTGATGTTGCAGACGGGGAAGGTCCGCGCGACCTTGTCGCCGATCCCGAGCGCGTCGCTCACGCGGATCACCTCGTCGATGTCCTTGTAGACGCCCGGGGCCTCCTCGGCGATGGTCGCGCCCGACTGCGCCTTCACGTAGATCTGCTGGCCGTCCTCGAGGTCGTCCTGCACGTCGCCGCCCCAGAACTCCTGTTTCGCTTGCGTCCGACTCATCAGCCGGCCGGCGCCGTGGGCGGTGGAGCCGAACGACACCGACATCGACTCCGCGCCGCCGCGGAGCACGTACGAGCCGGCGCCCATGCTCCCGGGGATGATCACGGGCTGGCCCACCTCGCGGTACGTCTCGGGCACGTCCTCGTGGCCCGCGGGGAACGCGCGCGTGGCGCCCTTGCGGTGGACGTACAGCTCTCGATCCGCGCGGTCCACGGCCTCGTCGCCGACCGCGGGGCGCCCGGCGGCGTCGACGCCGACCTCGTGGGTCTCCTTCTTCGCGATGTTGTGCGCGACGTCGTAGAGGAGCTCCATCCCGAGGTCCTCGATCGGATCGGCGTCGAACACCTCGCCGAACGTCTCGCGGGCCTGGTGGGTGATCAGCTGGCGGTTCACCCACGCGAAGTTGATGCACGCCCCCATCGCGCCGTAGTACTCCTCGGCCAGCGCCGAGCCGGCGGGCGCGGCCGCGAGCTCCTTGTCCGGCAGGGAGTCGAGGAGGTCGCCGTGCTCCTTCTCGATCCGCCGCAGGTAGTCGTTGCAGGTCTGGTGGCCGAGTCCGCGGCTCCCGCAGTGGATCAGGACGACGATCCCGTCCTCGGTGAGCCCGTACGCCTCGGCGACCTCGGGCAGGAACACGTCCGTGACGCGCTGGACCTCCAGGAAGTGGTTCCCCGACCCGAGCGAGCCCATCTGGTTGCGCCCGCGGTCCATCGCCTTCTGGGAGACGTACTCCGGCCGGGCGTCGGGCCGCCGCCCCTCGTCCTCGCAGCGCGCGAGGTCGCTCTCGATCCCGTACCCCCGCTCGACGGCCCACTCGACGCCGCGCTCCAATGCGCCCTCGATCGCGTCGGCGTCGCCGCCGATCACGCCGCCGCCCCCGAGCCCGGAGGGGATCGCCTCGAAGAGGGCGTCGACGAGCTCGGACTCCCGGCCGCGCACGTCGTCGTAGGTGAGATTAGTTTTTACCATTCTCACGCCGCAATTTATGTCGTAGCCGACCGCTCCGGGCGAGATACAGCCGGTCCGGGCGTCGATCGCGCCGACGCCGCCGACGGGGAAGCCGTACCCCTGGTGGCCGTCGGGCATACAGAGGGCGGGCTCGGCCATCCCCGGGAGGTGCGTCGCGTTCTTCAGCTGCTGGAGCGAGTCGTCGTCGCCGATCTCCTCCAGGAGCGACTCGCTGGCGAGGACCCGCGCGGGGACGTTCATGTCGCCCTCGCGGGGGATCTCCCAGACGTGGTCCCGCACCTTCTCCAGTCGGATCCCGTCGAACTCGCGCGTTGTCATACCCCGGCGTTCGGCGCGCGGGGGCAAGGGCGTTGCGAGAGGCGGGCGCGACGCCGGCGGCGGTGCGACGGTCGCCCCGCTACCGGTCGACCGGATCGAACGGCAGCCAACCGATCGCGCCCTCCGCGAGCGTGAGCGCGGCGAAGACGCGGCCGAGCACGAGCCCGTAGATCAGGTGCGCGACGGCGATCACCGCGCCGAACTCGAAGCTCGCCGTGAGGCCGGGGAACGGCAGCGTGGGGACCGGCAGCGACGTCGCCCCCTCCAGCGCGATCGCGGTCGGCAACAGCAGTCCGCCGGTGATCACCCCGAGCAGCGCCGAGTGGACGACGCCGAGCGAGAGGCACCCCCCGACGTCGGCGCGGAGGTCGTCGAAGAAGGCCCGGTCGAAGACCGCGACGAACAGGGCGCCGAAGAGGGCGCTGTTGAACAGGTGGACCGCCCAGCCGCCGAGGGCCGTCTCGACGCCGACGAGCGCGCCGATCGTCGGCATCAGTCCCAGCGCTCCGTGTAACACCACGCCCATCGCCACGCCGGCGACCAGACCGCCGAGCGCGCCCGCTCCCCAGCGGCGGTCGGTCGTCCCCGTGTCGTCCGTCCGTGACATACGGTAACAACGCTCTCGACACGGATAATCGTTTTCACGGATCGGTTCCTCTCGGGTGTCTATCTCCCCTTAGACGTCGAAGACGACGTACGCGTACCACTCGTCGCTCCGCCGTTCGAGGGTCATCTCGGAGTAGGTGACCGCCTTGATCTCGCGAGCCGCGACGTCGCCGAGCGGGACCCCGCGGGCCGTCGCCTCGACGGTCCACCCGTCGGGGTCGGCGGTCGCGTCGTCATCGTCCGCCGTCGAGTCGGCCGTCGCGTCGTCGCCGTCCGCCGCCGAACCGTTCGGCCCCGAGACCGAACACCGGTGGTCGGCGGGGAGGACGAGCCGCACGTCGCGCTCGTAGATCAGCCGGTCGAGGTAGTCGAACAGCAGCGCTTCGCGGCCCTCGGCGCGCACGGTCAGCGAGAACCGCTCGCCGGTCTCCGGGACCGCCTCGCAGCTCGCGGTCGTGAGCCCGTCGGCGACGGCCTCGAACAGCCCCGCGAGGGTCGGCGCGGTCGCCTCGACCGCCACGTCGGCGGTGTGGTCGCGGAGCGCGAAGCTCACGAGCGGTCACCCGGGCCGTCGTCGGGCGTGATCCGCTCGTCGCTCCGCCCGCCCCGGTCGTCGCCCGAATGGTCGCTCGCCCGGTCAGTCTCCTCGTCCGGGCGCTTCGCGGCGTCCGACGTCGGGGAGTGGTACGAGCCGATCCGCCCGCCCTGGCCGGCGTCGCGTATCTGCGACGGCGACACGCCGTCGGCGTCGGCCGCGGCGCGTTCCAGGGCGACGCCGCTCGTCACGAGCGCCCGGATCCCCTGCTCCACGCTCAGGTCGACGTCGACGATCCGCCGCTCGGGGACGAACAGGACGTGCCCGCCCATCACCGGGTTCGGGGCCATCGGCATGAACAGCGTCCGCATCTCCCCGCTCTCGGCCGGGCCGGCGACCGCGTCCGGCGTGTCGCTCGTGACGAACGCGAGGGTGTACACGTCCTCGGTCGGGAACTCGACGAGGACCACCTCCCGGAAGTTCCCGCCGTCCGACTCCAGCATGGCGTCGCTCATCTGTCGGAACCCCTGATAGACGGAGCCGACGCCCGGAATCTGCTCGATCGCGTAGTCGGCGTAGTCGACCGCGAGCTCGCCGTACCGCGTCGACTCGACGGCGACGCCGATGAGGAGGATCGACCCGACGAACACGACGGGCGTCGCGACCTCGATGGCGACCTCCCGGCCCATCGGGAGCGTCGACCGCGGCAACAGCGGCAGGATCGCCGTGGAGAAGGCGTCCAGGTAGTCGTAGATCGCGTTGAACACGAACCCCAGCACCGCGAGCGTGATGACGGAGGGGACGATGACGGCGACGCCGGTCAGCAGCGCCCGCCTGAGGCGCCCTCGGTTCGGCGGGGACTCGACAGCCATTGTCGGCACCACGAACGAACCGGACAAAACGCTTCCGTCGACGGGCGCTCTCGGAGGGATCGCCTCGGAGCGAGTCCGCCTTGGAGGGATCGCCTCGGAGCGAGTCCGCGTCGGGGGGAGCACGGCCGACCGCAACCCTCCCCGGTGGCGGTGGAGTTATATTCCGCTGGCCTGTTATCTCCTTGCAGTGAGCGTCAACGTGGAGAAGCGGACGGACCCGCCCGGGGAGTCCGACCACGCCGCCGCGGCGTGGGACCTCAAGGAACGGATCCGCGCCGAGGAGGGAGTCCTCCGACAGCGACGCGGCTTCTTCACCGACGCCTACCGCCGCTCCACGACGCATCTCCTCGTCGAGAACGACGCGCTCGTCGCGTTCGCCTCGGTCCGCCGCGACGGGTACATCCTCTTTCTGGCCGTCCACCCCGACCACCGGGGACGCGGCCACGCGGAGCGGCTCGTCGCCGACGTCGCCGAGGCGCACCGGTCGGTCACCTGCCACGCCCGGACGACGAACGAGCGGGCGCTCGGCTTCTACGAGCACCTCGGCTTCGAGGTGGTCCGGCGGATCGACGACTACTACGAGGACGGCGGCGACGCCTACTACCTCAAGCTCGGCGGCGAGTCGCTCCGCGAGCGGCTCTCCGGAATCGTCGGGCGGTAGGCCGCTCGTCCGCCCGGCGCCGGCCACCGGAACGCGTTTCAGTTCCCCCGTCGAATCCGGCCGCGTGACCGATCACGACCAGATCGAGGCGGTCGCGCGGGCGGCCGTCCTCGCCGGCGGCGCGGAGCTGCGCGCCCGGTACCGAGACGGCGACGCCGAGGCCGAGTACGGGGCCCACGACGTGAAGGCGGCGGCCGACGTGGCGGCCGAATCGCGGATGCTCCCCGTCGTGCGCGAGGCGTTCCCGGACCACGCGGTGTTCGCCGAGGAGGCCGGCGAGTTCCCCGGCGACGGGCCGTACCGGTGGATCGTCGACCCCCTCGACGGCACCAACGACTTCGCCGCGGGCCTGCCGACGTTCGCGTCCTCGGTCGCGGTCCTCCGCGAAGGGTCGCCGCTCGTCGCGGCGCTCCACCAGCCCGCGACGGGCGAGACGTACGTCGCGCGCTCGGGCGAGGGAGTCCGGTACGGCGGCGACCGCGTCACGGCCGCCGACGCGCGGGCCGCGGCGGGCCCCGGGAGCGACGTGGCGGGCGCCACGGTCGCGGTGATCGTCGGCCGGGACGTGCCCCGCGACCCGGCGCTCGCGGCCGAGGTCGACGCGATCCGAGGCGCGCTTGACGACCGCGTCAAGCGCGTGCTCGACAGCTGGGCGCCGACGGTCCACTCGGGGCTGCTGGCCCGCGGTCGGCTCCAAGGGCTCGTGCAGTTCCATCCGGACGAGGAGGAGCAGGCCGTCACGGAGCTGCTGGCGACCGAGGCGGGCGCCGCGGTCCGGCGCGAGGGAGACCTGTACGTCGCCGCGGCCGACGAGGCGACGCTCGACGAGCTGTGGGCGGCGCTGGACGAGGCCGACCGCTGAGCCCGGAGGCGAATCGGTGACCCCGGAAACCGACAACCATTAGCACGCGCCGCGAGGAGTCGCGGACATGACCGACGCCACCCCCGCGTCGCTCGCGGCGCGCGTCCGCGACGGCGAGGTCCGGTTCCACGAGCTCGAAGAGCACGCCGACGCCGACGTCGCCGCGGCGGCCCGCAGGCGACTCGTCGCCGAGACCGCGGACGCCGACGTCGACGTGCTGGGCGAGTACGCCTTCGACGCCGCCGACGCGCACGGCTCGAACATCGAGAACATGATCGGCGCCGTGCAGGTGCCGCTGGGCGTCGCCGGCCCGGTCTCGGTCGACGGCGGCGCGTTCGCGGGCGAGCGCTACCTCCCGCTGGCGACCACGGAGGGCGCGCTCGTCGCCTCGATCAACCGCGGCTGCTCGGTCGTCAACGACGCCGGGGGCGCGACCGCGCGGGTGACGAAGAGCGGGATGACCCGCGCGCCCGTCTTCCGCGTCGGCGACGTCGCCGAGGCGGAGGCGCTCGTCGCGTGGGTCCGCGACAACGAGGCGTCGCTGCGGGCGGCCGCGGAGTCGACGACGAGCCACGGCGAGCTGCTCGACGTGACGCCGTACGTCGTCGGTAACAACGTCTTCCTGCGGTTCCGCTACGACACGAAGGACGCGATGGGGATGAACATGGCCACCATCGCGACGCGGGAGGCCTGCGACGTCGTCGAGGCGGAGACGGACGCCGCGCTCGTCGCGCTCTCCGGGAACCTCTGCTCGGACAAGAAGCCCGCCGCGATCAACGCGGTCGAGGGTCGCGGCCGGTCGGTGAGCGCCGACGTCGAGGTGCCCCGCGAGGTCGTCGAGGAGCGGCTCCACACCACCCCCGAGGCGGTCGCCGAGATCAACACCCGGAAGAACCTCGTCGGCTCCGCCAAGGCGGGCGGGCTCGGCTTCAACGCCCACGTCGCCAACGCGGTCGCGGCGATGTTCCTCGCGACCGGGCAGGACGAGGCGCAGGTGGTCGAGGGCGCGAACGCGATCACGACCGCGGAGGCGACGCCCGAGGGAGACCTCTACTGCTCCGTGTCGCTGGCGAGCCTCGAGGTCGGCACCGTCGGCGGCGGCACGAAGCTGCCGACGCAGGCCGCCGGGCTCGACGTGCTCGGCGTCCGCGGCGGCGGCGACCCCGCCGGGAGCAACGGGGACGCGCTCGCGGAGGCGATCGCCGTCGGCGCGCTCGCGGGGGAGCTCTCGCTGCTGGCGGCGCTCGGCTCCAGACACCTCTCCTCGGCGCACGCCGACCTCGGGCGGTAGGTCGCTCTCGTCGCCGCAACGGTTCTCGAAAGGGGCTCAGTCCGACCACGGCGCGCAGTCGTCGCGGAGCGCGTCGCGGCCGTAGTCGGTGATCCGGTACACCGCTTCGCCGGTGACCCGCTCCACGAGCCCGCCCGCTTCGAGCGCGTCCAGCCGCGACTCCACGTGGTCCGCGTACAGCCCCGTGTTGCTCGCGACGAACGCCGGGTAGTCTGTCCCCGCGTCGTCCAGGTACGCGAGCACTCGCTCGTCGGTTCGCGTGAGCGCGACCCTCGGACGGTCCGGGTCGGCGTCCCCGTCTTCGTCCGGGGCGTCGCTTTCCGAACCGGCGGCTGGTACGTCTGACGCGGGCATCTTATGCATGCTAACGTGTACCATTGTAAAGAGTATTCGGGTGATTCCAGCGCGCTGGGAGGCGGTGAGACCGCGGGGCGAGCGGCGCCCCGCCTCAGTCGTCGGCCTCGGTCGACTCGCCGCCCGGGCCCGGACCGTCGGGCGACCGGTTCGGCAGCATCGGAGAGCCGTCGGCCCGCGGGCCGAGCCGCGGGCCGTGCGGACCGTCGTCGGGGTCGATACGGCGACGCGTGCGGTAGTCGGTGGAGCGCTCGACCGGGGTGCGACCGATCGCCGTGATCATCTCGACGTAGTCGTCGAACGACCGGTACTCGCCGTACTCGCCGCCGGCTCGCTTGGTGATCTCCTCCGAGAGGATGGTGCCCATGAAGTCGTCCGCGCCGCAGTTGAGCAGCTTCAGGCCGTGGGCGTCGCCCGACTTCACCCACGAGGCCTGCACGTGGTCGACGTTGTCGAGGAAGAGGCGCGCGACCGCCACCACGAGTTCGTCCTCGTCGCGCGAGGGGCCGGAGTCGACGACGCCGTGGCGGTAGAGGGGGGTGTTCTGGTGGATAAAGGAGAGCGGGACGAACTCCGTGATTCCGCCGGTGCGGTCCTGGAGGTCGCGGACCACCTTCAGGTGCTCCGCGCGGTGCGCGACCGTCTCCACGTGGCCGTACATCATCGTCGAGGTGACGTCGAGCCCGGCCGCGGTCGCGCCCTCCATCGCCGCCACCCAGTCGTCGGTCCGGATCTTTCCGGGGCAGATCACGTCGCGCACCTCGTCGACGAGGATCTCCGCGGCGGTGCCGGGCGCGGAGTCGAGCCCCGCGGCCGCCAGCTCGCGGTACACCGCCTCGTACTCCCAGTCGGTGCCGCGGGCGGCGTGGTACGCCTCCTCCGGCGTCATCGAGTGGAGGTGGACCCCGCCGACGGACATCGCCTCGATCTGCTCGGTGTAGGTGCCCGGGTCGGTCGCGTACCGCTCCGGCGGCTTGTAGTTCACCGCGCTCTCGGGGTCGTCGTACCCGGCGAGGACCTCGTGGTGCTCCTCGTTCAGCGCCAGCGCGGGGTGGAGCCCGGAGACGGAGCACACCTCGTAGATCCCCATCTCGAGGGCGTCCTCGACGATCCGGCGGGACTCGGCGGGGGGCTTCGTGAAGCCGGCGTGGTCCGCGTCGCTGTCGGCCTCGAAGGCGTGCGCGGAGTCCTTGAAGTTGCAGAACAGGCAGCCCGTGTTGCAGGCGGTCGTGACGTTGTTGTTGAGGTTGGCGACGAACGTCACCTCGTCGCCCACGTCCTCGCGGCGGCGGCGGTCGGCGGCCTCGAGGACGGCCTCCTTCCGGACCGGGTCGATCCCGTCCCGGTCGGTGCCGGTCGCGAGCAGTTCGGTCGCGTCGTCGACCGTGAGCCGCGTCCCGTCGCGGGCCTTCGCCAGTGCGTTCCCGAACGACTGCCCGGTGGCGGGCTCGGCGAACCCGAAGTCGTCCCGGTCGAGGGCCTCCGCGTCGGCGGCGTCGGCGTCGCGGTCCCGCGCCGAAGTCATGAGGTGATCGTCCCCGCCCCACGGATAAAAACGAGACGGTAACGGCACCCCCTCTCAGAACCGTGATGCGGGCCGCGTGTGCGGAGCACGGCAGAGATTGAGCGTCGAACCGCCGCTGGCGACGTCGCTTATAAACCGACGAGGAACACCGCGTTTCCTACTTAAACGACCGCGGCGGCGCGCTCCGGTGAGCGCCCGGCGGGCGCGAACCGAGCGCGAGGAACGCGGCGACCGAAGGGAGCCGCGAGGCTGGGGAGGCGTGAGGTGCGGTTTGGCGCGGTCGGGTGGGACTCAAATGGCCTGCCTCGTCGGCTGGGGCTTTGGAGGTGTTCACCGCGTCGGCAACGATTCACGAGTAAACAGTCGGATTCGAGCCACGCTCGCAGTACTCCCGAGTTATCGCGCCAGCTCTCGGTCCTCGTCGGCGTGCGCCCGGACCCAGAGCTGTCCGATCCGCGAGAGCGTCGTGCGGTAGGACTTCCCGCGCTCCTCCTGCTCGATGTACCCCTTCCCGCCGGGACCGAGCCGGTCGACGTTGTAGATCACCTTCGAGCGGAACGAGTCGGTGTACTCCTCGTTGAGGTCGGCCGCGAGCGTCTCCGCCAGCTCCGAGACGGAGGCGAACTCGCCGTGCTCGCCGAGGGTGAACAGGACGAGCTCCTCGAACGGCTTGACGTTCTGGAAGGAGGCCACGGGGAGCTCGATCACGTGGCTGTCGCCGATGCGCTTCGCGCCGATCGTGGTGCCGCGCTCGTCGAACTCCTCTAACAGGTCCGTCGTCGTGTCGAGCCGGTCGGCGACGCGGCCGTCGTCGATCGCGTCGCCGTCGACCGCGTCGCTCTCGACCAGCTCGCGCAGGAGGTCGCGGTTCGCGCGGAGCTCCTCCGCGAGTTCGGTCTCGAGGTACTTCTCCGGGGCGGTGTAGTAGGTGTGGATCCGGTCGCGGTCGTCCTGCCGCTCGACCATGATCGAGTGGGCCGCGGTCGCGAACGCGAACGAGACCGGCCGGGGCATCGAACAGAGGTTCACCCACACCTCGCGCTCCGCCGGGGGGTCCGCGGCGTCCTCGCCCCCGGTCCCGCTCCCCTCCTCTCCGGTGCCGTCGCGGTCGAGTTCCGCGTTGATCAGGTCGAAGGCGCGCTCGAAGGCGGCGTCGTAGTCGTACACGTCGGTCAGGCGCTCGCGGACGGTCTCGGCGCCGAGCAGGCTCTGGAAGTCCTGTTCCAGCTTCCGGGCGATGTTCCGCGAGTACTCGACGTTGGCCTCGCTACCGACCGTCCCCTCCAACAGGATCACCCGGTCGACGTCGAACTGGTCCCGGATGAGCGGGGCGATCATGCGGTCGTAGTCGAAGCCGACCGGAACGATGTGGGTACCCATACGGGAGTCGTAACGCTGCCGTTTATATAAACCACCAACCACCGACGGCGACCGTGTCCGGGCCTTCGCCCGGCGACCGCGTCCGGGGTCCTCGCCCGATTCGACCCCGCCCGCGACTCCCGGACTCGCCGGCCGCGACCGCTCGATTTCCGAGGTATGCGAACCGCTGGCTCCCGCTACCCGAAAGAACAACCGTTAAAAGTCATCGCCGGGTTCGTACGGACATGGCTGGAACTATCGAAGCGCTCGTCCCCGGCGGGCAGGCCAACCCCGGCCCGCCGCTCGGTCCCGAGCTCGGGCCGACGCCGGTGGACGTACAGGACGTCGTGGCGCAGATCAACGACGAAACCGCCGCGTTCGACGGGATGGAAGTCCCCGTCACCGTCGAGTACGACGACGACGGCTCGTTCACGATCGAGGTCGGCGTCCCGCCGACGGCCGAGCTGATCAAAGACGAGGCCGGGTTCGAGACGGGCTCCGGCGAGCCCCAGACGGACTTCGTCGCGGACATGTCGATCGAACAGGTGAAGAAGGTCGCCGAGCAGAAGTCGACCGACCTGCTCTCGTACGACGTGAAAAACGCCGCCAAGGAGGTCGGCGGTACCTGCGCCTCCCTCGGCGTCACCATCGAGGGCGAGGACGCCCGGACGTTCGACGACCGCGTCGACGCCGGCGACTACGACGACGTTCTCGACGAGTAACGCGGCGGTCGCCGATTTTCACTGCTTTTGATGCGTTCGTTCAGCGTCGACTGCTTTTGATGCGTTTGTTCAGCGTCGACTGCTTTTGATGCGTTCGTTCAGCGTCGACTGCTTTTGATGCGTTCGTTCAGCGTCGAAGTCGCCTACACCGCGGGCCGCTCCGCGGGCTCCGACTCCGCCGGTTCGGCCGAGACGGGCCGCACGTCGGCCCACGTCCAGCCGATGACGGCGGCCGCGGCGACGAGCGCGTAGAACTGGACGAACAGCCCCGCGATCGTCCCGAGGACCGGAACCACCGAGAGCACGCCGATAGCGAGCGCGCCGGCGAGGACGACCGCGGCGGCGGTGAGCCAGCCGGTCGCGTACGCCCGCTTCGAGACCACGGTCCAGAGCGTCCCGACCGCGAACCCGTCTCCGAGCCGCCCGGAGTCGGCGACGGCGGCCAGCGCCGCGGGGGTCACGTAGAGACCGACGAGCGAGACGGCGAGCCCGGCGATCCCGATGACTAACACGAGGACGCCGGCGACGAAGCTCCCGAGGAAGGTGCCGGACCCGCCGCCGCCGGGCACCACGACGAACGCGCCGACGGTCACCACGGCGGCGACGGCGAACACGGCGAGCGGCACCAGCGAGTAGACGAGCGTGACCGCGAACGCCTTCGCTCCCTCGACGAGCAGGTCGCCCCACTCGTCGAAGACCGGGGGCTCGTCGTCGCCGTCCGCCGTCAGCCGCAGGACTCGGGAGACGTAGCCGAGCACGAGGATGGACGGCACGATGAGCGGGCTCGCGAGCAGGAGCACGCCGCCGATCAGGACGGTGACGACGGCGTCGTCGCCGTCGCGCAGGTAGTCGAGTGAGGCGGATATCATTGGGTATCGGATTAGTTTACGCTCTATGACATGATAAGCACGTACGGTCCCGCGACCGTCGTCGGGTCGCGCTCGGTCAGTCCGGTTTCGGGGCGGACGTGCCGCGGACCGCGGTTTTATTCCCCCACCGGGCCGACCCGAGACCATGCCCGATCTCCATCCGATCGCGAAGCGGATCCACAACGTGCAGCCGCGCCCGGTCAGGCTTACCCTCGACGACGGCGAGACCGGCGTCTTCGAGTTCTCCTCGACCGAGTTCTTCCAGCGGGAGTTCCGCGGCGAGGGCGTCCGCACCGACGCCGACGGCGACGCCGAGTTCCGGCTGATCACCGCCGAGGACCACGAGTCGGTGCTGCTCGGCCGATCCGGCCCCGACGAGGAGGGCTGGACCGTCGTCGGCGAGATCGTCGAGGCCGACCGGGTCGAGAACTGAGAGCGCCGGCGTACTCGTCCGAGTAGCCGGACGCCCGCTGCGAGGGGATCGCGTCCCGCTACCGCACGACCGTCACCGGCACGTCGGCGCGGCGGACGACCCCCTCGGCGACGCTCCCGAGGAGGATCCGAGAGATCCCGGTCCGGCCCTGGCTTGCGAGTACGACGTGATCGTACGGCTCGCCGGTGCCCTCCGTCCCGTTCTCGTCGCCGACGGCGGCCTCGCCGCCGGCGACCCCGAGGATCGTCGCGGTCGGCCGGCCCACCTCCAGTCTGGTGTCGATATCGCGGTCCACCGCCTCGGATGACTCGCGGAGGATCCGCTCTCCCCGGCCCCTGGCGCTGTCGTACCACTGGTCGACCGCGCCCGGGAACCCGCCCTCGGCGCCGGTGGTCGAGTCCGCCGGGTTGATCACGTGAAGCGCCGTCAGCTCGGCGTCCGGCCACTCCGTGGCCGCGAACCGAAGCGCCTCGGTCGCCTCGTCCGAGCCGTCGACCGCCACCAGGATCCGTTTGGTCATAGGCGACGCTTCTCGGCCGGTCCTGAAAAAGGGCGACGGCGGATCCGGTCGCGTGAAAACGGGTCGACCCGACTACCCGTTCGCCTACTCGCCGTGGCGCGTCACGCACTTCGAGAGCCCGATCAGCTCCACCGGCTCCGAGTTGTCCGGCGAGTACACCACCATCTGCCCCTTCTCCATGTACGGGACCTTGCCGGCGAGGTTCGAGGGGATGTTGACGCTGTTGATGGCGTCCTCGTCGCCGAGGTTCAACACGATCTTCGTGTTCACCTGTTTGAACACCGACTCCGCGACGTCCTGCGGGTCCTGCGTGATCAGGAAGAGACCGAGACGCTCCTTGCGGCCCTGTTTGGCGGCCTCCGTGAACTTCTGGACGACCTTCCGGGCCTGCACGTTGTCGGCGTCCGCGAGGAAGTTGTGCGCCTCGTCCATGCCGATGAGGAGCGGCGTCTCCTCGATCCGGTCGCTGTCCGGGTCGTTCGAGAGCTTATCGTCGACGAGGAGCCCCGCGACCGCGAGCACGACGATCTCCTTCTGCCGGGAGGTCGGCAGGTGGTACGTCGGCACCACGGAGAGGCCGCCGGGCCGGACGAGGGTGTGGTCCAACTCCGTGATCGGCTTCGCGTCCTGGTCGAACACGCCGCCGGGGACCGCCCGGACCCGGCGTTTCACGGCGTCGAACGTCGCCTCGTGGACTCGGCCGCTCTCGTCGAGCTCCGCTTTCAGCGCCGGGTCGTCGAGGTACGAGAGGAACTGGCTGTACGTGCCCGAGTCGCCGTAGTCGCCGAAGAAGCGATTGAGGAGGGTCAGCAGGGCCGGGTACTGGTTGTCGTTGAGCCCGGAGCCGGCGACGAGCCACGGCATGTCCCGCGCGAGCGAGAACGGGATGGTGAACTCCACGCGCTCGGCGCGGTGCCCCTCGCCGGGATACGTCGCGTTCGCGACCCGGGGCACCAGCGCGACCGCGTCGTCGTGGCCGCCGTGCGCGATCCCCTCCCGGTCCAACCGCCGGGCGAAGTCGGCGTCGAGGTCGGGGTTGTCGTCGTGCATCTGCGCGTACTCGTCCTGCGGGTCGAACTGGACGACCGCCATCCGCGACTCCCGGCCGTCGCCGGTCGGGTAGGTGCGGTCCGAGTCGAGGTACTGCCGGAGGACGTTCTTCGAGGCGTGGGTCTTCCCCGACCCGGTCCCCCCGGCGACGAGAGTGTGCCGGAACGCGAGCGGGTCGCCGTCAGTGTAGTCGTCCTTCACCCGGTAGTCGACGGTCGGAGGCTCCGCCGCCGTCCGGACCTTCTCGCCGCCGACGGAGAGGTGACCGAGGAAGACGCCGTCCTCGGGGATCTTCAGGCCGGTCTTGATCTCGGCGTCGTCGGAGGCCTCCTCGACGACCGCGCCCGGCTTCGGCACCCGGTCGGTCATCCGCCGCTTCATGTCGTCGCCCTCGCCGTACACGACGGACATCGGCTCCAGCTCGGCCATGAACTTGTAGTCGCGCTCCGCGAAGTCGTCGCGGCGCATCTGGCGGCGGGCGTGGATCTCGGTGGCGTCGTCCGAGCGGAACTCCTGCGCGTACTCCAGCCCCGTGATCCGACAGAACAGCCGCTCGCCGTCCGGGTACGGGACGAGGAGGTACTTTCCGAGCCGGACCGACTCGCGGTTCCCGGTCGTGACGAACGCCCGCAGCGTCGTCTCCTCGGCCTCCTCGGCGACGCGGAGCCCCTGCGAGACGGAGACGACTCCGAGCCCGGCGTCCTCGCCCGCCGGCTCCACGTCGTACGCGGCGAACCCGTCGTCGTCCGCCTCGTCGCCCTCGGTCCCCGAGGACACCGCGCGACCGCCGTCGCCGGTCGCCGCGCCTTCCGAAGCCGCTCCCTCCGCTCCGGGCGCGTCGTCGGTGTCGCGGTCGGCGGGCGAGCCGGCGTCGCCCCCGCCGTCGCCCTCGTCGTCGGTGAACTCGGTGAAGTCCTCCAGCGTCATGGGCGAATCAGCGGCCGCCACGCCGAAAGCGTTTCCCCCTCCGGGTCGCACGGGCCGTCGCGAGCGTCGCGGGTGCCGCCGGCGTCTCGGGCGTCTCGCGCCCGTCTCGGGCCCCTTTTCCGCGTCGGGGCCCTATCGTCGGTATGATACTGGTTCGCGGCAGCGGCGGCGGGACCGACCTCACCGGGACGGTGTTCGAGCGCGGCGAGGACCCGCCGACGTACAAGGGCGCGCCCGACGAGGACGCCCCCTACGTCTGGGTGTGCGACTCCTTCTACCAGGTCGAGAGCGGCGGCTCGGCGCTCACCGTCGACGGCGAGGAGATCCGGGTCGCCTTCGAGGAGCCGATGCCCCGCGGGTTCGACACCAAGTCGGCGGCGCTCGACGCGGCCGAGGAGCACGTCCGCACGCAGTTCGCCCGGATCGGCGTCGACCCCGACGACGTGGCGGTCGAGACGACGAAGGCCGACCCGGCCTGAGGCGTCGTCGGGACCGCCTTTCGCCCGCAAATTCGCGGCCCCCTCTCCCCTCAGATCGGTCCCGCTGTCCGGCGGGTTTTACCCGTTCAGACCCGGTACAGACGGTATGTCTGAACCGCCAGAGGACTTCGATTCCGGGTCGCGCGAAGAGCGCGAGGTGGCCGCCGAGGCCGCCGGCGACCGCTCCGACCTCCTCTCGCTCATGGGCCACACCTACCGCGGCGAGCTCGGGCGGACGAGCTCGTGGCGGACCCGCATCGACCGCACGACCAACTGGGCGGTCGTGCTGACGGCGTCGCTGCTCACGTGGACCTTCTCCAACGAGTCGCGCCCCCACTACGTGCTGCTCATCGGACTCGTGATGCTCAGCGTCTTCCTCGGCATCGAGACGCGCCGCTACCGCATGTTCGACGTCTGGCGGTCACGGGTGCGGCTCTTAGAGGAGAACGTGTTCGCGAACGCGCTCGACCCTGAGGGCGTCAAGCAGTCGAACTGGCGGAAGCTCCTCAGCGAGGATCTCCGTGAGCCGACGATCAAGACGCCCAGCGTCGAGGCGATGTCGCGGCGTCTCCGTCGGCTGTACGCCCCGCTCCTCACCGTTCTCATCGCCGCGTGGCTCGTTCGGCTCACGGTGTTCACGTCGTCCGGGAACGGCGTCGTCGCGACCGCGGCGGTCGGCGCGATTCCGGGCGCGCTCGTGATCGCGGTCGTCGGCTGCTTCTATCTCGCCGTGCTGGCGCTGACGATGCGCCGGCCACCGAGGCGGGCGAAGGGCGAACTCGGGTCCACGGACGACGCCGAGGAGTGGAAGTGAGCCGGTCGTGACCGCGGCCCGCGGTTCCGCTTCCCGCAACCCCTTTTCGCCCTCGGTCTAACCGGGTCGTATGACAGCGCTACCGGACCGCGTCGTCGGCGACGCGCGCACGAGCGACTTCGGCTGGGACCTCCTCACGGACCTGACTGACATCGGGAACCGGATGGCGGGGTCGGTCGGCGAGCGGCGCGGCGCGGAGCGGGTCGTCGCCGCCTTCGAGGACGCCGGGCTCCGGAACGCCGGGCTCGACGAGTTCGAGATCCCCGGCTGGTGGCGGGGCGACTCCGCGATCGAGCTCTCGGGTCCCGTCGAGCGCCGACACGAGCGCTCTCACGAGGTCATCGCGCTCCCCGGGACGCCGGCCGGCGAGGCGAACGCCCCCCTCGTCGACGTCGGGGACGGGACCGACGAGGAGTTCGCGGCGGCTGGCGACGCCCTCGACGGCGCGGTCGCGATGGCCTCCTCGCGGACGCCGGAGACGCACGACCGGTGGATCCACCGGATGGAGAAGTACGTCACCGCCGCCGAGCGCGGCGCGGTCGGCTTCGTCTTCCGAAACCACGTCGAGGGGGCGCTCCCGCCCACCGGCGAGGTCGGCTACCACAACCGACCGGGGCCGATCCCCGCGGTCGGCGTTTCGAAGGAGGTGGGCGAGCGGCTGGCGCGCCTCGCCGCCGAGGCCGGCGACGGCGGCGGCGACGTCCCCGACGCGCCCGAGGTGTCGATCGAAGTCGACTGCCGGAACGAGCCGACGACCTCGGTCAACGCCGTCGCCGACGTCGGGCCCGACACCGACGAGGCGGTGTTCCTCACCGCCCACGTCGACGCCCACGACGTGAGCGACGGCGCGAACGACAACGGCGCGGGGTCGGCGCTCGTCGCCGAGGTCGGCCGCCTGCTCGCGTCCGTCGAGAGCGACCTCGACACCCGCGTTCGCGTCGTCACGTTCGGCGCGGAGGAGATCGGCCTGTGGGGCGCGTACCACGCGGCCGAGACGACGCCGCGCGACGAGATCGCCTGCATGGTCAACCTCGACGGCGCCTGTAACTCCCGGAACCTCCGCGTCGGAACGAACGGCTTCGACGGGATGGGAGCGGTGTTCGGGTCGGTGGCCGAGGCGTTCGACGCCCCCATCACGACCGGCGAGACGGTCTCGCCGCACGGCGATCAGTGGGCGTTCGTGCAGGAGGGGATCCCGGCGGTGATGGCGTCGACGACGTCGGAGCGGTCGGGACGGGGGTGGGGCCACACCCACGCCGACACGCTCGACAAGCTCGACCCGCGCGACCTCCGAGAGGTGGCGACGCTGGTCGCCGAAGCGACGTACCGCTTCGCCACGGACGGCGGCGGCGCGGCCGGCGGCGACGAGGTCGCGCACCGGTCTCGGGCGGCGATCCGGGAGTCGATCGCCGACGGCTACGTCACGGAGCTGAAGACCGGCGGTCGCTGGCCGTACGACGAGTGACGCTCGCGGCCCCGCGAGCGACCGCGGCCGCTATCGCTCTACTCCTCTTCGTCCGCGTCGCAGACCCCGAGCGGGAGCGACTCCGGCGGCTCCGCGTCGCCGTCGAGCCCCTCGTAGGCGTCGTCGATCAGGCGGGCGAGCTGGGCCTCGGGCGTCACGCCGCGGGCGGCCGCGAGCGCCGCGAGCCGCTCGTACTGCTCGACAGGAACGGACACCGAACCCTCTGTCATACCCGTCGCTGAACGCCGTAGCTACAAAAGCGTTGTTCGGACGCCGATCTGGTCACTCGTCTTCCGGCGATTCCCCCGCCGTCGACCGCTCGCTCCGGTCCGACTCGGTCTGCCCCTCGAACCGGTTGAAGAGGGCGTTCATCACCGTCGACTCCGCCCGTGAGAGGTGCTCCCACACCGTCGTGGATCCGAGTCCGAGCTCGTCGCCGACGTCCTCGACGCCCACGCCGCTCCCGTGGTCGTAGTAGCCGACCGCGATGGCCGTCGAGAGCACCTCCCGCTGTCTCGGGGTGAGCCCGTCGAGGATGCCCGAGGCCGGCAGTCCCGGCGGTCGCTCGATCGACCCCATCTCGACGTTGCGCGCGAGCTCGACGTCGTTGTCGCCGCGTTCCAGCTCGCGGATCATCGCGGCGAGGTCGTCGTCCGCCTCGATGTACACCGTCCAGCGCTCGATTCCGGCGGTGATTGTCGTCCCCGTTCGGTAGTGGATCCCCATCTCCGAGAGCCGGCCTCTGATACCCTCCCAGCCCTCGCTGTCGACCACGACCGCGACGTACGCGTGGTTGCCGGTGACCGGCGACAGCGGCTCCGCCTCGACGACGGCGTCGGCCGCGCGGAACTCGTCGATGAACGACTCGATATCCTCTGTCGGCCCGCGGAGCTCCACGATCCGCTTCCGCTCGGTCCCCCGGCCGGTCATCGACGAGACGGACCGCATCGTCACCTCCGGGTGGCGAGTGCTCACCTCGGACTCCGGCCCGCCGCGGTGGCGGATCAGGAGCGTCACTTCGCGCATACCACTGTGTGGGCGCCGACGTTCAAACGGTTTCCGGGACGGTCTCGCGGGTGTGTCGGCGCCCGCGGGGGCGGTCTCGCGGGTGTGTCGGCGCCCGCGGGGGCGGTCTCGCCCGCGGCTGCCACGGGCTTATGAGCGCGCGTCGCCAACCACCGATCGAATGCCCGACGACCCCGCCGAGGACGGGCGAGCGGCCGAGTCGTCGATCGACGCGAACGGCGAGGTAACGGAGTCGGTCGACGACTCACTGGACGCGACGGACGCCGTCGACGACGAGGTGCAGCGTCGCCTCCGAGAGGCGTATCTCAACGACGAGGAGAGCGTCCTCGTCGTGACCGCGGTGCGGTCGACGGATCGCCGCGTCGTGGTCGAGCTCCGACCGCCTCACGGGGGGGCGACCCACGTCGAACGCTTCTCGGCGCCTCGGAACGGGTCGCTCGCCGAGTCCGAGGCGTTCCTCTCCTTCCTCGACGCCGCTGGCGTCTCGCCGCTGGACGTCGACGAGGTGGTCGGGACGCGGGTCCCCGCGACGTACGACCCGGACGGGGGCTGGCGCCTCGACGAGGCGTACGTCGGGGGGCGCGGCGGGACCGAGAGCGACGCCGCCGAAGCGGGTCGGCTCTCGGAGCGGTGGAACCGGGCCGCCGAGTGGCTCTGGACCTACCGCTACTGGCTGGTCGCGGTCCTCCTCGTCGGCGGCGAGCTCCTGTTCGTGGCCGTGATCGTCCTCCTGTTCGCCTGACCGGGTCGCTACCCGCTGGGCGGGAACGGGGACGAACGCGGCCACTGGCCGCTCGAAAACGACTACTGGATGTGTCCTTCGCGCCGCAGCTGGTCCGCCTCGTCGTCCTCGTATCGCCACTCGACGTTCGCCTTCTCGTCCTGCCAGGACCACGGCTCCGCGAGCACGACGTCGCCCTCGCTGATCCACGTCCGGTACTTCATGCGGCCGGGGATCCGGCCCAGTCGCGTCTCGCCGTCGACGCACCGCAGGCGGACGTGGTTCCCGCCGAGGTGCTCGGTCACTACGGCGAACACTTCGTCGTCCGAGGGCATTCGGAGGTTCCGACGCCCGGATTCTTCGCTCATACAGTCCGTAGTGCGTTCGTCGGTATAAGTGATGGGAGACGCGTGTGTGCGTTCGCCGTGCGAATCGCTAGCACGAGTCGAGGTGGAGGGACTCCCGGCGGTGGCGGCGCCGTCGTCCCCGCCGCTCACTCGCCGCCACCCGGCTCGGCGCCGAACGCCGCGTCGACCTGCGCGAACGTCTCCGCCTCCGCGCCCGAGTTGTCGACGGTCACGTGGGCCGTCTCGATCCGATCGAAGACATCCTTGAAATGGAGGTAGACGTCGAAGTCGGCGTCGCTGATCCCGTCGCGGCGCTCGATCCGACGCTCGACGACCGACTCGTCGCACTCGACCTCCACGAGGTCGAACGATTCGGCCGCTCGTTCGCCCATCTCCCGGACATCGGCGCGGAAGCGGGCGTCGGCGAACGTGGCGTCGAGCACGACGGCGTCGCCGTCGGCGGCGCGCTCGCGGGCCCGGTCGATCAGCTCCGCGTACACCGCCTCGGTCTCCGCGTCGGAGTAGTCCGGGTCCCCGAACAGCTCCTTCCGGATCACGTCCGTGCGGAGGATCTCGCCGTCGACGTGAGCGGCGATCCGCTCGGCGACCGTCGTCTTGCCGACGCCCGGAAGCCCGCAGACGACCGCGAGGGCGCCGGCCTCGGCGTC
Source organism: Halorubrum sp. Hd13 (assembly GCF_002252755.1). Lineage (GTDB taxonomy): Archaea > Halobacteriota > Halobacteria > Halobacteriales > Haloferacaceae > Halorubrum. The sequence continues at coordinate 10,993 of NZ_NHOY01000031.1, read as the reverse complement.
GCCCGTCTCATCGCCGCCCCGGCCGGCAAACGCGCCGGCGGTGTCCCCGCCGTCGACCGCGTCACGGTTCGACATCGACACCTCCGCTCGGTCCGGCGAGTTGTCGCGCTCCGTCGCTCATCCACCAGTACGGTCCGGCGAGAGGTAAAAGAAAGTTCTCTTCGACGGCGGGAGGCTCGTCGCGGTGCCGATTCGACGGCGATTCGGCCGGCGGAGACGCCCGCCCCGGGACGCGAGCGAAGCGTTCAAACCCCGCGGCGACGAGGCGACTCGTATGAGAGACATGGAAAGCCTCGTCCTCGACCAGAACGAGGAGACACTCGCACCGGCCGTCGTGGTCGCGACGGTCGCGTTGATCGCGGTGTTCGTCCTCGGATTCCTGTTTCAGATCGTCGGGTTCGTGATCTGACCCGGTCGGCTCGTCCCGGCCCTGCCCTTTTGGGTCCGTCCCGCTTCGGTCCGGCCCCTTTTTGAACGCCCACCGGGAGTTGCTGATTATGAGCCGCGAACTCCTCGCCGAGCTCCTCGACGGAAACGACGACCACGTCGAGTCCGCCGCCGCCGGCGAGCTCGCCGCCCGACGCGACGGGCAGCGACCGCCCGTCGTCTCCGTCTGCTGTTCCGACTCGCGCGTCTCACAGGAGGGGATGTGGTCGGTCGATCGACCGGGGTTCCTCTTCACCGCGGGCAACATCGGAAACCGCGTGAGCGACGTCGTCGACGGCGAGCGCGTGCTCTCGGGGAGCGTCGCCTACCCGCTCGCTCACACGGACACGGACGTGCTCGCGGTCGTCGGCCACACCGGGTGCGGCGCGGTCGGCGCCGCCCTCGCGGCGGTCCGCGACGGCGCCGTCCCCGAGGAGCCGGGCGTCCGGGCGGACGTGGCGGAGCTCGTTCCGATCGTCGAGGCGGGGATCGCCGAGGTCGGCGAGGACCGCGCGGCCGCGGACGACGGCGCCGGCACCGCCGCGAGCCTCCGCAACCGCCTCGTCGAGTACAACGTCCACGAGCAGGTCGCGGCCGCCCGCGAGACCGAGGCCGCCGCCGACGTCGACGTGTACGGCTTCGCGTACGACTTCCACCGGGCGTACGGCGACCGCGACGGCGCCGTCTACCTCGTGAACGCGAACGGCGAGCGCGACCCCGACGCCCTCCGAGAGCTCGTGGGCGCGGACCACGCCGACAACGTCACCACACTGCTGTAGCCCGCCCGTGACTCGCCCGTGACTCGAACCGTCCGCCCCGTCGTCGCCGTGACTCGAACCGTCCGCCCCGTCGTCGCCGTGACTCGAACCGTCCGCCCCGTCGTCCGCGACATCGTCGCCCGCCGCATCCGACAGCCGTATGCCCGCGACGCCCGAACGTGTCGGCAATGGACCGCCGCGTTCTGTTCGCGACGCTGATTCTCTTGGCCGGCGGCGCGACCGGCGTCGGCGTCGCGCTGTTCGCGTTCGTCGGGATCGACGACGGTGCGGTCGACGCCGAGGTCGTGTGGGAGACCGAGCCCGTCGGCGGCGACGACGGGAGCGGCGCCGTCGTCGCCACGATGGACGGCGACCCGATCGTCGTCCAGTCGACGACCGCAGACGGGGAGCGAGTCGTCGGCGCGACCGCGGTCGGCGGCGACGTCGCGTGGCGGACGCCGCTCTCCGCGATCGCGACGGGGGACGCCGCCGGCGGGGACGACGACTCCGGTGAGGACGACGACTCCGGCGGCGGCGCAGGCTCGGGGACCGGCGGCGGCCCGCCCGGCATCAGCGGCCTCGTCTCCGACACGCTCGGCGGCGACTCGGTCGTCGCGTTCACGACGGAGTCGGGCTCGCTCGTCGTCCTCGACGCGACGGACGGCTCGACCCGGTTCGCCGTCGACGTCGGCGGCTCGGGCGCGACCCGGCCCGCGGTCGGCGACGTCGACGCCGACGGCGACGCCGAGGTCGCCGCGGCCGCGACCGACGGCGCCGTCGTGACCGTCGACGCCGACGGCGACCCCGTCTTCGAGACGACGGTCGACGGGGGGATCGACCGCCGCCCGCTGATCGCCGACTTCGAGACAGAGGACGGCGGCGAGGCGCCCCGAGGCGTCGCCGTCGCGACGGTCGGAGACGACGGGGCGACGATCCGCCTGCTCGACGCGAGCGGCGACGAGCGCTGGACCGCGACGCCGGCCGTCACGCCGCTGACGTGGACCGCGGTCGACGCGCCGGACGGGCCGGTGCTCGCGCTCGGCGGAACGAGCGGGAACCTCCAGACGGTCGACCTCGCCGACGGCTCCGGGCGGTTCGAGGTCGGGCTCCAAGACCTCCCCGTCACGGTCGGTGACGCCGGCCCCGGCCGGATCTACGTCGGCGGCGCCGGCAGCGTCTGGGCGGTCGACCTCCGCGACGGCGAGGTCGCCTGGAAACAGCAGTACGGCGGCGAGACCCGGGTGAACGCCCCCGGCGTCGCCGACGTCCGCGGAACCGGCGACCCCGGGCCGGTCGCGGTGAACCGCGGGGGAGAGGTGCTCGTGTTGAACGCCAACGGCGAGGCGATCGCGCAGGGCGACGTGGGCGGGGCCGTGGTGTACGCGGGACCGCTGTTCGCCGACGCGACCGGCGACGGGACCGACGAGGTGCTCGTCGTCACCGATGACGGGCGCGTCGTGGCGCTCGACGACTGAGCGGCCGTTCGCCCTCCGACTTCGACTGGGAGCTCGCCGCGAGAGTTTATAACCGTCAGCGGCGAGAGAACCGCACGACTCCGCGGGAACGTTGACGATTGTTCACCGGAAACGCGGTGTGTCGACGGAGCGACCGCTCGCGTTTCCTCGGAGGCGTCGAAAAGCGGAAAGCCGGGCTTCGTGCGCCGTTAGTGCGATTCGTCCTCGTACACCCACGCGGCGGTGTCGAGGCCGTAGTCGACGAGCTCGTCCTCGTCGAAGAACAGGTCGATCTCGCGCTCGTTCGCGCCCTCGTCCTCGTGGTCCGACGCGTGGATCACGTTGTGGCCGAGGTCGAGCCCGAAGTCGCCACGGATCGTGCCCGGGGCGGACTCGGCGGGATCGGTCTCGCCGACCATCGCGCGGACCTGTCGGGTCGCGTCGGCTCCCTCCCACACCATCGCGAAGACGGGGCCGGAGGTGATGAACTCGACGAGACCGTCGAAGAACGGCTTGTCCTCGTGCTCGCCGTAGTGCTCGTGGGCGAGCGCCTCGTCGATGCGCATGAACTTGCCGCCGACGAGCTTCAGGCCACGCTCCTCGAAGCGGGAGACGATCTCGCCGATGAGACCGCGCTGGACGCCGTCGGGCTTCACCATCACGAAGGTGCGCTCGTCGTGGTGGCTCATCTACTCGCCACCGTGGTCGCGCCCTTCCTCGGTCCACTCGAGGTCGCGCGCCTCGCGGCCGAGGAAGTAGTTCTTCTCCGCCTTCGAGTCGACGAAGTGGAGGATCTGTCCGTCCTTCTTGACGTACATCGTGCCCGTGCCGGGCTCGATCTCCTCGCCGGTGTAGTCGCAGGTGCGTGTCTCGACCATTGGTTATCGGCCTCCGATGGAGTCGGCGTCGCGCTGGGTCTCCCGGAGCTGGAGCACGTCGCCCATGCGGACGGGGCCCAGGACGTTCCGGGTGATGATCCGGCCCTGGTTCGATCCCTCCTGGATGCGGCATTTGACCTGCATGGCCTCGCCGTGCATCCCGGTCTTGCCGACGACCTCGATCACCTCGGCGGTGGTCGAGTCGTCGATACCCTCTTCTGCGCTCATGGGTGGTTATCGGAGCTCCGCGACCTTCTCGGCGATGTCCTCGACGTCGTCGTCGGCGTCGCCGGCGTCCACGACGGCGGCGGCGGCCGATCCGACCTCGAGGCCCGCGGCGTGACCGACGTCGTCCTGGGTGTCGACGAAGACGACCGGGATCCCCTTCTCGTCGGCGAGCTCGGGGAGGTGCATGACGATCTCCTCGGGGGAGACGTCCTCCGCGACGATGACGAGGTCGGCGTTGCCGCGCTCGACGGCCTTGGTGGTCTCGTTGGTTCCTTTCTTCACGGTGCCTGTGTCTCGAGCGACCTCGAGCGCCTCGAGCGATCGCTCGGCGAGGTCGGCTGGGGTTTCGTAGTCTACGTAAACGGGCATATGTTGTTCACCTATCCTCCGTGCGGGCTCGCGTGTCCGTCCCGTGGTCGGTCCCTAACGGAACGGCACATCATCAACCCCACAGAGGCTGTGACCCGACGTAGTCCGGACGTCCATAAAAGCGCTTTCAATGTCCCTCGCGTGTGCGAGCGGGAGTCACGGGGCGGGAATCGGCTCCCCGGAGTCGGGAGTCGGCCGTGCCGAACCCGAGGCGCCGCCCGCGCCGGACTCCGCGTTTTTTAAGCGTCGCTCGCCCCTCCCGTCTGACATCGCATGGTCCGTCTCGTTCACTACTCCGACATCGAGAACGTCTTCGACGCCCCCGAGCGGGCGGCTCGCCTCGCCGGCCGGATCCGGGCGCTCTCGGGCCCCGACGCCGCGGTCGTCGCCACCGGCGACACGACCGCGCCGGGCGTCCTGTCGCTGGTCGCGAGCGGGCGGCAAGTCCTCGACTTCTACCGGGCCACGGGCACTCAGCTCGACACGTTCGGCAACCACGAGTTCGACTACGGCCCGGACGCGCTCCGCGGGCTCGTCGCCGACGCGCCGGCGACGTTCGTCTCCGGGAACGTCCGCGACGAGGCGGGCGAGCCGTTCGGCCGCGACGAGGGCGTCGTCCCGTGGGCGGTCCGCGAGGTCGACGGAGCCGCGGTCGGGTTCGTCGGCGTCACCGACCCCGCCACCGACTCGCTGAACCCGATGGCCGCCGAGCTCTCATTCGACGACCCGGTCGCCGCCGCGCGCGACGCCCTCGCCGAGATGCGGGCCGCGGTCGCCGAGGGGGCGAGCGGGACCGACGCCGACGCGCTCGATCACGCCGTGGTCCTCTCCCATCTCGGCGCGGGCGACGACGACCTCGCGCGGGCGCTGGACGTGGACGCGATCCTCGGCGGCCACGTCCACAGCCGCCGGAACGACGTCGTCGCCGGTACCCGGATCGTCCGCCCCGGCGTCAACGGCGAGACGGTGGCCGAGGTGGAGTTCGGCGGACGCGCTCCGAGCGACGCGATGGCCGACGGGTCGGGCGACGCCGCGGCGAACGACGCCGGAACTCCCGTCCCGACCGCGACGCTCCACGAGCCCGACGGCGCCGATCCGGCGCCGGGCCTCGAAGACGCCCTCGCGGAGCGGATGGCCGCGGCCGACCTCTCGGAGGCCTTCGACGTCGTCGACCGGCCGATTGAGCGCACGGGCGAGGTTGTCCACGGCGGCGAGTGCCGCGTCGGCAACTTCGTCGCCGACGCGTTCCGCTGGGCCCACGACGCCGACGTGGGGCTCTCGAACGCCGGCGGGCTCCGGCAGGGCGACCCGTGGGCGGGCGAGGTGACGAAGGCCGACCTCATCAGCCTGATCCCGTTCGAGGAGCCCGTGGCGCTCGCCTCGGTCACCGGCGCGGAGCTGCACGACGTGTTCCGCGAGATGGCCGCGCCCGACGTCGATTTCGGCGAGGACGACTGGTGGCACGGACACGTCTCGAACGCCGAGGTCGTCTGGGACGCCGACGCCGAGCTCGTCCTGGAGGCGACCGTCGGCGGCGAGCCGATCGACCCGGAGCGTCGCTACACCGTCGCCGTCTCGGAGTACCTGCTCCACTCCGAACACGAGTTCCCGACGCTCGGGCAGCGACACCGGATCGACGAGGCCGACATCCAGTACGAGGTGCTCGCCGCCTACGCCCGCGAACACGGGATCGACCCCGAGATCGAGGGCCGCATCGAGATTCGGAACCGCGCGGCCGCCGGCGACGACGACTGAGCGGCCGACATCGACTGCGCGGCCGACATCGACTGCGCGGCCGACATCGACTGCGCGGCCGGCGGCGCGAGCGTCGAATCGAGGCGCGAAGCGGTGAGAGCGGCGTCACATTGCTCCGTTGGGATCGGCCGAGCCTCTGAGAGGCTTTAATACGGTTTGTTGCGTGTGTACATATATCAGATGAACGCGCTTGACCAGGTGCTCCAGAAGTACGCGACGAGCCAGAGCCTGATGGATCACATCAGGTACACCGCCGAGTCGCTGAGCATGGAGTTCGATAAGTGGGGCGAACAGTACGTGAGCGGTCCCAGTCTCTACATCCTCATCGTCGCGGAGGTGAACTTCGCAGACTACACCGACCCCCTCGGCGACAACGAGTGGCCGGTCGACCGCTGCCGCGTCGTCACCGAGTCGCGCGACGTGTTCACGAAGGTCGCTCGGGACGTGGCGTTCAGCCGAGACGGCGCCGTCATCGTGACCGGCGACGGCACGATTCAGCGTCAGATGGTGCGCGTCCGGAACCCCTACCGGGGCGAGGTCGAGAACGTCGAGGACCTCGAGTTCCCCGACTGGATGGGGACCAAACACATGAGCGCCCTGGAGACGTCGCTCCGCGACGACGTCCTCTGGGGGGTCACGCTCAGCGAGGAGGACGGGCGCGTCACCACGTTTCTGGACGGCACGTATCAGGACTATCCCCGCGACGAGATCGGGGGACGGTGGCGGCCCGAGACGTAGGCGGACGCCCCGACGAGCGACGACCGCGTCGTGCGACGACCGGGACGTTTCGGCGGGACTGAGCGCGTCCGTCGCCGTTCCGCCTAATCGAGGTCGATCGCGACGTCGGACTGGATCCCCGCCGCCTTCACCGTGTTGTGAAGGAGCATCGCCCGCGTCATCGGCCCGACGCCGCCGGGGACCGGCGTGATCGCGCCCGCGACCTCCGTCGCCGACTCGTAGTCCACGTCGCCGACGAGCTCGTACCCCTTCTCCGTCTCCGCCTCGACCCGATTTATCCCGACGTCGATCACGGTCGCACCGGGCTTGAGCATCGAGCCGTCGACGAACTCGGACATCCCGGCGGCCGCGATCACGATGTCGGCGGCCGCGAGCTTCCCCTCCAGGTCCTCGGTCCGGGAGTGACAGACCGTCGTGGTCGCGTTCCCGACCGGGCTCTTCTGGATCAGGAGGTTCGCCATCGGCTTCCCGACGATGTCCGACCGGCCGACGACGACCGCGTCCGCGCCCTCGGTCTCCACGTCGTACGCCGCGAGGAGCTTCTGGACGCCGTGTGGCGTACAGGGTTTAAACCGGGCGTCGCCGGCGACGAGCCGCCCGACGTTCTCCGGGTGGAAGCCGTCCACGTCCTTCTCGGGGGCGATCCGCCGGAGGACGCTCCGCTTGTCGACGTGGTCTGGGACGGGTAGCTGGACCAGGATGCCGTGGACGTCGTCGCGGTCGTTGAGGTCGTCGATGGTCTCGTACAGCTCGTCGGCGGGCGCGTCGGCGTCGATCTCGACGTGGACGCTCTCGATGCCGACCTCCTCGCAGTCGCGCTGTTTCATCGAGACGTACGTCTCGCTCGCGGGGTCGTCGCTCATCAGAACGGTGGCGAGCCCGGGCGTCACGCCGGCGTCCGCCAGCGTCTCGACGTGCGCGGCCACGTCGGCGCGCACGTCGGCCGCGACGGACTCCCCGTCGATGATCGTCGTCGCGTCCGGGTCGTCGTCGCCGGGTGCGTCGCCGCCCGCGCCGTTCGCGCTCTCGGTCATGTTCAGATCGAGAGCGAGGCGGTACAAAAGTGACGCGGGATCGTGCCGATCTCGGTGTTCTCTCGGGATATATTATACACAAATATGGATCGATCGGGCTGACGCTACTCCGGGAACAGCTCTTCCTCGCGCTCGACCGCGTCGATCGCGGCGACCTCATCGGGAACGAGGTCGAGGTCGGCGGCCGCGAGGTTCGCGCGCAGGTGGGCCTCGCTCGACGCCTTCGGGATCGCGGCGACCGGCTCCTTCGCGGTCGCCCACGCGATCGCGACCGCCTCGGGCGCGGCGTCGTGCGCCGCCGCGACCGAACGGACGGCGTCGACCTCGCGCACCCGACCGCCGGCCAGCGGCGAGTAGGCGACCACGTCGTAGCCGCGTTCGCGGGCGTGCGAGAGGAGTTCCGGCCGGTAGAACAGCGGGTGGAGCTCGGTCTGGTGGGCCGCCAGCGGCGCGTCGAGGACGTCGATCGCGCGGTCCAACTGGGCCGGCTCGAAGTTCGAGACGCCGACGTTCCGCACGAGCCCCTCGTCGACCAGCCGATCGAGCGCGGGCAGCGTCGCCTCGGGATCGTAGGCTCCTCGGGGTCGGTGGACGTACAGCAGGTCGATCGCCTCGACGCCGAGACGGTCCGCGCTCTCGCGGGCGGCCGGGCCGACCTCGTCGGGGGCGAGATCGTCGATCCACAGCTTCGTGGCGACGGTCACCTCGTCTCGGGCGACCTCGCTCGCGGCGAGTCCCTCGCCGACGGCCGCCTCGTTGTCGTAGATCCGCGCGGTGTCGAGGTGGCGGTAGCCGACCGAGAGCGCCGTCGCGACCGCGTCCGGGTCGTCGATCCCCATCGTACCGAGACCGACGGGCGGGAGGTCCATGACGCTGCGAGGGCCGACCGAGTCAAAAAGCGTCCGGCTTCCCGCGCTCGACGACCGATTCGAGGCAGAGACGACCGGAGCCAGTTCGGGTCGGGATCGACCGACGCCGACCCGGCGCGGCTCCGTGTTATAAGTGCCTCGCCGGCGCAGTGAACGGTATCCCTCCATGCGAACGGTCCCACTGCGTCCCCGCCCAGCGGCGGTGCCTCCGACCTCTCGCCGCGAGCGGAGCTCCCGAACCGACGGCGCTCGCCCTCTCGACCGACGGTCGACGCGGTGCGGTCGATGAGCCGCTCGCGCACGTGGTCGTTCGCCACGGCCCGCGGGTCCGTCCGCGTCGCTCCCGGCGAGCTCCGGATCCGCCGCGGCGTGGCTCGAAGCGTCGCTGCGGCCGGAAGCGCACTCGTCTCCGGGCGCCTCCCGTCGGCCCTCCGCGACGGCGGTTGGAGCGGGATCGCGGCTCTCGCGGCGATCGTTCCCGCGGCGGCCGAGTGGCTCCTCGCGGGCGGCGGGACCGCGCAGACGGCGATCGGCCTGCTCGGTCTGCTCACCGCGGTCGGCGGCGTCGCCGCGTCGGTGGCCCGCGAACGGACGACGACCGTTTCTTACCGAGACGTCGAACACGTCGCCTTCGACGACGGCGAACTCGCTATCGTCCACCGGAGCGAGGACGGCGACGGCGAGCGCGAGACAGAGACGGTCCGACCCCGCGACGACGCGGAGCGGGCCGACGCCGCGGTCGCGCTCCGCCTCCGCGGAGTCGACCTCCGGGGCGTCGAAGACGACGAGGCGGTCTCTCGGACCGTCGTCGACGCGCCGAAGAGCGAGCTCCTCGCGTGACGCCTCCGCCGTCCGGTCGGTCCTACCGAGACACCGCGAACGACACGTCGCGGTCGGCGACCGCGTACCCCTGCGCCGCGACCGCGTCGGCGTAGTACGCGTCCGCGACCAGCGCCTGCGGAACGCTGCGGAGCCCGAACCGCCGCCGGGAGAGCAGCTCGACGTCGACAACCGTCTCGCCCGGGGCCCCGTCGGCCGCGTCCCGGATCGAGACCGCGTACGCGCCCCACGGCGCCCCGTCGAGGGTCCCCTCGATCCGGACGCGCGCGACCGGAGCGACGCCGTCGTCGCTCGCGGGGTCAGCGGGGTCCGCGTCGGTCGCATTCCCGTCCGGGTGCGCCTCCGTCTCCGTCGCTATCTCCAGCGAGTAGGTCCGGAGCCCGACGAGCGACGAGTGCTCGTACGCCCCGCCCGCCCCGTCCGAGGTCGGGCGAACCTCGTCGGCGACGGCCCACTGGAACGCGAGGACCGGCGGCGTCGCCGACGCGAACGCCTCGGTCACCGCTTCCGGGGACGCGTCGGTCAGGAGCCTCGTCGTCCCGCGCCGACGCAGGAACGGAGTCCGAACCGCGACGAGGAGAACCGCGCCCACCGCCAGCGCGGGAAGCAGATCGGCGAGCGCGAACGCGGCGAGGAACGCCCCGGCGACCGACAGGGCGACGAGCCAGCTGACGGCGCGCTCGGCGCGGCGGTACCGCTTCGCGATCGGCCGGACGGCCGAGCGGCGGGCGTCGGCGTCCGGACTCGTGGAGGGCGAGGACACGGGCGGCATCTCGGTCGCGGTCTGAATAGTGGTTGCGGTCCGAGGAACGAACCCCCTCGACCGCGTCACGGGTGGGTACTCTCGACCGCGTCACGGGTGGGTACTCTCGACCGCGCCGCGGGCGGCTAAAATCGATCGCTCGCGGCCGCGTCCACCGGCGACCGCCCGCAGATGCTCACCAGGTCGTGGAGGTCGTCGATCTCGTACGTCGGCTGGCAGGAGAGCTCCGCGGCACGGCGGTGCGGACGCCGGACGAACGCGGAGTCGATGCCGGCGTTGTCGGCGGCGCGCACGTCCGACTCGTTGTCGCCGACGAACAGCGCCGTCTCGGCGCCCAGGTCCTCCAGGGCGCGTTCGAGGTAGTACGGCGAGGGCTTCTTCCGCGAGAGGCTGGCGATCGACGGCTCGCGCCCGTACGCGACCTCGAACCGCCCGGCGAGACCGAAGTGGTCGAGGACGGCGTCGACGGTCGCCTGCTGGTTCGAGGAGACCACGCCGAGCGGGGCGTCGAGGTAGCGGAGCGCGTCGACGTCCTCGTACGGCGTCTTCCGCCCCGCTCGGGCCGCGTCGATCTGGGCGTTCGAGGCCGTCTCGTCGCGGACGCGCCAGAACTCCGCCGGCTCCATCCCGTAGCGCTCGCAGATGTCGGTGAGCGTCGCGGGGTCGACGCCGACGGCGACGTCGTCGACGTGGGCCAGGTCGGGATCCTCGACGCCGAGGCTCACGAACGCGTCCCAGGCGGCCTCACGGAGCGTGTTGAACGGGGTCCGTCCGACGAGCACCCCGTCCTTATCGAGGACGACGGCGTCGTACACGGCTCACCCTCGGAGGGTAGCCGTCAAAAAGCTTTCACCGGTTCCGGTCGGTGATGTTAAGTTAAG
>NZ_NHOY01000122.1 GCF_002252755.1 Halorubrum sp. Hd13 | reverse complement strand
GACGACGCCGACGACGGCGACGACTTCGACGACGGCGACGACTTCGACGCCCTCGATCGGCTGTAGCCCGCCTCCGCCCGTCGAGCTCCGGTTCCCTACAGCCAGTCGGCGTCCGGGTCGACCCGCCCCGCCGGCGTCTCGCCGTTGAGGACGGCGGCGACGTCGGCCGCGCCGCTCCGGTTCAGGTCGTCTCTGGCGTCCTCGCTGTACCACGCCGCGTGGGGCGTGACGACGGTGTCCTCGCGACCGACGAGCGGGTCGTCCTCGGGTGGTTCCTCGGCGAGCACGTCGAGCCCGGCGCCCTTGATCGTCCCGGACTCCAGCGCCTCGAGGAGGGCGTCGGCGTCGACGACCGGGCCGCGGCTCACGTTGACGACGACCGAGCCTTCGCCGAGCCGCGCGAGGGCGTCGGCGTCGACGATCCCGCGAGTCGCGTCGGTCAGGGGGGCGTAGACGCCGACGTGGTCGGCGCGGTCGAACAGCGCCTCGAACTCGACCTTCTCGACGCCGTACTCGGCCATTTCGTCGGCGTCCACGAACGGGTCGTGGGCGATCAGCGTCGCGTCGAAGCCGGCGAGCTGCTCGGCGGCGCGCCGGGCGATGGGGCCGAACGAGAGCAGTCCGACCGTCGACGCGCTCACGCGTCGGACCGGGCGGCCGGTCTCCCAGCTCCACCCGCCGGCGGCGACATCGTCGTCGTATGCCTTCAGCGAGCGAAGACAGGCGAGAAGCAGCGAGACGGAGTGGGTCGCCACCTCGTCGGTGCAGTAGTCGGGGACGCGGGTGACGGTGACGCCCTCGTCGGCCGCGGCGCCGACGTCGACGTTGTCGACGCCGACCGCCGACCGGACCACCACCTCGAGGTCGAGCGCCGCGAGCGCCTCGGCGGTGACCGGCGTGTTGATGTCGGTGACGACCGCGTCGGCGCCCGCCGCCGCGTCGCTCACCCGCTCCGCCGACCCCAGGTCGGCGACCTCGATCTCGACTGATTCGTCGACGCGCTCGCCGAGCACCTCGCGGTACGTCTCCGGGTCGATCATCGCGAACGACGACAGGACGACCTTGGCCATATCCCCGCTTTATTCCGCCCCCACTTGATGGCTGGTATTGACGTGTTTAGGCTCTCAAACGTCGATTTTCGATCATGATGTTCTCAATGGGGCGAGCGGGACACCGCGCGGTTCCGGAGGCTCTTTGCGCGCCGGGCGGCTACGTACCGTCGTGACCGACGACAGTTCGACCAAGCCCCCGATGCTCGTCCTCTTGGAGTCGCTGGCGTTCTACCGGAACGTCCGGATCGGGCTCGTCGCGGGCGCGGGCCTCGCGCTCCTCCTGTACCTCGTCCGCACGCTGGAGCTGCTCGGACCCGTGATCGACACGCGCGAGTACCCGCTGTTCGGGCCGGAGGTCTGGTTCCTGTTCTTGGCGTTCGTCCTTGCGGCGACGTTCGCGCTGTTAGTCGCCGTCGCGCTCACGATCGCCGAGGCGGCGCGAGGCGCCGGCGAGGTGTCGACGGAGCCCGAGTGAGGAGAGAGCGAGCAGCGACGAGCAAATCGCTCAGCGACGCGAACGACCGTGGAATCGACGGGTCGGACGGGCGCGGACCGATCGGCACGGTCTCAGCGACGCGGTCTCAGTCGGCGGTACAGGAGGCGTCGCTCTCCTCGCCGGTGAACTCCTGGGCCGGCTCGGTGAGCTTGTAGAGGTTCTGTCTGGCGTCCGCGAAGTAGACGTCCTCGTCGACGACCCCGATCCCCTCCAGCCGCTCGAGGGCGTACCGAACGGTCCGGGCCGACAGCATCGACTCCTGTACGATGCCTTTCTGCGTCAGCGGGCCGTTGTACTCGAGCACCTTGAACACGAGCTTGGCGCTCGGCGGGAGGTCGTCGAGCCCCTCCGTTTGGGTTCCTTCCATCGTTACGATTCGAAACCGCACATCGTCATAAATGTTGATGGACCACGGGTGTATTTCGGGTATTTTCCCGCCGAAGTAAGAGAATATTGCTGGTTGTTTCGTTGACAACCAGCAATATGGGCCGCTATATGCCTGTTCGACTGACCAGTCAGTCAGCGATACGGCTCGCGCGCGCTCTCACTCGGGCCTGTGTCGCGCCCGTCTTGACGGCCGACCTCTGCCCTCGCGGTCCCCGGCGTCCGACGGGTGGAACGAACGGCTTTTCACGGGCGCTCGCGGATCCGTTGGTATGAGCGACGACTCGGGCATCTCCGGCCACGCGCGGGGCGTGGTCGTCACGACGATCTGCTGTCTGGCGGGGATCGCCGCCGGCGTCGTCTCGGCCGCCTACGTGGGGACGACCGTGGCCGCGGCCCAGAGCACGACGGTCGTGTTGGTCCTCGGCGCGTTCGTGCTCGCCCAGTACCCGCTGTACAAAGCTATCGGCGTCGGCGACTTCGGCGTCAAAGACAACCTCTACGTGGCGTTCCTGACGTTCACGCTGTGGTTCATCAGCTACACCGTGCTGGCGACGTCAGGCGTCCAGCTGGTGGCGTAAGATGGCCGACGACAGCATCGCCGTAGTTGACCTCGATCGGTGCCAGCCCGACCGGTGTAACTACGAGTGCGCGAACTACTGTCCGCCGAACCGGACGGGCAAGGAGTGCATCACCGAGCGCGGCGAGGACACAGTCGAGGGCGACCCGGACCAGATCCACATCTCCGAGGAGATCTGCCTCGGCGAGACCTGCGGTATCTGCGTCGAGAAGTGCCCGTTCGACGCGATCGAGATCATCAATCTCCCCTCAGAGCTCGACGAGGAACCGGTCCACCGCTACGGCGAGAACGCCTTCTCGCTGTACGGGCTTCCGACCCCCGAACCGGGCAACGTCACCGGCATCCTCGGGCCGAACGGGATCGGGAAGTCGACCGCGGTCCACGGGCTCGCCGGCGAGATGATCCCGAACCTCGGCGACCACGAGACGGAGGCCGACTGGGACCGCGTGCTCGACCGGTTCCGCGGCACGGGGCTCCAGAACTACCTCAAGTCGCTGAAGGAGGGCGACGTGAGCGTCTCCCGCAAGCCGCAGTACGTCGACCAGATCCCCAAGCAGTTCGACGGCAACACCCGCGAGCTGCTGGAGCGCACCGACGAGCGCGGGGCGCTCGACGAGCTGATCGACCGGCTCAACATCGCTCCGGTGATGGACCAGGACATCGATTCCATCTCCGGCGGGGAGCTCCAGCGCGTCGCCATCGCGGCGTGTCTGGCCCGCGACGCCGACTTCTACTTCCTCGACGAGATCACGCCGTACCTCGACATCGGCCAGCGGATGATCGTCGCCCGGCTCATCCGCGAGCTGGCGGACGACGCCGCCGCCGACCGCTCGATGCTCGTGGTCGAACACGACCTCGCGATCCTCGACCTCCTCGCCGACACCCTCCACGTCGCCTACGGTGAACCGGGCGCGTACGGTGTCATCACCGACCCCAAGTCGGTCCGCAACGGGATCAACGAGTACCTGAAGGGGTACCTCGACAACGAGAACATGCGGATCCGACCCTCCGCGATCACCTTCGAGGAGCACGCCCCCCGCGTCGCCTCGCGCAGCGAGACGCTGATCGAGTACCCCGATATCTCGAAGTCGTACGGCGACGGCGAGTTCGAACTGCACGTCGAGGGCGGCGAGATCAACCAGTCGGAAGTGCTCGGCGTCGTCGGCCCGAACGGGATCGGGAAGTCGACGCTCGCGAAGCTGTTCGCGGGCTCGCTGGAGCCGGACGAGGGGTCGCTCGACTTCGCGCTCGACATCGCGTACAAGCCGCAGTACATCGAGATCGATCAGCCGATGCGCGTCGACGCCTTCCTCTCGTCGATCACCGACGACTTCGGCTCCTCCTACTGGAACACGGAGGTCGCCCAGCCGCTCCAGCTGGAGCGGATCATGGAGCAGAACCTCGCGGACCTGTCGGGCGGGGAGCGCCAACGCGTCGCCATCGCGGCGTGCCTCTCCGAGGACGCCGATCTGTACCTGCTCGACGAGCCCTCCGCGCACCTCGACGTCGAGCAGCGCGTCCGCGCGACGACGGCGATCCGCCGGTACGCCGAGAACCACGACGCGACCGTGATGGTGATCGACCACGACATCTACATGATTGACCTGCTGGCCGACCGCCTGATGGTGTTCGACGGCGAGCCGGCCCAGCGCGGCCGCGCCGCGCCCCCGCAGGACATGCGCGACGGGATGAACGAGTTCCTCGCCGACCTCGACATCACCTTCCGCCGCGACGAGCGCACCGGGCGCCCCCGGATCAACAAGCCGGGCTCGCAGCTCGACAGCAAGCAGAAGCGCGAAGGCGAGTACTACTACTCCGGCTGACGGCGTCGCCGTCCGGCGCCCGACCGCCCGCGGTCGCGGCGCGTTCCCGCGGTCGATCGACCGTATCGAAGCGATTAAGCACGGAACCCGCAAACGACGGAGTATGCAACACCTCATCATTCGCGGCGACCCCGGGATCCGGCGGGACGCGGTGATCGAGTACGAGGGCGAGGAGCTGGTCTGTTTCGGTATCAACGTTCAGGGCGGCTGGCACGGCCCGGACGAGCCCCAGCTCTGGTGTACGGTTGGGACCGAGGACGAGCGCGAGGCGTACGACAAGCGGGAGTACGTCCCCCACTGGCTCGACGTCGACGCGGTCGACGCGGCGGAGGTCGAGGTTCTGAGCGAAAAAGGCGATCTCGCGGTCTGAATCCGTCGCGGTTCCGTTTTTTCGACGCTCTGTTTCCGGTGCGAACCCGCCCGCTCAGACCGGCGGGTCCGCCAGCCACGCCTCGATCGCGCCCGCCATCGCGCCGCGGCGGTGGATCGTCCCCGCCGCCGGGTCGACGACGGTGCTCTCCGTGCCGGGCGCCTCGCCGTCGTCGATCACCGCGCCGACGCCCTCGAGGATCCGGTCGTCGAGGTCGTCGGGGCGCGTGACGCTCCCGGTCCCGGAGACGTTCGCGCTCGTCGCGGTGAGTGGTCCGGTCTCGCGGAGGAGCGCCCTCGCGACCGGCTGGTCGGGGACCCGGACCCCGACCCGGTCGCTGCCGGCGGTGAGCGCGTCGGGGACCGCGTCGTCGCGCTCGACGACGACCGTCACGGGACCGGGGAGGAACGCCCGGGCGAACGCGACCGCGAACTCCGTGGGGCGGGCGTATCGGAGCGCGTCGTCGACGCTCGCGACGCCCAGTGAGAGCGGGTTCGACCGGTCGCGACGCTTCAGGTCGAAGACGCGTTCGACCGCGTCCGGATCGAGCGCGTCCCCGCCGAGCCCGTACACCGTCTCCGTGGGGTAGACGACGAGCTCGCCGTCGGCGACCGCCGCGGCCGCACGCCGCACGTCCTCCCGCCGGCTCACTGCGTCGCGTCCGGGGTCGGGCTCGGACCCCGAGCGAGGCTCCCGGTCGTCGGCGTCGTCCGTCATACGCGCTCATTCGGTCGCAGTTTAAAAAAGGATGGCGTGTGTCGACGGCGCGGTCGCACGCGAACCGCGTCGGCGCCGACGGCGGCCTCAGTCGACGAGTCGGCCGACCGCGTCGTCGATCTCCTCGGCGTCGGGGAACTCGGGGTGTTCGCTCGCGACCCACGCGTACTCGACGGCGCGGTCGCCGTCGAGGAGGAACACGGCGGGCCGCGTCTCGGTGACCCCGGTCATCCCGTCGATGTCGTGGGCGAGACCGTACTCCTCGATCACGCCCGCGCTCGGGTCCGAGAAGATCCGGACGCCCTCGCCGCGCTCGGCGAGCAGGCGCTTGTGGGCGTACGGCGACGAGATCGAGAGGCCGAGGACGTCGAGGTCGTCGGCCCACCCGTGGTCGTCGATCGTGTTGTACAGGTACGTCGCCTGGAAGGCGCCGTCCATCGGGTGAAAGACGAGAAGCGTCGGCCCGTCGACGGCGTCGTCGAGCGCGGCGTCCTCCCAGTACTCCTCGTTCACGAGGGGGCGAGTGAAGTCGGGCGCCACGTCGCCCTCGGCGACGTGCTCCGTCTCGGGGAGAGAGACGACGTCGAAATCGGGCATCTCAGGAACCTCCCTCGCCGTACGTACCCTCTAGGTACTCGACGATGTTCGCGCTCTCGGACATCGTCACGCCGGTCTCGCGGTCGACGATCGCCGGGACGCTCCGGGCCCCGGAGACGCGCTTGACCGCGTTCCGCTCCGAGTGCATCGGCTCGACGTACCGGGACTCGTACTCCAGTCCGAACCGGCTCAGGGTCCGGACGACGCGCTCGCAGTACGGGCACGCCTGCAGTCTGTACAGGGTGATCTGTGGCTCCGTCATGGCACTCGATTCGGCCGCGGGACGTGTAATCGTGTCGGCCGCGGCACGCTCCGCGGATCGGCCCTCCGTTCCGCCGGCGATCGGTCGAGTCGTCCGTTCGTTCCGCCGGTGATGCGCCGATTCGTCCGTTCGTTCCGCCGGTGATCCGCCGGATCGTCCGCCGGCCCGGGTCGCCGAAAGTAATCCTTTAACCATCCGCCGACGGAAGACGAATGAACATGGGCTTGCCGCCGAGCACGCTGACGGCCGATCTGCTACAGCTGCCGACGCCGGGGGATAACACCGTGATCGCCCTCGGCGTCCTCGCGATCGCTGTGCTGGTCGGTCTGTCCGCGTTCTTCTCCTCATCGGAAATCGCGATGTTCTCCCTGCCGCAGCACCGCGTCGACAGCCTCGTCGACGAGGGCGTCACGGGCGCGAAGACGATCCAGGAGATGAAGGAGAACCCGCACCGCCTGCTGGTGACGATCCTCGTCGGCAACAACATCGTCAACGTCGCGATGACCTCCATCGCGACCGCGCTGTTCGGATTCTTCCTCTCGCGGGGCGAGTCGGTCCTGGCGACGACGTTCGGGATCACGACGCTGGTGCTGATCTTCGGCGAGAGCGCGCCCAAGTCGTACGCCGTCGAGAACACCGAGTCGTGGGCGCTCCGGATCGCCCGCCCGCTGAAGGCCTCGGAGTACGCGCTGTACCCGCTGGTGGTGTTGTTCGACTACATCGTGAAGGGCGTCAACAGCGTCATCGGGGGCTCCGCGGCGATCGAGTCGACGTACGTCACCCGCGACGAGATCCAAGACATCATCGAGACGGGCGAGCGCGAGGGGGTCATCGAGGAGGAGGAGCGCGAGATGCTCGACCGGATCTTCCGGTTCAACAACACCATCGCCAAGGAGGTGATGACGCCTCGCCTCGACGTCACCGCGGTCGCCAAAGAGCAGTCGGTCGAGGAGGCGATCGAGACGTGTATCCAGGCCGACCACGAGCGCGTCCCCGTCTACGAGGGGAACCTCGACAACATCATCGGCGTGGTGACCGTCCGAGACCTGGTCCGCGAGCTGCGCTACTCCGAGGGCGAGCCCTCGCTGGCGCGGGTCGTCAAGCCGACGCTGCACGTCCCCGAGTCGAAGAACGCCGACGAGCTGCTCGCGGAGATGCAGGAGAACCGCCTCCAGATGGTCACCGTCATCGACGAGTTCGGCACCACCGAGGGGATCATCACTTTAGAGGACATGGTCGAGGAGATCGTCGGGGAGATCCTGGAGGGCGACGAGGAGGCGCCCGTCGAGTTCCTCGAGGAGAACGTCGCCGTCGTCCAGGGCGAGGTGAACATCGACGAGGTCAACGAGATCCTCGGCATCGACCTCCCCGAGGGCGAGGAGTTCGAGACGCTCGCCGGCTTCGTGTTCAACCGCGCCGGCCGGCTCGTCGAGGAGGGCGAGGAGATCGAGTTCGACGGGGTCCGGATCCGCATCGAGCGCGTGGACAACACCCGGATCATGTCGGCGCGCGTAACGGTTCTCGACGTCGACGACGGGAGCGGAGACAGGGAGGTCGGCGAGACCGAGACGCCGACCGACGACGCGGCGTAGGCGGTTTATACGGACGTTTTCGTCAGTGACGCGGAGAGGATTCGCCGACACCGTGTCGATTTATAAATAACCGTCGTCGCCAGCGGCGCGTAGTACATCCGTGAGGTCCCAGCCGCTCGGCCGTACGCGGTTGAAACCAGACCTCCGGCGAACGGCTCCAAAGCCCCAGCCGTGAGGGGCGCGGACGCTCGCTGCGCTCCTCAGTCGCTCGTTTCACTCGCTCTCTGCGGTGCTTGCGTCGCCTCCGCGCCCCTCACGGCTGCCCCTTTGAGTCCCACCCGACCGCACCGCAACCGCACCTCGCGCCTCCCCAGCCTCGTCGCTGGCGCCGACGGCGCCAGCGACTCCCTCGCGCGTGCTCCTCGGCCGCGAGGCGGCCTCGCAGGCACGCGCCGACCGCACTGTTCATTTATAAATGATCGTCCCCAGTCGCTCGTACCCCGTTTGAACCGTCGCCCTCAACCCTTCCCCGCGCTCTCACACCGCGTACGCCCGCGCGGCGCCGACGAGCGCCTTGCGGTAGTCGCTCTCGGTGGGGTCGGGACCGAGCGCGAGGAACCGCTGCTTGAACGCGTCGACGTCGACCGAATCGGTGTCGCTGCCGGCGGCGCGCGCGAGGTCGTAGATCCGGTGGTCCGGGCCGGCGATGCCGTGGCGCTCGATGAGCGCGAGCGCGAACGCGGCGTTGACCGCGGTGATCTCCGGGTCGGCGCCGGCCGTCACGGGCGGCGAGCCGTCCCGCGAGACGGCCGGGCGGTCGGCCACCGCCGCCGCGAGGGTGGACTCCAGGAAGCCGAGGAGCTTGTCCGCGGGCGCGACGGAGAGGGTGATGTCGTCGGCGTAGATGTCTTTCATGTGGTTCGCGATTTGGTAGCAGTGCGCGAGCTTGCGGCGCTCCACTTTCTCCCCGGCGAGGCCCAAGTACAGCGCCTCCTCGGTCGACTGGACGTGAGAGGCGTGGCCCTCCTCGTAGCGGGCCATGTGCGAGAGCTCGTGGACGGCCAGCTCGCGGGCCATCGCGCTGGTGGCGGCGCGCTTCGAGACGTTGAGGACGTGGTAGCCGTCGTAGTGACCGGCCCACGTCCGCTCGTCGGGGTCCTCGCGCACCTTCACGTGGACGGGGTCGGCCAGCGAGCACTCGGTCTCGAACAGGTCGGCGGCGCCGAGAAACGGGTCGGGGGGAACGTCACCCTGCACGCGGAGATCCATGCTTACCGTTCACACGGCAGCGCCGGGTAAGTCTCTTGCGCCCGTCGAAGGCTTTTGTCGCGACGCGTCGAACTCCGTACCATGCGCACACGCGTCTACGCGGCCTACGACGACGGGCTCAGAGTCGTCGACCCCGAGACGGGGGCGGTCGACGAGCGGCTGGCGGACCGCGCGGTCGAGTGCCTCTTGATCGCTCCCGGCGCCGAGCGGAGCGACGGGGCCCGGCCCGCGGCCGCCCGCGCCCGCGTGTTCGCCGGGACGTTCGACGCCGGGCTGTTCCGCTCCGTCGACGGCGGCGAGACGTTCGACCGGGTCGCCGCCGAGACGCTCGGACCCGGCGGCTCGGGCCCGGACGCGGTCACCGCGGTCGCGGCGAGCCCGCACGACCCCTCGGTCGTCTGGATCGGAACGGAGCCCTCGCGGGTCTACCGCTCGACCGACGGCGGGGAGACGGTCGAGCCGATAGCGGGACTGACCGACGTCCCGTCGGCGTCCGAGTGGTCGTTCCCGCCGCGTCCGGACACCCACCACGTCCGGTGGATCGAGCCCTGCCCGGCGGACCCGGAGCGGTGGTTCGTGGGCGTCGAGGCGGGCGCGCTCCTCGTCACGCCGGACGGCGGGGAGACGTGGATCGACCGGCCCGAGGGCTCCCGGCGCGACAACCACGCGCTCGCGACGCACCCGGACGCGCCCGACCGGGTCTACGCGGCCGCGGGCGACGGGTTCGCGGAGAGCCGCGATCGGGGGCAGACGTGGCGCGCCGTCGACGCTGGGCTCGCCCACGGCTACGTGTGGGGGATCGCCGTCGACCCCGGCGACCCGGAGACCGTCCTCGTGAGCGCGGCGTCGGGCGCGGGCGCGGCGCACCGCCGCGGCGAGGCGTACCTGTATCGCCGGACTCCGGGCGTCGACTCCGCCTCGGGGCCCCGCCTCGAGCGGCTCGACGACCGGGGGATCCCCACCGGCGAGGGCACCTACCGAGCGGTCCTCGCGAGCGGGCGGGAGTCCGGAGAGATCTGGGCGCTGCACGACGAGGGACTGTATCGCACCGGCGACGCCGGCGACTCCTTCGAGCGCGCGTCGGCGACCCTGCCCGGGCGAGCCGCGCGGGCGCTGGCCGTCGGGAGCGACTGACCGGCGAGTAACCGGAGGGGGGTTACTCCCGAACGGCGCCCACGACGAGGTAGACGATCGGGGTGTCGAGGACGGCGATCGCGAGTTTGAGGAGGTACTGGCCGAGTCCGAGCGCGAGGAGGAGCGACGGGTCGAACGGCTCGCCGGTGCCGAGCAGGATCGGCGCCGCGTAGAACGCGACGCTCACGAAGATGGCGGTGTCGAGCGCCTGACTCGTCGCGGTCGAGGCGACGTTGCGCAGCCACAGCATGTCGGGACCGGTGCGGTCGCGGATCGCGTGGAAGACGAACACGTCCCAGTTCTGGCTCACCACGTACGCGAGCAGGCTACCGGCGACGACCCCGGTCGCCGGGGCGAGCGCGGTCTCGAACGCGGCCGAGACCTCGGGGTTCACGCCCGGGGCGGCGAGCGTCGACCAGACCAAGGCGAGCACGAGGAAGTTCGCGAGGAACGCGACGTTGACGACCACCTGCGTCGCGCGGCGGCCGTACAGCTCGGCGTAGCAGTCGGACGCGAGGAACGTCAGCGCGTACGCGAGCGCGGCGCCCGGAAGGGTGATCTCGGGGCCGACGACCGGGAGCGCGACCGGGAGCGGGAGCGCGATCACCTTCGCGGCCGTGAGCTGCGCGGTCGCGAGCGCGACGACGAACAGGGTGATCAGGCCGACCGCGGCCAGCGCGGCGCGGTCGAAGGGGTCGACCGCGAAGGGGCCGCCGGTCCCGGTGGCGCCCCGCGTCCGGCTACTCATCGCTCGCCTCGTCGCTCGCGGCTTCGAGTCGGTCGTGGCGCGCGTCGATCTCGTCGAGCAGATCGAGCGTCTTCCGGATCGACGCTCTGACGGCGTCGCTGCGGTTCACGAACTTCCCGTCGTCGCCGACGTGCTCGTCGAGGTCCTCGAGCAGTTCGCCCGGGATCTCGACGCTTATCTTGGGCATATCGTTCCGTCCACTCCGGATTAGTAAGAGCGTTCTTATTCGAGGACTCTCTCGGGAATATCGTCCGGGCGGCGTCGCGGTTCGGTCGATTCGCGGTCGTCGCCGTCGATCGGTCTGATCGCGGGCCGCGCGAGCGCGGCGTGTGCCTCCGCGGGTCGACCCGCGGCGAGCCGACGCCGGGGTAACCGCTCGGAGCGTCGGGGGAACGCGACGCGGTCGGGTACGACCCCCTACCCGAAGTCGCAGGAGTCGCCGGCGGCTTTCAGCCGGCCGCAACGAGAGGTTGCGCTCTCGCCCCGCGTTCGACCGCGCCGGGGAACTTGTACGGCCTCCGCGGGCTTGACCTTCTTGCAGGTGGGCGCTCCCGGCGCACGAACGGCGCGGGCGGCGCGACGGCGAACCGCTCTCGGGGTCGACCCTTAGGCGTCGCGGGCGCGGCCGACGACCGAGCCGCCGTTCTGATAGTCGTCCCACAGGAACAGCGCCGGCGGCAGCGCGACCACCGAGAGCACGAACGAGTAGACGACGCTCAACGCGATCAACAGCCCGAAGTCGCCGAGCACGGGCGTGATGGCGAGCGCGAGAGCGCCCGTACCGAGCGCCGTCGTGAGCATGCTACCCGTGAGCGCGCCGCCGGTCCCGGTCAGCGTCGTGCGGAGCGAGGCCGCGACGTCGTCGTTCTGCTTGAACTCGTCGATGAACCGGGCGGTGATGTGGACGGAGTAGGCGATCCCGATCCCGATCGCGATAGAGAGGATCGTCGCGGTCAGGGCGTTGAGCGGCAGCCCGAGCAGCCGCATCGTTCCCACCAACGAGGCGACGGCGATCACGATCGGGAACACGTTCACGATCCCGAGCAGGGGCATCCCCTCTAAGACCCCGTAGGTGATCACGAGGAACACGCCGGTCAACACCACGGCGAGGACGAGGCCCTGAATCGCCGACTCGAAGATGATCCCCGTGATCGCGTCGAAGACGACGATCTGGCCGGTCGCGGTCGCGGTGTAGCGGAACCGGTCCGCCTGTTCGCTCGCGTCGGCGGCGATCTCACTCTGCGTCGCGCCGCTCTCGACGGTGTACTCGATCTGTGCCCCCCGGCGGTCGTCGGTGAGATACCGCGACGCCCGGTCCCCGGCGGGCGAGTCGAACAGCTCCTCGTAGATGCGTTCGAGATTCCGGTCGGGTATCCCGTTTCCGTCCCTGTCGTTGCGCGCGACCAACGCCGCGAACTCCTCGTCGGACCGCGCGTGCGACCGTATCACCGTCAGGATGCTCGTCGTCTCGGCCCCGCCGTTCGGCCCGACGGCGAGCGTCCCCGGGGGATCGTCGTTGGGCTCTGCGAGGGCCTCTAACGCGTGGTCCTCGCGTAACGACCCCTCTACAAATATCGTTATCGACGCGTCCTGGCTCGCCGCGAAGTTGTCCTCGAGCAGGTTCAGCGTCTCCGTCACGGTGTAATCGCCGGGGGCGAACGGCTCCGGGATGTACTCCACGTACCCCGCTTCCTCCTCCGGCGGGAGGAAGTCCTCCTGTTCGAACGTCGTGTCGATGCCCGCGCCGTACGCGCCGAGCCCCGCGGAGGCGACGAGGAGGACCGCGATGAACACCGCGGGCGCGCGCTCGCCGACCGTCACGGAGACGGACAGCAACCGGCCGAGCGCCGACTCCTCCGAGGCGATCGGCGTCGACCCGAACTCCGGGACGCCGTAGCGCTCGCGGAGCCGGTCGATCTCCAGCTTCGCCGCCGGGAGGAACAGCCCGAAGATCAGGAAGGTGAACACGATCCCGACCGCCGAGACGACCCCGAGGTTCCGGATCGGGTCGAGGTCGGAGACGACGTTCGCGCCGAACCCGAACACCGCGGTGACGGTGACGATGACGAAGGCGATCGCCAGCTGGTTCGCCGCGATCCGCATCGCGGGGACGGCGTCGTACCCCTGCACCGTCTCCTCGCGGTAGCGGTTGACGAAGTGGATCCCGAAGTCGACGCCGACCGCCAGCAGCAACACCGGCACCGCGATCTGCTGTTGGTCGAACGGTATCCCGGAGAAGCCCAGGAATCCGAAGGTCCAGATCAGCGTCATCAACAGCGCGAACAGCCCGAGCGCGAGATCGATCGGGTCCCGGTAGGCGACGACGAGGAAGCCCAACAGCAGGACCACGACGATGGGCATGACGATGAGCAGCGAGTCGCCGATGATCTGCCCCGTCTCGGCGTTGATGATCCCGGAGCCGAACACGCGGACGTCGGCCGGGCTGTCGTCGGCGAGCGCGCGGACGTCCGTCTGAAGCCCCTGCAGGTCGTCGAAGCCGCTCGGGACGTCGTGGGAGATCACCGTCACCGTCGTCGACGCCGACGCCGAGTTCGGGTTGAAGTCGTCCGAGACGACGGCCGAAAACCGCTCGCTCTCGCTCGCCCGCCGGATCGCCCGCCGGACCTCCGCGTCGGTCGCCGACTCGACCGCGCGCCGCTGGGCCGCCGGCGTCCGCGCCGTCGGGTCGAGCGTCTGCGCGACGACCGTCGCGGGGCCGTTCGCGGACGCCACGCGCAGGTCCTCCCGCTCGTCGAGCCGCTCTAACAGCCGGAGCATCGTGAGCAGCTCCTCGCGGTCGAGGACGTTCGTCCCGTCGTGGATCAGCTGCGTGGTCTCCTCGTCGGTCGCGAACGGGTCCTCGAACTCGGTCTCGATCGCGTCCAGCGCCTCCTGCTCCGGGAGGTCCTCGGAGAACCCCTCAGTGGCGTCGGTCTGCGTCTCGACGGCGGTCATCCCGCCGGCGAAGACGGCCGTCGCCACGAGGAACAGCGCGATGACGGCCCGCGGTCGCGTGACGATCAGCTCGTTGAGCCGCTCGACGTTCGCCTCGACCCACTGGCCCGCTCGACCCATCTATTCCCTCTGGAGCACGTACGCGCCGGCTCCGATCACGACCACCGCGACGAGGGCGACGAGACCGAGCCCCACGGGGAACCCGCCCTCGCCCTCCACGACGGTTATCGGCACCCGGGTCGTGTCCGACAGTTGGCTGTTACCGTCCGCGTCGTCGTAGCGGAAGTCGAACGATATCGGGTACGTCTTCGCCGTGCCCGAGCCCGCCGCCGACAGGTCGAAGGTGAGGGTCGTCGACTCGCCGGGCGCGAGCTCGGAGACGAACCCCTCGTCGTTGCCGCTGTCGAGGGGGGAGTCGGCGAACAGCCGCGCCTCGACGTCCCGGACCGGCTCGTCGAGGTTGTTCGTCAGCGTCACCTCGAGGGCGCGCTGTCCGCCCGCCTCGATCTCGCGGTCGTCGACTTCCACGAGGAACTGGTCCCGCTCCGGCTGCACCTCGTAGAGCAGCTCGACGTCCTGGTACGCGCGGGTCTCGAACTCGGCGTTGCGGTACCGGACCGCGATGTCGGCCGTCCGGTCGATCGCCTTCGCCTCCTCGCCGATCTCGACCGGGAGCCGGAACTCGCCGGACTCGCCCGGCGCCAGCGTGCCGACCGCGACGCTGCGCTCGATGGGGATCACGTTCTGGGACTGCTCGGCGAACTGAATCACCACGTTGCGTGCCTCGTCCGGCCCCTCGTTCGTCACGGTGCCGGTGATCTCGCCCTCCTCGCCGACGTGCAGGTCGGACTCGACGCCGGTGACCGAGAAGCGCTGTTCGGGCCTGGGGACCACGCCGGCGGAGACGCTCTCGTCGACGCGCTGGAGGCCCTGGCTCGTTTCGAACGTGACGGTCCCGCTCAGCGCGTACTCGCGGACGGGCGCGCCCGGTGCGAACCCGATATCGTACCGCACGGTCGTCGTCTCGCCGGGCGCCAGCTCGTCGATCCGGGCGGCGTCGCTGGCGCGTTCGCCGAACGCGAGGCCGCCGCTCGCGGACTCGAAGGCGACGGTCGCGTCGCGGGCGACGTCGGCGCCGACGTTCTCGATCTCGGCTTCGAGGGTTCCCTCGCCCCCGATCCGGGCGTCGGTCGTGACGTTCACGACCTCGAAGCGGGCGTCGTCTGAGATGCGGACGTCGACCTCGGCGTCGACGGTCTCCTCGCGGTCGATGGTGACGCCGCCGGACTGCTGGTAGGTGTACGAGTACTCCAGCTCGACGTCGAGCTCGTAACTCCCCTGCTCGACGTCCTCGGGGACGTTCACCGCGACGGTCGCCTCGCCCGGCCGGTTCTCGGTGACCGAGCCGATCGCGAGGGTGCCGGTCTCGACGTCGAGGGGAGTGCCGCCGGCGTCGGCGGTCACGCGGACGTTTCGCGCGGTGGTGACGATTCCGCGCGTCTGGGCGGTACCGACGTCCATGTCGCCGTCGTTCGATATCTGCAGGGTGAGCTCGTTCGTCCGCCCTGGAGTGAGGGTCGCGCTCGGGGTCGTCACGCTCAGCTCGGGCGAGCCTCGGACGAGCCCGCCTCCCGTCTGGAAGGGCGTCGTCCCGCCGGTCGCGGCGCCGGCGCTCGGCGTCGCGACCGCCGCGTCCGCGTCGAGGCTCGCCGCGCTCGCCTCCCCGGTCGGCGTCGCCCCCACGGCGAACCCGGCCGTCCCGCTCGTTACAAGCGCCAGTACCACGATCACGACGAGAACTGTGTTGCGTCTCATGCTGAATCGAACGTCGCGGCGGCGTCCCGCGGCCCCGCGTCGGGGGCCGGGCGGCCCGGATCCGGCGTCGAGCCGGGGTCACGAGTCCGCTTCGGCCGATCGCGTCGAACCGGGCCGGGCGTCGCAGCCGCGCGTTTCACGTCTGATCGTGAACCTACGAATCAATAACGTCTTTGTTTTTGGATTCGTATCGACGGATATGAGCGCACATAGATCGGTCGGCGTCCACGGCCACGAGGACGAGCGATGAGCGGGTTCTCCGACGAGGAGCGCGAGCGCATTCGAGCGGAACTCGTGGCGGCGGGCCGAGAGCTGTTCGAGCGCTTCGGATTCGAGCGCACGCGGATCAAGGACGTGACCGAGGCGGTCGACATCGGTACGAGCACGTTCTACCGCTTCTACGACTCCAAGGAGGCGCTGTACGTCGAGGTGCTCGTCGCGGAGCGCGAGGAGTTGGAGGCGTCGATCGCGGAGGCGGTCGCGGCGGTGGACACGCCCCGCGAGGAGGTGCGGGTCCTCCTGAAGACCACGCTCGCGGAGGTGCGGTCGAACCCCCTCATCTCCTCGCTCATCGTCGACGGGGAGCTCCGCGAGCTACAGGACCGGATCGCCGACGCCGAGGGCGAGGATGGGGGGATCGAGTCGGCGGCGTACGACTCGGGGCTGCCGTTCGCCGGCCGATTGGCCGATCTCGACGCGTTCCGATACGACGACCCGCAGCTGATCGACGAGCTGTTCGTCTCGCTCGTGTTCACCGCGCGCTCGCGGAACGCGCCGATCGGCGCCGACAGCGACGCCGCCTACGAGCGCGTCGAGGACGCGCTGATCGAGACGGTCGTCGACGGGCTGTTCGTCGACGCGTGACCCGCTCCGCGTCGGTGAGCGCCCCATCGATCGCTCCGCGTCGGTGAGCGCCCCATCGATCGCTCAGGGTTATGACGACGCGGCCGCGTTCTCGCGTGCCACGCCAACCCACGCGAACGCCGTAGCGAAGCGGTTAAGGGCGAACCGCGGGAAGTACGAGCAACTCGCTGGTGCGGACACAGCGGGCACTCGCCGCCGGGGCCTCGTCGACGTCATCAGACCGCGTCTGATGGGCTGACGAGCGGAGCTCGTCAACGCCGTCGACGCTCCCCGGGACGAGACGAAATGTGGCCGCTTCGCGGCTGAATCGCAACCGTCCGCGGACAACATATGGCACGAAGCTTCTACTCGCACATCAAGGAGGCGTGGCGGTCCCCCAAGGAGGGGAAACTGGCAGAGCTGCAGTGGCAGCGAAAACAGCAGTGGCGCGACGAGGGCGCCATCGAGCGCATCGAGCGCCCCACGCGCCTCGACAAGGCCCGTGAGCTCGGCTACAAGGCCAAGCAGGGCGTGATCGTCGCTCGCGTGAGCGTCCGCAAGGGCGGCTCGCGCAAGCAGCGTCACAAGGCCGGTCGCCGCTCGAAGCGACAGGGCGTCAACCGACTCTCGCGCCGCAAGTCGATCCACCGGATCGCCGAGGAGCGCGCCTCGCGGAAGTACCGCAACCTCCGCGTGCTCAACTCCTACTGGGTCGGCGAGGACGGCTCGCAGAAGTGGCACGAAGTGATCCTCGTGGACCCCGCCCACCCCGCGATCGAGAACGACGACGACCTCGGGTGGATCACCTCGGACGACCACCGCGGGCGCGCCTTCCGCGGGCTCACCTCTGCCGGCACGAAGGGCCGCGGCCAGCGCACGCGCGGCAAGGGCACGGAGAAGACCCGTCCGAGCGTCACCGGCAACGACCGTCAGGGCAAGTAAGCCGACCGCGGTCCCGCCGGATTTTCCCCGTTTATCAGCCGCTTAGTGACAACGCCGCCGCGGCTTGCGCAGTTCTCTGCTCGCAACGCTCGACCGACGAGCGCCGCGGCTCTCCGTGACTGGTTCGTGAAAAAACGAAAACGGGGAAACGCGAGCGTGCGTGTTCGAACGGCGGTACGCGGTCGGAGCGGGTCGCTGGTGGTGTCTTCCTACGGAACCTCGCTTACATCGCACCGCCCATGCCGCCCATGCCGCCCATGCCGCCGGCCGGGGCGCCGCCCTCGTCGTCGTCGCCGCCGGTCGACAGGTCGCCCGCGGAGATGATGTCGTCGATTTTCAGCACGAGGTTCGCGGCCTCCGCGGCGGAGGCGATCGCCTGCTCCTTCGCCTGGGCCGTCTCCACGACGCCGGCCTCGGCGGTGTCCTCGACCTCGCCGGAGAAGACGTTCAGCCCGGCGTGCGCGTCGCCGGCCTCGTGGGCCGCGCGCAGGTCGACGAGGAGGTCGATGGCGTCGAGTCCGGCGTTCTCGGCGAGCACGCGGGGGATGAGCTCCAACGAGTCGGCGAACGCCTCGACCGCGAGCTGCTCGCGGCCGGAGACGGAGTCGGCGTAGTCGCGGAGCCGACGGGCGAGCTCGACCTCGATGGCGCCGCCGCCGGGGAGCGTGCGGCCGTCGGAGACGGTCGTCGCGACCACGTCGATCGCGTCCTCGATGCCGCGCTCGATCTCGTCGACGACGTGTTCGGTCGTGCCGTACAGCAGGAGGGTGACGCCGTGGGCGTCCTCGCCCTCGACGTAGAACAGCCCCTCCTCCTCGTCGCGCTCGATCGAGCCGACCGCGAGGTCCTCCGCGGAGAGCGAGTCGAGGTCGGTGACGATCGGCGCGCCGAGCACGTTCTTGAGGAAGCCCAGGTCGGACTTCTTCGTGCGGCGGATCGCGAGAATGCCCTCCTTCGCGAGGTAGTGCTGTGCGAGGTCGTCGATCCCCTTCTGACAGAAGACGACGTCGGCCCCGCTGTCGACGATCTGGTCGACCTTCTCGCGCAGCTGCTTCTCCTCCTGGTCGAGGAACTTCTGGAGCTGGTCGGGAGAGTCGACGTTGACGGAGGTGTCGACGTCGGCCTCCTCGACCTCGATCGGGTCGTTGAGGAGGAGGACGTCGGCCGACTCGAAGTCGGTCGGCATGTCGTCGTGGACGGGGTCCTTGTCGATCACCGCGCCCGAGAGGAGCTCGGACTCGCCGGCCGCGCGGCCGGTGCGGGTCTCGATGTTGAGGTTCGCCAGGTCGACGACGTGGGAGCCGTCGTCGGCCTCGACGGTGACGCCCTGGATCGCGCGGACGACGAGGTCGGCGAGGGTCTCCTTGTCGAGCTCCGCGCCCTTGCCCGTCATCGACGTCTCGGCGACGTTCTTGAGCGTCTCGGTGTCGTCGGGGTCGACCTCTGTGGCGACCTCGTCGACCTGCTCGCGGGCGTACTCGCTCGCGAGGTTGAAGCCCTTGATGACCGCCGTCGGGTGGATGTCCTGCTCGAGGAGGTCCTCGGCGTTCTTAAGCAGCTCGCCCGCGATCGCGACCGCGCTCGTCGTGCCGTCGCCGGCCTCGTCCTCCTGCGTCTCGGCGACCTCGACGATCATCTCGGCGGTCGGGTTGTCGATGTCCATCGTCTGCAGGATGGTGACGCCGTCGTTCGTGATGGTGACGTCGCCCATCGAGTCGACGAGCATCTTGTCCATCCCTTTCGGTCCGAGCGTCGAGCGTACGGACTCGGCGACGCCGCGCGCCGCGGAGATGTTGTACTCCTGTGCGTCCTTGTCCTTGACGCGCTGGGCGTCGTCGCCCATGATGATCATCGGCTGACCCTGCTGCATTCGCTGGCTCATACAGCGTTTGATTGATTGTGATTCTATATAAACCCGTCGTTGAGGAGCGATCGAGCGGAGCCCGGACCGACGGTCCGCGAACCTCGGAAACCGCATGACTCCGGTTCGCTCTCTCGACATTTATGAGGATAGTTAGCACGGATCTTCACCGGAGCACGACCGCTGAACCCGGCTCGTTTATATGTGTCGTCGCTCGTCGCTCGCCGCGATACCGAGGTACGCGACCGACGACAAGCGGCTCTCGGCGTCGGGTCGACCTCTGCAGGAAGCGGCGCGGGCGCGTCAACCTCCGAAGGAAGCGGCGTAGACGCGTCGCTCGCGGAGTTCAGTCACGGATGAAAAGCGGGGGGCGGCGTTCGGTCGCGAGCGCTCACCGATCGAACTCGTCCTCGTCGAGGTACTCCGAGTCGACCTCGTCGAGGGACGGTTCCGGCGGTTCCTCGGCGGCGTCCAGCTCGCGTCGGTTGAGGCGGCTCTCCAGCTGTCGGCGCTTGTTCCTCCCTTTCCGCTCGCGACCCGATTTCGTGTCTGGCATCGTCACCCGTGTCAACTATACCCACACATATGAGTCTTTTGTCGAGATACGAGACGGTTCAGCGACGTACGACCGGTCTAGCGACGTCAGAGGACGTTGAGCGACGGAGGGACGAGGACGTTGAGCGACGAAGCGGAGACGGCACGCGTCGCTCGTCGGTTTGCGTCGTCAAGGAACGCCAGGAGAGGGATTTGAACCCCCGATCCCGGAAGGGAACACGCTTTCCAGGCGTGCGCCTTACCACTCGGCCATCCTGGCTCAGTCTGAGGTAATCCGCTGTGACTGTTAAGTCCTTCTCTTCACGCGCTTCGCCCGCAGTCGGTGCTCGGCCGCGTAAGCGATTCCGCCCGACGCGACGGCGACCGCCGCGGCCAACCCGACTATCCCGCCGTATCCGACGGGGAGGTCGCCCGCGACGATCAGAAACCCCTGCGAGAGCACGAGAACGGCGAATCCGCCGACGATACCCCACAGCGCGGCCGATTTCGCTCTGGCGCGCCTCGTCGGCCGTGCGGGGGGCTCCGCCGCGTCTGCTCTCCCTCCGGTCTCGCCGTCCTCGCCGTCCTCGCCGTCCTCGCCGTCCTCGCCGCCCATCTACTCGACGGCGGCGACGGCCTCGATCTCGACGCCGACGCCCTTCGGGAGCGCGCCAGCCTGCACCGCCGACCGCGCCGGCGGCGATTCGTCGAAGTAGCCCGCGTACGCCTCGTTCATCTCGTCGAAGTCGTCGATGTCGTCGAGGAAGACGGTCGTCTTCAGCACGTCCGTCGGCGTCGCGCCCGCCTCGTCGAGCACGGCGACGAGGTTGTCGAGGGCCCGCTCCGTCTGCTCGGCGATCGGCGCGTCGTCGAGCAGGTCGGCGCCGGGCGTCAGCGGTATCTGCCCGGCCGGAAACACGAGCTCGCCGGTCGTCGTCGCTTGGCTGTAGGCTCCGACCGCCTCGGGCGCCGCGTCTGTGTGGACGATCTCCTTCATACGCCCTCCCGTTCGGCGGGCCGCGGTAAGAGTACCGGGGACCGGAGCGGACCGCCGCTCGGGACCGGAGCGGATCCCGACGAGAGCGGACGGCCCCTCGGGCGGACCGGGACGGATCACCCCGCGCTCACCGCTGGTCATATATTCCTCGCCTGCTAACACACGACACATGACGGGAGGTAACCTCCTTCCGGTCGCCGCGGTGTTCGTCGCGGTGCTCGCCGCCAACGTCGCGCTCGCGTGGTTCCTCGCGAGACGGGACTGGGAGCCGCCCGGGGCGCTCGGCTCGACCGGCGACTCGTCGCCGTCGGACGCGGACGCCGAGGGCGACGCGGACGGCGCCCTGGCCGCCGGTCCGGAGTTCGCCGCGGGCGCCGACGCCGGCTCGGCGGCGACCGGAGCCGACCCGAACGGCGACCCGCCGCCGCTCGACGTCGACGGGAAGACCGTCGTCTGCCGGCACTGCGGGGCCGAGAACCGCCCCGACTTCCGCTACTGCCGGTGGTGCGTCCGGTCGGGGTTCGCCGCCGACGGCTCGGGCGCCGCGGGCGGCCCGACGATGACCGAGCGCTCGCTGTGAGCGGCGGTCGGATCGACCCCGCTTCGGCCGGCCGCGTCCACGGATCGCGGCGGGAGCGACGCGACCGCTAGTCCGCGTCCACGCGACAGCCGCCCGAGTAGTCGATCCCGTCGATCGTTTCGATACCGTCGTCGCCGCACACCGGACAGTCCGGATTGCGACGATACGGGACGGTCTCGAAGGTCAGGTCCATCGCGTCGTAAAACAGGAGCCGACCGTCGAGCGTCTCCCCGGCGTCGAGGAGGAGCTTGATCGCCTCGGTCGCTTGGATGCAGCCGACCGTGCCGGGAAGCACGCCGAGCACGCCCGTCGCCGCGCAGTCGGGAACCGTTCCGGGCTCGGGCGCCTCGGGGAACAGGCACCGGTAGCAGGGGCCGTCGGGGACGAGGGTCGTCGCCTGCCCCTCGAACTTATAGATCGCTCCGTGGACGACGGGGAGCCCCTCGATGCGGGCCGCGTCGTTGACGACGTACCGCGTCCGGAAGTTGTCCGCGCAGTCGACGACGAGGTCGTACCCGGCCAAGAGGTCGTGGACGTTCCCCTCGTCGAGGCGCGTCTCGTGCGTCTCCACGTCGATATCGGGATTGAGTCGGTCGACGTACCGCGCCGCGGAGTCGACCTTCGGCTCGCCCACGTCGGCGTCGCCGTGGATCACCTGTCGCTGGAGGTTCGAGCGCTCGACGACGTCGTCGTCGACGATCCCGAGCGTCCCGACGCCCGCGGCCGCGAGGTACTGGACGACGGGCGCGCCGAGCCCGCCCGCCCCGACCACGAGGGCGCGCCCGTCGAGGAGGCGCTTCTGGCCCTCCGGGCCGACCTCGTCCATGATGACGTGCCTGGAGTACCGATCGAGTTGGTCGGCGTCGAGCGAGAGACTCATGGGTCGATATGGACGGTGAGACCGTATAATCGTGTTCCCGGCCCTCCGCGCCGTTCGCGTCCGCAGTCGTCTGCGATTCCGGAGCCCGTCTCCCCGCAGTCGTCTGCGATTCCGGACCCGTCTGACGGGCGGACCGTTCGATCACAGTCCGCCGGCGTCGTCGACCTCCTCCGCGGGCGACGTATTCGGATCCGGGTCCCCCGCCTCGATCCGCTCGTAGACCCGTATCCACCAGTCGCTCCCGACTTCGACGAGGTACTCGGTGTAGCGGAACTCGACGCTTCCCGTCCCTCTTCGAGCGCTCTCACCGGCGTTCAAACCGAGGAACGCCTGTTCGATTTCGGCCGCGTCGACCACCTCGTACAACGGCGGGGATTTCAGGCTGCTCGGAGAGACGTTCCCCGCGTCCGCGATCGCGGAGACGATCGCCGTCGTGAGTCCGTCGTCTCGCTCGGGTTCGTGGCGTCGCTCGACGACTTGACGCCAGCGAGCGCCTCCGTCGGGAAGCGAATCGCCATCACCGGTTGCCGCGGGGTCACCGGTCCCCGTCATCCCTGGAACCGCGACCGTGCGCCCGTCGATCACCGTCGAGAGCGCTCCCCGTCCCTTCGAGTGCCGCCAGAACTCGGTCGGCGTTCTCGGCGGGCGAAATCGTCTCGCTCGCCTCGTCGAACGCGACGACGTTTTCCTCGACCAACTTGGGGACGTGCGCGTGATAGAGGGCGATGTACACCCGCTCTCGTTGTCGCTCGGTGACCGCGCGTTCGGGGACGTCGTTCTCCCACCCGGCGATCTTCGTCGCCAGATCGGTCAGCGACCGCTCCGCGTCTCCGAGAAGCGAATAACAGACGTATCGACGCCGAGCATGAGTTAACACCTCGTAGACGTGATCTGACTCCAGCATCTGCTGGGGAGAGCATACCTCAGTTACCGGATTCTCGAACCCGGTCTCGACTTCGTCAGTCATCGTCTTTCGAAGGCGCACCGAGGTATTAAAATCCTGTGTCAGCTTAATATATAATATCAGTAGAATGTGCGAATACTTTCTCGATTACGGGTTCCAACGGAACCACTGACGCAGCGTTTCCGGTGGACACCCGACGCATCGCCGCCTGTGGGTCCGACTCCGGGGTCCCCGTCCCCGCCGTCGATTCAACAGGGTTCAAGTACTCCTCTGGCAAAGCTTGCGACATGCAGACGCTGCTTTTGAACGCCGACGACGTCGACGAGAACGCTCGCATGGACCGCGTCATCGACGCGGTGCGCGGCGCGTTCACCGCCTACGAGCGCGGGAACGCGAAGATGCCCGCGAAGTCGTACATCGACCTCCCGGAGTACAACGGCGACTTCCGGTCGATGCCGGCCTACCTCGACGTCAGGACCGAGGACACCGACGAGGAGACCGGCTGGGACGCGGCCGGAATCAAGTGGGTGAACGTCCACACCGACAACCCCGCCGACCACGACCTCCCGACAGTGATGGGGACGATGATCTACTCCGACCCCGAGACGGCGTTCCCGCTGGCGATCCTCGACGGCACGACGCTCACGATGAAGCGAACGGGCGCGGCCGCCGCCGTCGCCACCGACCACCTCGCGGTCCCCGACGCGACCTCGCTCGGGATTGTCGGCGCCGGCGTCCAGTCGTACACCCAACTGGAGGCCATCGCCGAGGTCCGAGACATCCGAGAGGTCGTCGTGAGCGATCTCGACGAGGAGCGCGTCGCTCGCTTCGTCGACGCCTTCGACGACCGGTTCGACGTGCGGGCGGGTTCGATCAGTGAGGCCGGTCACTGCGACGTGCTCTCGACGGTGACGCCCGTCGAGGACCCAGTCGTCGGCGCCGACGACGTCGGCGATCACACCCATATCAACGCGATGGGCGCCGACGCCGCGGGGAAACACGAACTGGCTGACGAGCTCCTGCTGGACGCCACGGTCGTCATCGACGACCACGAGCAGTGCACCCACTCCGGCGAGATCAACGTCCCCTACGCGACGGGGACGCTCACGGACGAGGACATCTACGGCGAGATCGGAGAGATCGTCGTCGGGACCCGCCCCGGTCGGGCGGGGATCGACGCCGGCGGGAGCGCCCCCGGGACGGGCGCCGAGGGCGTCGCGGGCGTCACCGTCTTCGACTCCACCGGCCTCGCGATCCAAGACGTGGCGGCCGCCCGCGTCGTCTACGAGCAGGCCGACGCGGTCGACAACGGCTACCCGTTCGACCTGCTCGGCCTCGCGGAGTAGCCGGGGACGCCCCGACCGCTTTTTACCGCCGCCGCCCCTACCGATCCCGTGCAACTCGTCAGCGTCGCCGCGCTCGCGGAGAACCGGGTGATCGGGAACGACGGCGGCGTCCCGTGGCCGGATCTCCCCGAGGACATCCGCCAGTATCGCGAACGCGTCGCCGGCTCGCCGGTCATTTTAGGTCGACGGACCTTCGATTCCATGCGCGGTGACCTCCCCGGACGCCGACAGATAGTCGTGAGCCGCAGCGTCGACGCGGTGGACGTGCCGACCGCGGTGGTCGCCGACGGCGTCGACGAGGCGATCTCGCTCGCCCGCGAGCTCGTCGGCGAGCGGGCCGGCCTCGGAGCGGCGGACGGCGTCGCCGGCGGAACGGACGCCGCCGTCGCCGGCGAGACGTCGCCCGCCGGAACGGGCCCGGCCGACGACGTTCCGTACGCCGACCCGAACGCCCCCGTCTACGTCCTCGGCGGCGGGGCCATCTACGAGCTGTTCCAGCCGCACGTCGATCGGATGGCCCTCAGCCACATCGACGGCGCCTACGAGGGCGACACTCGGTTCCCCGCGTGGGACGAGACGGAGTGGCGCGTGGCGGACGAGACCGACTACGAGGGGTTCACCCTCCGCGAGTGGGCCCGGCGCCCGGACGCCTCCTGAGCGATACGTCGCCGACCGGCCGAAAAGCGGGCCGCTACTCGTCGCCGACCGGCCGAAAAGCGGGCCGCTACTCGCCGTCGTCGACGCGCTCGGCGAAGCCGAACCGGGGCTTCGCCTCGTCGATGACGACAGTCAGCGTCTCGCCGACCCCGGCGCCGGGGACGAAGACGGAGTACCCCTCGACGTACGCGATCCCGTCGCCCTCGTCGCCGAGCTCCTCGATCGTCACCTCCAGCCGGTCGCCCGCCTCGACGGGAGCGGTGTTGAGCCCCTTGGCGACGAGGTACACCTCCGAGGAGGAGTCCCGGGAGGCGGGCGGTGAGACGGTCCGGAGGTACTCGAACTCCGCGCGGACGTCCTCGCGGAAGGCGTCGAGGTCTTCTCCCTGGAAAGCCTTTACCACGAAGTCGCCGCCGGGCGCGAGCAGCTCCTCGGCCACGTCGAACGCCTGCCGCGCGAGGTGGATGGACCGGGCGTGGTCGAGGGAGTACTCGCCGGTCATGTTCGGCGCCATGTCCGAGAGCACCACGTCCGCGCCGCCCTCCCCGACCGCCTCGCGGAGGTAGTGACGGGTGCGTTCCTCCGTCATGTCGCCGCGGATCGTCTCCACGTCGTGCTCCTCGAGGTCGTCGATGCGCTGGAGGTCGACGCCGACGACGGTCCCCGACTCGCCGACCTCCTCGGCGGCGACCTGGAGCCACCCGCCCGGGGCGGCCCCGAGGTCGACGACGGTGTCGCCGCGCTCGAAGAGGTCCGACTTCTCATCGAGCTGTTTCAGCTTGTAGGAGGCCCGGCTCCGGTACCCCTGCTGTTTCGACCGGTTGTAGTATTCATCTTTACCTGACATGACTACCTCACCGAATTGTTTGACATGTTCCGCAGGGGAAACGCCGGCGAATTCGAGTTCATACAAGCAGAAACGCTGTCAAGGCGGAAAGGGACATCGGATAGCATCGGCGACACTATGCCCTCTCTCTTAGCCTTTTTTGCTTGATGAGACCCTCTACTGCGATTAACGAAATCGGTTCAGGTATCTTCCACCTCGTCTTCTTTCATTAATTCTTCACGACGGTCTTCATTCCAGAACCTACGATTCGCAAATACAGACTGTAGTCCATCATGGCCGTAATCAGAAACTTGGATGTCCGGACGATCTGTAGCGTGCCGGTAGCCTTCGACAATCAATCCCCCATCTAAAGAATCAAGTTCAGTAAAATCGACGATTGCCCATTCTTCAACTTCCGTCCGGTCTAAGAAGTCCTGCATGAACTCCTCTAAATGAGATTCCGTGCCGTCATAGTTGGCTGTTCCTCTGAATTCTGCTGCGTATGGCTGTTTCGAGCTTCGCGGATCAGTACACAGGTTAGAACTGACAATCTGTAAGTCGTCATCTGGTTCAGAGCCATAACTGATTCCAATATCATCAAGTACACTCTCAACTTGGACGCGTTCTTTTTCTCCAGCTGCAGGAGCCAACACAATCCGGTTTACCATCTCTCTGGTGTTGATAGGGAAGTAAGGATGAGTTTCATTAACATCAGGAAATTTCCCAGCCGGAACTCCATTTTTCCCCAGCCGGAGCAGATTAGCACTATCGAATGGGTTGATGAGCAGACGGAACTCAACTTCATAATCATATGAGGATCCTTTGAAAAAATTCACAGATTCTTGATACCCGGTCGGTTGAACAGCATCAGGAGCGTCCCGCTTCTGATACTGGACAGCACCGACGTGGATGTCGTGGTCTTCCGCTCCGACATACATTTCAGTGGGATCAGTCATCTGGAACCCCTCGTTTGCTGAATTTTCTTTTTCTGAATTCTCGGATTTCACTGGGAGGGAATTTATGAATTGACCGACAGTCGTTTCGATGGCGAACCCTTTCCTAAGCTCTTCAGCTTTCGAGTAGTTCTGCCACATATCCACAAATTCTCGGGTTCCAAGCCTCCAGCAGCTTGCAAAATACTTTTTTCGGGCAGTTTCGTGGAACTTCGACCAGCGTTCTCTGAAATCCTCCTCTGAAAAATCAACCTCCCCATCTTTTCCTTCACGTCGTCGTTGTCGTCCAGAAATCGCCGCTGCAGCCCCACGAAGTGCCGGATTTTCTGCCGGCGATTCAATCATTCCTTCATTGTCGTCATTAAACTCGGGAACGTGAGTACATCTGATCCCTTCCTCAAAAAAGTCTCTAATGTATTGTTCCTTCAGCGGCTTGTACTTCCGGACAACCATCTGGTTGGAGGGGATTGGGATGAATCGTGCCTTGAGATGGCCAAGTGATGGTTTCTGACTCATATGACGGGAATGTTTGTTATCGTCAAGATGTTCAACCTTCTCAAGTATATGTATTCATTCACCCGTTTCGCGTCAAAGAACCAGCGACGGGACTCGTAGATCCAGTGTGACCTCCACACCTCTGGTGGAGTGGCCAGATCGTCCGCTCGTGAGGGAATGGTGTCTGAATCTCCTGCCATGTATTATGAGTGGAGGGAGACACTCTTCTCCTATTCGACGATGCGCGTACTCACATGGAACGTACAGGGAGCAACCCCACCGCAGGGGAGCCCCGACAGAATCCGCGACCAAGTTGGGTTCCTGCATAAGACGGCCGAACAGCCCGATATTCTCCTTCTGAACGAGGTCACGACAGCGCGACGGGAACTCTGGCACGATGAACTCCGATCCATCGGCTACACTCAGATCGAGGACACTCTCGACTGGGCGACGGAACTCGGCGAGAGTGACGTGCCACCTCACCACGACATCAATCACGTGAACGGCAACCTCACCGCAGTCCACGAGAGCTTCGAGAGCGAGGGTCTCGAACGCCACCAGCCGAGCATCAGAGCGGGCACGTACGATGGGGCCGACCTGAAAGACTGGTCGACAAACTTCTCCGAGAAGATCCTCGTCACGACCGTGGAGACACCACAGTCTCCACTTGAGCTGTGGAACGTGCGCGCCGTGCCCCGAAACGGGTGGGGGGAAGAGAAGGTGAAGATTCTCGAGACCGTCTACGAACGAATCCGGAAGACGGCACGGATGCCGTGCTTGCTCGCCGGCGATTTCAACGCCCCCAAGGCGGAACGGGCGGACGGTACAATCGTTCCGTGGCAGCCCGACGATCCGGACGCAGATCCTGATCGGTGGAGGGCCGCCGAGACCAACCTATTGAGTGGTCTCAAGTCGGAGGGGATGGTCGACGTGTTTCGCGACCAGCACGGCTACGGCGACGTACCAGTCGTGGACACGAGTCACCGGACGCGCCGCTTTGACCACATCATCGCGTCGGAGGAACTGACCCCGACGGCGTGCCGCTACGACACCGATGGCCACGAGTGTAGCGATCACGCCCCCCTGATCGCAACCTTCGATTGGCCACGCATCACCCACTAACGCTTCTCCATCAGTAACTCCACGCCACACTCAAGATAGACGTAGCGGGTAACGAGACACAGTCGCCGACGAGGCAGTGCGGGACGTGATGACCGCCTTCATCGAGGGCGAGGTGCGCACGGTCATCAACGAGGCCGTCCACGGGTGGCTCTTACAGTCCTACCGCGGGAGCAGCAAGGCAGAGCTGGCGGGTCGGATGGCCGAGTGGTACGGCGACCTGACGGGACGGTACGACGCCGAACTCCAACACGTGGGGGAGAACATCAGCCAACGATTCGCGGTTTCTCTGAGGTGTAGCTGTCCGCCAGCTAGTAGTCGTCGAAGAGCGTTCGCTGTTTCTTGTAGTCGTACGGCTCAGTGAGAGCACCTCTGATTGCTGAGTAGTCGTGTTGGGCGTGGCTATTCTCCTCGATCGCCCGGTCGACGATCCATGCACGGAACTCCTCGTACCGCTCTCGGTCGTCGATCACCGTCCCCATGTCGACCGTCTGGAGCTCTCCATATCGGGCGTAGTAGATTCCGACTCGGTTGACCTCGGGATACTTCCCCTCGAAGGGTTCCTTGCCGTATGTCCGACCGTCCACCTCGTACAGAATACGTTGTACGTTACTCAAGACGTAGTACATCAGTAGCTGACGCCAGAAGGCGTTCGTGAACGACCTGTTCTCGGTCGTCTTGATGTCGACAAGCAGGTCGTCCACGATGAAGTCTCCTTCCCCGGGAAGGATGTGCTGATGACCTCCAAAAGAGGGTCGCTCGAAGACCGTCTCACCGTCCGGCCACTCGCTCTCGCGCAACAGGCCGAACAGCGCCTCCATCTCCTCAAGGATGTCCGCTTCGAAGGCTTCGCGGTCGATCCATGAGTGGACGCCGTCGCTGGGCTTCCAGCCGGCGTTGACGAGTGCCGCTTTCACTACCCCCTCGGTGTTCATGCCGGTCGCGACGTACTGCTCGGCGAGCTTCGTCAGATCCTCGTCTTCCGTCCACTTGCCCGGGGTTCTCTGCTCCCACACCGGCTGCTCGTCCATCATCTCCTCCCATTCATCCCGGTTAGAGACGCTTTCAATGTCATCCTCCCACTTCCAACCGTCGAATCGCTCTACGCCGACAGGTGGTGTCTCGCCGGCCTCAAAGCGTCGCTGGGAATCGCCAAAGGTGCGGCGCCACGGGATGATAACTTCGCTACAGCGCCGGTATAACAGGAGCTTACAGAGAAACTCGAATGCGTTCCCAACGAGTCGGTGACTGTAGCCGTTGTTTTCGACCTGCAACTCCCCCTCCGCATCGGTTCCGGGGTTCGGGTACGTGGAGTCGATCTCCTGTCTGACCTCGTCGATCTTGATGAACTCCGTGACACCCGTCGTCATTCTCGATGATTGTAGCTCCGTTTCGTGTCGATAAATAAGTGAGTGGCCGCGCAGTGAGCTTTGTAGTTCGATTTTTCGCGCTCTTACCTCCCAAATCTGTAAGTCACGTCCCTTGGATGCCGAAGTATGTACGCCGGTGTGGACTGGGCCGGGAAGGGCTGGTTCGCTGTGTTCCTGACGGACGATGGAGACTGTGGGGGAGACTACTATCCGACGCTCTGGAACCTGTGGCGAGAGAGAGGAGACGACATCCGCAGGATGCTCGTGGACATTCCGATCGGACTGTGTAATGAGAAAAAGCGAACCTGTGACGTGGCCGCGAAATCGTATATCGGCCCGCGGCAACAGAGCAGCCTCTTCTACACCCCGGTTCGAAAGGCAGTTTACGCAAGGAACATCGAAGCGGGAAAGGAACGTCACCGGGAGGCAGACACCGACTTCAGCATTCAAAATCAGGCTTGGAGCCTCGTCCCCCGAATTCGAGAGACGGACGCGTTCGTCAAAGACACCGCAGGGAGCGACAGAGTCCTCGAAACCCATCCAGAAGCTTGCTTTGTCGCGCTCAACGACGACGAGTATCTCGCTCACTCAAAAAAGACCGAGAGGGGTACCGAGGAGCGTCTGAAGTTGTTGGATCACGCATCGGAGGTCAACGTACGCAGGTTCTACGATGACGCCCGTTCCACGTTCCGTGAGCCATCGTATGCGCCGATGATCGGTGACGAAGATGACATCATCGATGCGTTCGTGGCAGCAGTCTCTGCCGCCTCGACAGAAGATGACCTCCCGACACTACCCTGTGACGTCGAACCGGACTACGATGAGACTCTCGACCGAGAGGTCGAAATCAAACTTCCAGCCGTCGAGTAGCGTGGGTGGTGCTGTCAAGTTCGAGCCCACGAAGTAATTGACCGGATAGTCTACGTTCGCCGACGACTCGTCGTCGGGTTTATGTTTGGTGCGCGGGTGCCTTGGTTCATGACTCTCCAGCAGATCACCGCGGACGACATCGCGGGCTGGAACTCTCTGGACGCTGTCGCTTCCTCCTTTGAGAAGCGCGGGCTCAAACCACGTCCAAATCTCGGTGACGCCAACGAACTCGTCCTCCAACTCACTGACACCGAGTTCATCGTACTCGTTGAGGCCGGCCCGGGTGAATCAGCGAGCGATTTCAAGCCGGACAACCGCAACCGCCGGACAAATCTCGTGGCCACGAACGACTACGAGGAGTTCACATTCCTGACCCGCGTTCGCAGCTGGGAGGGCCAACAGCACGGTCGCATCAAACACCAGAAGCTCTCGTTCACGAAGGAGCAGATGACGAGCGAGAGCGGCGAAAAGAACACCGTACTA
This sequence comes from Halorubrum sp. Hd13, assembly GCF_002252755.1. Classification (GTDB taxonomy): domain Archaea; phylum Halobacteriota; class Halobacteria; order Halobacteriales; family Haloferacaceae; genus Halorubrum. The sequence goes on along the minus strand of NZ_NHOY01000122.1, from coordinate 59,939 downwards.
CAGAAGCTCAACAGTATCGAGTACGGCTCTGCCGACGCGATCCAAGACACGCTCTACGACACGAAGCAGGTCGTCAAGGAATTCTACCAACAGTTCGAGCAACTCCGCACCGACCTCGTACAAGAAGTATCGGGGATCCCGGACGACAGAGGTGACGCCAAGCAGCGGTACGTACAGATCGTACTCGACCGGATGATCTTCCTCTATTTCATCCAAGAGAAGCGACTGCTCGACCGCAACGTCGACTATCTCCACGAGAAGCATAGGGGAGTAGCTGGTGACGGCGGTGACGTCTACGACGATTTCTACCACCCGCTGTTCTTTGATATGCTTGCCGAGGGGAAGCAAGATCCCGACTTCGGGAGCCTCCCGTACCTCAACGGTGGGCTCTTCTCGGAGAATCCGGTTGAGGATGAGTTTGATGATGTGAAACTTGGCGAATCAGCCGAGCAGACCAACGAGTTGTTCGGCGATATTCTTGACTTCCTCTCTGACTGGAATTGGAACGTTGACGAGCGCCTTGATGTGGTTGACCCGAAGAACCTCTCCCCGGCAATTCTCGGTCACATTTTCGAGCAGACGGTCAACCAGAAAGAGATGGGTGCGTACTACACGCCTGAGGAAATCACGGGCTTCATGGCTCGACAAACGATTCACCCCTATCTCCTCGATGAACTCAATGAGGCTGTCGATGCTGATTACGCCGAGATTGATGATGTGTTCGGGTTCGCAGAAGCGGCTGCCGACACCCAAGTGGAAGCACTCGCGGATGGTGGGTCGGTTACCGCTCAGGTTCCTATCGACAACGTCGAGACCCGCCATGTCGAGACACTTTATCACGACATCCTGACTGAAATCCACGTCCTTGATCCGGCGGTGGGTAGTGGGGCGTTCCTGCTCGCTGCTCAGGAAGTCCTGCTGGACATCTACATGCAGTGCATCGAGTTCTTCCAGCAATTGGAATCTAATGGTAAAGGGTGGGAGTTGGAGAACCGGACTCGCGACGTGCTCGAGGAAGTAGAAGACAGCCATGAGAACGTCTCGCTCTACTCGAAGCGTGCCATCATCCTGAACAACCTCTACGGAGTGGATCTCGATGATGGAGCAGTCGAAATCTGTAAACTACGATTGTGGCTTTCGATGGTGGCAGACATCGAGGATGAACCGAGTGAGGTTGAGCCTCTCCCAAATATCGACTTCAACATCCGTCACGGAAATTCACTCATCGGCTTCACGCAACTCGTCGAGATTGCTCGGGAAGAGCAGGGAGATGCTTCACTGGCGAACTACGGCGTCGGAGAAAGCGTCCGAGAAATGTACGATGACGTTATCGAAGCCGTGGAACGTCATCGGAATGCAACAAGTGCTTCTGTAGCGACGAATGCGCGTCGTCTGGCGGAATCGAGAATCAAATCTCACAGTGAGTCACTGAATCAAAAGATACTGGAAGAATTCCACGAAGCTGGTATCGAAGGTATTGACGCTGCCGGTGTTGATGACCTCCAACCGTTCCATTGGGTGTTAGAGTTCGCAACAGTATACCGTGGCGGTGGTTTCGACATCGTTATCGGAAATCCTCCATGGGAGGAGCTTAAACCGTACCGTGACGATTTTTTTATCAAGCACGATACTGCCTTCCGAAGCTACACTCCAGAGCAACGAGATGAGCGAATGGAGGAGCTGCTCGAGAACGAGGAAGTCGCTCAGGGATGGCAGGAGTTCCAGCACAGCATCGAACAACGTGCCCAATATATCAATGAGAGCGACGAGTATCGGTTACAGTCACCGAGTGTAGCGAATCAACAGGTCGCACGAACCAACGATCTCTCATTGCTGTTTTTTGAGCGAATCTACTCTATTGTCCGTGATGGGGGCTACGTCTCACAAATCCTACCGGGGCCGATCTTCAACGCGGCCGCCGGCAAAGACCTTCGAGTTCACGCACTGGAGAATTCCGAAGTGAAACATATCATTGGATTTGAAAACCACGGTATATTCAACGCTATCGACAACAGATACAATTTCGGTATTATCACCTTCCAACAGGGTGGATCGACAAATAATGTTCGAGGTGTCTTCCACCAGACATCCGTTGATGTGCTTCGGAACATCGACGAGGTAGCCCTTGACATCCCTGTAAGAACTTTGAAGGAGTACTCACCCGGCGCTCGAATCTTCCCGAATGTCGAAGAACAACGGGAGGTTAGTGTTCTCGACACGATTCTTCAGCATCCGCCTGTTGCTGACGAACTCAACGATCGGTGGAGAGCAGTACTCTACAAGGAACTTGATAGAGGCCGTGACCGTGATCGCTTCGTTGAGAATGAGAGCCTTGGTGACTATCCGGTATACCAAGGAAAGAATATCTACCAGTTCTGCCATGACGAGCAGTACGTACGCGATCTCGCTCCCATCTCGCTCTGGAGCGTGGATGAAGATGAGGGAGACAAGAGTGCGAAAGCTCGTGTCCGACTCAAGAACTTTCGAGCTCGCGATCCCAACTTAAGCCTGAAAAAGGCGATATACACTGAATTCTCAGATAATCCCGAGTTCGCTCACATTAGTAGCAACTCACAGAAGCAGTTCGTCAACACGCTCCTTTCTGAGGAGTTCGACCGGCCAGAACTGTCGGAGGAGGACGTACTACTACATTCGACGGAATACCGACTCGTCATCCGTGAAGTAGCTCGTGCAACAGATGAGCGGACACTCATCGCAGCAATAATTCCGCCCGGTGGTGTCGTGGTTCATACACTTTACACGGTTCGTCCATACGAGACTAACCCAACCAAAGAGAATCTTGGCGATTATCCGATGCATAGTGCCTATGAACGGGTCTTTTCCGACAAAGAGCTGTTTGTCGCTCTGGGGCTACTCAACAGCGTGGTCTTCGACTTCCTGATGCGTACGAAGGTCGACTCACACGCTTCTAAGTACAAATTCGAAGAGTCGCAGATACCTCGACTCACCCACGGTGACGATTGGTTCCACTATATCGCAAACCGTGCAGCCCGCCTGAACTGCTATGGTGAGGCGTTTGCGGAGATGCGTGAACGTCTAGGAGGAGTTGAACCAGCAACAGAGCACCGGAAGCGGAGAGAGCTACAGGCTGAGATCGACGCGGCAGCTTTCCACGCGTACGGACTCGGTCGTCGCGACGTAAAATTCGTCCTTGATGACTTCCACCGTGTCTCGAATCCCCGCATCATGACGGAGGAATACTTTGATATGGTGTTCGAGAAGTTTGATACGTTGGCAGAGGAGGGCCCTCACGCGTAGATATGGTCTATCATATTGATGGCTCGAGCGTCCACTCGCTCGAACTGACCAGCTTCGACGCGTTGGGCGTAACCGAATCCGAGATCGAGGAGTGGATCATCGATACGCCATCGATCCTCGACGAAGATCTGTTGATCGTCGCGTCGCAGTATGCCAAGTTCGACCGGACTGCCGAACGGCCCGACATACTGGCTCTCGATCCCGATGGAAAGCTCGTGGTGATCGAACTGAAGCGGGATAGAGCGGACGCGACGACGGATCTACAGGCGATCAAGTACGCGAGCTACTGCTCCACGATCAGCCCCGAGGAGCTCCAACAGGATTACCGGGCTTTCTGGAACGACCGTCGCCCGGAAGATGACCAACTCACGCCAGAAGACGTCGGCGAGCGATTCGTCGAGTTCCTCGGCGAAGAGATCACCACGACCGAAGAAGGATACGCGGACTTCGTGCTGGACGATCGACCTCGGATCCTGCTGGCCGCCGGGAGCTTCGGCCCGGAGATCACGACGCCGGTCGTGTGGCTCGAACGGGAGTACGGGATGGACATCACCTGCGTCGAGTTGGAGGTGTACCGGCGCGACGACGGAATGTTCGTCAGCTCAAGACGCGTCCTTCCGATCCCGGAGGCGGAGGAGTACATGGCGAAGCGACGCCAGAAGGAGCGCCAGCAGAGTCGCTCGTCGTCCAGAGCTGGCCGTGCGATCACCGTCCTCCTCGAAGCCGGATTAGTCGAGGAGGGTGACATCGTGGTGTTCAACGCAGACAAACTCCCCTCCGACAGCAACCGTGAGTTTGATTCCGACGACGACTTCTGGCGCGGCCGCATCACCGGGAAGACTGGAATGAGCGACAACGTCGAGTGGCTCGAGAACGGCGCGGAATATTCGTTCACCGCGCTCGCTCAGGAGGTCTTGGAACAAGTATGCGGCCGTGAATCAAACGTCAACGGCTATCCCTACTGGATCCACCCGGAGTATGATTTGAGCCTCTCTGAACTACGACGAAAACGAGTGGGCGACATCGAATGGTGAGGAATCTCCCGAGAAGATCGGCTAACGCGAGATAGTCTACTCGTCGGCTGGTTTGAGATTCTCTAAAATCTGCAGGAAGCGAAACGCCGGAGAACCGTAGTCGCTCGTGTCGCCATCAGCCTTTTGACGCAAATCCTCCATTCGGGATGCATACTCCGCATTTACAATAATTTCCAGTTCTTCTCCGGTCTCTTTCTCGAATTCCTCTGAGAGTCTCCCCAGCCCGTCGATAAGTGCCCCACCCCGATCCCATCCCGTCACAACCGGTGCCCAGAATTGGAACGAGTAGCTGTTCGCCTTCGGGAAGGCCTCCTCGATGTATGCATGATCGTCTTTGAACTTTCTCCAGAGTGTCTCCAGTGAGTGGTGGTATGACGAGGTATTGGAGTGCTCCATCCACCAACCATCCTCGTCTGGTGTCCCCGAGTAGAGTCCGCCATCGAGATGCGTGACGACCTCACAGACGTAGACATCCTGATTTCCGTTCTCGCGGTCGTTGTCGATCGCGACGACATCAGCCTCCATCTGATTTCCCGGCTCGTCAGACCGGTTATTGTAACTGACCACCTCGCACCCAGTCACTCGCTGGTGATAGGCGCCGACGAGAAGCTCACCCCACCCCGCGTTAATTGGCATCTCTTAACGCATCTCGGCCGCCCGTATTAGTCTCTGGCACGCAACTGCCTACAAACCGAACCATTCGGCTCTATTCAAACACACAGAAACCGACAAAATAGAACAATAAATAGAGAGTGTGCCCCAGCAAAACGTTCCATTAGTTCTGGGTCAAAACAAATTCGAATTAATTTCTGCCATTTTTGTAATTAGTGATAATTCTGGATATGGAGTACATCTAAGTGTAGTTATCGTAGAATGGGATATGTGACAGCAGTTGAAGCTCTCGCTGGTGCAGTTGTTGGTAGTTTAATAACTGGTGGATTCTGGGTTGGACGGTATTTTCTAACAGAACATCGGGAAAAAGAACAACTTGAGAGGATGTTTCATACAGAGCTAAGTCATATGGATATATTTCGCGATTTGGACGAGATTCCTATGAAAAAGTTCCCAGATCCATCTGCTTTTCCAACAATAATATTTGAATCAAATGCTGGAAAAATGGGTATTCTTGAACAAGAACATCGCCACAGTCTACATGCATTTTATTCCTATCTAGACATCACAAAGACGATGATGAGACAAGAAATTGAGAGTTCAGAAGAGAATATTGATACACGAGAGAAAATTAGATATAATTTGGACAGTCTCAGAGAGCGACGGGAAATCCTATTATCTGAGCTAGAACAGTGAGTCTAATTCGGAGAGATAGGGTCAAACCGATGGATTTTCATACTGATGATTGTCTTTTCTGGTTCTAGATATTCTTTGTACCAGATCTGCGCCCTGCTTTCAGCATGATTCTAACAAAACATCAGTGAGTGATGATTTTGACAGAGCCGATCGCTCACTTCCCAACGACGCCCCAGCAGATGAGCTTGGCACGTACCTCACTCTCTCCCACCAAGGTATCCTGATATTCTGCGGACTGCTCGACGTTCTCGTCGAGGAAAGCATCGAGTTCCGAGAGGAAGTCCTTGGCTGGCCACTCTGTGAAGGAGTCGTAGTCTGGATGGTGCCTGAATGTCTCGCGAAGGATCCGATCCTCGTCTGTGTTGGCCAGCTTCACATCGTCCAGTCGCTCCTGCAACGCTCGTGCCCACTCACCGAGCGTCTCGTACTCCTCTTTTGAGACGTCTCGCTCGCCGTAGTTCGGCATGAAGTAGTGGCTCAAGAAGTCGAGGATGGTTTCTTGCTCCTTCGAGAGGTTCTCGCCTTGTTTGAAAGCGGCCCCGACCTGTCCCTCTCTGATCGCCTCCAATCGTGTCTCAAGATGTTCTTCGATGATGTGCCGGTTCGACAGTATAGACTCCGTATTCCCGTCGATCGATTCACCGGCCGTGGTTGGCTCGATGCCGAGGTGCCGGACTGGGCGCTCCTTCACCTCGTCGGCAAACGGCTTGTAATAGAACGCCCGTCGAACGCGTCCGAGCGGCGCCGGCTCGGTCTCTCCACTCTCCTGCTCGAACCACAGGTGAGCCAGCCCGAACACACCCGGTCGCGGGCCGGCGTCGTGATTGACCGCGTTGGTGTGCAGTCGCTCGCGCTCGTCTGGACGCGTTCCGAAGTATTCCTCGGCGAACTCGAAGTCGTCCGCATCGAGTTCGTACTCGTCGTTCAACTCCTGTTTGAGCAGGTACCGCTCGAAGGCCGCGGTCTCGTCACTCCCGGCGTTGCGAAGGAGTGGGTTCTTCGAGGTGTCGTCCAGCTCGTTGTAGTCCTCGACTTCGCGTGACTGTCGGAGGGACTGCTCGATTTCTTCCACCTCCAGTTCGCCGATAGTCTTCTCGGTCTCGACGCCGGCGCGTTCGAGTATCGCGTCTTCGTTGGGATCGAGAATGTTGTTCTCTTTGCCGACGATAAGGGCGATGTCGTCGATCTTCACTTGGAGCCGCTCCAGTAGCTTGATCGCCGCCTCGATGTCACCGTCGGGGTAGAAGTTGTGGACGTACTTGTCCGCCGTCGACCCGATCCGGTCGATCCGGCCGACACGCTGTACGATTCGCATCGGATTCCACGGGAGGTCGTAGTTTACGACCACGCCGATGTCCTGCAGGTTCACACCCTCGCTGAGCGTGTCCGTCGCGACTACGTACTCCAGTTCGGTCTCCCCGCTCTCGGCAAGCGTCTGTTGGTATCCAGCGGCCTCAGGAGCGAATCGTCGGATAATGTCTTGCTTGTTTTCGTCGCCACCTTTCACCACCGCACTGTTGGCCTCGGTCAGCGGCGACGCGGGGTCGTCAACGAGCGTCCGGTGGACGTAATCGGCAGTCGCCCGGTACTGTGTGAACACGAGCACCTTCTGTTCGTGTTCGTTCAGCACCTCAGTCAACCGGTCGATCTTCGGATCCCGGAATGCCCGAAGTGCGAAGACGGCCTCGTAGAAGTCGAGGGTCGCGGTGTCCGCCTCGGTCAGATCGCTCGCCGGATAGAGCGTCGGATTTGGTTCGTCTTCGGGGACGTCCGGAAGCATGGCCGCCCCGTTGCCTGCGAGCCACTGTTCCAGTTCGACCTCCGCATCCGCGACCCCGCCGGTGTCTTCTGCCACCCGTCCAATGAAACGAGAAAGGAAGTACGCTAACAGGGTGAGATCTTCCCGGACGTATTGCTTGATTTCGCCGACCGTCGCGTCCACAAGTTCGTGTTCGTTCCTGTCAGGCCCGTCCCCGTTGTCGGCACGGAGCGCACCGGCGTCGAACCCGAATTCCTCGAGATCCTGTTCCAGATCTTCAGCGGCGTCTGCACCCTCGACAAAGTCGTCGATGGTCGCCGACGCTTCGTCGTCCTGTAGAGCGCGCAGGACATCTATGTCCTCGTCATCGGGAAGACCGTTGAGGAAGCCCAACAGGGCGCGCTCGCTCTCATGCAACGTTTGTATCGACTGCACGAATGCGTACGTCGACGACTCGAGTCGCTTGAGCAGGTTGAGCTTGTAAAGTGCTTTGAGCGTCCCGCCGGCCTGCGGGTTTCGAATCGTGATGTGAGGAAGATGGAGTGCATCCATCACGTCAGGAAGCATCCGATAGATGGGCTGGTACGCGGCCGGCAGGGTGTACTGCTCTTTGGAGAGGACTGGCGGCTTGAAGCTCATCTCGAAGTCCTCGTCCTCTTTGATCGTCTCTTTCACGTGCTTGCGTGTACGCAGCACCATCACTTCGTTGAGGATCTCCGAAATCTCTGTCGAGTGCCGCTGCAGTTGCTCCGTCAGGTTATCCCGCTCCTTGTCGGACACTTCCTGCTTGCCTGCCGCGATCCGCTTGCGCTGCTCCGATTTTTCGATGTAGTTGTCAAACGCCGAAAAGTCGAGCGAGGCCTTGTTCATCAGCTCTTCCGCGCTAGTGAACAGTCCGATCAGGTTCTTCAGATCCGTTGCAGAATTATTGATCGGCGTCGCGGTCAACATGATCATCGTCTGCTCACGCATGAGCCGAAGATTGGCGTGCCGGCGGGTTCCCTTATAGTCGTCATCGTGGTCTGGGTTCGGTCGCCACTTGCCCGAGTTGCGGAACCGATGGGCCTCGTCAACCAGCACGACGTCAAACGCATCATTCAGTTCCCGAACTTCCTCGTGCGAGAAGTTCTGAAACTTGCTGATGCTCATGACCCGCAAGTGGGTGTCGTCAACCTCCAGCCCGAAGTACGGTTCACCTTCTTCGTCCGTAGCGTCCTGTAGGAGATCACGCCACTGTTCGGTCAGGTTCGCCGGCACGACGAGCAGGCATCGGTCGCCTTGCTGCCGGTAGTCGTATAGCAACTCGCTCCCGATGAACGATTTCCCCAACCCAACCGAGTCGGAGACGATGCAGCCGTCGTATCGTGAGAGCTTCTCTTTCGCGCTCTCGTACCCCAAGGTTTGGAAGTAGTAGAGGGGGCTGTCTCGCGTCCCAACGTTTCCGTTGAGCTCGTCGTACGCGAGGAGCTTGTACATCTCGAACGGTTCGATGAACGTCCCAACTTTTTCGTCGTCACTCTCGTCCTCTTCGGACTGTTTCTCCTTCCATTCTCGATACCGTTCGCTGCTCTCGATGATCTTAATGATCTCTTCGGAGAATTCCTCGGCGTTCGCCCACTGGTTATCGTACCAATCTTCGAATGCCTCGGCGTCGCCGCGCTCCTGACTCGTGAGGTTCAGCTCAATGTTGTTCCGATGGCCACTCTGGGAGAAGTTTGACGAACCAACAACGGTGACTGCGGCCCGTTCATCGGTGTCGCCGCCTCGAATATTATCGTCGTCAACCGCTTCACGAAAGCATGCCCCCTTCGCATGGAAGTAGCCCTGTTCGGGATTACGGACACGCGTCTCCACCAGCCCGTTGGCGATGAAGTCCCGCAACCGGTCAAGACGTTCCAATTGTGCGTTATTCAGGTTCGCGATGTCCTCTTCGAGTTCCTGCTTGTACTGGCCACGGAGGGTTTGTCCCTCTGCAATCTCGTCTGCGGTCTCGCGGTTCGTCTGTCGACCCATCAGAATGCGGAGGGGTGCGACGTTCATCTTTTCCGGGTCACGGAGGTTCTCTAAATCCTCTTTGATAAGATCGAACCCGGACAGGTAGAAGTAACCCGTCGAGATCCGGATCTCCTCGCACTCGGGGATGACCTCACGGTACACTTCCTCGAGCGTTCCATCCGAATTATCGACGAGCGGTTCGAGACGGAGCATCAGTTGTTCGATAGGCGTATGCTGGTGGTTTGAAATCTTCGCTCATATAATAGTGTAATATCATTCTGGGGGAATCCGCCGATGAGCTCATTGGCTACAATTGAAAGATGGAAATTCTATGCGATCAGTGAGTATAATTACAGCAGACCATCTTTTGTGTGATGTCAGGGGCATTTTCTCTGAAATTCCCTTAGAAGACAGTATCAGTGCTAAGCTGCCATTCAATACATTCGATTGAGAGTGTTTTTGTATGCCAGATGGTAACGATCCGGGCCGCGTCGAACGCTACTCGAAGAGGCAGGTGGAACGTGTCCGCCGGTGCGTCCGCGAGCCGAATCGCGCAGACATCCTGAAGACCATCCGTCGAGGGAAGCGTGGGAATATTCCATCGCCGAAGCCGAACCAGCGGACGAAACCTCCGTGGTCGAAGGCGACGGTGCTGAATAATGCACGCACTCTTCGGATCCTTGCCGGCCAGTTACAGGGTCTTGACGAGGCACAGTACGAGGGAACGACGTGGCACGGCACCGAGGGACGCGACACCTACCCGGATCGACTCCTTGATCTTTCTCCCGAACAGGTGACTGAGTTGATCACCGAGATGTCTATCGAGCGGGACTGGGCCCGGTCAAACGAGCGCGACTACTGTCTTACCGTCCGTAACCACTTTCTCGCTCACGACGAGGTCGAACGGGCAACCACCATCGACTATCCACAATTGGGGCAAGAGAACGCCGCCGTCGACATTGAGACCGTTCCCACACGTGAAGACCTGCTTCATATTATCGACGGAGAAAGCATCCGCGACAAGGCACTCTACACCGTTCTATGGGAATCTGGCTGTCGGGTGACCGCACTATGTTCGCTCAAAATCAAGCACTGGACGCCCAAGGCGGACAGTTATGGCATCATTCAGGTTCCGGGATCGCACGTAGAGGGCCTGAAGGGCGCCGAACACTCCGCCAAGCCGCTCACGTTCGCCCGTGGATACTTGGACAACTGGCTCGCAGAGCATCGTCGCGCGGACGATCCAGATGCCCCACTCTTTCACGGACTCCGTCAACAAGACGATCCGACCGAGCATCTCCATCCCCACAGCGTCAATACGCAGCTCAAACGTATTGCTCGCCGCACGCCTGAAGTGGACGCGGAGAACATTTCGCCGCACGCGTTCAAACACGGCCGCGCCAGCGAAATGCGCGCCTCGGACAAGTACTCGAAGGACGACATTGAACAGATCCTCGACTGGGAAGAGGGGACGCCGATGCACGGCCGCTACGAACACGTGACCGAAGTCGACGAGGCCGAACGTATCCTCCGCAAGCACGGTCACGAACCGGAAGAGGGGAATGACGCCGTTGAGCAGGAACCGTGTCCCCGGTGTGGGACAATGCTCGATAGGAGTGCCGAGTATTGTCCAGCCTGTTCGCTCCGCCAACGTGACGGACAACCTCAGTGGTGGCGCATTTACCGATCAGTCGCCGAGGACGACGACCCCGTGCGTGAACACTACGAAGACGACCTACCGCCATCTACTCTTTCACAGGTGCCTCCGGGCTATTACGAACACGTGCTGGACGTCTATTCGGTGGCCCTCCTTCGTGTCACCACTGACAACCTGCCAATTGAGGTGTCTGATGTAGACGTCACGGGTGCTGCGATTGAACCGACGATGGACAAGTCCGACGTAGAGTGGCTTCGCGAGAACTATCCGGAAATTGAAAATCGTCACCGCGAAGAGTACCCTGCTAGTGCTGACGTCAGGCCCGACTAGTCACGCACACGGCAATCGGTGGACAGAACTTGACTACTTGGTGCCGAGTTCTATAACACGTTAGTTGAGACCACTCTCAGTTGATTTGTACAATTGAGGCTCCAAGTATATTGACCGACCCTAGCATATGTATTCCGAGGGGCAATAGTGCTACCACGGTTTTCTAGGCGCTTAATGAGCCTATGCCGGCGTTTAAGCAAATAGACACTCACCATGCTGGTATGCTCGATGGAAGTGATAATGTCTGTTTGGTGAGGAACAACACTGCGGAAGTGGAGGTAGGTTGCTCATGACCGATGAAATCCAAGATTACGTCGAAAACAATCGGGAGAGTCTTCATTATGCCTTACAGGAAGGTGATCGCTGGGTTCGAACTGTAGTAATTGCAGCTTTGATCTCGTCTGGAGAAGCTGACGCAGAATTAGCGAAGCAGGAGTTAGAAGCATCACAGCGTCAAAAAGAGGGTTAGCTGTTGCCCTCAAGATCAATTTGCTCAAGGAGCTCTGGGTGTTGATTAAGAAGTTGTTCTAGAACTGAGGCAGCAGTCATTTCTTCTTGTACCTGATCGAATTTAATTAATTCGTCACCGGTCTCTGCTGGCTTTTTAATATCACTCGGTGGTTCATTATGTGCGGCATCCACTGTTATTGGATTGCCGCATCCCGGACAGTACCGACTGTCCACTCTAATAGTAGTGTCACACTGTGGACAACTGCCAATAACATCCTCCGGTCTGCTCGTATCGGCTGTGTCCCCGGGTTGTATCAGACCGAATTCCTCGGCAGTCATCCTGATTTTGTCATCTTCGTGCAAGTGAGAATATCTATCTAACATCGACATATCTGCCCACTTTGTTCGATACTTGATCACGTCCTTACTTATTCCCATCCGCAGCCATCTAGTCACCGCTGTATGGCGAAAATTATGAGGCTTTCGACGCTTCTCCGCAATACCAGCATCTGCCATTATCTCTTTAATATCTCTTCGAAGCTCATCTGATTGAAGTGCTCCTGAATCACACTCGTCAAACGACTCTTTTTTATGAATTAGCGCCGCCCCATCTTCATTAGGACGCGGATGATCTCCATGCAAATAATTGACAATATACGATCGTGACCAAGTCAGAGGGATATTTCCTTCTGCACCCTTGAGTGGGGCTCGTTCATTGAGCGAAACTACTGCTACCTCTCCACTCAAATCGAGACCTTTCCGATAGATGCTGGAGACTGCTCCGATTCTGGATCCAGTATCGGCTAAAAGAGCAATTGCCGCTGTCTCCCGACTGCCAGCCAACTCAAGCATTTTATTGGGCTGTGTTGAATCGCCATACAGCAGCGAGGTGGGCCGCTAAATCAAAGGAGTTGAAGCGGGAGACTTCAGTTGTTCATGACCCAAATCTCCCGCTTCATCGGGGAGGTTGTGCCGGTTGCTCAAAGAGTTACTGGCGATGGAGGCGAATCCGCCGCCCCAGACGGTGGCGGCGGATTCGCCGACTACGCACTCGTTTCCCTTCACTGTCTGCGGATTTATCTCGATTCATCGTACCGCATGACGATCGACCTGCTCAAAGAGATGCCACAAATAACCGGGGAGATCGGCCTCAACACGGCCGATCTTCCCGCACCATCCACGTTGTGTAAGGCGTTCGACCGGATCAGTATGAGCGTCTGCCGAGTGCTGCTGCGCCAGTCGGCGCAGCTGCACGATCTCTCTGAACACGCCGCGATCGACGCCACATTCTACGACCGCTCACCAGCCAGCCGCCACTACTGCCAGCGAATCAGCTACCGCGTTCAGAAGCTCAAAGTCACAAAACTCGTCGATACAGCATCGCAAGCCGTCCTTGACGTTCACTGCTCAACGAACCGGCAAGGAAGTGACGCAGACCTCGCTGAGCAGATCGCCCGCCGGAACGCGGGCGATCTGCGGTCTCTCGCGGCCGATAAGGGCTATGACAAACAATCACTCCGTGAAGGATTACGCGATCTCGGCATCAGACCGCTGATCAAGCACCGTATCTTCGCACCGTACGACCACGCGCACAACGCGAGAATCGACGATAATCGCTACAATCAGCGCTCTATGACCGAAACTGTAAACTCGGCTGTGAAGCGCTCGCTCGGCTTCGCCGTGCGAGCGCGGTCGTGGTTCCGTGAGTTCCGCGAAATCACGCTGATGTGTGTCGTCTATAACATCAAGCGCTTCGTCAAACAGTGAATCTCCACGCCTTACAGCGATTCAACACAGCCTTTTATTGACTTCTTCCTCGGAATATACTTTCCAACTCTCAACTTCCTCGTTAGAACTTAGATTATAGAACTCTATGTCTTCAGCCCAAGAACGGCCTAAGTAGCGAAAAAACGGTTTCCAAGAGCCTTTATAATTATTTATTGTTTTTTTACTGAGTTCCCTATCATGTGTCATCCTGACAGTAAACCTGTCCAAGTCATGCTTTTCCATATTATTAAGAGAGGTCTCGCATCTTTGAGCGGTCAATCGAAGATGCTTGAGATGATTTGCATTTGATTGTGATTTGTTGTCCTTGTTCGCTTGGAGATGATGTAGAAATTCTATAATCGTCTCTTTGTCATCTATGGAGATGGGAGACACGCTGTTCGATTCATTTTCTTCAGTCACCTTACCTGCCCTTCTGAGGAGTCGCAGTTGTCTTTCCAACCGCTTTCTAAGTCCTCCCGGGTCATCTATATCGACCATACGCTTTCTGTGGTTTACACTCCTATAGGAAATACCAAACAATCAAAAAAACCCGATATACTATGTGTCTAGGGTTATTGTATGTTGAATACGGACGCTGATTAGACAAAAAGCATAAGTAATAAGTGGGCTTCTGATTGGCTTCTCTGCCGGACGTGTTACCCGTCGGTTTTATAATTTCGTTGAGTTTCCATCAAATTCCAACATGATTGAATGGGAACCGCGGCAAATTATGACTTTCGTGTGAGAATCACTGAATTCAATGTCAAGCCGCCGTCCAGAATACAGTTGATGAATAGCGTCAATCTTCAGAGTTTATTTTGTACTGAGCGCGACTAATAATACACCCCGAAGAGCAACGAACCGAGGCTAGCAGAATGTACTCAAACCGGTGGGGCGAATGCGTCCGGCGTTGTGTCCGATAGCCGAATCACTCTGGCACCCTGAAAGCTATCTGGCAAGAAAAGTCGGAGAACTATTCGGAGATCGAGAACCGTCATCGTGGAGAGGATCCCGCCAGTGTCGATGTTAGATCTGACTGATCCCTTTCAGAAGTGTAGTCAAATTGTCACCACTAGTCGTCTGACGTGACCGTTCGCCTCAGTTACGGACAAACGTGGCCGCCGTAGCGCGTCGCCATTTCTCACTCGGGAATAAACTTGGAAGAGCCGATCAGGCTCTATCAGTAGAACCTGATCTGCTCGTCCGATTCACATAAGAAAAACACCTCTTCAGCCTCCTCTTCGGGATAATGCTTGGCGAAGTGGTGACGTGCTCCGATTGCGACCTCTTTGAGGGGGATCACGTCCGTCCACTGAATCTGCCTGAGAAGTCGCACTCCCATGGTCGAGTGATTGACCCACGAGGCACGTCCCGTGCGTAATAGCTCAATAGGATCGACAAGCCGCAATGCCATGACTGACCGACGATCATTGTGAGCGTACACCACAAGAGCCACTCGTCCTTCGCCGATCAACTCAAGCAGTTGGTACTGCCAGATCTTGAATTTGCCGAGGTTGCCGTCTGCATGCTTCGCAGCACACGACTTGATCTCGATCGCCTCCCCATCAGCATCACGAGCATCGTGCCACGAAGAGTGATCTTCTTCGAGGTGCAATTCTCTAATGAGGTAATCTTCGACTCGCTTCCACGGTGGTGGCAGGTCTGGATCGTCCGATGGAGCTGCCCCTCCCGGGTACAGATGGTCGACCATGTTACTTTGCCCCTGTGTCGCTCCGACGATTTGTCGGTGTGTTCAGTTGGACATACATGTCTGTCTTCGTGTCCGCTGGCTTCTGCTGCCGCTACTCGATGCCATCGCGAGACTATGCTCGCGTGGCTGCCCTCGAGGATCCCCCGATCGGCTATAACAATTTTGTCAGAATCGCGAACAAGGAGTGCGTTGACATTCGCGAACTGGCGCGAATTGCTGTACGATTGCGGGAGGGGTCGAAGGTGATTCGGATGGTGTGATCGGTCTCCCGTGATGCTCAACGATCGGCTGCTCCGGCTCTGTTGAAATCCTCAAAGGCTAATGGTACCGGTCACTGGATACAGAAATTAAATTCCGCGTAGCTGGATATATAGCGGCAATACGTGGGATGTCCCTTTCGGATTGCTCTCACCGGCCACTCATTGATCTCTGAAATTCAGTTTAGATGGCTCTATTAAATTGGTAGTCTTTGGAATATTGTGCTCTGTTGAATCCGCAGAAGGCGGCAGGATAGCGTCGCTCTGAAGACGGAAGCGAAGCGGAAGAGCCGAATGTGCCTAAACTACTCTTCCGCTTCGTTAAGCAAGCCGCGTCGCTGGCTCAAAAGCGCTGTGCCGCCAGTCCAACGGCGGTGAGTGATCCGACTGGCCACTGATTTCCCGGGTGGAAGCATGTCACGCTCCATTTTTTGCGGGTTCACATGGACGCGACGTACCGCGAGATCGTGGATTGGGCGAGTGAAATGGATCGGGTTCGTGGGCTGTTACAGCTCGCTCGAACGGCATTTCCCGCACCCTCAACGCTGTACCGGTCGTTTGAGAGCGTGCCCATGTCCGTGTGGCGCGGTTTCCTTCGGGAGTCTGCGACCATCTGCGATCCGGGCTCGCACGGTGCCATCGATGCCACGTTCTTCGACCGCGAAACGGCATCGAGACACTACTAATACCGCTCGGATCGCCACATACGCACGCTCAAAACGACGGCACTCGTCGATACAGACTCGTGTGCCATTCTCGATCTTCACTGCTCGGCACACTGGCCGCACGACACCCAAACTGGCCGTCGAGTTGCCCTTCATAACACCGAGAAAATAGAGAGTCTCGCCGGCGACAAGGGCTATGACGACCAATCGCTCCGGGACGCCCTCCGATCAGAGGGCGTCCGGCCCTTGCTGCGGCACCGGCTGTTCGCTCATTACGATCACGCACACAACGCACGGTTGGACAGCGAGCTATACGGCCAGCGCTGGATGGCCGAGACCGCCTTTTTGGCCATCAAACGTCGGTTCGGCCCCGCTGTCCACCCTCGCGCGTGGTACCGCGAGTTCCGCGAGCTCGTGTTGACCGCCACAGTCTACAACCTCGAACAGGGTCTCAAACAGTGATCCCCACGCCGTCATCGGATTCAACAAAGCAGAATATTGAGATACTACGGAGTAGAAACTTCCCAGCAATAACTCACCAACAATTCCGTACCTCGGAAGATTTAATTTGCTCGCGGACATTGTTACCAATATGCATTGTCAGGCTAATAGTGGTGTATTTATCACTCATCCCCCGACCCTGCCTTCAGGGTCGGGGGGAGCCTGACGCTTGGCAGTGATCAAAGCGGGGGAGAAGAGAGAGTTTATAAAAATGTAGGCGGATCACGGATACCACCACAACTCCTAAATGTAAGTATTATTTTAGTAACGCTCTACATTGCGATTCTACTCACCGGGTGGTATACTCCAATAACGCTCTCAAACCCGATACTAGAGAGAATATTGGATCTTATTGAATCTCTATTGATAGCCACATATAGTATAATATTAGCTATACATTTTTCAAACTACACATAAGTTTTTATTTCCAGATGTAAAACCATGCTTTCCTTGTGGAAACTACTAATATGTTATAGCCCTATAATCAGCAATCATGACGGAGACATCCAATCTCAAAAGGAAACTAATAAAAAGATTAAATCAGAGCACCGAGCCTGTTCTCACAACTAGGGAAATGATGCTAAAGACCAACTATTCTCGACAGTATATTCATCGTATATTATCCGAACTAGAAGAGAATGGGAGGATAAATAAAAAGAAAGTTGGAAATTCTATTGGTTGGTATATCGAAGGCTCCCAGCTATCTCAATTAGAAAGGAGACTAGATCCAATTCAATATGAAAAAAATTGGATTAAATGCAGCAAGTGTGGTGAGCCATTTGGTCTTGGATGGAGAATTGGTCTCATATATAAAAATCCCTCAAGAGACAAATGGGATGTTTTCAGCTTTATTTGTTCTAGACATGATATTGAACAGAAGATGGATCTCATTGGGGAATTTCCCGTTGAGATTGGAGAGATAGAGACAGCAATAAGAACAGGTACTTCATTTGCTGTCGTAATAGGTCAACACGTGACACGGGGAGGCCGATCTGATGTTTCAAAGCTGAAGGATTTATCCCTAATACAGGTACATAACGGTGAATTTAGTTGGGATAGCTAAAGGTGTTGAAAACAACCCTTGGTAACGGCCAATCAAGCTAGGCAGTCAACGATAGAGACCGCTTCGCTTGCAAGGCCGTGGGATCCTGCTGGTAGAAGGTGATCCATCGGCTGAGGGGCCAACAAGCATCCTGACAACCGGCGAACCCCGCTAGTATCGCACTGGGTGCTGGAGAAGTCGCCGCCTAGACTCCCACTAGTCTATATATTGAACGCCTCTTTCCCAACTTCCGCTGATAAGTGTGCAGCCTGTACTGATTGACTCGGTGCTGCATTCGCACTCTGTATTCAGGATGCCCCTTCCAAACTATCAGCAGTTGAGTATTTCAACAGAGCTGCTATGGCATACTCGTCTCACATCTGCTCATGACACAATTGCAGCCGACCGACACCCGCCATGATGTGTGACCCCGATGTCAGCCACAGCAATCTCAAGAACACCAGTGTCGTGCGAGCGACGACATCGGGAGCGATCATTTTTTGCAATTGAGGATTGCACGTTGTGTCCAGAGATTGGCGCAGATACGCTACTATCGTCCACACTGTATCTGCGGGCTTGTGGATAGTTAGAGGTATTATAGCGGCTTCTACGCCGGTTTTATTTGAGTGGATGACAAGGGTATGGCTGGGTGACTGCCCCAGTCGCACACCGGTCGGGGATTTGGTGGATTAGGGGGAGTCGCCCTCAACTCGTCTCTATGAACGATTCAGAACACCTGAATAAGCGGGAACGGGCCGAACGTGGGCTGGAAGACCTCCGAGACATGCTCGTGGAGATGATAACCGACGGCGGTAAAATCCATCCCGGCGTCGATGCGGAGATCGACGTTGCACACGCTCTGGAGGGTCTCGACCGCGCGGAAGAAGCTCTCCAAAAGTGGACGGAACGAGACATCGATGGAGAGTGGAGAGAGGATTCAGAATTCCCAACCAGCGACGAGTTGGCCCAACGATCACGCAGTCTCGCCGACAGTTGTATGGAGATCATCAACGAGCTGGAAAGCAACGATGAGCACTCCGCTGGTGCGCACGTGGGCGCGGCGGAGGGCGCACTCAGAGATGTCGTTTCGCATCCGAACGTGGAAGGGAATCAGTCGATCGCGCGGTTGAGAATGGTGTCGGACGCATTGGAGCGGGCACGTGAAGAGGTCGCCGATGCCGAAGTTGAGGACACCATCAGATCACTACTGACGGACGTACGGAAGTTGTGTGGCGACCTCGAGTAGCCCGCTTACATGATTCTGGAGATTTGATCTCGACGGGCTTGTCCTACTGCGTCCATGTATCGTGACATGAGCTGTGATCCTCGAAGGGATCGTACACCTCGACGAGGTACTGCTCCGCTCGCCGCCACGGTGCCGGCGGATCGCGGTATTGTGAGCGCGCTCTTTCACGAATCGAAGGGTTCCATCGTCACTCACCTCGGACAGTTCACCTCGAGTCGTGCGTCACTCGGGCGCATGTGGGGAGAGACATGCCTGTCTTCCTCGTGTCGCAGCGGGCTGAGCTGCTGATCAAGTGGTACTCGCGGACGCTATGGCTGGTGCCGGCCTTGAGGATCTGCGCCGGGTAAATAAGAATTATATCAGGTTCGCGATCAGGGGCTGAGGGCCGGTATCTACACAGTTTTGGTTCAGATCACGAGGAGCAATAGCCAGAGTGGAAGGGTCGCCACCTCTTCATCGATCGACGGATCGATGTCCCGGGCGACCACCACGCCGAATTCGCAGTCGTGTTCGTCACAGAAGCCCCGAATCGATCTAACCGGCTCACGATTTTGGGACGTGTCCCGAATAACGATAGGGAGAGGGTTCCCATTACCGGTCTCAACGACGAGATCAACCGCCTCGCCAGCACTCTCCCAGAAGTGAACTTGGGCGTTCTGTCGCTGGTAGTAGAAGCCGAGTCGCTTCAAGTGGTCAAAGACAATGGTCGACGTGAGCAACCGCTCGGCATCGGGTTCAAGTATGCCATCGAAATCAAGCTCGGCAAGCGAACCGATGACGAGGGGATCACGCAGGTATAGTCGGACACTTCGCCGGCGCTCGTGCTCGTACTGGTAGGAGGGGGTCAGAATGAAGAAGTCCTCGAGGATGTCGAGGTATCGCTGGAGCGTGCGCCGATCACATTCCAAGACTCCGCTCAAATCCTTGAGCCCCAGCGTCTTCCCCGTGTTCAAGGCCGCGATCGCACACAGGGCATACAGATCACTCCGGTCTTCAAATTGCTGGTACCTCGGAATGTCCCTGTAGATCGTCGATTCCAAATTGTGTGCGACATCCGTGGTGTCAACTTCGCGTTCTGCTCCCCTGAAGTAGTCCAAAACACCGCGTTTGACGGCACTAGTGGATTCCAACGATGAGGTGAGTGCGTCGACCGACGAGCGAAGCGGTTCGAGGTCGCCAGAGTCCGCACCCGTCTCGAGTGCGTCGCGCAATTGACGTACGCGCTTTTTTTCCACCTGTGCCCGCCCACTCTCAGTAGTGACATCGTAGAACTTCGGAGGCAGCAGCAGATCGCTCTCTGTATCCACACCCAGATCCTCGATAGGGCCCGTCTGCGCCCGATTGAGCGTCGGAAGAGTCACCGCAACTGTGAGATCGTCGAACTCCTCTAGACACCACCGTACCTGTTCGTCCCAAGAGTCCGATGCGTAGGCATCGTCGATAAGGACATAGCCCTCACCGCGGTCGGCATCACGGCGCCAGTAGTAGGTTGCAAAAATGTCGACGGCATCCCGGATGACGTTTGAACCAATCTGGAACCGGGGATTCCCCAGCGGAAGATACATGAGGTTCTGTGCTGGTACGCCATCGTCTTCGATTAGGTCGTGAGCGATTTGGTGGAGGATTGTCGTCTTTCCACTACCTGCGGCTCCCGCGATAGTTGTGAACTGACTGGAACGGACGGCGTTCAATTTGTGTTGATAATCGGAACGCCTCTCGGAATGATACCGAGCAGACAATGACACATCACCCGACTCCCACCACGGGTTTTGCCGCCCGTAGTCCGTCCCGAGTTCGGCAGTCTGCATACTCGAGTTCATATCTCTAAGCGCATATGGTATTCGATGTCTCTTAATAGTATCTCTGGAACACAGCTGCATCTCAAAATAACTCATTTAATACTACTAAATAGCACAACTCAGATTTTTAGGAACAGAATAATGCTCTAAACACATAGTTTTATATTCCGTGGGGTTGACACTAGGAGTAGAGATGCTTCCGGCCAAGCAAAAGTCCAAACTGGAGAGGTGAAAGATCGAATGACGACGAAGATCCTCCACGTCAGCGACACGCACATCGGTTATCAGCAGTACCGAAACGCGATACGAAGAGAGGACTATCTGGACGCGTTCGAACAGGCGCTACAGATTGCGCGCGGCGAACACCCAGCCCACGACAACGAACCCGTGGACGCAGTCCTACATACCGGCGACCTGTTCGACGACCAGCTCACCAGCTTTGACGATGTCTTCGCGTGCCACGAGGCGCTCTGCCGACTCCGGGAGACGAATATCCCGTTCTATGTCATTGTCGGGAACCACGAACTCAGGCGGAACACGGACTTCGTAGACGAGTTTGCCCTCACTGGCGACGCGATTCGCCTCACCCGCTCGCCGACCGTCCTCAACGACGAGGTTGCCCTGTACGGCATCGACTCTGTCCGGGATCCCGACTGGGAGGACGCTGACTTCTCGCTGGAACCCGCCGACGAGGGGCTCGTTCGGCTCGTCGCGATGCACCAGCTGTTCTCGCCGCCGATCGAACCGATCGACCACGAGGCCTCCAACATCATCGACCTCGAGCCGGTCTTCGACCGTTTCGGAACGGAGGTTGACGGCGTTGCGCTCGGAGACTGTCACGAGCGAATGGGCGACACCTGCCGCGGCGTGCCCGTCTGGTACCCGGGCGCGACCGAGCGGACGGGTCGTGACAAACCCCAGCCGTCGGTCGACCTCCTGACCATCTCCCGGCAGCAGGAACCCCCGATCGACCGGGAACGCCTGCTGCTCGATACCCGCGAGTTCATCGAGATCGACATCGAGTTCGGCGAGTCCGACACGTTCGATCTGGTTGAGCGGCGTGTGGCGGAGAAGGGGCCGATAGAGGACGCAGTGGTGTTCGTGGATGTGAGCGGTGCCGATAACGGGGTGACGAAGCAGGAGATCCTCGACTACCTCCATGACCGCGACGTCGTCCACGCGGACGTGACCGACGAGCGGGTCGTCGAGGCTATCGCCGGCGATCTCGACGACATTGACACCGAGAGCGAGATCGACGTCGACGCCGAGTTGGACACCGCCGTCGGCGAGCTGGACATCGGCGACGAGGCCCGGGAGATCGAGGAGATGCTGCGCCACGCGGATCCCGACCTCGCGGACACGCGTCGGCGCACGAACGCAAAGGAGCGATTCCGCGAGCTGGCGGCGGAACGGTTCGAGGACACCTCTACGGAGGGAGACGCATGAACTTCGAGCGACTCACGCTGACCAACTTTCAGTCTTACGACGAACTGGAGATCGAGTTCGGCGAGGGACTGACGCTGATCTACGGCCCCAACGGCGCCGGGAAGTCGACCATCGCCCGCGCGCTGTACACGACATTATATCCCCGTCACGGACGAGATCGTATCGGGGCGCACGATTTGGTCGACCTGATTCAGGACGGCGAGGACAGCGCCTCCTCCGAACTCGTCTTCAGCGTCGGCGACGACCGGTACCAGATCACCGTGGACGTCGACCGGAAAAGCGACGGCGGGGCGAGGGCCAGCGCCGAGATGACCAACCTCGAGACCGGCGAGACCTACTCGGAGAAGTCGACGGAGATCGAGGAGAAGGTCACCCAGCTGTTGGGGATGAACTACGAGGCGTTCGCCAACAGTACCTACGCCCAGCAGACGGAGCTGAACCGTCTGATTGAGGCCTCTCCGGGCGACCGCGAGGAGATTCTCGACAACTTGCTCGGTTTGACCGCGCCCGACGACTACGAGGAGGACATCAACGAGGTGTCGAAGCCGGTCGAGGACTGGCTGGAGGACAAACGGTCGCAACTTTCGACCGTCCGCGACGACATCGAGGATCTCGAGGCAGACGACCCGAAGGCGACCCTGCAGGCGAAGACAGAGGAGATCGAGGATCTCGAGGGTCGCATTGAGGAACTGGAAGGGGGGATCGAGGAGGCCCGCGAGCGACTCCGAGACATCGAGGACGACATCGACGAGCACCGCGATCGCCAGTCGGAGTTGGACGACTTGACGAGCCGGCGTGACGAGGTCGAAAGCACCATCGACGACCTCCAGTCGGACATCGAGGGGCTGGAGGAGGAGATCGAGCGATGCGACGAGGACATCGAGGAAAACCAAGACCGCATCGCCGACCTTGACGAGGAGGCCGACGACTTCGACCTGACCGACGAACAGGCGGCCCGCAAGGCCGTCGACCATTACGAGGACGAGTACGACGACATCAGCAGCACCGTCGAGCAGGAGCGTGCCAGCGTCGAGAGCGCAGAGGACGAGGTCGACCGGCTGAAGGAGGAACTCGATGGCCTACGGGACGAACTCCACGACGCCGAGTCACGTCGTGAGGCCCGCGAAGCGGAGGTCGAAGATGCAGAACGGGCGCTCGAGGACGCCGAGACGACGCTTGAACAGCGTCGCACCGAGCGTGACGAGGTGCTCCGGGACTACCTCGATGTCACGCCGGACGAGGTCGATGAACCGGAGGAGGCAGTCCGCGACCGCATGGACGACCTCCGGGACGAGAAGTCCGACTTCCAGACGGAGCGGGAGACCAAGCGCGATCGCAGGTCGCGCCTTGCGGACGAGATCAGCGACGCCGAGGACGAGCTGGCCGACGCCCGCGAGCGGCACGAGGACATCCGCCAGAGTCTGGAGGGCGACGTGGACGATCCCGAGGCGGCGTTCGAGGCGGCCGTTGAACGCGCCGACGAGGCGGCATCGAGCCTCGGATTCTCAGTCACCGCCGAGGACATCGATACGGTGTTCACCGGGCGGCTGCCGGACGAACTCGAGGCCGCGCTCGACGACCACCGTGGGGCGGCCGAAGACCTCGCCGACGCACGTGAAACGGTAGGCCGAACGACGGCACGCGTCGAGGATCTCCGGTCGCTCGCTGACGGGGAGTGGCCGCTCGACGGGGGCGAAATCGGGGCCATCCACGACTACGGCGACCACATCGATCGGCTGGAAGCCGAGCAGAGCAGGGCACGGTCGGCTGCCGATGCGGCCCGGGACGACCTCGATACCGCGGAGGTGCAGCTCGACCGGGTGCAAGCAGTCGCCGAGGCTCTCTTCGAGGCCGCTAGCTTCCGGGCTCTCGCCGACGTAACCACCGAAATCGCCGAACTGGAGGCGACCATCGACTC
Organism: Halorubrum sp. Hd13; assembly: GCF_002252755.1. Classification (GTDB taxonomy): domain Archaea; phylum Halobacteriota; class Halobacteria; order Halobacteriales; family Haloferacaceae; genus Halorubrum. The sequence continues at coordinate 35,775 of NZ_NHOY01000122.1, read as the reverse complement.
GGCCCGAGAGGAGCGAGCCGAACTGAAGGGGGAGGTCGAGGCGCTGACTGAGGAAATCGGTGGCCTCGAAAACGAAATTGAGGCCGGCGACTCGGCGCTCGATAGTATCGACGAAGTCGAAGATGCCGCCGACAAGGTCGAGGTGGCCGAACGCGCCGTCGACGACGCGCGTGAGGAACTCGCCGATGTCGAGGGCGAGATAGACGGGCTGGAGAGCGACATCACGGACAAGCGGACGGAACTCGGCGAGACCCGCGACGCGGTCGAGGAGGCCGAGACGGCCCTCGACGACGCCGAGGACGAACTGGACAGCGTCGAGACTGCCCGGGACGCCGCCCGCGAGGCACGCGACGCGCACAACGAGATCGAGACGCTGGAGAGCGACCGAGAGGGGCACCGCGAACGGCGCAACGACAAGCGTGAGCAGCTCGAATCCGAGCGCGATGACTTGCAGGAGATCGAGGGCGAAATCGAGGAGGTGGAGGAGGAACTCGGCGACACGACGGAAGAGGAACTGCAGGAACGGAAAGAGAAAATCGAGGGAGTGGTCGACGACTTAGAGGGGCAGCTCGAGACCGTCCGCGGGAAGCGCGACGACGCGCGGGATGCCAAGACCAAGGCCGAAGATCGACTCGAGCGGCTCCACGACAAGCGCGACCAGAAGGCCGATCTTGAGGAGAGGATTCAGTGGGCCAAGTCCATCCTCGATGACTTCGAGGCAATCACCGACACGTACGACGAAGTACAGACGCGGATGCGCGAGCGCGTTCTCGACCGCCTCAAGCATCACACGAACAAGGTCTTCCGCGACCTGTACCAGAACAGCACCTACGAGGCTGTCGACATCGACGAGGACTACGACCTCCGGCTGGTCAGTGGCAGCGACACGGCGCGCGATCCCCACAAGGCGAGCGGGGGCGAGGGCGTACTCGTGACGATCGCCCTTCGGGCTGGCGTCTACCGCGTCCTCGCCGATCAGGCGGAGGGTCGCGACGACCAACTCCCGCCGTTTATCCTCGACGAGCCGACGAACCACCTCGACGAGTCGCACATCGACCAGCTGGAGGAGGCCGTCGACAGCATCCGTGACTGGAACGTGCCGCAGGTGTTCGTCGTCGACCGCTACGAGGGACTCGTCCAAGACGCCGATCACCGCATCCACGTCGAGATGGACGATGGAGACGGCGGATCGACGGTCGAAACCGATCCCGAGGTGGGCGATGACCCTGAGAGCGCCGAGGCTGGGGGTGACTGACGATGGCGTCCCACGACGCCGTCTCGGCGCTTGAGGAAGTGTTCCGCTACATCGACGAGAATGCGGACGGGGACGACGACGTCCCGGACGCCGGGACGCTGTTCCGCGATCACATGGCTCGCGATGGTGGAGAGGTCGAGTCACTCGAGTCGCCGCGCGTCTACCGGGATCCGGCTGGTGACCTCGCCGACGGGACGCTCTTCGACTGCTGGTACGGCATCGACGCCAGCACGGTTCCGCCCAAGAAGTTCCGCAACGGAATGGTCATGTCGGCCGCCGTGGCGAGTGGTGGGGCCCTCGGAGACTGCGACGAGGAGGTGGAGGAGTTGGAGACTCTGACTGCGGCCGTTCACGCCCAGTTCGACGACCTCGACTCGCCGGTTGACCTGATCGACGGCGACGTGAGCCTCACGCTCGTACCCGTCGAGGAGGCCCCGGCCCGGAGCGAACTCGACAAGTGGGTCGGCGCGTCCGCACGCGTTCCCGCGGAGTGCTGGCACAGCGAGCGGCTGGCAGAGCGAATCGACGGCCCCCTCTTCGTCGACGGGAGCCTCTACCCGATGTCCGTGCTCCCGTTCGTCAACATGTCTCGGACGAGCCGCGGCCCGGACGACTCGATCGCGTTTGAGGAGGTCGAAGAGATGGGCCTCGCCGCCTCGGCCATCCAGTCTCGCGTCAACGCGATCGACACGCTGGCAAGCCGAGGACTGCCCACGCTGGGGTTCACCAAGACGCTCCGCTCGGACGATGTCGTCGAGGCGCTGTCCAGCAAGACGGAGAGGGTCGAAGACGCCCCACGGATTCCGTGGGACGACGACTCGCAGTTCGTCTCGGCCCTGCTCGCGGACGACGAGCCCGACCACCTGACGTTCACATCGTGGCTCGTCCGCTCCCATCAGCGCGTCTACGGCACTGATCTCGAACCGCTCGCCGGGTTCAAGATGCCAGACGGGCGGGAACCCCGCGACTTCAGGCGGGCGTTCTTCTTCGTCCGACTTCCGGACGACATCGTCCTCCGGGTTGAGGCGCCACTGATGCTGGTGGACGCGAAGGAGAGTCGGTTGCGCCTCCAGCAGCTCGCGCTGGCCCACATCGCGGAGGCCGGCGACGTCCCGTTCGCAATCAAGCGTGCCGACGACCGGGCACGAATCTCCCGTGAGGCCCGCCGGCACCTCGTGGGGCTCATCCGCGGCACCGAGGAAGTCGGTGACTACAACACCGACCGGCGGTGGGGCTTCGACAACGGACAGAGCCTCGCTCGAGAGCCGGACATCGTGGCCCCCGACGATGACTCGGCGCAGGTCGACGAGCAGGGGATGGACGAATCGCCCGCCGAACAGACTGCCGACACCAACGAGACTACACACGAACAATGAGCGACAGCGACACCGACGAGGACTTCGACCAGTTCGTCGACCGAATGAGCGACCTCACTGAAAACGACTCAGCGCAAAATAGGGCCGGCGAGGAGGAAGGCGATGGGTCGGTCGCCCTCGAGTTCGCGGGCGGGCCTGAGACCCGCGGGCTCCGGACGACCGCGACGAGCGACTCCCTCGGACACGTCACGGCGAGCGAGGGACTCAGCGTTCGCCGCGGCGATCACCAGATCATCGGCTACGTCCGGAGCGACACGCGCGACGCCCTGCGGCTCGGGGACTACATCCAGATTCCGTACCCGGGCCGGGAGAACGAGGCCCACGCCGAACTCCTCACGGAGGTCATCGAGATCGGCTACGAGCAGCGGGCTGACATCGATGACAAGTCGGACATCCGGAGGGGAATCGACGGCGAGACGATCGACGAACGTCAGTACGTGCAGGCTGCCGAACTCGACCCCATCGCCATCGTGGAGGGCACCGATGAGGACGACCTTGAGCGGTCAACGGTTGACCGAGTTCCAAAGCCCTTCACGCAGATCTACGAGGCAACTGGCGACGCGTTCCTCCAGACTGGCCTGAACCTCCCTGACAGCGGCCCGTTCGTCGGCCACCTCGCAGTCGGCGGCGAGCGGCATCCGCCGGACGACCCCCTCGCCTTCCAGCTCCCGGACGGGACGGGGAGCGCGTCGACGCCCGCAATCTACACGCACACGTTGGTGACTGGATCGACCGACGCGGGGAAGACCCACTTCACCAAGAACCTGTACCGCCAGCTGGCGACCGACCAGACGTACGAGATCGCGACGACCGATGGAGGCACCGAAGACCGCATGCTGGGCATGGTGATCATCGACCCCGAGGCCGAGTACAGCGGCCTCGGAGACGATCCGAACGCTGGCGACCTCCCGGATGACGTCCGGCGGCGTCTTGAGAGACAGGGAATCGAGGTCGGCGGAATCAACACGGGGGCGTGTGGTTTGCACGACCTCCAGACATTCGCGCCGGTCGTTGACGGGAAGACCACTCCCGCCATCAACAACATCCGGGAGTTCGGCGTCCCGTTCGAACTCGTGCGTTCGAACCCCGAACTCATCATGCCGTTCGATCCCGAGCCGCCGACGCGGGAGGCGATCCGCGATTGCATCCGCTCCTACTTCGCCGCCGCCGCTGCGCCCACCTACGACGGGTTCATCGACTACCTCAACGACAACGAGGACGCTCTCCAGACCCGCCACGACATCAACCAGAACATGTGGCGGGGGATGACCCGTCGGGTCGACAAGGGCTACTTCAGCGACGTGTTCGACTCCGGCACCCAGTCGCTCACCGACATCTCGAACGAGCTGTTCCAGCCCGGCCGTGTGACGGTCGTCCCGGTGAACCACCTCGGCGACCCTGAGGACATGGAGATGCGGCTGGTCGTGATGGCGATGCTGACCTACATCGTCGAAAACAAGCTTGCGACGGACGATCCCGATCCGAACGTCGCCGACACGCCGCTGCTGCTCGGACTCGACGAGGCCCACGAGTTCCTCGGCGACACCTCGACAGTACAGACCCGCTCGATTGTCCAGTCGTTCCGCCGGATCGCCAAGCGGGGCCGCAAGTACAACCTCGGGCTCGCACTGGTAACGCAGGAGCCGACGGACATTGACGACCAGATCCGGTCACAGCTCCGGACGCGGATCTACCTGCAACTCGAGGAAGAGATCGCGGAGGACGTTCCGATCCCCGGCCGGTACGCGCCCGAAGACCTCGCCACGTTCTCGCAGGGACAGGCAGTAATCAAGGCGCCGAACGTCCGTCCCGTCGAGATCCGAGGCCTCAATCACCCGGTGGTGAGACACGACTGATGAGCAGGCTAATGATCCCCATGCCGGTCGTCGCGGCCGATGAAGACGTTGGGGGAGCACACCCGGGACTAGAGAAATCCGGGCAACCTGAACTACATCCGTGTGTTTCGTCTGAATCGACGATCGAATCCTCGCCTCTGTTCACTCTACAGGAGCCGAAGGTCTCGAGGCCATAATGAGCGGGTATCAAGTTGGGCTCAACTCGTTCGGAGGTCAGCCGGCGGACTTCCCCCACCAGCGAGATGGGCATTTAGACCATCTCACGTGGTACAACGGTCGGCCTGCACTGCGGTTCTTCGGGTTCAACGACCCAGTCAACTGTGACGCACTGATCGGAGAGGAGATCCGGATCACGGTTCACGACGACCACGTCTGTTCGTCGTGCGGCGGTGATGTCGATCCCGATCGGGACGTTTGCTGGGACTGTGCCGATTCTCCGCCGATGACCCCTTGCATCTGGAATCCGGGTACGGAGTGCTCGTGGAGCGATTGCCCTTACCCGGAGTATAAGCGCGACGCGTGCGCCCACACGTTCGTCGTCTACCTCGTCGCCAAGGACTTGGTCAAGGTCGGGATCACCCGAGCCGACCGCAGGCAGGCCCGCTGGGCGGAGCAGGGGGCGACCCACGCGGCCATCATCGGCGAGTGCCACAACCGGAAGGTGGCAGGTATCGTCGAGATGTGCCTCGCGGAGGAGTACCCCTCGAAGGCCGACAGCTCGTGGTACGTTCCCGCCGATGATCCGGTCGAAGCACTGGTTGAGGCCGCCGCGGAGGCGGAGGGGTACTTCCCGGACAGGCTCGCGGGATGCTACACGCTCGACGACCTGAGCCCGGCCGAAATCCGGGAGCGGGTTGTCTCCGTTCCCGACAGGAGTACTCGGGTGATTGACGAGATCGTGGCCGGAACCTCGGAGCTGTCGAAGGGTGACCGACAGCGTGGTCACGTGGTCGGCGTCCGGGGGAGCGTCATCGCGACCGAGTCGTTCACATTCAATGCCAAGCTGCACGCCGGGACACGAGTCACGCTCGAAACGACGGGCGACCTCGCGGTACCCGAGGAGGATTCCAACACATGACTGACGACATCATCTTGCTGGAGGAGACCGACGTTCGGAACGATCTCGAGGAGTATCAGACGTACACCGTCGTGGTGACGGTCAAGAACACGTACAGCAACCCGGAGCAGGGCTCTGGAAATCACAAGCTGCAGTACATTGACGACACAGAAACGACGCGCTACCTCACCCTCTGGGCGAATAGCACACCCGAACCGGTGTACGACTTCGACTTCGAGCAGGACGCAACCTACACCCTCACCGAAGTCCAGTTTACCACCAACGAGTCGGGCGGACGGGTGTTCTACAACCTGAACGCGACCGAGGAGACGGAGGTCAGTCGCGGGCCGCCAGAGGACAAAAACACGACGAACCAATGTGCCGAAACGGACGCGTCCGGGGATTCGACCGCCACCGATGTCGTCACCGAGGAAGCCGTCGCAAAGGAGCAGGAGTCAGACCACACGACGGAGTCCCCCTCGCTCGACGATCACATCGATGACGCCCTCTCTGAAGTCCCCGCTCCGGCAACCACACAGACGGGGCATGCCCTGACCGCCTTTGCGAGTACCAGTCGTGCGGGCTCTCTGACGGTACACGAGTACGAGCTGGTGGCGGTCAACGGCTATCTGCCCGACGATGAAGAGGCCGCCCTCCGCGACACCTACAAGGCACGCCGGAAGATCGCGCGCCAGCACGACGACTGGCCGGTAGTTGCTGTCGTCGAACCGCTCACGCTGGTGGCCCTCGAGGAGATCGACGGGAGTGCCATCGACATCGACGACTTCCGACTCAAGGGGCCCGAGACGCGGTGCCTCGACTATGAACGACCGCAAGATCGCCAGACCCTCAAGGACTTCCTCGAGACGAAGGTGAAGCGCCAGCTCGAGGGCGACTACCGGACACGCCACGGCATTCACAAGATCCTCTCGCAGGAGCCGATCGTCGAGAGGGAGAACTTCCGGCTCCACGAGCGATACAACCTCTCATTCTCGGTCACTCCGGAGGGACGCCTCTACCTCTTCGTCGACTTCCGTCACAAGATCATCTCGGACTACAGACTCGACGAGGTCGACCAGTCGCGCCTCTACCGTGGGCTCCGGGTCAACGTGTCCTATCGCGAGTCGGGGAAGGGAGCGTATCTGGACGAGTTGCTGCCGGAACGGGCCACCGACTCGCTCCGTCGGCTGGGCAACCGGAGCGTCGTCCAGTACCACCGCGACGCGAAGCAGGTGTCGCAGGAGACCATCGACGAGTTCGAGCGTGCAGACCGGCGGGTTGTGCAGGTCACCAAGCAGGGCAGACTCAACACGGAAACCTACCCCCAAGAGCTGCTCGTCCTCCAGCCCCACTTCGAGAACCTCAAATCGTTCGCGCCCGCGTTCAACGAGGCAACTCAGGGGAAGACCCGACTGTCCGGGCAGCGGTGTCTGGAACGGAGCACCGAGTTCATGGAGGGTCTCGACCCGATCTCGCTTCAGGGCTCCGCCGTGGCGTTCGACCCGACACCGCTGTCGGAGAGCGAGACGTACTCAATCGAACGCCTCTTCGAGACCGACGCCGACATCCTGCAGTTCGGCGACGGTCAGTCTGGAGACCACCCGAAGCGAATCACCTCGAACTCCGTCTACCAGCCGCCCTCGGAGTTCAACGTCTGCATCATCCACCCCGACAAGGGGCCCCACGCGGAGCGGTGGACAAACCTCGAGCGGATGCTCTCTCGGATCGGCGCCGAGGCCGACGAGGTCGACCGCTACGAGTACAGTATCGACGACACGGCCGACGCGATCTACGGCGACCTCATTTACGACATCCCTGACGAGAACGACTACACTGCGGCGTGCGTCATCCTGCCGCCTGACGGGTTCAACCTCGGGGCGAGCGACCCGAGCGACATCTACCACGAGGTGAAGAAGGCCCTCCGGCAGAAGCACATCGACAGCCAGATGGCGCACATCGACACGCTGGCGGATGACAACGCACTCCCGAACATCGCACTCGGACTCATTGCGGCCGCGGGCGGCATCCCCTTCACCGCTGAAGACTCGATGCCCGGCGACGCCGACCTGTTCATCGGGATCGATGTCTCGCACCGCTACCCGAAGGACAGCGACGACCGCGTCCACATCGCGGCCTCGACGACGAGCATCTACGACGATGGGACGATTCTCGGGTACACTTCGGCGAACCCACAGGCGGGCGAGAAGATTCCGCCGGGCAAACTCAAGGACATCGTCCGGCAGGCGGTCGTCGGCTACAAGCAAGAGCGTGGAGAGTATCCGGAACACATCGTCATCCACCGTGACGGCTTCATGAACGAGGATCTGAGCCCAGTCGAAGACCTGCTCGCCGAATTCTCGATTACCTACGACATCGTAGAGGTTCGGAAGCAGTCGCCAGCACGTGTCCTCGATCTTGAAAACGGCAAAGCGAGCGTCCCTGACAAAGGGGTCGCAGCAATAAACGAGAGTGACGCACACGCCATCCTCTCGTCTTTCGGGAAACCCGAGTCACAGGCCACGAGCCAGTACACAGGGCTCCCCCAACCGATTCAGGTGGAGCGAGAGGCGGGCGACACGGACATCGGGACACTCGCCTCACAGGTGTACCTGCTCTCGCAGTCCCACATCGGCGCAATAAGTACGACCGCCCGGCTCCCAATCACGACCTACTACGCCGACCGAGCGAGCGAAGCGGCCGCGGAGGAGTACCTGCCGCCGACGTCACGGCTTCGGAAGAACATTGGATTTCTTTGATCACGACCACGGAGAATGACTCAATGGACGACGATGAACCGAACACATCTCAACTAAGATTCGAGGACGGAGAGATCGTTGAGCCCTCTTCCGAGGTAGGAAACCGCGATGAAGATCATATTGCCGGCCCGATCGAGCCCGGCGATCGAGCGGGATTCGTCGTTGAGGTGAAACCGGGGGCACTCGATGTGAACGGAACGCTCGTCGACGCCGTCGAGGCCCACAGTCACATTCTCGAATTTGGATCGCGGACACATGCCGAGAGTTACGCCCGCCAGCTGTCGACCTCCGGGGGGTCACTCCGTATTCAAGCCGCCGCTGAGAACGATCCAAGCGAGATCGACGCGTACCTACTTGCGGATCACAGTCCGTCGATCAAGGAGCCGGCACACGTTGATGGAGACACGTGGACATTCGACATCGGTGCAAATCTCTATGGTACACTCGGCGAGGCAATCCTGCTTGAGGTGCCCAAACCACACGCAATCCACTACTTCGTTCGGAAGGATCTGCCCCTTGACGAAGGCGAACTGGAGAACGGACTGAAGATCGACGTTCAGCCGGGGAGGTTCCTTTCAGTTGGTGAGGACGGGGGCCGGAATAACTGGGTGCCAGACTGCAAAGTGGTCGTGAGAGACGGACGGAATGGGCCGGTTTTGGAACGGTACTATTGTGAGATCAAGACAGGGAACGCATCCTTCAAACGGTCACAGATCGCAGCGATGGAGCAGCTTGCACGGGAGGAGCGCGTCCTCAAGATCCGGATGCTTATCGAAGAGTTGCCCGACCAATACTCCCTGCGAATTCACGAAGTTGAATCGCCGGCTTGACTGAGTCGGTCTTGACTTACTCTTCCTGTCGTGCGTTTGCGTCCGCGCCGAAGCTCTGTCGGGGCTGGTACCCGTACTCGCGGAGTAGCCCGTGGACTGCCTGCCCGACCTCATGGCGCACATCGGTCTCCCGGATTGCCGCCGCACGCTCTGTTTCGTCGGGGGCGCGTCCAGCGTGTTCTTCCGCGTCGCTCGCCATCTGCACCTCGTTACCCTCCTCGATCTGAGACTTCGCGAACGCGTCTATCGCGTCCGCGAAGTCCTCGTATCCACTGAACTCCTCGACCGCTTCATCGGCCGCTTCTTCGGCCTCTGCCATATGCTCCGCAACGTCGTAATCACGTGACATGAGGAGGACGATGAACAGCAAGCATATTAATCCGGTTGGTGTGCTGTCGCCTGATTACCTCATTCGCGCCGTTCAATTGGTTTGTCAGTCACTCCCCTGACCCAGTGAGGTGTTCGAACCGAGTTCCCTCGATGGCGTCCCGATGCACCTTAGGGTACTCCTCTGGGCAGAAGGGACACTCATCGTCTCCGCCGGGGATGTACTGCATCACCGCACCGATGCCGTCCAGATCAGTCAATGTCCGGACGAGGGCAACGGGCTTGGCGAACGGATAGTTGTCAAGCGGGAGTTTTGCCAGTTCGGCGGCCACGAAGCACCCTGCCAGAAACGACGCAAAGGGGAAGGCAGCGTCCGGCCCTCCGTCCTCCGCACTGTCACCAGCTGGGGCCTCGCCCGCAGCACAGGCCGCGTCCGTCTCGGCCGTGTCGGGCGGGAAGTGGCACAGAAGGCACGGCTCCTTCAGCGGTATATTCCGACGGATGAACACGTCTGACTGGCCCGTGGAGGCGTGTACCATCAGTGGTGGGCGGTCGTGTTGGATACTGCGGCGGACACCCCGCTCGTTCGCGAGCGGAAGGACGACATCCGCAGCCTCGGGATTGCTCGCGGTGAACGCGTCGTAGTCGCCCTCGAAAGGGTGGATGTCCATGTGGTCGGCGAGGAATTCGGCCGTGGCTTCCACCTTTGAGGCGCTCTCGATTGCGTGGTCGGCGGTGAACAATGGCGAGCGGTTGAGGTTCACCAGCTCTACTGGGTCGAAATCGACAAGCTGGAGGGTGCCCTCGACCGGGAGCCGCTTGAGGAAGTACGCGGCCGCGGAACCAACTGATCCCACACCGACCATCCGTACCGTGCCGAGGTCGATCGGCGAAGGGAGATCAGGGGTGGTTGGCTCAACGCACGCCTCGTGCGCCTCGTGGTGGAACGCGTCGTAGGTGACAGCCTCGGTGAGGGCAGACTCTGCCGCCCCGACGGCGGTCTTGAACACCTCTGCGCCCCCGAGGCAGGCGGCCACGGCGGGGCCTACAGGGTTCTCGTCTCTGCTGGAGACTGGCTCCACGGGCTCGTCCCGTACCACGCGGGCGAGCCAGCCACCGCCGTCGAGCCGGATTACCGGCGTTGCTCCCGCTTGGAGGTCGGCGTTGCCCACGGCGACGATGCAGTCGTACGCCGAGGGATCTGGGGCGCGGGTGCAACTGAAGCGGCCGTGGGGATCGGCGGCCCGCATTTGCTCGACGCACTGCTCGGCCAGCGTCGGTGCGGCCGGTGCGAGTTCGTCGTCGGACGGGACGGGGGGGAAGTCCACGTCGACGTTCCGGGCAAACCGACTGAGGAGGTTCAGGGTCGTCCGGGCGGCGACTCGGCCGGCGTACGTCGACAGCACGTCGCGTTCGCCAGTGACGAGGATTGCCGTGTCTCGATAGTCCGTCCCATCGCTCAGCCGGTTCGTCCGGTCGTCACGAGCGGCGTAGAACTCGTCCGGTGGTGGCAGTGTCGTCATTGGTCTCTGGTGTCGATGTAAGATGGTGCCGAGGGGAGTGTCTCGACCCGCTCATCAATCACCGAGGCGTCCAACTCCACGAAGTCGCCGTCGTGGTACACGTGGACGCCGCAATTGGTGTAGGGGCGGACGCCACCTGCAGCGTAGTTCGGGACGACAATCGAGAAGTACCCCTCGTGCGGGAGCTGGGCGGCCTCGCTGTCCAGCTCGGAGTGGCTCGTTCGTTCGCCGGGGTGACTGTGGACAGTGGCTACCAGTTCGAGGTTGTGGTCGTGGACGGCGTCTATCACCGCCGCGTTCGCCACCGGGGAGACATCGTACGATCCGGTGGTCGTGGTGGCCTCTGGGACGACGACCGTGAGTGCGGCCTTCGTTGACTCGTCCGGGAGTGACTTTCCTGCCCAGTAGACGACCCCCTCGTGATCTTCGTGAGGGGGCGAGTGGCTTCGAAGGCCTCGCTGCGTCTCCCTACAGACTTCCTCCGTGACGAGGAGCCGCGGCGGGGCCCATCCGTCTTCTTGAGGATCGTCGTTCTGTGCCGTGAAGATTCGGCGAACTGCCGTTCGGAGGGACGTGATGAGGTTCATCGTTGACCGTCGTACCGTCCCTGATACCGTTCCGTATCGCTGATTCGGTGGTAGATGTCGGCGACAATGTCGCCGAGAGTGGTCAGATTCCCGGCGTCGGACTGCCAGTCACCGACCGTCCAGTTGTTGTGGAGGTCGGTGTCATCGTCGTACACCCGTCTGTTGTACTGGTGGCACAGGACGGGATCTTCAGGCCCGTCGTCGAACGCGATGAGGAAGGGGTTCTTCCCCCTGTCGTCGAAGTAGGCCTCGTAATGACCGACCTCGCCCGTCTCGGGGTGTACCATCTCCACGTATGGTGGCTTCTCGTCGTATCCGGTGCATTCGAACCGGACGACGTACTCTTCGTCGTCGACGGGACTCTGCATTCGCACCTCGACGGTTAGCGCGTCAAGATCGGCCTCGACCTCCCAGCCGTTCGTCTGAGCCAGTTCTCTGACGTCTGCGAGCTGTCGCTCGACCAGTGCCCGGGTGACATCCGCCTGCACGCCTAGACGCCCCGCTCTTCGTTGACGAGGGTGACCGTGTCGCCGTCGAGGTGGTACCGAGCGAGTGGCTTTTTGCGGTCGAGTTCGCCCTCGTTGGGGTGGACGAACGTGGGGTCGTCCGGGTCGTAGCCGTACGTCTCGGCGACCTCCTTGGCGGCTTCACCCACCTTGGTTCCCTTCTGGAACTCGAACTCCTGACTGTCGCCACGTCCCGACTTGACGGTGAACGTGACGGTCGATGCGCCTTGATCGGTGCCGCGCTCGGCGGCGTCGTTAGGTTCACTCATGGTTGCGAGTGGTTGCTGACTGGAGCGCGGCAGACGCAGGTTTCAAGACGAACTCCCGCCCACTTGGAAGTGGGCAACTGGAGTCGCGTCGCGTCCACCGCGGCGACTCTGCCCGCGTCACGGGCCCGCCGACCCTTCCACAGAACGCCGGGCACGTGACGCCGAACTTGTCGTCGTAAGCACCAACTGGTCTTCTTCGCCGACTGATTCCGCCTCCTTAGGCGTTAGCAGACGGTAGGCACTGGGGCGACTTTAATCTTGGGCTTTGGAACACTACCTTGTTCCTAATACACTAATTTGATTCTGCGACGAGTTCCAGAGATGTGTGGTTGCGGTATAATGTTGTCCCAAGGTCGTTGCTCGCGCAAGCGTGGGCTCTGTGGCAGGTCGCTGTCGAAGACGTGAAATTTGTAGTCACAACAGATCGGGACGAATAGTTGGAAAACGCGTCTTCCTACGGCGCGGCGAATAAACGACGGCTGGAAATCCGCTCGCTCGTCAGCAGATACAGTCGTGCGCTCTTCCGGCGATCCTCGGAACGTGGTCGTGCATACACTCCGCGTACTCCAGCATCGCCGCGGCCTGTTCGGCGGTCGCACGTTCCTGCTGATAGTACGTCCCGTTGCGGTGGTTCTTCCAAAGTTCGACCAGTTCGGCTTTCGTCGACTGAGAGAAAACGCCGGTCTGTGCCCCGTACTCAAAGGTATCTTCGTGAGATTGCATATCGTTCGACTCCACCAGTCCTTGGTCAACCACGTGAAATTGTACCGTCCGCTCAAGTGCCGCGAACGATCCTTCGACCACCAACGTGTGGTGTCGGTCGATGTCCTGTAACTCTTGAATGCCGTCCAAAATGCGACACGCTTTGCGTAGTTGCAGGAGCGCATCGTCCTCAACATCGAGTCCCGGTTCTATGGTACCGCGTCGGTTGAACGCTTCCACGACGGCACTCAACTCGTCGCTACATGGATCCTTATTGCCCATCTCCGATCATCTTGACGGCATCGGCGCCACCCAGCGCCACATCCTTCACCCGCTCCAACGCGTCGGAGTCCTCGATTACAATCCCCTCGCCCAGCACGTCGTCAATGCCATCGTCTTTCTCGCCGTGACTCACAGCCGACTTGACGGACTCGACCAGCACCTCGAACTCGTATCGCTCGCCCGGCTCGCCAAATCGCTGCTCGCCGAGATCGACGGCGATGTCGGTCGCTGTGCGCCGTGCCTGCAGAAGATTGTCGTCGTTATCGACCAGCATCCAGATGTCGATGTCGGACTGCCGGTCGGCCTCACCGCGTGCGACGCTCCCAAACACGACCAGCGCCGAAAACGACGGCACCTCCTCCTGTGCCCGTTCGGCGAATTCCCGCACTGGTTCGCGGAACTCGTCCTGTGGCAACGCGAACACCGGTTCGTCCGGGATCGTCACCTGTTCGCGGTTGAGACTGACGTTCCGACTGCGCCCGCTTTCGTCGACACGGACGATCCCCAACTGCTGGAGCAGGTCGACCGCACGCGTGGTCGTCTTCGAGCCGTTATCCGTGAGTCCGCGAAGTTGGCGCACGGTGAACTCCCGAAACGGATTGCGGATCAGGAGTTCGAGCACGTCCTCCATCGCTTCGTACCGGAACACTTGCTCCTCTCCAAGTGGAAAGGGGACGTGCAACTCGACAGACTGGTTACTCTCAGTGTCCATATACACTAAAAGTGTCCAATAAGGTAAATCGTTTTTGCCACCCTCTTGGCTTTTTCTCCGACACCGCTGCAGCGCCCGGATCGCCATTGAGTTCCACTCGGACAACGAAGTCGTGTTCTGGGAGGTCGACACCATGGCCGGGGCGCCATACGAGCAACGAGGGCTTTGTCCGCTCAACGTGGCGGCGAGGGCTTTCCCAGCTGGCTCGGAGGGGCACAGCGACGAGATCGTGGATAACCGAACGAGCAGTGACGACGATACGGATGCTACTCTCGGGGGTTAGGGCACGCGCCGAGTGAAAAAACGTGCCCGACGAACGAGAGCAGGTGACTCCGGCTACAAAGTGGTAGTCACAACAGATCGGGAGGAATAGTTGTAGTACTCGTCTTTTCCGCTCATACGTCTCCCACCACGGATCGCGGTCGGGCGTTCGTCGAAACCGCGGGCGAATCGGCGTTCATACCCGGAACGAGGAGGTCGACCCGGAAATGGACATCGGATGCGAGCTCCCCCCGATCGGACGCGGGCTCCGGCTACTCGTCCGAGCGCCGTACCCGCGCTATCACTCGTTTGATCCGCGACGCGACCGCGGCCAGCGGTCCCCGCCCCGTCGACTCCGCCGCCGTCGCGGACTCCGACTCGGACTCGCGGTCGGGCTCCGATCGGTTCGCGACGATCGTCTCGTAGTTGTCGATCACCTGCTGTCGCTGTCGGTCCTTCGACTCGACGGTTCGTTCGAGCGCTTCGACCTCCGCTTCGAGCGCCTCCATCTCGGCCCTGAGCGCGTCCACCTGCTCGTCGAGCGCTTCGCGTTCGGCCGCGAGCGCGGCGACGCGGACGCGGTGGTGGTAGCCGGGACGGCGGTCGCTCGCCGAGCCCACCGACGCGGTTACTCGAAGCCGCGGACCGTCCTCGGAGTCCGCCGTCTCGACGTCGGTACCACCGGACGTCTCGGATGAGCCGGATGTAGAGGGCATTCTTGAGTGAGATATGTGTACACATACCACGTAGAAAAAGGTCAGTCAGCCGGGAGTCGGACGCGCCGCTTGCGGGCGGTTCACGACCGGTCGCGCCCGTTCACCGGCACCCGTCCCGCGAGGCGGTCCGAACCCCGGCCCGTGGCGTCGGTAGCGGCGTCGACGGGCCGGACGGCGAATCCGAGTCCCTCGTAGAACCCCCGGAGACCGGGGTCGAACGCCGCGGAGACGACCGAGACACCGGCGTCGCGCTCGGCGCGCCGGACCGCCGCGGCGACGAGCGCGGAGCCGACCCCGCGACCGCGACGCGCCCGCCTGACGGCCACGGCGTCGACGCGGAGTCGCTCCGGTTCGGGTCGCGTCGCGACCAGCGCGCCGACGACCGCGCCCGTCCGTTCGAATCGGGCGACGAGCGCGTCGCCGGCGTCGATCGCGGCGTCGACGACTTCGGGGTCCGTCTCCAGCATGGCGGCGTCGAGCACGCGGAGGACGTCGAGCCGGTCGTCGGGGTCGGCGGGTTCGACCGCGAACCCGCCGGGGGCCGTCGCCGCGGTGTCGCCGGCGCCGTCCGCGTCGTCTGCACCGTCCGCGCCGTCCGCGTCGTCTGCACCGTCCGCGCCGTCCGCGTCTCGCTCCCCGCTCACGCGCCGTCGTTCGCCGCGGTCCGGTCCCTCGCGTCGCCGTCCGTCGCGCCTCCCTTTACCAGTCGGAGCAGCCGGACCTCCTCGGCGTCGACGACGCGGTCGCCGGGGACCGGCGAGCCGTCGACGAGGGCCGACGCCTCCTGCGGGTGGTATCCCGCCTCGCGGATGAGGTCCGCGTAGGTCGCGTCGGCGTCGAGGTCGACCTCGCGGGTCCCCTCGCCGACGACATCGACGGCGACGTTCATCGGCGGAGCGCCTCGTCGGTGGTACGCATTCGGTTACCCGTCAAGCCGCTCGCGGAGCAGCCCGTTCACCTGCCCGGGGTCGGCGCTGCCGCCCGTCGCCTGCATCACCTGACCGACGAGGAAGTTGATCGCGCCCTCGTCGCCGTCGTGGTAGTCGGCGACCGCGTCCGGGTTGTCGTCGATCGCGGCGTCGACGGCGGCCTCGACCTCGCCGGAGTCGGCCACGCCGAGCCCCTCGCGCTCGATGACCGTCTCGGGGTCCTCGCCCGCGTCGAGCATCTCGCGTAAGACGACCTCCTCGGCGTTCTTGACGGTGAGCTCCTCGGCGTCGACCAGCTCGATCAGGCGCGTGAACTCGTCGAGCCGGTCCTCGACGTCCGTGATCGCCATCTCTCGGTAGTTGAGCTCGCCGAGCAGGTTGTCGGCGACCCAGGTCGCGGCGAGGTCTGGGTCGAACGACTCGGCGACGTCCTCGAAGAAGTCCGCGACCGCCTTCGTCGAGGTGAGCTTCGAGGCGGACTCGCGGTCGAGCCCGTACTCCTCGCGGAAGCGCTCCCGCCGGGCGTCCGGCAGCTCGGGGATCGGGATCTGCTCCTTCCAGTCCGACACCTCCAGCGCCGGGAGGTCGGCCTCCCGGAAGTAGCGGTAGTCCTTCTCGGCCTCCTTCGAGCGCATCGAGACGGTGACGCCGCGCGACTCGTCCCAGTGGCGCGTCTCCTGTTCGATCTCGCGGCCGCGACGGAGCACGTTCTCCTGTCGGGTGACCTCGTACGCGAGCGCCTGCTCGGCGCCCTTGTGGCTGGAGATGTTCTTCACCTCCGCGCGGTTCACGTCCGCGAGGGCGTCGTCGGTGATCGCCCCGTCGTCGGCGACCCGGTCCGCCGGGACTAAGGAGACGTTGGCGTCGACGCGCAGGCTCCCGTCGCGGGTCGGGTCGAAGACGCCGAGATATTCGAGGACCTCCTCCAGCTTCGCCAGGAACGCTCGGGTCTCCGCCGGCGACCGGAAGTCGGGCTCCGTGACGATCTCCATCAGGGGCGTCCCGGCGCGGTTGTAGTTCACGAGCGTGTGCGTCGCCGACTCGATGGAGCCGCCGGCGTGCTGGAGGCTCCCGGGGTCCTCCTCGAGGTGCGCGCGGGTGATCCCGACGGTCCGCGGTTCGCCGTCGACGCGGACCTCGAGCTCGCCGGACTGGCAGATCGGGGCGTCGTACTGGGTGAGCTGGAAGTTCTTCGGCAGGTCGGGGTAGTAGTAGTTCTTCCGGTGGAACGTCGTCGTCTCGGGGATGTCGGCGTCGATCGCCTTCCCCACCTTCACCGCGGCCTCGACGGCGGCCTCGTTCAGGACCGGCAGCGCGCCCGGGAGCCCGAGGCAGGTCGGGCACGTGCGCGTGTTCGGTTCCTCCTCGTCTCCGGGCTCCGTCGAACAGCCGCAGAAGATCTTCGTGTCGGTCTCGAGCTGGACGTGGACCTCCAGCCCGATCACGACCGTCCGCTCCTCCGTCGCGGCCTGAGTACTCATTACCGACCCGTTGCGGGCGGGCCACCTAAATCGTGTCGGGACCGATACGTCGTGTATTACCGCCGGAGTTGGGTGGATTCCGGCGTTCGTGGCCCCTTTCTCTCCGTCGTTCCCGTCGGTGGAGCGGATAACACCTCCAAAGCTCCGGTCGCACGGTTATAAATCGTTGATTACGGACCGACGGAGAACACCTCCAAAGCCCCAGCCTCGTCGCTCGCGCGTGCTCCTCGCGGCCGCCGAGGGCGGCCACTCGGAGGCACGCGCCACCGCAGCGTTTTCCGAGTGAACCGCGCCGAAGTGCTCGCCTCGCTCTCCTCTCCGGCGGCGTTGCTAAACCCTTATGAGCGCGCGGGTGGGAGGAACGGCCGTATGAGCGACCTCCCGGACGACTTCGACTGCACCCTCACCAACTGGGAGTACATCTACGGGCTCTGCCGCAACGTCTCGAACGCGGTGAAACGGGCCGACTTCGAGCCGGACATGGTCGTCGCGCTCGCTCGCGGGGGCTGGTTCGCGGGGCGGTGCGTCTGCGACTTCCTCGGGCTCAACGACCTCACGAGCCTCAAGATGGAGCACTACGTCGGCGCGGCGGAGAAGACCGACGAGCCCCAGATCCGCTACCCCATGCCGGAGGGGAGCGTCGACGGGAAGAACGTCCTGATCATCGACGACATCGCGGACACCGGCGGCTCGATCCGCCGCGCCGAGGAGTACGTCGAGGACCGCGACGCCGCCGAGATCCGCACCGCGACGCTCCAGCTGCTCGGCACCTCCGAGTTCCAGCCTGACTTCGTCGGCGAGCGGCTCGAACAGTGGACGTGGGTCGTCTACCCGTGGAACTTCCTGGAGGACATGATCGACCTCACCGAGGGCGCGATGGAGCGCGCCGACCGGGACGTCTTCGACCGCGAGGATCTCCGCCACTACCTCGACGAGTACCACAGCATCGGCCGCATCGAGATGGAGGTCGCCCAGCCCGGCCGCCTCGACGAGGTGCTCGACGAGATGGTCCGCCGCGACGTGGCCGCGCCCGCCGGCGACGACGCCTGGACGCTCGCCGAGTAACCCCCCCGCGATGGCCGGAGACGACCCGGAATCGGACGCTGAGCCCGCGATCGACGCCCTCCTCGACGCCTACGCGCTCAAGGACGAGCGGCGCACGGGCTGGCAGCTCCGCGGCGTCGGCGACCCCGAGTCGGTGGCCGCGCACGCGTGGGGCGTCGCCTACCTCGTCTTGGCGCTCGGCGACCGATTCCGCGAGGATCTCCCCGGGCTCGACCTCGACCGCGCGCTCCGGCTCGCCGTGGTCCACGACGTCGCCGAGGCCGAGACGGGCGACGTCGCGACCCGGGCCGACTCGACCGCTGACTCGGCGGATCCCGCGGCCAAGGAGGCCGCCGAGCGCGAGGCGATGGCCGACCTCGCCGGACCGCTCCCCGACCGCGTCCGCGACGCGTGGGAGTCGTACGAGGCCCGCGACTCGCCGGAGGCGATACTGGCGAAGGAGTGCGACCTCCTCGACGTCTGCCTGCAGGCGGTGATCTACGAGCGCGGCGACCGGTACGACCCCGCCGACGGCGAGCCGGACGCGTTCCGCGAGTACGACGACCTCGACGAGTTCTTCGCGACGACAGAGCCCCGCCTGCGGACCGATACCGGCCGGGCGCTGTTCGCCCGGCTCCGGAATCGATACCGAACAGCTCGCGACGAGGGATAGCCCGACGGTCGCCCTCCGGGGGCGCCCGAGCTGTTCGACGTTCGTCGAACCTCTAAAACGACGACTGTAGGCCCTCTGCCGGCGGATTAGCGCCGAGAATAGCAAGACCGTTAACGGCCGAGTCCGTCTCGCGGAGTGAGCTTTCATCACGCATGTCCGAACACACTGACCTGGTCATCGTCGGCGGCGGTATCAGCGGGGCGTCGCTCTTATACGCGGTCGCGAAGTTCACCGACGTCGACGACGTCACGCTGGTCGAGAAGGAGCGGGAGATCGCGGCGGTGAACTCCCACCGCACGAACAACTCACAGACCCTCCACTTCGGGGACATCGAGACGAACTACACCTTAGAGAAGGCCGAAGAGGTCAAGGAGGGCGCGGAGCTGCTCGCCGGCTACCTCGAGGGGACCGACCCCGACCGCGAGATGCACAGCAAGCGGAGCAAGATGGTGCTCGGCGTCGGCGACGAGGAGGCCGAGAAGCTGGAGGAGCGCTACCACGAGAACGGGTTCGGCGACCTCTTCCCGAAGCTCCGCGAGATCGGCCGCGAGGAGATCGCGGAGCTGGAGCCGAAGGTCGTCGAGGGCCGCGACCCGGACACCCGGCTCACGGCGCTCCAGACCCCCGACGGCTACGTCGTCGACTACGGCGCGGTCGCGAAGTCGTTCGTCGAGGACGCCCGCGCAGAGGACGGCGTCTCCGTCCACCTCGGCACCGCGGTCGAGAGCGTCGACGAGGGCCGCGACGGGTTCGCCGTCGAGACCGACGACGGCGACTTCGAGGCCGACGCGGTCGTCGTCGCCGCCGGCTCCCACAGCCTCCAGTTCGCCAAGGAGATGGGATACGGCGAGGACATGTCGCTGCTGCCGGTCGCGGGGAGCTTCTTCCTCGCCGACGACCTGTTGAACGGGAAGGTGTACACGCTCCAGATGAAGAAGCTCCCGTTCGCGGCGGTCCACGGCGACGCCGACGTCCACGACGACGGCGTCACTCGGTTCGGCCCGACGGCGAAGCTCGTCCCCGCGCTCGAGCGCGGCGAGCTCTCCACCGTGAGCGACTTCGCCGACGTGTTCGGCTTCTCGCCCGCGTCGGTCCTGAGCTACGTCGACATCCTCTCGGACCGCATCCTGTTCCCCTACGTCGTGCGCAACCTCGTGTACGACATCCCCGAGATCGGCAAGCGCGCGTTCCTGCCGGACGTTCAGAAGGTCGTGCCGAGCGTCGACGCCGACGACATCGAGCGCGCGAAGGGGTACGGCGGCGTGCGCCCCCAGATCGTCGACACGGAGAACAGAGAGCTCGACATGGGCGAGGCGAAGATCACCGGCGACGGCGTCCTGTTCAACATCACCCCCTCGCCCGGCGCCTCGACCGCGCTGAAGAACGCGATGACCGACGTGCAGACGGTCCTCGACTTCTTCGACGCCGACCACGAGTTCGACGAGGCGGCGTTCCGCGAGGCGACGATCGAGCACTTCCCGCGCGTCGACGACGAGGACGCCGAGGCCGACGACGCCGCGGAGGCCGAGGGCGACGCCGCGGAGGCCGAGGGCGACGACGCTCCCGAGGACGACGACGCCGACGACCGCGTCCCCGCCGAAGCCGACGACTGACGCGAGCACCGACGAGTTCCACCCCGGACCCCCTCGTCGCTCCGGCTACGCGTGCTTCCGCTCCTCGACCTCCCGCTCGAACGCCTCCCTGAGCACGCGGATCGCCCGCCGCTTCGTCCCGTCCGGGACGAACACGAAGGGGATGGGCACGTCGAACGCGCGGTCGCCGTACAGCCCCCAGTCGCCGACCGACCGGGTCGTTCCGCCGTAGGCGATGGGGATGTCCTCCAGCTCGTCGGGGTCGTACGCGGGCACGTACGAGCGGTCGATCCACACCTCGTGGACCGGGACGTCGAGCGCGTCGGCGAGGAGCCGCTCCAGCCGGTCGTCGCCCTCGGTGAGCCACGCCGTGAACTCGTCGAGACCGGCGCCGGCCTCACCCGTGAGGTCCCCGCCGATCCGGTCGGCGAGTGCGATCCGGTGTTTCCAACACGTGGCCGGGAAGCGCCGCCCGCGGAACCGGTCGTACATCGACGCGAGCGTCGAATCGGAGTGTTCGCGGGCGGCGGTCCGAAGGCGTTCGAGCACGGCGTTGTCGTCCAACTCCCGCGAGAGGACCCCGTCGACGGTCACCGGGCTCTCGCCGGTCACGCGCTCGTACTCGCCGAGCAGCTCCTGGAGGAGCCGGTTCGCGTAGACGGCCTTGTGATGCTGTGTGACCCACATGTACAGCGCGATCCGGCCCTCGAGGTAGTTACCGATCGTCGAGAGCGCCTTCTCGGTGAGCGCGAGCCCCTCCTCGGGGTGGGCCGTGTAGGCGTCGACCATCCGGTCGACGTCGAAGCTCAACACGCCCGCGCCGGTCATGCGGTTGTCGCGGGTGATGTAGTCGAGCCGGTCGACGTCGATGGGGGAGTGCAGCAGCTGCGCGCCGACCCCGTACTGCCAGGGCGCGCCGCGCTCGTACGCGAGGCTGTAGCCGAGGACGTACGCGCACACCTCGACGGGGTCGACGTCGAACGAGCGCAGGGCGTCCCCGTACTCCTCGATTATGAGGACGCAGCCGAGCAGCTCGTGCGGGCTCGCCGACCGGAGCGGCGCGCCACCGACGCCGGCCCGGTCGAAGGCGTCCACCAGGCCGACGGCGGCGACCCGATCGCGGAGGACGCCCTCGTCGAGGAACCCCTCCGAGAGGTGCGAGAAGGGCGGATGGCCGACGTCGTGGAGCAGGCAGGCGCACTCCAGCGTGCGTTGGATCTCCTCCAGCTCGTCGGTCGTCGCGCCCTGCGCGAAGTACGACTGCCTGCGGAGGTTCTCGAACACGGTGCGGCCGAGGTGGTAGACGCCGAGCGAGTGCTCGAACCGCGTGTGGTTCGCTCCGGGGTAGACGAGGTGCGTCGCCGAGAGCTGGCGGACGTACCGCAGCCGCTGGAACGGCCGGGTGTCGAGGACGCCGTCGACGAGCGCGTCCGGCAGCTCAACGTAGCCGTGCACCGGGTCCTTGATCTGCGTGGTCGACATCCGAACGTCCGTGAAACGACCGCCCGGAACCTGCCTCTTTCGGTCCCGGGTCGAGCGCGTGCTCTGCCCGAGTCCGTTCTTATAAATACCGAGCGCGCCGACCCGCGGGCATGGCACGGGACGCCGCCGACGGACCGCGGACCGCCGGCGATAGCACGGGCGACGCCGGGAACGGAGCGGCCGACGCCGACGGCGCTCCCGGAACCGGATCGCCGATCGTCGACCGGTGGGTCGCGCTCGACCGGGGGTGGCAGGCGCTCGCGCTCGGGCTGGGGATCGTCGCCGCTCACGTCGCGGGACAGGCCGCGGGCGTCTTCTGATGCGCGTCGTCGACGCCGCTCGGCCGTTCGTCCCCGGTCTCGCGCTGCTGGCCGCCGGAGCGCTCCTCGCGCACCTCATCGCCGGCGCGGTCGACGGGCTCCAGCCGCTCGTCGTCGCGGTCGCGCTCGGCGCGCTCATCGGCAACGCGGTCGGGACGCCCGACCTCGCGAAACCGGGCGTCGGCGTCGACAAGCTGTTCTTGGAGACCGGGATCGTCCTGCTCGGCGCCGCGGTCGTCGTCGAGGAGTTCCTCGCCGCGGGACCGACCGTGCTCGGCCTGGTCGTCGTCGCGGTCGGCGGCGGGCTCCTCCTCGCCGAGCTGATCGCACGCGTGCTCTTCCGACTCGACGGGACCACGCCCTCGCTGCTGGCGGCGGGCGCGAGCATCTGCGGGGTCTCCGCGGTCGTCGCGATCGGGCGCGTGCTCGACGCGCGCGGCGCCGCCATCACGTTCGCGGCGGCGACCGTGCTCCTCTTCGACGCCGTCACGCTCGTCGCGTTCCCGATCGCCGGCGAGTGGCTCGGGCTCACCGGCCGCCAGTTCGGCGTCTGGGCCGGCGTGAGCATGTTCTCGACCGGCCCCGTCGCGGCCGCGGGGTTCGCCCACTCGCCGGAGGCGGGCCAGTGGGCGACCGTGACGAAGCTCGCGCGCAACTCCCTGTTGGGGGGCGTCGCCGTCGCCTACTCGCTGGCGTACACGGCGCGGTCGGCGACCGACCCGGGCGTCCGACGGCTGTGGGCGGAGTTCCCGAAGTTCCTCCTCGGCTTCCTCGCGGTCGCCGCGATCGCGAACAGCGGGCTCCTCTCGCCGGCCGTGCTGGAGTCGATCGGGCGCGTGTCGGACGCGCTGTTCACGCTGGCGTTCGTCGGCCTCGGGCTCTCGATCCGGCTCCGCGAGATGCGCGAGGTCGGCGGCGCCGCCGTCGGCGCCGTCCTCGTCCACCTGCTCGTCGTGAGCGCGCTCGCGCTGGCGGCGGTGCGGTGGCTGCTGTGACGCCGTGAGACGCCCCCGTCGACCGCGTTCACTCCTTATAAGTATCGAGCGGTCGGACTCCGGGTATGAGCACCATCGGGTTCATCGGCGGCAGCGGCATCTACGAGGCGCTGCCCCTGAACGACGTGCGCGAGGTGGAGTACGACACCCCCTACGGCGAGCCGAGCGACGCGATCACGATCGGCGAGTTCGCCGACACGGGCACGGAGGTCGCCTTCCTCCCCCGGCACGGCTCCGAGCACGGCGTCTCGCCCACAGACCTCCCGTACCGCGCGAACATGTACGCGCTGAAGCAGGCCGGCGTCACCCACGTCTTCGCGTCGAACGCGGTGGGGAGCCTCAAGGAGGAGCTGGAGCCCGGCACCCTCGTCGTCCCCGACCAGATCTACGACCGGACCAAGCGCCGCGACCTCTCCTTCTACGGCGACGGCGTCGTCGTCCACCAGCCGTTCGCGGACCCGTACAGCCCGGAGCTTGTCGACCATTTGACCGAGGCCGCCGAGTCCGCCGTGGGCGGAGACGGCGGGGACGCCGCCGACGAGGACGGCGGCACGACGGTCGTGAAGGGCGGCACCTACGTCTGTATCGAGGGGCCGCAGTACTCGACGCGCGCCGAGTCGGAGTTCTACAAGTCGCAGGGGTGGGACCTCGTCGGCATGACGGCGATCCCGGAGGCGAAGCTCGCCCGCGAGGCGGAGCTCGCCTACGCGACGATCGCCGGGGTCACCGACTACGACGTCTGGAAGGAAGACAGCGAGGTGACGCTCGAAGAGGTCCTCGAGAACGCCGAGCAGAACCAGGAGGCGATCAAGGCCGCCGTCGAGGAGGCCGTTCGGACGCTCCCGGACGACCTGGAGTGCGACGCTCACACCTCCCTCGAAGGCACCGTCAACACGCCGACCGAGGCGATCCCGGAAGACACTCGTGAGCGCGTCGAGCCGCTGCTCGGCGACTACTTATAAAAAAAACTCTGCGGTGCGGTGGCGCGTGCCTGCGAGCGCCCTCCGGGCGCGAGTCAGCACGCGCGAGGGACGCGGCGACCGAAGGGAGCCGCGAGGCTGGGGAGGCGTGAGGTGCTGTGCGGGTGCGGTGCGGGGTAGGACTCAAAGGGGCAGTCGCGAGGACGAAGACGGGCGACGTAAGGACCGCAGGAGCGAACGAAGTGAGCGACGAGGATCGCAGCGAGCCCATCGAGTCCTCGCGACTGGGGCTTTGGAGAAGTTCACCGCCGGTCCGGCGGTATCCACGTATGAACGACGGACCGCGCTCTCGAAAACGTACTAGTCCGCGATCGCTTCCGACTCCCCGGTCATCGCCGCGGGGTCTTTCACCCACAGGTCGCCGAACAGGTCGTCCTGCTGGAGCCGCACCGAGCCGCGGTGCGCCATGAACAGCAGCGCGAGGTACGTCATGAAGGGGCGTCCGCCCGCGCTCTCGATCTCCCCGAACAGCACCTCCGTGCGCCCGCGGTCGAAGTGGGTCCGGAGGGCGTTGTCGATCTCCACTATCACCTCCTCGATATCCTCGTCGTGGGTGCGGTCGGTCGCCTCGCCCGCGGTCGGCTCCCCGTCGCGCCGGAACTCGTCGCCCGTGTGGTAGTCGAGCGTCTGCGTGCCGCGGTCGTACCCGTGCGGCGACTCAGAGGTGTCGTACTCGCGGGAGTCCTTCCACCACGATCCGCGCTCGGCCTCGCGGAGCTCCCGGACCAGTTCGTCGAGCGTCTCCGGCGATCCTCGGGTGCTCTTCCGGTCGAGGCGTCGGTCCATCTCCGCCTCCAGCTCGCTGACCGGATCGAAGTCGTCGGCGGCGGGGTCCGGCGCGCCGCCCTCCATCGCGACCTCCCACGGCTCCGGCTCGGGCTCCTCGTCCTCGTCGTCGTCGGCCAGCATGCCGTCGCTCTTCATCCGCAACAGGACGCTGGCGTAGAACAGCGCCCGCCCCGTCGTCCGGAGGTCCGTCTCGTCGAGCCGCTCTAAGAAGGCGTCCGTCACCTGCACGATGTCGATGTCCCACGGCTCGATCTCGCCCTCCTCGGCGAGCTGGACGAGGAGCTCGACGGGCTCGACTTTCCCGTCCTCGCCGGGGTCCCCGGACTCCCCGCCGTCCGCCTCGTCGCCGGCGGCGCCGTCCCTCGACTCGCCGTCGCCCGTCGCGGCCCCGTCTCCTCCGGGCGTCTCCGGCGTCGCTCCGTCGCGCGCCCCGCCGTCCCGCTCGCTCGTCAGGTCCAGGTCCGGGACGTCGTCGCCGGATCCGCCGCCCGCGCCCGCCGACTCCGGCGGCTCAGTCATCCGCGGTCACCTCCCCGTCGCCGTCGCGGTCGTCGCCGAA
This sequence comes from Halorubrum sp. Hd13, assembly GCF_002252755.1. Classification (GTDB taxonomy): domain Archaea; phylum Halobacteriota; class Halobacteria; order Halobacteriales; family Haloferacaceae; genus Halorubrum. Next base: position 9,916 of record NZ_NHOY01000122.1, on the reverse strand, counting down.
CTGCATCCCGGTGACCGCAGAGAGGTTGTCGCCCTGCATCGTGACGCCGATGGCGCGGTCGGAGCGCTCCAACAGCGCCGAGCGGTGGCCGACCACGACGAACTGCGCGTCCGCGGCCAGCTCCTCGATCATCTCGCCGACGCGCTCGGCGTTGACCGCGTCGAGGAACGCGTCGATCTCGTCGAGCGCGTAGAACGGCGCCGGGTTGTGCCGCTGAATGGCGAAGATGAACGAGAGGGCGGTCAGCGACTTCTCGCCGCCGCTCATCGCGTCGAGCCGCTGGACCGGCTTGTCCGCGGGCTGCGCCTTCATCGTCAGCCCCTCCTCGAAGGGGTCTTCGGGGTTCTCCAAGAGGAGCTCGCCGCTGCCGGCCGAGAGGCGCGCGAAGATCTCCTCGAAGTGGTCGTTGATCGACTCGAACGTCTGCATGAACGTCTCCTTCTTCGCCGCCTCGTACCCCTCGATGCGCTCCTCGATCGCGTCGCGCTCCTCGACGAGCACGTCCCGGCGCTCCTGGAGCTGGTCGAGCGCCTCCTGCACCTCGTCGTACTCGTCGATCGCGAGCATGTTGACGGGCTCTAACGCCTCCATCTCGGCCTCCAGCTCCTCGATCCGCGACTCGACCTCGCCGAGGTCGGGGATCTCGCCGGCGTCGTACTCGCCGACCTGCGACTCCAGCTCGTCGATCTCCCACTCCAGTCGGTCCCGGCGGTCCGTCAGATCGTCCAGGTCGGACTCCGCCTCCGAGACGAGCGCGCGCTGTTCGTCTCGCTCGCGGGTCGCCGCCTTGATCTCCTCGCGGAGGTCCTCGCGGGCGGCCTTCAGCTCCGTGAGCTCCGATTCGAGGTCGGCGATCGCCTCCTTCTTCTCCGCGAGGTCGGCCTCCCGCTCCTCGATCGCGGCCTCGTGCTCGGCGACCCGCTCTTCGGCCTCGGCCTTCCGATTCTGTGCCTCCTCGACGGTGTCGTGGAGCTCGTCGACGGCGTCCTCGGCGTACCCCTTCTCCAGCTCCAGCTCGTTCTGCCGCCCGTCGAGCGAGCTCATCCGGTCCTCCAGGTCGGATATCTCGGCGCGGATCTCGTCGGCGCGCTCGGAGAGCTCCGGGATCTTCGAGTCGGCGAGCTCCGCCTCGATCTCCTCGATCTCGGACGCTAACTCCGCTATCTCCGTATCGAGCTCGTCGAGCTCCGCGTCGAGCTCGCTCATCTCCGCGTCGACCGACTCGCGTTCGGCCTCCAGCTCCTCGAGCTCGGTCTCCAGCTCGTCGATGCGCTCCTCGGCGTCCGCCAGCTCGTCCTCGGCGCGCTCGACGTCGGCCTCAAGCGACCGGACGCGCTCGGCGGCGTCGGCCTTCCGGTCGCGCGCGTCGTCGACGTCGCCCTCGAGGTCGTCGATCTCCGACTGCAGCGACTGCCGCTCGTCCTCCAGCTCCGCTATCTCCGTCGCGAGCCGTTCGAGCTTCCCGCCGCCGGACTTCGTGAACGCGTACCGCGAGCCGCCGCCGGAGCCGCCCGTCATCGCGCCGGACTTCTCGACGAGGTCGCCGTCGAGCGTGACCATCCGGTAGTCGCCCATCAGCTCGCGGGCGGTGGCCATGTCCTCCACGACGAGCGTCGAGCCGAGCACGTACGAGAAGATCGAGGCGTACCTGCCGTCGTAGTCGACGAGGTTCCGCGCGAAGTCGACGACGCCCGGCAGCGAGGGCTTCCGCGGGAGGCTCCGGTCGTCCATCTCCGTGATGGGGAGGAACGTCGCCCGGCCCGCGTTCCGCCGCTTGAGGTAGTCGATACACGTCGACCCGACGCCGTCGTCGTCGACGACGACGTTCGCGAGCCGCCCCCCGGCGGCCGTCTCGCACGCCTCCGCGTACTCGGCCTCGACCGAGCCAAGCTCGCCGACCGCGCCGTGGACCCCGTCGATGCCGCCGTTCTTCACTTCGGTCACCGCCCGCGGCCACGAGGTGTCGCCGCGCTCGTCGGCGGCCGCCTCCAGCTTCGCGTACTCGTTCTGCTTCTCCCGGAGGTCCGCTTCGACCGCCTCCAGGTCCTCGCTCCGTTCGGCCTTCTCCGAGAAGAGGTCCGCGACGACCTCCTCGATCTTCTCCTCGTTCTTCTCGGCCTTGTCGAGCTCGCTGCGGAGCTCGGATATCCGCGCCTTGTGCTCCGGTATCGACTCGCGGGCCTCCTCCAGGTCGGTCCGCGCCTCGCTCACCGCGTTCGAGCGCCGGCGCGCCTCGTCGAGCAGGCGGTCCTTCTCGCGCTGCGTCTCGTTTCTCGCCTCGCGAAGCGACTCGATCTCCTCTTTCTTGTCGGCGAGCTCGGCTTTGAGTTCGTCGAACTCGGTGTCGGCGCCCTCTATCTCGGCCTCGACGTCGGCGAGATCGGACCGCTTCGTCGCGATCTCGGACTTGACCGAGGCCTTCTCGACTTTCGCCTCGCGGATCTCGCCTTCGAGGTCCGCTATCGTCTCCTCCTTCCGGTCGATCTGGACGAAGGCGTCGCGCCGCTCCGTCTCGGCCTCCGCGGCGCGCTCCTCGGCCGCCTCGATCTTGTCATCGAGCCGGGAGATCTCGCCTTTGACCTCCTCGATCTCCGAGCGGATCCGGATCTGCTCGTCCTCGCCTTTCGTCTCGATCTCGTGGTTGAGGTCGGCCAGGTCCTCCTCGAGGCGGGTGAGCTTCCCCTGTCTCGCGTCGAGCTCCGCGCGGAGCTCTTCGAGCTCGGCCTCCGCGTCGTCGATGTCGTCCTCGACGTCGCCGAGGGCCTCCCGCTTCTCCTCCAGCTCGGAGGCCTTGAGGAAGCCGCGGTACTCCTCCAGCTCGTCCCGATACTCCTGATACTGGAGGGCGGTCTCGCGCTCGTCGGACAGCCGGTCGAGCCGGTCCTGCTTCTCGCCGATGCGGAGGTCCGCCTCGCCGATCCGGTCTTCGACCGTGTCCAGCTCCTCGTAGGCGGCCTCCTTCTTCTCGTCGAACTCGGCGACGCCCGCGATCTCGTCGACGATCCCCCGCCGCTGGTAGGGGGTCATGTTGATGATCTCGGTGACGTCGCCCTGCATCACGACGTTGTACCCCTCGGGCGTCACGCCGGCGGCCGCGAGCAGGTCCTGCACGTCGGAGAGGTTCACCGAGCGTCCGTTGAGGTAGTAGTACGAGTAGTAGTTGTCCTCGGTCTCCTTGACGCGGCGCTTGATCGTGATCTCGGAGACGTCGCCCACGTTCTCCGTGCCGGCCGCGGAGACGACCTGCGACCGGTCTAAGGCCCCGTCCTCGTTCGAGAGCACGACGGTCACCGACGCCTCGTTCGGGCCCCCGGTCCCGTCGCCGTCGTCGTGACCGGGGTTGTAGATCAGGTCGGTGAGCTTCTTCGCTCTGATCCCGCGGGTGCGCGCCAATCCGAGCGCGAAGAGGACTCCGTCGATGATGTTCGACTTCCCGGAGCCGTTCGGTCCCGTGACGACCGTGAAATCGTCGTAAAAGGGGATCCTCGTCGTCCGCCCGAAGCTCTTGAATCCGTCCAAAACGACTTCCGTAATGTGCATGTGACGCGGGAGTGCGAGGTCGGATTACGCGACGATGATGTCGCTGTCCGACTCCTCGTCGTCGCTCTCTCCCTCCGCCCCGCCGGCCTCGGCGTCCGGCGTCGTCGCCTCCTGCTCGGGGACGACCATGTCGTCGTCGCCCTCGCCGCCGGTCGACGCGCTCCCGTCGTCGGTCCGCTCGACGACCTCGACGTGGTCGTCGGAGTGGGTCCGCGTCTCGCCGCCGGCGGACTCTGTCGATTCCTCGGCCGGTTCGGCCGTCTCCCGCGCCTCCTCGGTCGCGGCGTCCGCCCGTACGGACACCTCTTGGGCGTCCTCGAGCTGTCGGACGCGTTCCTTCATTTCGACCAGCTCCTCGGTGAGCCCGTTGACCGCCGCTTGCAGCTCCGCGACCTGTCGTTCGAGGTCCTCGACGCGGTTACTCATATACACACGTATGCCCACGCGGGCCGTATAAATCTGCGTCAGACACACGTGTGACCATGTGACATGATTTTCGCCGACCGCGGCGGCTCGGCGCGCTCGTTTCCGGGGGCTGAAACGTCTCGCGGCTACCGTCCGATATCGGGGGGAAGATACTTGTAGTACGGTCGATATGGCGTCCGTATGAGTAAGATCACCTTCCGGGCCGACGACGACCTCGTCGAGCGGCTGGAAGCGTGTGACGCCTCCAAGAGCGAGGTGATGCGGGAGGCCCTCCGCACCCACCTCGACGACGCCGAGGAGGCGACTGCTCCCGACGCGGGTCCGACGGCCGAGGAGACGGTCGGCGCCGCGCTGGCAGACCGCGTCGACGACCTCATCGCGGAGCGGCTCGACGCCGCGTTGGACGACCGCCTCGGCGGACGGCGCGCTCCGTCCGACGCGACGTATGCGTCGGGGAACCCGGCCGAGGTCAACGTGAACGTCTCTCTCGACGCCCCTGACGCCGACGCCGCCGACACGCGTGTGACACGTGAGACGTCGGCGGACGCTGAGACGGAGACGCGTAAGACGCCGGCGAGCGCGAACGCTGGCGAAAACGCCTGCGGCGGCTGCGGAGAGAACGTCCCTGAAGAACACGTGTACTGTCCGAACTGCGGAGAAAAGCAGTCTCACCGGGCGTTCTGCGAGTGCGGCGACGAGCTGCGGACCGACTGGGCGTTCTGCCCCGGCTGCGGTCGGCGGACCCCCGCCGCAGACGTGTTAAATGATAGGTAACGCCTGACTCAGGCCGCCAGTCGGCCGAATTCGTCTCTTCGGGTGGTTGTCTTACACTCGGCGATAGCTTTATATTGGTAGACTCGGTGAATTGAACTGCGTAAGACGGTCGTCTTACAGCGGCCGTCCGCGGCGGGGATGATCCCGTCGACGGGCGATTCGTCGCTGTAAGACACACGCGTCGCGTGCTCGCCGTCTTACCGGGGGAATACCAATGGAGCGTGTGACACTACGAATCCCGAAACAGCAGATAGACGAGGTCGAACAGATGGTCGAAACGGGCGAGTTCCCGAACCGGAGCGAGGCGATCCGGTCGGCCGTTCGCGACATGTTGAACGAACAGGACGGCGAGCGCGACGAGCGCGGCCGCAACCGCAACTGGGCGAAGGTGTGAACTGATGCAAGATCTCGTTCAGGACGCCCTCGACAACGCGGAAGCGGAGAAGCGCGACATGGACTCCGTCGATATGGACGACGACGAGTTCGGGGACCCCCGGATCGTCATCGTCGGTGCCGGCGGCGCCGGAAACAACACGATCAACCGGCTGTACAACATCGGCGTGGACGGCGCCGACACCGTCGCGATCAACACGGACAAACAGCACCTCAAGATGGTCGAGGCCGACACCAAGATCCTCGTGGGCAAGTCGCTCACGCAGGGGCTCGGCGCCGGCGGCGACCCCAAGATGGGCGAGCGCGCCACCGAGATGGCCCAGGGGACGATCAAGGAGGTGCTCGGCGACGCCGACCTCGTCTTCGTCACGGCCGGAATGGGCGGCGGCACCGGCACCGGCGCGGCGCCGGTCGTCTCGAAGATCGCCAAAGAGCAGGGCGCCATCGTCGTCGGAATGGTCTCGACGCCGTTCAACGTCGAGCGCGCCCGCACCGTGAAGGCCGAGGAGGGCTTAGAGACCCTCCGCAACGAGGCCGACTCGATCATCGTCCTCGACAACAACCGGCTGCTCGACTACGTGCCGAACCTGCCGATCGGGAAGGCGTTCTCCGTGATGGACCAGATCATCGCGGAGACGGTGAAGGGGATCTCCGAGACGATCACCCAGCCGAGCCTCATCAACCTGGACTACGCCGACATGTCCACCATCATGAACCAGGGCGGCGTGGCCGTCATGCTCGTCGGCGAGACCCAGGACAAGAACAAGACCCAGGAAGTGGTCAACGACGCGATGAACCACCCGCTCCTGGACGTCGACTACCGCGGCGCCTCCGGCGGGCTCGTCCACATCACGGGCGGTCCGGACCTCACGCTGAAGGAGGCCGAGGGGATCGCGAACAACATCACCGAGCGGCTGGAGGCGAACGCCAACGTGATCTGGGGCGCCCGAATCCAGGACGAGTACAAGGGGAAGGTCCGCGTCATGGCGATCATGACGGGCGTCCAGAGCGCGCAGGTGCTCGGCCCGTCGACCCAGAAGCAGGCCGACAAGTCCCGCGCCGCGGCCGGAGCCGAGGACCTCGGCGACTCGCGCTCGCGCGCCGCCGAGGCGAACGGCACGGCCGGCGCGACGGCCTCCGGCGGCGCCGACCGGGGCTGGGAGTCCGACGGCGGCACCGAGCAGACCGAGCGGAACAACGGCCTCGACGTCATCCGCTAGGCGTCGCTGACGGACCGCCGCCGTCGCAGTCGTTCGCTTTCCGATCGACCGTCTCTCTTTCGCGCCGTCGACGCCGATCCGCTCGCTTACCTCCGGGTCTGACCCGTCGGACGGCGCGAGGACTTAACATCGCACAGTGCGTGGGGATCTACGTGTTACGCCACCAGCCGAGCCGAAGCCCGTGGCCTCGCTCGGGCGTCGCCCGCGACCGGACCGGGTCCGCGACCCGATGACCGACGCCGCGCTCTACTTCACGGCCCCGGAGACCGTCGAGGTGCGCGAGGCGACGGTCGGACCGCCGGCGGACGACGAGCTGCTCGTCGAGACCCGCGCGTCGGCGATCAGCGCCGGGACGGAGCTGCTCGTGTACCGCGACCAGACGCCGGCGGATCTCCCGGCGGACGAGGCGCTCGACGCGCTCGACGGCGACCTCTCGTACCCGCTCCGGTACGGCTACGCCGCGAGCGGCGTCGTCCGCGAGGTCGGCGCCGAGGTCGACTCGGAGTGGGTCGGCCGGTCGGTGTTCGCGTTCGTCCCCCACCAGACGCGCTTCCGCGCGACCCCCGACTCGGTCGTCGCGCTCCCGCCGGAGACGACGCCGGCCGCCGGCTCGCTCCTCCCTTCCGTGGAGACCGCGACGAACATCGTCCTCGACGCCGCCCCCCGTCTCGGAGAGCGGGTCGTGGTGTTCGGCGCCGGGGTGATCGGACTCTGCGTCGTCCGCCTGCTGGCCGACTTCCCGCTGGAGTCGCTCGTCGTGGTCGACCCGATCGAGCGCCGTCGAACGCTCGCCGCTGCGCTCGGCGCCGACCGGACGACGACGCCGGCCGAACTCGGCGCCGTCGACCTCGCCGGGGAGTCCGCCGTCGGGGGCGCGGACCTCGCGGTCGAGCTGTCCGGCCAGCCGAGCGCGCTCGACGACGCGATCGGGGTCGTCGGCTACGACGCGCGGATCGTCGTCGGCTCGTGGTACGGGACCAAGCGCGAGCCGATCGACCTCGGCGGGCGGTTCCACCGGGACCGCATCGACATCGTCTCCAGTCAGGTGTCGACGATCAGCCCGGAGCTGCGCGGGCGGTGGGACCGCGACCGCCGCATGGAGGCGGCGCTCGACCGGATCGACGCGATCCCCGCCGCCGAGCTCATCACCCACCGGATCCCCTTCGAGCGCGCGCCGGAAGCGTACGAACTGCTCGACTCGGAACCCGACGCGGCGGTCCAAGTCATCCTGGAGTACTCGTGACCGTCTGCTTTCTCACCGGCGAGACGGGAGTCGACCGCTGACGGCGAGGTAGTCGCGCGCGAACACCGCCAGCGACGGCGCGAGGACGATTGGCGCGAGGGTCCGAACGACGTCGGTCGGCACCGGCGGGACGAGCGCGACCGTCACGAAGACCATCTGGACGCCCGCGAGGTACTTGCCGAGGTCGCTGTCGGGCAGGTCGCCGACGGGGAGCCCGCGGACGCGCCGCAGCCACACGGCCCCGCGGAAGACGTAGCGCGCGGCGGAGATCGAGAGGTACCAGATCGGGAGTAGCTCCCACAACACCGCCACGAGCGGCGCGGCGACGAATCCGAAGGTGTCGAACGCCATGTCGAGCCGGCGGCCGACCTCGGTCTCCCGCCCGACCGTTCGGGCGACGCTCCCGTCGAGGTTGTCGAGGGCGACGCCGGTCCCGTAACACAGCGCCGGCACCCACGCGAGCGCCGTCTCCGGCGGCGCGACGACGAATCCGGCGACGACCGCGTACAGCGCCCCGCGAACGAGCGTGACCGCGTTCGCCAGTCCGAACAGCTGTCGCCAGAAGCCGCCGGTCAGCCCCTCCGGATCGAGCCCGTACCCGACGTACCAGAGCTGTCCGGCCCAACAGAGGCCGGCGACGACGGCGGGCGAGAGTCCCCAGCGGCCCATCGCGTCCGCGGGGAACAGCCGCAGGAGGAGCGCGGCGAGCGTGAGTGCGGCGAGGAGCGGGAGCCCGAAACCGATCCCGACGCGAACGGAGCGCCGACGGCGGATCTCGGCCATCTACACGCCACCTCCGGTCGCGACCGGGCCCGCGAGGGGTCCGCCGCCCGGGGATACGTTTACGCGCCGAACGGTCGCGTTTACGCCCGCGTCGACGGCCGAGCCGTCGGGGAGCGCGTCGCTGATCGCGACGGCGTGCTCGCGTCGCCGTCGGCGCTCGCGGTCCGCCACGGCTACCGGCGCAGCAGGGCGACCAGAACGAGTATCAACACGACCTGCGCGACCTTGTCGACGCCGCCGAGCGTCCCGACGTCGGCCGGGAACGACTTCGTCCCGCCCGCGAAGTTGATGACGTACCATAAGACGATCTGGACGAGGGTGAAAGCGATCCCGACCGCGTACACCGTCCGTCGGCGGTAGTCGATCGCGAGGAGGGTGACGCCACCGACGAAGCCGAGCCCCGCGAGGACGAAGCTGATACCCATCGGCGAGGGGAACATCCTGACGCCGAGAAAGAGGTGGACGGCGGCGGAGACCAGCGCCGCGACGATACCCACCCAGTGGAGGCCGTTCAGCGAGCCGATGTCGACCGCGGGCCGCTGCGACTTGGTTGTTGCCATATTACACACATGGACTTCTGTCACATAGAAATACCGCCCGAGCGGACGAGGGCGATCGACTCCGGCGCCCTACCGCTCGAAGTCGGGGTCGCGCAGGGCGTCGATCCGCGCGAGCTCGTCGGCGGTCAGCCGCTCGCTCCCGGCGGCCAGGTTCGAGACGACGTGCGATTCCGTGGTGCTGGACGGAATCGGGACGACCCCTCGCGAGGCGTTCCACGCGACGACGACCGCGGCCGGCGAGAGACCCCGATCCGTGCCGATCGCGTCCAGCACGGGCTCGTCGAGGAGGCCGGGCGCCGACAGCGGCGAGTGCGCGACCACCCGAATTCCGCGCTCGTGACAGCAGTCGACGAGACCGGTCCGAGGGCGGTAGGGGTGTCGCTCCACCTGCACCAAGGCCGGGTCGACGTCGCCGGTCTCCAGCACCGTCTCCAGCTGCGCCCGCGAGACGTTACAGACCCCGAGCGTCCGGGCCCATCCCCTCTCGTAAACGGCCTCCAGGTTCTCCCACGCGGTCGCCAGCGACACGTCGTCGGTCGCGAGCTCGCCGTCCGCGTCCTCGGGAAAGGCGAGCGCCTCCTGTCGCTCGACCGGCTCCTCGGCGAGCCGGCTCAGCTCCCCCCGGTGTTCGAGCGCCGATGGCCAGTGGAGCGCGTAGCAGTCGAATGCGTCGATCCCGAGCTCCTCGCGGCTGCCCGCGCAGGCGGCGAGCAGGCGCTCCCGGCGGTGGTTGGTGCGCCACGCTTTCCCGAGCAGGAACACCCGCTCCCGGTCGGGCGCGCCCGGCGCGGCGAGCAGCTCCCCGATCCGGTGTTCGTTGCCGTACAGCTCGGCGGAGTCGAGGAGGCGGTAGCCGGCGTCGAGCGCGGTCGCGATCGAGTCGGCGCGCTTGACGTACTCCCCGTCGCGGTAGCGCGAGCAGCCGAAGCCGACCGACGGGAGGCGGATCGCGGCGGCGCCCGACGTCCCCTCGACCC
>NZ_NHOY01000105.1 GCF_002252755.1 Halorubrum sp. Hd13 | reverse complement strand
CGGCGAGGACGCGGAGGACGTTCGGATGGTCGGGGAGCGTCGCGTCGCCCGCCCCGTAGCCGACGGCGTCCACGTCGAGCGGTGGGAGCCGATCGACGCCCTCGGCGACGGCGGCCAGTATCGCGGCCCCGGTCGGCGTGAGCAGTTCGCGGTCGACGGGGCCGCCGACCACCGAGAAGTCCGCGGCCGCCGCGATCTCGGTCGTCGCGGGCGCGGGGACCGGGTAGACGCCGTGGCTCATCTCGACCTCGCCGCCGCCGGTCGCGACCGGCGTGGTGAGGACGCGGTCGGGGTCGAGGTCGTTCAGGAGGAGCGCCGCCCCGACCACGTCGGCGATCGCGTCGTCCGCGCCGACCTCGTGGAAGTGCGTCTCGTCGAGGTCGGTGCCGTGGACCGACGCCTCGGCGCGACCGAGGCGCTCGAAGGCGTCGAGCGCGAGCGACTCGACGGACGCGGGGAGGTCCATCGACTCGACGAGCGCGACGACCTCGGGGTAGCTGCGGTGGACGCCGGCGCCTTCGGCGTGGCCGTGGGCGCGTTTTCGATCGCCGTCCTCGTCGTCGTCCCCGTGGTCGTGACCATGATCGCGGGTGTGGCTGTGACCGTCCCCGTGGTCGTGGGTATGGCTGTGACCGTCCCCGTGGTCGTGGGTATGGCTGTGACCGTCCCCGTGATCGTGGTCACTCTCGGGATCGACCTCGTGACCGCTCTCTGCGGGTCGGCCGGCGTCGCGCACCTCACCGTCGCGACCCTCGTCGTCCCCCGACTCCGCGAGTAGCACGTCGACCGTCGTCGCTCGGATCCCCTTGTTCGTCGTCTCCCCGACCTCGTACCGAACCGGGAGCCTGTCGGTCACGGGCGAGAGGGCGTCGGGGTCGGCGCCGGCCGCGATCAGCGCGGCGCAGATCATGTCGCCGGCGGCGCCTGTCCGGCCGTCGAAGACGAGCGTTCGCATGGCGGACCGGAGGCGAGCGCGGGACATATACCCCGTGATCCGGGACCGGACGTCGGGACCGTCGTCGACGGCGACGGCGGCGCTACGAGGCCTCGGCGGCCGCGAACAGGTACAGTTCGCCGAGCACCAGCGCCCCGATCACCGAGAGCGGGACGACGAGGACGCCGCCGGCGTCGAGCGCGTACAGTCCGAGGCCGACGAGCGCGCCGGCCGCGAGGAACGCGACCCGAGAGAGCAGCGAGCGCATCGGCCCCGAGAGCGAGTCGAACACACCCGAACGTCGGTTCGAGCGGTCAAAAAGCGTCCGTCGCGATCCCCTCCGGATCGACGGCGAAAACGCACGCTTACGACGGCGTTTTACGTCGGGGGTCCGTACCATGGCACATGATGACACAGTCCGCCGCAGGCCCCGGTTCTCCCGGACCGGCCGGCGGCACCGCCAGGGGCAACAGGCTTATTCCCGAACCGGATGGAGATACGGGTAACCCCCGCGAGGAATCATGAACGAAGTCCAACTCGAAGTGGCGAAGGCGTACCCGAACGACTCGGGACGCGGCATCGCCCGCCTCGACCCCGACACGCTGTTGCACCTCAAGCTCTCGCCCGGCGACATCATCGAGATCGAGGGCTCGGAGACGACCGCCGCGAAGGTCTGGCGCGCCGACCGCCAAGACTGGAACACCGACACGGTCCGCGTCGACGGCTTCACGCGGCAGAACGCCGACGTCGGTATCGGCGAGCGCGTGACCATCCGGAAGGCCGAGGCGGAGAAGGCCGACAAGCTCGTGCTGGCCCCGCCGGAGGAGGCGTCGGTCCAATTCGGCTCCGACGCCGCCGGCATGGTGAAACGTCAGATCCTCAAGCGGCCGGTCGTCGAGCGCGACATCGTGCCGGTGATGTCCTCGACGAACCACCCGTTCATGCGGTCGCCCGGGCAGGCGATCCCGCTGATCGCGGTGGAGACCGAGCCCGACGGCGTCTGTCTGATCACCGAGGACACCGAAGTCGAGCTCCGCGAGGAGCCGATCTCCGGATTCGAGAAGACGGGCGGCGGGATCACCTACGAGGACATCGGCGGCCTGCAGAAAGAGATCCAGCGCGTCCGTGAGATGGTCGAACTGCCGATGAAACACCCGCAGATCTTCTCGAAGCTCGGGATCGAGCCGCCGCAGGGGGTCCTCCTGCACGGTCCGCCGGGCACGGGGAAGACCCTGCTCGCGAAGGCCGTCGCCAACGAGACGTCGGCGTCGTTCTTCTCGATCGCCGGCCCGGAGATCATCTCGAAGTACTACGGCGAGTCCGAACAGCAGCTCCGGGAGATCTTCGAGGACGCGAAAGAGGAGAGCCCGAGCATCATCTTCATCGACGAGCTCGACTCGATCGCGCCCAAGCGCGAGGACGTGACGGGCGAGGTCGAGCGCCGCGTCGTCGCGCAGCTCCTCACGATGATGGACGGCCTCGAGACGCGCGGGCAGGTGGTCGTCATCGGGGCGACCAACCGCGTGGACAGCGTCGACCCGGCGCTCCGCCGCCCCGGCCGGTTCGACCGCGAGATCGAGATCGGCGTCCCCGACGAGACGGGCCGCAAAGAGATCCTCCAGATCCACACCCGCGGAATGCCGCTCTCGGACGACGTCTCCCTCGACCACCTCGCCGACGAGACGCACGGCTTCGTCGGCGCCGACATCGAGAGCCTGACGAAGGAGGCCGCGATGAAGGCGCTCCGGCGCTACCTCCCCGAGATCGACCTCGACGACGAGGAGGTGCCGCCGAGCCTGATCGACCGGATGATCGTCAAGCGCGACGACTTCTCCGGCGCGCTCACGGAGGTGGAGCCGTCGGCGATGCGCGAGGTGCTCGTCGAGCTCCCGAAGATATCGTGGGACGACGTCGGCGGGCTCAGCGAGGCCAAAGAGCAGGTCCAGGAGTCGGTGGAGTGGCCGCTCACCTCGCCGGAGAAGTTCGACCGGATGGGCGTCGACGCGCCGAAGGGCGTCCTGCTGTACGGCCCGCCCGGCACCGGGAAGACGCTGATGGCGAAGGCCGTCGCCAACGAGACGAACGCGAACTTCATCTCGGTTCGGGGGCCGCAGCTGCTCTCGAAGTGGGTCGGCGAGTCGGAGAAGGCGATCCGGCAGACCTTCCGGAAGGCCCGGCAGGTGAGCCCGACGATCATCTTCTTCGACGAGCTCGACAGCCTCGCGCCCTCTCGCGGCCAGGAGATGGGGAACAACGTCTCCGAGCGCGTCGTCAACCAGCTGCTCACCGAGCTCGACGGGCTGGAGGACATGGGCGACGTGATGGTGATCGGGGCCACGAACCGCCCCGACATGATCGACCCCGCGCTGCTTCGCTCTGGCCGGTTCGACCGGCTCGTGATGATCGGCCAGCCGGACCAGGAGGGCCGCGAACAGATCCTCGACATCCACACGCAGGACACGCCGCTCGCGCCCGACGTGAGCCTCCGCGAGGTCGCGGAGATCACGGACGGCTACGTCGGCTCCGACCTCGAGGGGATCGCCCGCGAGGCCGCCATCGAGGCGCTACGCGACGACGACGACGCCGAGGAGGTCGAGATGAAGCACTTCCGGCGCGCCATGGAGTCGGTGCGGCCGACCGTCAACGACGACATCCTCTCGTACTACGAGGAGATCGAGAAGCAGTTCGGCGGCGGCGGCGAGACGCTCCGCGACACCGGCGGCCGGATCGGGTTCCAGTAGCCGACGGGGTCTCCTGACCCGTCCGTCCGCGCCGACCGTTTTTGCGTCCGGGGCGCGTATCGCTGTCCGATCATGTCCGAAGACGTCACCGTCGACGTGGAGGTCGAAGTAGAGGTGGACAGCGACGAGCTGGAGATCGAGCGCGACGACGCCGAACTCGTCGAAGCCAGCTACGAGGCCGGCGGCATCGAGATCGAAGTCGAGGCTGAAGTAGAGACGCACGGGGGCGGCCACGAGGACGACTCCGACCACGAGGACGAAAATCTCGACTCCGACCACGAGGACGAAAATCTCGACTCCGACCACGAGGACGAAAATCTCGACTCCGGCCACAGCGACCACGAGTAACCGCCAGTTTCCCTCCCTGATGCCGATCCGTCTGGCGTCTCGTTCCGCTCCTTTTAACCTCGACAGCGACCAAGCAGGGCCATGTCCCAGCCGCGCGTCCCGGGCGGTGACGAGAACACGCTGGAGCTGCCCTGCGGACAGACGATAGCGGCCGGCGAGCTGGACCTCGGGATGCGCGAGTTCGAGTGCGACTGCGGCGAGACGCACGCGGTCGTGATGGACGTGCACCCACCGGAGCGCTTCCTCCCCGACTTCCTCGTCGAGGTCCTCCGCGAGGCGATCGAGACGACCAGCGAGGAGATGCCGGAGTTCGACACGCCGCACCTGCTCGGCGTCGTGCTAGAGGAGTTCCCGGAGGCCGTCGTCGCGTACGACGCCAGCGAGAACGCGGACGTCGGCTACGCGATGACGTGGGTGGCCGACTTCGACTCCCGGCGGCTCCACGAGATCGTCGTCGAACTTGTCGTCGAACTGATGGAACACGCCGTGAGCCACGCCGACGACGACGAGGCGCTCTCGGCGTTCGAAGCGGAGATGGTCGAGTTCGACGTGACCGAGTTCGTCGAGCAGTACCGCGCCGAGCGCGACTTGGAAGCCGAAGACCCGTACGCCTGACGGCCGACGGGTGAAAGGAGGACGGGACGAGACGGCCGAAGCCCTCCGAATCCGCGGTGAGCGTCCGTTTCGACGTTCGTGTCAGACAGTTGTCCGACTCCTGTCTCACTGAAGCCTATATGTCGCCCTACCGTACGTGAGACGTATGAGCGGCGGCGAATACGACCGATACGACCGGATCCGCAGCGTGCTCGCCGAGGCCGACGAGCCGCTGACGGCGCGGGAGATCCTCGCGCTCGCCGACGAGTGCGAGGAGATCGACAGCCCGCACCGCGTCGCGACCGTGCTGGGCCGGTGGGCCGAGCGCGGCGAGGTCGAGGTCATCTCGGACCGCCCGTACCGGTACCGGCTGGAGACCTGACCGCGGCGGTGCGGCCGGGGCGATCCCGGCGGCGAGGTCGCGGCGCCCCCGCCGGCGAACGAGGGGACCGCAGTCAATCCGGCCCGAACCGGAGCGCGCCGTCCGTCGGGTCGAGCGTCGCGACCGCGCCGATCGGGAGCGGGAACGACGGGTCCGTGTGGCCGAAGTCGTAGCCGAACCCGACCGCCGCGTCGGGGGCGTACCGTTCCACCTCGCGAGTCACGACGCGCTCCAGTTCCGCCGGGTACTCGTTCGGGTCCGGGTCCCACTCCAGGGTCGGCGCGTTCGTCCGCGGACGACCGACGAGGACCCCGTCGAACCGCTCCAAGAGCCCGCGCTCGCCCATCGCGCGGAGGGTGTAGCCGACCTCGCGCGGCGGGGGCACGTCCTCCGAGGTCTCCAGCGCGAGGACGGCCTCGTCGAGCCGCTCGGGGTCCGGCAGGTATCGGCCCGCCTGGAGGTGCCACTTCACGATCCCGAAGGAGCCGCCCCACACTCGGCCGCGGACGGGGTCCTCGGGATCGGCGTCCGGACCGACCCACGTCGTCGGCCCCGGGTTCTCGCGCCACGCGCGCGCCTCGCCCGTCTCGAAGTCGAACCAGTCGTCGGTCCACTCGTCTGCCGGTTCGACGGCGCCGAGGGAGTCCTCGAACAGCGCGCGCCGGAGGTGCCGCTCGGTGTAGGGATGTAGCTCTGGGTCACAGACGAGGTCCGGGTGGATCCCGAGCCCGTAGCTGACGATCCCGCGGTTCCAGAGGAACAGCCGGAGGTTGTCGTTGTCGCTGTACCCGAAGAAGCGGGTCGGATTCGCGGCGAGCGCGTCGCCGTCGAGGTGCCGCAGGACGCGAATCTGGTCGTCGCCGCCGGTGTACGCCATCACGGCGCCGATCTCCGGGTCGGCGAAGGCGTCCTCGACGTCGGCCGCGCGCGCCGCCGGCGACGCCGGCTCCTCTCGATCGGGGTCCGCGGTCGGGAACACGCGCGTCTCGACGCCGAGGGCCGAGAGTCGTTCGCGGCCGATCCGGAGCTTCGTCGCCTCGGCCGGCCGCGAGGGCGCCACGACCGCGAGCGCCTGGTCGTCCCCGAGCGGCGGGGGCGTCGTAAACGACATGCTGGCGGCTTGCGTCCGACGTCGGCATAAGTCACCGGGTCGTGTGCCAAACCGTCTCGCGTGCTATGTCTCGACGTACCTTGCGAAAATCGCAAACTCGCTGCGAGATTCGTATTCTATCGTCGGCCTTATTACGATGAGCGTACTCCGTCGCGATAATGAGCGAGGACCGGACCATTCTACTCATCGGTAGCGGGCCGATCCAGATCGGACAGGCGGCGGAATTCGACTACTCCGGCGCACAGGCGTGTCGCGCCCTCCAGGAGGAGGGGGCCCGCGTCGTGCTAGTGAACTCGAACCCGGCGACGATCATGACCGACCCGGAGACCGCGGACCGGGTGTACATCGAGCCGATCACGCCGGAGGCGATCGCCGAGGTCATCAGGATCGAAGAGCCCGACGGCGTCATCGCCGGGCTCGGCGGCCAGACCGGACTCAACGTCACCGCCGAGCTCGCCGAGGAGGGGATCTTGGAGGAACACGACGTCGAGGTGATGGGGACGCCGCTCGACACCATCTACGCGACGGAGGACCGCGACCTGTTCCGTCAGCGGATGGAGGGCCTCGGGCAGCCGGTGCCCAAGTCGACGACCATCTCGCTGGACGAGGGCGAGTCGGTCACCGACTTCGACGAGGAGGCGTTCCGCGGGCGCGTCCGGGAGGCGGTCGACGCGGTCGGCGGGCTCCCCGTCATCGCCCGCACGACCTACACGCTCGGCGGCTCGGGCTCCGGAGTCGTCGACGACTTCGAGAAGCTCGTCGAGCGCGTCCGCAAGGGGCTCCGCCTCTCGCGGAACAGCGAGGTGCTTATCACGGAGTCCATCGCGGGGTGGGTCGAGCTCGAGTACGAGGTGATGCGGGACGCCGACGACTCCTGTATCATCATCTGCAACATGGAGAACATCGACCCGATGGGGATCCACACCGGCGAATCGACGGTCGTCACCCCGTCCCAGGTGATCCCCGACGACGGGCATCAAGAGATGCGCGACGCCGCGCTCGAAGTCATCCGCGACCTCGGTATCCAGGGCGGCTGTAACATCCAGTTCGCGTGGCACGACGACGGGACGCCGGGCGGCGAGTACCGCGTGGTGGAAGTGAACCCGCGCGTCTCCCGCTCCTCGGCGCTCGCGTCGAAGGCGACTGGCTACCCGATCGCCCGCGTGACGGCCAAGGTCGCGCTCGGCAAGCGCCTCCACGAGATCGACAACGAGATCACCGGCGAGACGACCGCAGCCTTCGAGCCAGCCATCGACTACGTGGTGACGAAGGTGCCGCGCTGGCCCATCGACAGGTTCGACGACGTCGACTTCGAGCTCGGCACGGCGATGAAGTCCACCGGCGAGGCGATGGCGATCGGCCGGAACTTCGAGGAGAGCCTCCTGAAGTCGCTCCGCTCGTCCGAGTACGACCCCGCCGTCGACTGGGCGACCGTCGACGACGACACGCTGGAGACCGAGTACCTCGAACGCCCGAGCCCGGACCGCCCGTACGCGATGTTCGAGGCGTTCGACCGCGGCTACACGGTCGCGGACGTGGAGGCGCTGACCGGGATCAAGCCGTGGTACCTCGAACGGTTCAAACGCGTCAGCGACTCCGCGCAGGCCGCTCAGGACGGCGAGTTCGCGCAGGCGGCCACCGCGGGCCACACGAACGCCGAGATCGCCGCCCTCGCCGGCGGCGTCGACGTCGATGCCGTCGAGGAGGACGTCCCCGGTCGGACGTACAAACAGGTCGACACCTGCGCCGGCGAGTTCGCCGCCGAGACCCCGTACTACTACTCCGCCCGTCAGTCGGAGTTCAACCGCGGACCGCTGAAGGGCGACGCCGCGGCCGGCGAGCTCGTCGTCGACAAGAGCGTCGACAGCGTGGTCGTCGTCGGCGGCGGCCCGATCCGCATCGGGCAGGGCGTCGAGTTCGACTACTGCTCGGTCCACGCGATCCAGGCGCTGCGCGAGCTCGGCATCGAGGCGCACGTCGTCAACAACAACCCCGAGACCGTGTCGACGGACTACGACACCTCCGACGGGCTGTTCTTCGACCCGATATCCGCCGAGGAGGTCGCCGACGTGGCCGAGGCGACCGGCGCCGACGGCGTGATGGTCCAGTTCGGCGGACAGACGTCCGTGAACATCGGCGAACCGCTCGAAGCCGAGCTGGAACGCCGCGGGCTCGACTGCGAGATCATGGGGACGAGCGTCGAGGCGATGGACCTCGCCGAGGACCGCGACCGCTTCAACGTCCTGATGGACGAGATGGGAGTCGCCCAGCCGAAGGGCGGCACCGCGACGAGCGAAGCGGAGGCGCTGGAGCTGGCCCACGACATCGGCTACCCCGTCCTCGTCCGGCCCTCGTACGTCCTCGGCGGTCGCGCCATGCGGGTCGTCGAGGACGACCCGGAACTCGAGGAGTACATCGAGGAGGCCGTCCGGGTCTCCCCCGATAAGCCGATCCTGATCGACCAGTTCCTCGACGACGCCGTCGAACTGGACGTCGACGCCGTGGCGGACGGCGAGGACGTGCTCCTTGGCGGCGTGATGGAGCACGTCGAGAGCGCGGGCGTCCACTCGGGCGACTCCGCGTGCATGATCCCGCCGCGCTCGCTCGACGAGGAGACGATGGCGCGGGTCCGCGAGGTCACCGAGGACATCGCCCGCGCACTCGACACGGTCGGCCTGCTCAACGTCCAGCTCGCGGTGACGGGCGTCGGCGACGACGTCGACAGCGAGGTGTACGTGCTGGAGGCGAACCCGCGCTCCTCGCGGACGGTCCCGTTCGTCTCGAAGGCCACGGGCGTCCCGATCGCGAAGCTCGCCGCGAAGGTGATGACGGACGACCTGACGCTCGCCGACCTCGACGCCGACGAGCAGATCCCCGAACACCGCAGCGTGAAGGAGGTCGTCCTGCCGTTCGACCGCCTGCCGGGCTCGGACCCGCGGCTCGGCCCCGAGATGAAGTCGACCGGCGAAGTGATGGGCACGGCCCGGTCGTTCGGCAAGGCGTACGACAAGGCGCAGGACTCCACCGGCAAGCCGATCCCCGACTCCGGCACGGCCGTCGTCGACCTCTCCGCGGAGGAGTTCCCGGACCCCGACACCGAGGCCGGCGAGGCGCTGGTCGAGGGGTACGCCGAGCACTTCGAGCTCTCGACGGCGACGGACCTGATCGAGGCCGCGAAGCGCGGCGAGATCGACCTCATCGTCTCTCGGCAGCGCGAGCTGCTCGAAGTGGCGGTCGAAGAGGAGATCACCTACTTCTCGACGCACGCCTCGGCGAAGGCCGCGCTGGAAGCGATCGCGCACGCCGACGACGACCTCGACGTGATGGCCGTCTCCGACCGGCCGAAGCGCGTCGAGAGCTGGGGCGCGAGCGAGTAGAGACGGACCGGCTCCCCGGCGCTATCTGCGCTGCCCGGTTCCACCGAACGATTCCGCCCGCGCCGAACGTACTGATTCGCGATGACCGGACGTCGACCGGTCGCGGGACGCGGCTTGAGAGCGGGTCTCGCGTCACCGAATCGCGTTCGATGTTTTAAGTCCCGACGCCGTGTTCATACCTACATGTCACGGGAGGCGGCGAGAGACGCGTTCGCCGTCCTCGCCGTGCTCGTCGTCATCGCGCTCGTCGTCGGTCAGCTCGCCGGACAGCCGGTGTTTCTGGGATACGTCACCTCCGGAAGCATGGCGCCGACGCTGGAGGCCGGGGACGGGTTCGTCGCCGTGCCGGCGGCGGTGTCCGGCCCCGTCGACGAGGGCGACGTCGTCGTCTTCGAGGCGCTCGAACTCGACGGCGGCGGAACGACGACGCACCGCGTCGTGGGGACGACTCCGGACGGCTACCTGACGAAGGGCGACAACAACCCGTTTCGGGACCAGGACGGCGACGAACCGCCCGTCACCGACGACCGGATCGTCGCGACGGCGCTGCAGGTGAACGGCGACGTGGTGCGGGTCCCGGGACTCGGGACCGCGATCACGGGGCTCCGAGAGGCGGCGACGGGCGCCGTCGTCGGGCTCGCGACGGCGGTCGGTCTCGACTGGTCGCCGGACCAACGCGGGCTCACAGGGCTGTTCATCTCCGTCGGACTCGCGCTGTTCCTCGTCGTCCTCGTCGACGACCTCCGGAACAGCGGGCGGCGGACGCGGAGCCGCGACCGGTCGCGGGGCGACGACGGGCTCGACGCTCGCTGGGTCGCGCTCCTCCTGGCGCTGTTGATACTCATTCCGGCCAACGCGGCGATGATCGCGCCCAGCGGCACGCATCACGTGACCGTCGACGGCGACGACCTCCCGGCGGGCACGGCTCCCGGCGGGCAGGTCGAGAACGGGTTCACCGCGGAGAACAACGGGCTCATCACGATGCTCGTCGTGCTCGAAACGAGCCATCCGGAGAGCGAGTTCGACCGGAATCAGTTGGCCGTTCCGCGGGGGGAGTCGGCGACGGCGACGCTGTCGACGACCGCCCCGGGACCCGGAGAACGCGCGACGGTCGCGGTCTCCGAACACCGGTACTTCCTCGTGGTTCCGCCCGCCGTGATCCTCCGGCTCCACTCGATCCATCCGGCCGTCGCGGTGGGAGCGTTCAATCTGTTAGTGCTCGGGAGCATCGCCACGCTGCTGGGGGCGCTCGTCGGATCGGGATCGAAGCGAGTTCGAGAGCCGAGACGCGGCGCGTCGCTCAGCGTTCAACTTCGGCGGTTGTTTAAATAGTGTATGAAAGCCATTTCAATACTCTACTGAGATTGAGCTCTTAATTCGAAGTAATCAATCTGTATTGATTGGTTACTGCTGTCGGTCGCTTCAAAAATGATATATAGTTCGTCCTTATATTTTTTAATATCCGCAGATGTATCAAACTCAATTATCGTCGTTCCGTTTTTGCCCAACATTGCGTTGTTACCTTGGGTGCTTGTTAGCTTGTTACTCTCGCCATCCCTAGGAGCAGCCAAATACGCCGACCAATTTCCTCCCCTATTGCCCACTTCAACTAATAACTCGTATGGGCCGTTGAAGGAGACGGGTGGCAGAGCATACCCGACTTTCGATTTGACCGAAGACCCCGATGAAATTTTCGCGTAGTCATCGACACCTCTGTTCACGTTCTCGGGTTGACTGATAGTCCCCACAGGATCATTCGGGAGGTTTGCATTACCCTTATCCCTATCCCTGTAATTGTTTGTAGCCCCGTAATCGTAGCAATCAAACTCAACTGAGGAGGTATCGCGTGATGCGCTAATAATGAAATTTTCTGTCTTAGAAACGGCCGTAAACTCCAATTTTATTGTACGTTTCCCGACAAGTCTGCTCGTCTCGTCAGAGCACTCCACTTTCACGTCAAACGGATTTCCATCGCCGATAATGCTTGCGTCGATTGGCTCCTCTGTTCCATCGATGCTCGCGGTAACGTTGATATCGTTCGAGTCGAATGCCTCGGCGTTGTCCGTTATCTGGTATACGCTGACCGAACTGTTGAGCCCGATTGTCGTGTCTGAGGAGTTATCACTGAACTGCAACACCGCGTCATCACCACCCGCGTTAACCTCGACGTCTCGATACGCGGAGATCTGCGTCGATCCGCCGGTCCCGAACAGCAGGAGTCCGCCGCCGCTGGCGAGGGAGCCGACGGCGGCCCGTCGCGTCCACTTCTTGTTATCGCCCATCTCTGAGCTCCGGCGGCTTCCCGTCGCTGCCGAGGTTCATCTCCCGGTTCTGGAACACGTGGAACGCCGCGGAGGCGGTGAACAACACCGCGATTACCGCCGCCCACGCGAGGCTCGGCACCGATTCCGGAAAGACGCCGGCCCAGACGGCGGCGACGAGGCCGAGCGAGACAGCACCGAGACCGAGGTAGTACTCGGCCCACGGGATCGAGTCCCCGGGCACGACGTCGACGTACACGTCGAGGTCCTGCGCCTCTTCGGTCAGTTCGATCGTCCCGCTGTCGTGGGTGATGATGCCCGCGCGCTCTAACTTCGGGATGTGGTTCTGCTGTATCGAACTGTACGCGAGGTGCCGCTCGCTGGAGGTGATCTCGGAGACCGATTTGTCGTTCTCCCACGCCGCGACCTGCTCGGCGACGTCCGAGAGCTCTGTGGTGCCGTCCTCGTTATTTATCGCGTGGAGGGCGTATCGTCTTCGCGGGTTACTTAAAATATCGTAAATTTCGTTCTTTGAAATATAATCTTTCGTAGATGATTTGATAGTACTCTGATCGAGACTCATTAGCCACACAATAATGCCGTATTATACCAACTTCTATCGACTAACGAGCTACTCATTATGTATAAAATATATACCCCTAGACATAAAAACTCTCCCACACCTGAAGCGGCTCGCTCGCGGTAACGAACTGGTTCCAGTTCTCCTATTCTCCGATGGTGATTATCAGGTCCTCTGTCTCCTTACTAGCGGTTCCGGTCTTGATGCTACCGACTTCGGTCACATTAGCTGAACTGTTCTTGGAATACTCACTGACGTTCCCGCTACCGATCCCAGTGAGTAGCCCGTTGTCAGTATTATTCTTCGAGAACGAGACCTTGACCTGGCCGTTTCGAACAATTCCAAAGAGATCAGACTCTTCGATACTTGCGTTCTGCGGCAGTTCCCTTCCCTCCGGTCCGAATACGATTGTGACATCGTTGGCGACGAGGCTCACGTAATTTCTATCGACTGTGTCGTACGTGTCGTCAAACACAGGGAACAGCGACCGGCCATCGTAAGTATTGCCATCACTACCATTTCCCTTTACAGTGACATTACTCGATTCGGTGTTCACGAGGACGTCGGCGGTGCCAGATTCACCGAGTATAGCGTTCGCGATATCGTCTTCGATGTCAGCCACATCTTCTTCACCAATCTGTTCCCCAATAGGCTCAGAAGACGGATTATCATTCAGGTCTATGACCCCATCGCTGATGTAGCTACTACCGATTACGTTCACTTCCACCGCGCGCTGCGCTTCGACCGTGGTGAACGCTCCCGACCCGAACGCCGCACCAGTTCCGACGCCGATCATCCCGATGGCCCCCAACACGCTTCTGCGATTCAGCTTCATTGTTACGTCATCTGCTTGGTCGGATACCCACTTACTATTAGGCCGCGTTAGCGGGTTTTAGGCCGTCATTGAAGACGATTTCCCGCCGTAACGCCCGCAGTTAGACGATTCAACGCGACGCTGAAACGCCTAACGCGGTTCACTACTAACACCGTCGGTGGCATGGGCCCTACCGTGAGCGTACGGGCCGCGCCGATGCCGACGATAGCGACGATGCCGAGTAGCCTCGGCCCTGTCGTCGCGCGGCGAGACCCGACCCGGACGACGAACTCGGTGGGAACATGAACCGCGCCATCGTCGCGCTCGCCGTGGTCGTCGTGCTGCTCGGGGGCGGAGCCGCGACCGGGGCCTCGTTTACCGACGGCGACGAGGTCGCGACGGACTCCGGCGTCTACCTGTCGCCCGCCGACAGCGAGAACGCCGACAGGTACGTCGCGTACGACGACGCCGGCGAGCTGCGGCTCCGCTTCGGATCGGTCCCGCCGGACGCGCGGACGAGCGTCGACGACCTGTTTCTCGTCGGGTTCGCCGGCTACGAGGGCGACAAGACCGGGGAGAACGCCACGACCGTCCGGATCGAAACCGAGACGGACCGGGTGACGCTGTACCGGATGGACACCGGCGAGCGCGTGACGGGCGGCGAGCTCACGTTGCGACCGAACTCGTCCGTCACGCTCGGCGCGACCGTCCCGCCGACGGTCGGGAGCTACGCGGAGATCGTGCGTTTCACCGTCGACGTCCCAGAGGACGGGTCGGGATCCGAGACGAGTCCGGATGACGGTGGAGCGGATGGCGGTGGGGCCGGTGACGGCGGGACCGGTAGTGACGGCGGGACCGGTAGTGACGGCGGGACCGGTGACGATGGAACAGGTGACGGTGGGACGGACGGGAGCGGAACCGCCGGCGGCGACACCGGGACGGGGGACGCCGACGGCGAGACCGGTGGCGACGACGCTGACGGGCCGGTCGGATCGGTCGACGGCGACTCCGACGCGGAATCCGGCGGCTCCGCCGACCAGGCCTCCGGCGCTGACGACGAGGGGCCGACGGCCGAGCCCGCCGGCATCCGGTTCAACGGGGTGCCCGTCGCGTGGTCGCTGTTCGCGGGCTTCCTCGCGGGGCTCACGAACTACCTCGTCCAGACCCGGATCAGGGACGTGCTCCCGGCGCTGAAGACGGAGCGGTCGAACCGCAGGGAGCGCGTGCGGAACGTCCTCGCCCGAGAGGCGGTGATCACGGTTGCCGTGATAGCGCTCACCGTGCTGGTGGCGGGCGTCTTGTCCAACGCCGGAATCACCGGGATCACGCGGCTCGTCGCGACGCTGGCGTTCTCGGCGATCGTCGGCACCGTGTCCGGGGCACGCGGCCTTCCGGACCTCACAGAGCGCCGTTAATCGCCTCCGGCCACGGTTCTCACAGCGCTTCCAGCGTCGATCGCTCGACGTCCGTCGCCGGCATCGGCTCCCCGCCGTACTCATCGACGAACGCCGTCACGTCCGCCTCCTCGCTGAACGGGATCAGCTCCGGCCCCATCGCGCCGACGACCTCGCTACGCGCGACGACGGTGAGATCGGTCGTTCGCGAGAACGCCTCGCTCTCGACGTGCGAGGAGAACATGACGTCGGAGCCCTCCTCGAACACCTCTTGATCGACGAGCGAGTAGTCGGTGAGGAACGTCGCCAGCGGGGTCCGTCCGGCGTCCTCGGCGTCGAACCGGTAGGTGTACGTGCAGGTGCTGCTGCAGAACTGCCCCGGTCGCCCGCCCTCGGGCTCGTCGTCCTCGAAGTGGACCTGTCCGACCGGCCCGGGGTGGTCCTCGATTATCATTCCGCACTGGTCGCAGGCGCGCTCCCCGTCGAGCGAGATCGGCGTGATCGACGCGCTCTCTTCGCCGAGACAGCCGGCGGCCGCGAGCGCGATCCCCGCGCCGACTCCGGAGAGCAGTCGCCGACGCGACGTCGACGGATGCTGGTGGTCTCCCATGCGTAACAGTTGCTGAACCATCGTTTTAGACCCTCTGGACCGATTCAATCCCCCGTTCGAGGAACGAACCAGATCGGATAAACCCCGGGAGAAATAAACGTCACCGTGACGAGATTCGACCCCTTCGGCGACCCGTCGCTCCCGGTCCGGCTGGCGCTCGCGGCGCTCGTCCTCGCCGCCGCGGCGGCGACAGCGGGGGCGTTCGTCGCCGATCCCGAGACGGCGGCGCCGTCGCCGGTCGCCTACGACGACGTCGTCGAGCTCGGCCTCTCCTCCGAGACGGACGCGCTGATGGCGGGATCGGCGACGATTCCGCGGACGCAGGTCTTCTACTCGCAGCTCCAGTACGTCGTCGGCTACAACGGCGTCGAGTCGTTCGCGGCGGCGCTCGAGGACGACCGGGCGGAGCGGCAGTTCGGCTACCCGGTCGTCGCCTACGTCGAGACGTTCGACGACGCGCGGCCGGGGACGACCGAGCGCGGCCTGTTCGACGCGGAGCTGGCCGGCGAGTGGACGCCGGCGCCGGAGGCGGTGTACGTGGTCGGGAGCGACGCCCGGAGCCCGGCGGGGGAGACGGTCGTCCCGTTCCGCGAGCGAGCCGCCGCCGAGGCGTTCACAGCCGACCACGGCGGGCGGGTGATCGACTGGGGCGCGGTCCGGGACCGGTCGTTCGACACGGACTCAGCGGCGGCGGTGCGCGGGATGGCCCCCGACCGCTGGACGGCGGCCGACCAGCGGATCGCGGCCGCCGACCGGCGCGCCGACCGACCCGTCTCCGTCGTCGTCGGCGAGGACGCGCCGACGATCGGGGCGGCGCTCGCGGCCGCGCCGGCGAACACGACCGTCGCCGTCCCGCCGGGCACCTACGAGGAGACCCTGACGGTGAACGAGTCGGTCACGATCGCCGGGGAGGACGCGCGCATACGCGGCGACGGGAACGGCTCGGTGATCACGGTGCGAGCGCCGGACGTGGCGATCACCGGGGTCGCGGTCGACGGCAGCGGGAACGAAACGCGCGACCCGGATGCGGCGCGATCGGGCCGCGACCCCGAGGGCGGGGCGTGGGACACCAACATCCAGCTCGGGTACGGCCACGGCGACGCGGGGATCCGCGCGATCGACGCGCCCGGGCTGTTCGTCGACGACGTGACGATCGAGGCGAGCGCCAGCGGCATCCTCCTCCGGGACGGCTCCGACGCCGCGGTCCGCGACCTCCGCGTCAACGGGACGGAGGAGTGGCAGGACGGGTTCATGGGAATTACTGGCATGCAGTCGCGGGTGACGGTGACGGACAGCGAGTTCGCGGGCGGCCGCGACGGGATCTACCTCCACCGCGCCGACGACTCCGTCGTCCGGAACTCCGAGTTCGCGGACAACCGCTACGGCGTCCACCTCATGTACACGAGCGACGCGCTGATCGCCGACAACGCCTTCCGAGACGAGCTCTTCGGCGGGGTCACGGTGATGACGCGCCCCTCGGGCAACGCGATCGTCGGCAACGACGTCCGGAACTCCAGCGCGGGGATCCAGGCCTCGGGGACCAGGGCGTACATCGGGTACAACACCCTCGTCGGCAACGAACTCGGCTTCTCGACCAGCTCGCGCGGGTCCCTGTACGAGCGCAACGTCGCCGCGAACAACGAGCTGGGGGCCCGCGCGACCACCGTCGTCCCGTCGAGTCGGGTCGTCGAGAACGACTTCGTCGCCAACGCGGACCACGCGGCCGCCGGGGCGGGCGCGCTCAGGGTCTGGGCCGACGGCGGCCGCGGGAACTACTGGGAGGGCGCGAACGTCGGGATCCACGACCCCGGCGAGCGCGCGTATCGACCCACCTCGCCCGTCGACGGCGCGCTCCACCGCGAGGTCGCCCTAGTCGCCGTGCGCGAGTCGCCGGCGGTCGCCCTCCTCGACCGCCTCCGCGGGACGGTCCCCGGCGCGCGTTCGGGGAGCATCATCGACCCCGCCCCGGCGACGGAGCCGTACGCGTCCGACCGGGTAGCGGCGGCGCTCGACCCGGACGCGGGACCGGTCCACGCCGACTGGCGCGCCCGGTCCGGCGGCGGAGAGGGAGATAGAAACGCGACCGGGTCGAACGCGATCGGGACGAACACGAACGCACCGAACGCGACGAAACGCGGGGCCGCGACGAGCGGGGTGGCGGATGTCTGACGGCCTCGTCGCGAGCCTCTCCGGGGCGGCGCGGACGTACGGCGGCGTCCGGGTGCTCGACGACGTTTCGCTCGACGTCGAGCCCGGCGTCACCGCCGTCGTCGGCCCGAACGGCTCTGGGAAGTCGACGCTGCTGCGAGTGCTCGTCGGCGCGACGGAGCCGACCGCGGGCGAGGTCCGGTACACCGGTGCGACCGGGCCGAAGCCGATCGGCTACCTCCCCCAGCGGGTCCCGTTCCGGGACGGGTTCACCGCCCGCGAGACGCTCGCGTTCTACGCGCGGCTCGTCGGCGACGACCCGGACGCGGCGCTGGAGCGCGTCGGCCTCGGCGACGCGGGTGACAGGCACGTCGAGGCGCTCTCGGGCGGCATGCGTCGGCTGTTGGGCATCGCGCAGGCGGTCCTCGGGGACCCCTCGCTCGTGGTCCTCGACGAGCCGGCGAGCGGGCTCGACCCCGGGATGCGCGAGCGCGCGTTCCGCGCGGCCGCGAACCGCGCCGACGGCGACACCGGGGTCGTCGTCTCGTCGCACGCCCTCGACCTCGTCGACGCCCACGCCGACCGGATCGTGATCCTGCGTCGGGGACGGGTCGGCGCCGCGGGCCCCCTCGATCCACTGCTCGACGAGCACGGCGCGGCCGACGCGAGCGAACTCTACCGCGCCGTGGTCGGCGAGCCCGGCGCGAGTCGGGGCGCCGCGGACGCCGGCGACGCGACGGAGGGAGACGGCGAGCGCGAGGGGAGCGACGGCGAGGGCGACGAGGACGCGGAGCCGGACGTCCACGTCACGGGGGTCTCGGACCGATGAGCGGCCGCCTCGCGGGAGTCTCGACCGTGTTCCGGCGCGAGATCGCGACGGTGGTCCGTACTCCCGGCTACGGCGTGCTGGCGGTCGGCCTCCTCGCGGCCCTCGGCGGCCTCCTCGCGGCCGGTGGCGGCGGCGCGACCGGCTTCGTGCCGGCGGTCGTGGACCTGCTCCTCCCGACCGAGGCCCTGGTCCCGCTGGTCGCGGTGGTGTTGGGCTACCGCGCGCTGCTGACCGATGCCGCGAGCGGCGAGCTCGCGGTGATCCGGACGTACCCGGTCCGCGTCGGCGAGTACGTCGCGGGGGTGTTGCTCGCGCGGCTGGTCGCGCTCGTCGCCGCGGTCGGCGTCCCGTACGCGGCTATCGGCGCCGTCGTCTGGCTGACCGCCGCGCCGGACACGGGGATCTTCGCGACCCACACCGGCGTCGACTCGCCGCTGCTGTACCTGCGGTTCCTCGCGTTCGTCCTCCTCCTCGGCGCGGCGTACGTGTCGCTCGCGGCGGCCGTCTCCGCGCTCGCCGCGAGCCGCCGCAGCGCGATCGCGCTCGGGAGCCTCGCCTTGGTGGCGGGCGTGCTCGGCGGCGACCTCGTCCTGCTCCGATCGCTCGCCGCCGGGGCATCACCGACGACGGTCCCCGCGTCGATCGCGCTCGCTCCCAACGGGGCGTTCCGCGGGCTCGTCTTCGAGCACGTGATCGGCGTCGCCTTCGCGCCGGAGGGCGGGTTCGTCTCGACCGGCCGGGCGGTCGCGTCGCTGGTCGGGTGGACGCTCATCGGGGCCGTCGTCGCGGGCGTCACGCTCGCCTACGGGCGGCGCGTCGACGCGGCGGTCGAGCGCGTTCGCCGCGAGATCGGGGACTGAGCGGCCGCGTGAAGCGGCCCGCCGATCAGTCGGCGGTCGTGTCGTCCCCGACCGACCCCGGGGCGTACGCGTACACCGCGTAGAGGACGACCGCGGCGATGAGGAAGTCCAGGCTGTGTTCGACGTAGTGGTGCACCGGCATCGGGACGACGCCGAGGACGGTGCCCGCGCCCACGACCGAGCGGGCGAGGAGGGCGCCGACCGCGACGCTTATCAGGCCGTACTGGGCGCTCCGCCGGCGGCGGTAGGCGACGAGGCTCACGAGGAAGAGCAGCCCCGTTCCGAGGCCGGCGACGAACACGACGCCGAGCAGCGGCAGCGAACCCTCGACGCCCCATCCGCCGGCGGTCGCGCTCGCAGTCGCGGTCGCGCTCGCAATCTGGCTCGCGAGAATCGGACTCACGTTCTCGGTGTCTACTGCGGCGAGCGACAAGAATACTCCCCCGGCCGCTCCCACGCGGAGAGAACGCGCGGGCTCGTTTTAGGTGCCGATCCGGTAGCTCCAAGCGAGCACCAATGCCGGAGACCAGAGTCCGGGTTCGCCGACACGTCCGCGACACGCCGGGCGTCCACTTCAACCGGGTGAGCCGCGACCTCGACATCGCCACCGGGCAGGCGCAGTACCACCTGTGCCGGCTCGTCCGGGACGGCGAGGTCGCCGTGGAGCGGATCGGCGGCCGCGCCCACTACTTCGATCCGGCGTTCGACCCGTGGGAGCGACGGGCCGTCGCCTTCCTCCGCCGCGAGACCGCCCGCGAGATCCTCGTTCGGCTCCACGCCGAGGGGGCGACCCGCCCGGCGACGCTCGCGGCGGAGTTGGACCTCGCGCGGAGCACCGTCTCGTGGCACGTCTCGAACCTCGCCGAGAGAGGGATCGTCGAGAAGTCCGACGACCGGCCCGTGCGCGTCTCGCTCGCGCGTCCCGAGCGGACCGCGGCGCTCCTCGACGAGGTGTCGGCATCGCTCCCGGACCGGATCGTGGACCGGTTCGTCCGGACCGTCGACGACCTGTTCGAGTAGCCCGCCCTCGCGGTCGCGGTCCGACGCCGTGACCGCGCTCCCCGCCGCCGGTAGATCGCGGGCCCCCGTTCGCCGATCGCACCAGATCCGTTAGGGCCGCCGCGTGCGTGGGTTCGGACATGCGCGAACTCGGGGGCGGCGTCGGCTCGCTCGGGGCCTCGCTCGCCCCCGCGACGGCGACGTGCGAGCCCACCGGAACGATCCACTCGGCGGAGCCGCTGAGCCTCGGCGTCTTCCTGCTCGTCGGCCTCCTCGGCGGCGCGCACTGCCTCGGCATGTGCGGACCGCTCGTCTCCACGTACGCGGACCGGATGCGCGAGGGCGCCGCCGACGGGCGAGCCGGCGGCCGGGACGACCTCACCGTGCGACAGGTGCGCCAGCACGCGCTGTTCAACCTCGGACGGACCGCCAGCTACGCCGCGATCGGCGGGCTGTTCGGCCTCGCCGGGAGCCTCGCGTTCGTGACGGGCCGCACCGTGACGACGGTCGCCGGCGACGTCCACGCGCTCGCGGGGATCGCGGTCGGCGGGGTCGTCATCGCGATCGGGGCGCGGTACGCGCTCCGGCTGGAACTCCAGCGGATCCCGGTTCCCGGTCTCGACGCCGCCGCCGGAGCGGTGACCGGTCGGATCGTGCCCCGCGTGGACGCGTGGGTCGGCAGCTGGCGGATCGTCGGGCTCGGCGCCGCCCACGGCCTCCTGCCGTGCCCGCTCTTGTACCCCGCCTTCCTGTACGCGTTCGTCTAGGGGAGCGCGCTCGGCGGCGCGGCCGCGCTCGGCGCGCTCGGCCTCGGCACCGTCCCGGCGCTGTTCGTCTTCGGCACCGCGTTCGGCGCCGTGAGCGTCGAGACCCGCATGCGGATCCACCGGGCGCTGGGCGTCGCCTTCGTCGCGCTCGGGTACATCCCGCTCCAGCACGGGCTCGCGACGCTCGGCGTCCCGCTGCCGCACCCCCCGATCCCGTACTACTCGCCGTTATAAATCCCGCGAGCGACGAGCCGCGTTCGACGGGCGCACCAGACCGGTTATGCGAGCGCGGTCCGACGACTTCGGTATGCAACGGCGAGCGGTGCTCGGCGGGATCGCTGCGGCGACGACCGGCGCGGTCGCCGGCTGCGCCTCGGTGCTCGGCGACGAGCCGGAAGGGGTCGTGCTCGGCCCGCAGGAGGACCAACTCGCGGACAGCGAGGATCTCGCGTATCCCGCGTACGGCCAACCACTCCCCGCGTTCGAGCTTCGGGACCCGATCGCGGGGGTGACGATCGACAGCGAGGCGCTCGATCGGACCGCGATCGTGACCGGGGTGTTCACCACCTGTCCCGTCGAGTGCGGGATCCTCCTTCGACGGCTGGTGGGCGTCCAGCGGCGGGTCGCCGACGCGGGACTGACCGACGAGACGGCCTTCCTCCCGATCACCTTCGACCCCGAGCGCGACGACGCGGCGACGCTTCGGGAGAACGCCGAGACGATCGGCGTGAACCTCGACAGCGGCAACTGGCACTACCTCCGCCCGGAGACGCCGGAGCGGGCGAAGGCGGTCGTCGAGGACCGGCTCGGGATCGGCTTCGAGCGGACGACCGAGAGCGAGCGACTCCCCGGGTACGACTTCACCCACGTCGTCGTCACCATGCTCGTCAATCCCGACGGGATCGTCGAGCGCGCGTACCGCGGCGAGCGGATCGACCGCGACCGCGTCGCCGGCGACATCGAGGCGGTCGCCGACGCCTTCGCCGCGGAGTGACAGCGGGGGAACGCACAAGCCATCCGCTCCCCTTCGAGTCGGTATGAACGTGGACGTGCTGCTGTACGACGGCTTCGACGAACTGGACGGGATCGGTCCGTACGAGGTGTTCGACTACGCGCTGGAGTACGCCGGAGAGGGGGACGACCCGGCCGGGCGCGTCCGGTACGTGACCCTCGGCGAGCGCGACTCGGTGACCGCGAGCCACGGGACGCGCGTCGGGGTCGACGGGACCCTTCCCGAGCCGGACGCGGACGACGTCCCCGACCTGTTGCTCGTTCCGGGCGGCGGCTGGAACGCGCGCGACGCGGAGGCGAGCGCGTGGGCGGAGGCGCGGAAGGGGGACGTTCCCCGCGCGCTCGCGGCCCACCACGCGGCCGGCACGCGGATCGCCTCGGTATGCACCGGGTCCATGCTGCTCGCGGAGGCCGGCGTCACCGACGGGCGGCGCGCGGTCACCCACGCCGGCGCGATCGACGAGCTGCGCGAGTCGGGCGCCGAGGTCGTGGACGCGCGCGTCGTCGACGACGGCGACCTGCTCTCCGCGGGCGGTGTGACCTCCGGGATCGACTTGGCCCTGTACCTCGTCGAGCGGGAGTTCGGCGGCGACGTCGCCGACCGGGTCGCGACGGTCATCGAGTACGAGCGCCGCTACGAGGTCGCGGGCGGGGGCGGGGGCGACTGAGTCTGTCAGTCGCCGCCGTCGTCCGGGATCGGGGCGTCCGCCTCGTTCTCCTCGCCCTCGTTGCTCGTGACCTCGCCGTCGGCCTCGACCGTGATCACGGTGCAGTCGAGTTCGCTCCGGAGGAACGAGTCGATGTCCGGGTCGGAGAGGAGCTTCTGGACCATCCGCCGCCAGCGACCCGCCTGCTTCGAGCCGATGACGACGACGTCGGCCTTCTCGGCGACGATCTCCTCTAAGATCGTCTCCTCGACGAGGAAGCCGCGTCGGACGACGTACCGCGCGCGGTCCACCGCCCCGATCCGCCGCTCGACGGCGCGCTTGAGGTCGCTGCGGGAGACGCCGCCCGAGTTCTGATACAGGTCAACGTGGAGGATCGTGAGGTCGGCGTCGCGCTCATCGGCGACGCGGACGGCCTCTCGCAGCGTCGCCGCCGAGTGCGACGACGGCGGGAACCGGACCGGGACCACGACGAGAGTCATGTCCGGAGAGTTGCAGTGGAGGGATAAATACGCTGTCGGTGCGAATACTCGCGCTGAGAATCGAATGGCCCCGCTCGCACGACGGGAGCAGGGGTCACACGACGAGGGTGTCGGTCACACGACGGGGCCCCGATCATGGGATTGGAGCGCCGATCACGCGATAGGAGCGCCGGTCACGGCCGCGAACTGCTCCGGATCGAACCGAACGCCGCCGACGCTGTCGACCCACGGAAGCCGCCGCAGCCGCCGAGCGCGGTCGTGGGACACGCGGACGACCGCAAACCCCGATCGGTGATGGAGCACGAGCCGGCCGCCCGTCCCCACGAGCCCGAGCAGCCCGGTGACGAACGCGTCGTGGTCGACCGACTCCGGACGCTTCACGAAGAAGAACGCCTCCGCGTCGGGGTCGGGTCCCGCGACCTCGATCGACGCGCCGAACCGCTCCGCGAGGGTCATCGCTCCTCCGTCAGCCGGGTCGCCTGCTCGATCCAGTCGGCGGCTCGGCTTGTCGACGCCCGCGTGATCTCGGCGACCGTCTCCGGCTCGAGCGTCGACAGCCGCGCGACGGATCCGATCCCCTTCTCGCGGAGTCGACTCGCGTACGTCGGACCGATACCGGAGACGGATTCGAGCTCGATCGGCTCCTCGCGGCCGCCGAGCTCCTCCTGTAACGCGCGGACCCGTTCGACCGGGATCGACAACAGCTCGGCGAGCTCCTCCGGGTCCCGCTTCACGAGCGCGTCGAGGTCGGTGACGCCGGCGCGGCGCAGTCGGTCCGCGACGGCCGAGCCGTTCTCCGGGTCGACCTCGACGATCGCGCGGCGGAACGCCTCCATGCGCGCCTTCTCCTCGTCGTCGGTCCGTTCTTCGGGCCTCTCCTCAGCGGTCTCGTCGGAGTTCTCCTCTCCGGTCTCGTCGGCGGGCGCGTCGTCCGCGGGTTCGTCCGCGTTCGAATCGCTCCCTCCCGTCGCGTCCGAGTCGGTCGAGGCGCCGGTATCCGCCTCCGCGCTCGACTCGTCGGCCGACTCCGAATCGTCGCCGGGCTCCTCGGCGAGGACGAGGTCGACGGGAGCCCCGGGCTCGGCGACGGCGTAGGCGTCGGGGAACTGCTCGACGACGGCCCCGGGCGTCGTCGTCGGGTCGGGAGCGCGTTCGACCGTTCCGACCGCGAGGTCGGCGGCCGTCAGCCGGCTGACCGCGGCCTCGCGCGACAGCCCCCGTAGCTCCGGCACGTCGACGTACTCCGTCTCCGGTCGTTCCGGTTCGGTGCGGGGCGCCCGCAGCCGGAACGAGACCTCGCTGAGGTTCGCCGAGAGCGACGACTCGTCCAGCGAGGGGAGGTGCATCCGGACCCCCTCCTCGGTCTGGGTGACGTTCGCCTTGAGCGTGAAGTCGACGTCGTCGACGCGGTAGCGCTCGCTCGACAGGTCCTCGTCGGCCGCCTCCAGCGCCGCGCCGAGGTTCGAGAAGACGGTCTTCGGCTCCAGCGCCGGGCGCTCCATCTCCAGTTCCCGGACGCGCTCCTGAAGCCGCTCGCGGTCGTCCGTCAGCTTCGAGAGCTGGTGTTCGAGCGCGTCGCGTTCGGTCCGCACGTCGAGCACGTCGGTCTGGAGCCGGACGAGCGACTCCTGCTGCTCGGTGATCACCCGCTCGACCGCCGCCCGCTCGACGGTTTCGAACTTCTCGACGTCGACCTGGGGGATCTCCTCCAACTGAAACGTCTCAGCGATGCGATACGATTCGCTCTTGGCGTCGAACCGGTCGCTCATGGCCGACGCGACTCCGGCGGAACGGGCGCTATCTTGAGGCGGACCTCGCTCGCGATCTCGGCGTCCACCTCGTACTCGCCGACGACGCGGTGGTTGAGCGGCACCGCGCTCACGACGGGCTTGTACCCGCGGACCTCCTTCGTCTCCGGGTCCCGGATCTCCTTGCCCTCGACCGAGAGCGTCAGCTCCAGGTCCGCCTCGACCTCGGAGAACCGGAGCCAGGAGGCGTCGAGGTCGTAGGCGAGCTCGCCGCTCTCGATCTCCCGTTCGAGCGCGCGCTGGGCCGCCATCGATCGGCGGTCCAGCTCCTCCTGGCCCTCCGCGACCGAGAACGCGACCGAGCGGACGAACTCCGAGAGCGGTCGCGCGAGCCACTCGTCAGTCGGCACGGTCGCCTCCGCGTTCCGTGTCCGCTTCTGCTTCCGCCGGAAGGCCGACCCGCATCGGCAGCGGCGTCGGTTCGAGACGCGCTGCCAGTCGGGCGTTCGAGCCGCCCTCCCGGTCGAACCGCCGCCGGTCGATCACCGACTGCGTGCTCGCCGTGAGCCCGTCTACGGGTTCGTTTTCGTCGTCACTCAGTCGGTCGGTGTCGTCCGCTCGTTCATCGATCCCCCGAGCGTCGTCGCCCTCGCGCTCGGTCGCGCGCACGTCGACGGCGACCTCGATCGTCGCCTCGCTGAACCGGTACCAGGCGGGCGTGATCCCGAGTTCCAGCAGGGGCCGACGCTCCGTCGCGGCCGGCGTCGCCGTGACCGAGCCGTCGGTGTCGATCGTCCGCGTGACCGACGGGACGACCTCGAGTTCGGTCTCCGCGAGCGACGCCCCCGTCGCCGCGCTGTGCGCGTCGAGCGCGGTCTGCGCGTCGGCGACGCCCGCGGCCAGCAGGGAGACGAGGTCGTCGAACGGGACGTCCGCGACCGGCTGAGTCGGTCGGCGGCGGGCTGTACTAGGCGGGGAAACGTGATGGGCTCGTAGTGGCATAGGTGTCGGTGTCGCGGGTGCGGATGCGGTCGCCGGCGAGAGCCGCGCTCTCGGGTGTCGGCGACCGGGACCCGATTCGATCACTCGTCGGTCGTGGTGCGGTTGTCGACCGTCTCGACCTCGGGGAAGAGGTACGGCGGCTCCGGCACCGGGACCATCGTGGTCTTCAGTTTGCTCGTCCCGTGCACCTCCTTCCCGAACTTGCGGTTGTGGCTCACGTCGGTCTGGATGCTGCCGCCCCACAGGCCGAACCCGGCGTGCGCCTCGGCGCTGACGTCGATGTTCGTCTCCCGTTCGGTGGTCGTCTTGATGTCCATCTCGACCTCGATGACGGCCTCCGAGAACCGGTAGAACGTCGGGAACAGCCCCGCCTGCAGCAGCGAGACGTCTATCGCGTCCGCCGAGGAGTAGGTGACGTCGCCGTTCGAGTCGATCGTCCGCGTGATCGCCGGGACGACCTCGATCTCGGTCTCCGCCAGCGTCTTGGCGACCTCGACCGAGTTCATGTCCAACTGGTTCTGTGCGTCCGCGATCCCCTGCCCCATGCTGGCCACCATCTCGGGGAACGGTACGTCGAGTAGCTCCTGTCCTACGGACATTCTTAAGCAATAATCACAATAGATATTAAACTAGTATGTAATAAATTAGATAAGTTGTTAGCGGTTTTTGTCGGCTTAACCGCGCTCGCGCCGTCGGTCGACGGCCCTCGAGTGTCACGGATTCCGACTCGGCGGCGACCCGGGGGTCGCTCCCGTCGGCCCCGGCACCTCGCTGACCGAGATCCGCGTCGTCAGTCTCAGCGTCTGCGCGTACAGCCCTCCCGGCCCGATCACAGGTAGCCGAGTTCTTTCAACTGGTCTCGCACGTCGGGCTGATCCGTTATCGTTGGCTTCGCCTCGGGGCGTATCGTCTCGCGGTCCTCCGCGGTCGTCTCGACCCACGGAACCTTTTTTAAAGCCGGATGCGGCACGCCGAGGAAGTGACCGTACTGTCCGAGCTCCCCCAACAGTTCGGCGTGGTCCGACGTTATTACGACCTTCTCCGCGTCGAGGTTCTCGAGGAGCTCTTCGATTGAGTCGAGCACGACGCGCAGATTATCCAGATACATCGAATACAGGTCGTCGCGGTTTATGTCGCCGTCGGCGATCGACCGGTACGGGTACTCTTCGGCGTCGGTCATATCCCGATCCTCGGCGACGAGACCGTGCACGAAGGGCCGATGCGGCTGGAAGTACTGAACGACGAGCCGGTCGGACTCGCCGCGTCCCGCCGCGATCGCCCGCTCGGTGATGTACGCCGGGCCTTGTATCGTTCCGACGGTCGACGTACGGTCGGAGACGTCACTGAACGGTCGGTCGTGGTCCCGCGTGAACTCCACGTAGTCGAAACAGTCGACGTCGACCGTACTCCAGTCTGCGAAGAGGAACGGCGTCGTGCCCCTCGGTCCCAAGTCGTGTTCCGCTAACACCGCCCTCGCGTTCGGATTCGAACTCACGAGCGCGGTCTCGGCAATGCTCTCGGCGTACCGCTCACGAAACGTCTGGACGTACCACTCCTGTGAGTTGCTTCCGACGCTCCAGATGCCGTCGACGGTCTCGATGAAATCGTACTCGGGCGCCACCTCCCGCATCGCGTCGACCCGAGCGGAATCGAGAACGATCAACGCGTCCCAGTTGCGTTCGTACACGTTCGTGCCTATCGGATACCGAGAAGTGACCGAAAGCCACGCGCCGGCATACACGAAAAACAGACTTTTGATGAGACCGTCGACATCACCGTTCGCGGCCGCAGAAGCCGCCTGCCTGACCCAGCGTCTGAGATCCGTTCCCATATCCGAACGTCATACCGCGATAGTATCATTATAGACGTCTTAATCCGTATATAATAGCACGCGGTTGTCACTGGTATCGCTCATATCACTGTGCGATTGGTCTGGAGTCTCGAAACGGAATCGTCGGCGAGAATTCGAATCGGTCGTCCCTCGCGGTCAGCAACCGTTCGCGGTCGCTCACGGTTGCTGAGTGTCAGTCCCCTCCTCCCCGAATTGAAACGGGCGAGACGCCCTTCTGGCGACTTGCTGCCTCCCGTTCGCTCCGCTCACGGGAGCGGGGGACAAGTCGATCTAGGTCGATTCGTTAACCACCGCAGAGAAAGTCCGCCCTCCCCGAATTGAACGGGGGACAAGTCGATCTACAGTCGACTGCTCTACCAGGCTGAGCTAAGGGCGGTCACTGAAACATAGCCGCTGGATTCGACTTAAGGGTTCCCTTTCAGCGCAGGTGTGATCCGCCGTACCGCGGGCGCCTCGGGCACCGCCCGGCTCGCTCCGATCTCGCCCGCCGCGCGCGGTTTTTAAGTCGCTCGCGGCGGGAGCGGGCGTATGGCCGACGGCGACGACAGACAGGCGACGTTCGGGTCGGACGGGAGCTTGGAGACCGACACGACGCCGGACGCGACCGGCGACAACGACTTCGGCGAGCCGAAGGAGGCGAACGAGACCGACGGGGGGTACAACCGCTACGCCGTCTCCAGCCTGCTCCAGAAGGCCGTGCGCCGCTCCGACGAAGAGGTCGCCGCGTGGGCCGCCTGGGAGCTGGCGCGCTCCGGCTACGCGTGGAACCTCTGGGACCGCCTGAACCTCTACGTCGTCGAGGACCTCCGCGCCGGCAGCGACGTCGCGCTCACGATCCAGCGCTACGAGGAACTCGCTACCGAGCGCTGGGAGCCCGCCGAGTGGAAGGGCCGACTCTGCGCGATCCACGCCGCGCTGGCGGCCGCCCGCGCGCGGTCGACCCGCGAGGGCCCCAACGCCGACGAGTACTTCCGCGCCGTCGCCGACCGCCGCGCCGAGGCCCGCGAGCGCGGCGAGGAGCCCGCCCACGACTTCCCGGTCGGCGACCTCGAACCGGGCGGCGAGTTCGACGCGATCTTCGACGGCCACACCGGCGAGGGGTCGAAGCTGGGGCGCGGCACGCGCTTCTTCAAGACGCGCGGCGCGCGGGTCGGACCGGAGGGGGAAGGCGAGCACAGCGCCCGCTGGCAGCGCCTCGCGATGCTGCTCGACGACGACCGCGACTACTCCGCCGCCGAGCTCGACCGCGCCGTCGAGCCCGTCGACCCGGACGACCCGTGGCGCGAGCCCGAGACGGTCGGCGGCGGGGACGACGAGAGCGCGGAGGGAGACCGGACCGGCGAGGGCGAGAGTCGGAACGGATCCGACGACGCCGACGGGTCGCTCTCAGACTTCTCGTCGTAGTCGCCGGCTGACCCGCGGACCAGCGGACCGCCGACCGCCGTCCGTCGACCGCCAATCGCCAATCGCCGACCGCCAATCGCCAATCGCCGACCGTCCGCTACCGTACCCGTGTCGCCGGTTCCGCCAACGCTTATCAGTCCGGCTTGGGAAGTGACGGCATGGCAGACGTAGCGATCGTCGGTGGCGGACCGGCCGGACTCAGCGCGGGGCTGTTCGCGGGCAAGAACGGGCTCGACGCGGTCCTGTTCGACACCGACAAGACCTGGATGCACAAGGCGCACCTGTTCAACTACCCCGGGATCGGCTCGGTCGGTGGCGACGAGTTCCTCGCGACCCTCCGCCAGCAGGCGGACGACTTCGGCGTCGATCGGAAGCAGGGCGAGGAAGTCACCGACGTCGCCGAGTCGGACGCTGGGTTCGCGGTGACGACCGAGGCGGGCGAGTACGAGGCCGACTACCTCGTGCTCGCCACGGGCGCGAGCCGCGACCTCGCGGAGTCGCTCGGCTGCGCGCTCGGCGACGACGACACGGTCGACGTCGACGTCTCGATGGAGACCAGCGTCGACGGCGCCTACGCGACGGGCGGGATGGTCCGCGCCGAGGAGTGGCAGGCGGTCATCTCGGCCGGCGACGGCGCCGCCGCGGCCCTCAACATCCTCTCGAAGGAGAAGGGCGAGCACTACCACGACTTCGACGTCCCCGACACCGCGACCTCGGTGTTCGGCGACCTGATCGACGACGGCGAGTAGCCGGACTCGCCCCCGGCGTCCTCGCCGTCCGATCCCCGCCGTTTCAGTCGTCGTCAGCGGCGGCGCTCACGACGCCGGCGTCGGTCGGGTTCGCCCCGCCGTACCGTTCGACGAACTCGTCGAGCCGAGCGGGGTCGTCGGCGCCGGGGAGCGGCTCCGTCGCGGTGTCGCAGGCGGCGTCGACGCCGAGTCGCTCGCAGACGCGGTCGGCCGTCAGCTCGGCCATCTCCCGGTAGGTCGTCAGCTTCCCGCCGACGACCGTGTGGAGGTTCCCGACGCCCTCGTCGGCGTGGTCGATCACGGTGAATCCGCGCGAGATCCCGCGCCGGTTCGATCCCGTCTCGTCCGGCGCGTACAGGGGGCGGACGCCCCACCACCGTCTCACCTCCGGGGCCTCGGCGACCGCGGGGAGCATCGCCGCGCACTCCTCGATCGAGCGCTCGACCTCCCAGTCGGCCGTCTCGTACTCGTCCGGGTCGTCGACCGGGACGCTCGTCGTGCCGAGCACGGCCTCCCCCTCGTGGGGGACGACGATGTCGCCGTCGTCGGGGTCGCGACACCGGTTCAACACCGGATCGAGCCCGTCGTACTTGACGGATATCATCACGCCGCGGCTCGGCGCCATCCCCACATCGACGCCGGCCAGGTCGGCGATCCGGTCGGCCCACGCCCCCGTCGCGTTGACGACGTGGTCCGGTCGGAGCGCGGCGTCGACGTCGCCGCCGACGCGCACGGTCGAGACCGCGCCGTCGGCAGTCTCGACGGCCTCGACGGGCGCGTCGGTGTGGACGGTGGCGCCGTGTCGCTCGGCGTCGGCCGCGTTCGCGGCGACCAGCCGAGAGGGATAAATCACGCCGTCCGGCACGCGGAACGCCTCCGCGACGTCGTCGGAGAGCCCCGGAACGACCGCCTGCGCCTCGTCGGCGTCGAGCCGCTCGGTCTCGATCCCGATCTCCTCGCAGGCCGCCACCTTCTCTTCGAAGTAGTTCGGGTCGTCGCCGCCGAGGCGGACGAACAGCCCGTCGGTCTCGCGGAGGCACGCCCCGGCGATCTCGCGGAGCGTCCGGTTCTCGCGGAGGCACTCCTCGGCGCCTCGAGGGTCGTCCTCCGCGTAGCGGGCGCCGCTGTGAAGCAGGCCGTGCGAGCGCCCGGAGGTGCCGCCGGCGAGCCCGCCGCGGTCGACGAGCGTCACGTCGACGCCGCGGAGCGCCAGGTCGCGGGCGACTCCGGCCCCGGTCGCGCCGCCTCCGATCACGAGGACGGTCGGGGTGTCGCTCACGATCGGCCACCTCGGTCGGCGAAGCGGTTCGCGCGCACGTACACGACAGTCATCGGTCTGCGTCGCAGGCTCATGTCACACGTTACGACTAGCCACACTTGAGGCTACCGTCGCCGGTGGTTCGAAACCGTCGAGAAGAACCGTCTCAACCCTTCTGTACGTGAAAGCTCGGACCGGTCAAGGGTCTTACCGGGAGCCGCCGGCCGACGCCGGGCACGTGTCGACGCCGAGCAGGGAGTAGAGCGCGCACGTGCCGGTCGCGGCGGTCCCGAGCATGATCAGCGAGACGACGCCGAGGACGGGCGCGGCCAACGCCGGCACCGGAACCGCTCCCGCGAGCGTCGCGAGCGAGGCGATTCCGAACACCGCACCGAGGGCCGTTCTGACGCGCTTGTCCGTGGAACCGACATTCTGGTTCATGATTCACAATACGGTACACACATGTAAATACGTTCCCACGCCGGCTCGTCGGTCAGCCGTCGTCGTCGAAGGCGGACAGATCGGTCTGACGACCGCGCCGACGCCCGTCAGCGGTCGCCTCGCCGGCACCGCCGCTCGCTTCGGCCCCTCGTTCCGAGGCCTCGCTCCCGTGCTCCTCCGCGATCGCCCGTGCGGCGTCGAGTCCGCCCGAAAGGGAGGCGCGGCGGGCGATCCGCTCGTCCGCCAGCCTAGCGGCGGCCTCGGGATGCGCGTCGTAGTACCGCCGCTGGAACTCCTCGCGGGCCGCCTCGAAGTCGATGACGGGGTAGGGGTACTCCTCGCCGATCGAGACGCCGCACTCAGCCTGAACGGCGAGCGGGGCGTGCTCGGGGCGGTCGAGGTGCTCGACTGGGAGCGGCTCCAGTTCGGGAACCCACCGCGCGATGAACTCCCCGTCCGGGTCGTGGTCGCGGACCTGCTTGCGCGGGTTGTAGAGCCGGAGCCCGGGGCGACCCACGAGCCCGCACTGCGACTGCCACTGCGTGTAGTTGATCGCGGCGTCCGCGTCGATCAGGTGCTCGTGGAAGTGGTCCGCGCCGATCCGCCACGGCTGCTGGAGGACGTGGAAGTAGACGCTCGCGCAGAGCGCCCGCATCCGGAAGTTGAGCCAACCGGTCTCGCGGAGGCAACGCATGCTCGCGTCGACCATGGGAAACCCGGTCTCGCCGGCCTTCCACGCCGCGACGAGCTCCGGGTCGTGTCGGTCCCGGTTGAATCCGGCGTACACCGGGTTGACGGCCTCGTCGAGCCACCCCGGCCAGTCGACCAGCTTCTGCCGGTAGTGGCGGTTCCAGAACAGCCGGGAGACGAACATCGACTTCCCCCGGCCGTCCGGCGCGTGCTCGTCGACGTACCGGTGGACCTCCCGAAGCGAGAGACAGCCGAACCGCAGGTACGGCGAGAGGCCGCTCGTGCCCTCGCGGGCGTCGACCGGCGAGGAGATGTTCCCGGGGTAGTCGCCGAGCCGCCCGGCGAACGACGCCAACCGATCGCGGCCCGCCGCCCGACCGCCGTCCGGCACCATCGATTTCTCGGGGGTCACGTCGTAGGCGGCCGCGACGGCCTCGGGCGACGGAACGAACGAGTCGCCGGTGTCCGGGGACGAGTCGGAGCCCGATCCCGATCCCGGTCCGGTCGCTATCCGCTCCACGTCGACGCGTCGCGGGTCCCAGTCGTGCGCGTCGGCGGCCAGCCACGACTCGATCGCTCCCTTCCACTCCCGGCGCGAGCGATCGGCGTCGCGGACCAGTCCGTCGCCGTCGACGAGCTCGACGCCGATCTCGTCGCGGGCGCGCTCGTCGCGCCGGAGTCCGTACCGACCGGTCACGCTCCGCGTCGCGACCACGTCCCAGCCGGCGTCGACGAAGCGACCGAGCACCTCGATCGGGTCGCCGTGGGCGTACGTCAGGCCCGGCGCGCCCACGTCGCGGTACTGTCGGTCGAGGTCGCGCAGGGAGTCGTGAAGGAACGCGATCCGGGCGTCGCACGCGAGGCCGCGGTCGCCGTAGAAGGCGGGATCGAAGACGAACAGCGGGAGAACGACGGGGTCGGCGTCCTCCGCGGCCGCCGTCCCGTCAGCGTCCTCCGCGGTCGCCGCCTCGTCGGTATCTCGCTCCGTCGCCGCGGCCGCGGACGCGGCCGTCGCGAGCGCGGGGTTGTCCGCGATCCGGAGGTCCTCGCGGTGCCAGACCACGGTGCCGGCCTCGGTCGGCGACCCGGTGACCGACCGAATCGCCTCCGGATCCGGGACCGTCGGCGGCGTCGGGGCGTGGTCGTCCGCACCCATGTTCGATCCCGGATACGGGCTCTCGCCGCAAGGCCCTGTCGGCGGCGGCCCGGGTGGCCGGCAGACCCGGACGGTCGGCGGCCGACACCGCGGAGACCTTGCCGCCGAACGGGCGTGCGCGGCGTCCTCCTCGCTTAGTGACTTATTTAAATAGCGTCAGCGGGTCGACGGCGGCGACCGAGCGCCGCTTACTCGCCCGTCTCGATCGGCGCGCCGACGAGGTTGCCCCACTCGGTCCACGAGCCGTCGTAGTTACGGACGTCGTCGTAGCCGAGCAGTTCGTGCAGGAGGAACCACTCGATCGACGAGCGCTCGCCGACGCGGCAGTAGGTGATCGTGGACTCGTCGCCGTCGACGCCGGCCTCGCTGTACAGCTCGCGGAGCTCGTCGGCGCTCTTGAACGTGCCGTCCTCGTTCAGCGTGGTCCCGATCGGGACGCTGCTGGCGCCGGGGATGTGGCCGCCGCGCTGGGCCGTCTCGTTGAGTCCTTCGGGCGCGATGACCTCGCCGGAGAACTCCTCGGGCGAGCGGACGTCGACCATCGGGATCCCCTCTTCGATCGCCTTGTCGATGTCGTCCTTATAGGCGCGGACGTTCTCGAAGGGGCCGCGGGCCTCGTAGTCGCGCGGCGTGAAGTCGGGCTCCTCGGTCGTGAGCGGGTAGTCGTTGGCGACCCAGTACCCCTTCCCGCCGTCGATAACGCGGACGTCATCGTGACCGTAGTACTTGTAGATCCAGTAGCCGAACAGCGCGAACCAGTTCGGGACGCGGCCGCCGCCGTAGACGACGACCGTCGTGTCGGCGTCGATTCCGGCTTCCCCGTTGCGGGCCGCGAAGTCCGCCTTGGAGACGATGTCGCGCTCCGTCTCATCGGTGAACACCTCGTCCCACTCGAAGTTCAGCGCGCCGGGGATGTGCCCCTCTTCGTACGGCGTGTACTCCGACTCGTCTGTGACGGTCGGATTGTTGATCTCGACGAGCCGGTGATCGGAGTCGTCGTCCTGAAACGCGTCGAGGTTCGATTCCACCCAGTCCGCCGTGACGAGTACTTCCTCAGACATCACCTCATGTTACGCGGGCGACGGTTTTGAAGGCCCGGTACTGGTGGTCATTGCCGTCGTCTCTGACGCCGCGGCCGCCGCGGACGTCCTCGGTCGGCACTCCTCGCCCGTCGAGCGCGGCGATCGCGGCCGACGCTACCGGATCACAGTCACCGGCACGTCCGCCTTGTCGACGACGCTCTTCGCGACGCTGCCGACGACCTGCTCGCGCTCCTCGCTCAGCCCCCGGTGACCGACGTATATGGCGTTGACGTCCGCCTCGGCGGCGTAGTCGGCGATCGCGTCGGCCGGGCGACCGGTGAGCAGCTGCGTCTCCACGTCGATGGACTCGTCGCCGACCGCCTCCTCGGCGACCGTCTCGGCGTTGGCGAGGACGCTCTGGCCGGCCTCGACCGCGGCCTCCTCGCCCGGGAGGACGATCGTTCCGTCGACGAGCTCCGAGTCCGGCGTCAACACGTGGGCGATCTCGAGGGTCTCGTAGAACGCGACCGCCTGACGCGCGGCGTACCGGACCGCCTCATCGCTCTCAGTCGATCCGTCGGTGGCCACGAGATAGCTCATATCCGAAGGTCGCGGCGGCACGCATATAACTCCTGTCCGGCGTTCTCACGTCCTGCGGTTCCGGTCCGCCGTCAGCCGTCGAGGGCGACGCGGTCCCCGTCCGACGCGTGGATCGCTTCGAGCGCCGCCTGGACCCGGGTCGCCTCCCCGAAGGAGACGAGGTCGCCCCCGTCGCCGTCCATCGCCCG
Organism: Halorubrum sp. Hd13; assembly: GCF_002252755.1. Lineage (GTDB taxonomy): Archaea > Halobacteriota > Halobacteria > Halobacteriales > Haloferacaceae > Halorubrum. The sequence continues at coordinate 77,454 of NZ_NHOY01000105.1, read as the reverse complement.
CGCGAACTCGGTCAGCAGCGCCGCGGTGGTGTCGCCGCGCTCGTCGACGAGGGTCCGCTCGCCCTCGCGGCCGCGGTCGCGAACGAGCCGGTGCCACTCAGTCAGCGAGAGCGACCCGTCGTCCCCGACGACCGTGACGACGTTCTCCTCCTCGCCCTCGTGGTCGCAGAGCAGGTCGATCGTCCCCCGAACGCCGTCGGCCCGGAACGTCCCGACGACGTCGTCCTCGTACGCGTCCGGCCCCGCGTAGCCGACGTCCGCGCTCACCGCGTCGACGGCGCCGAACAGCTCCCGGACGCCGAAGAGGAAGTGGGTCCCGACCTCCCGCAGCGGGCCGCCCTGTTCGCGCGACTCCAGCCACGCGACGTCCTGCCACTCGCGCGGCCACTGCGGGAAGCGGAAGCGGAGTTCGATCCGGCGCGGGTCGCCGATCGCGCCCGCCTCGACCAGCTCCCGCAGCCGGACGAATCCCGGCGTGTACCGGAACGGGAGGTTCACCGCGGTCGCGAGGTCCCGGTCCGCGGCGAGGGAGCTCATCCGTCGGCCCGCCTCGGCGTCCGCCGCGATGGGCTTCTCGCAGATCACGTGGCGGCCGGCGTCGAGCGCGTCGGTGACCACCGCCTCGTGAGCGACCGGGGGGACGCCGACGTAGACGGCGTCGAGCCCCTCTCGCTCCGCGAGCGCCGCGTGATCGGTCATTGTCGCCGTCGACGCCGTGCCGTAGTCGGCCGCCAGGGAGGCGGCCCGGTCCGCGTCGAGGTCGCAGGCCGCGGCGAGCTCGTACCGATCGTGGGCGTCGACCGCGGCGGCGAGCCGGGTCCCGATCACGCCGCAGCCGACGATGCCGATGTCGTACATGGATCCGGGGAACGGGCAGGGAGGCTTGTACCTTCGGAACGGCGTCGCGCGGCCGCGACTCAGTCGCGGTCGACCGGTCGCGCGACCATCTCGCCCCACGATTCGAAGCCGTGGCGGTCGTAGAACGCCCGGGCGCGCTCGTTCGCGGGGTCGACGTCGAGCACCACCCGGTCCAGCGGGAGCGACTGGTCGCCCGCGAGGTCGACGGCGGCGGCCATCAGGTCGTCGGCGACGCCCGTGCCGCGGTGTTCCGGGGCGACGTAGAGCTCGTTTATCACGGCCGCGTCCCAGATCATCGCCAGCCGCTCGGGAAGCACGAAGACGTAGCCGACGACCGACTCGCCCTCCCCCTCGTCGACCGCGACCGCCACGCACCGCTCGTCGTCGGCGACGCATCGCTCGACCCACGCCAGCCACTCCTTCCGGTACTCGTCGGTGAGCTTCCTCTCGTAGACGGCCGCCTTGTCGTCGCCGCCGGTGTTCGCGCCGAGCCCGCGCTCGAAGGCGAGCTTACACTCGTACAGGTCGTCGGCGTCGCTCGCGGGATCGTACGGTCGAAGCGCGACATTCACGCCTCATCGCCCCCGCTCCCGGCCTCGATGTCGTCCCCGTTCCCGGCATCGACATCGCCGCCGTTCCCGGCCTCGATGTCGCCCCCGTTCCCGGTCTCGATGTCGTCCCCGTCCTCCAGCACGAACTCCGCGAGCGTCGGCACGAACGTCCCGATGTCGGTGACCATCCCCACTGCCTGCGCCGAGCCCCGGTCGAGCAGTTGGGTGACGGTCGCCGGGTTGATGTCGACGCAGACGGTCTTCGTCGTCGACGGGAGGCAGTTGCCGACGGCGACCGAGTGGAGCAGCGTCGCGAGCATGATCACGATGTCGGCCTCGTGGGCCTGCTCGCGGATCGCGTTCTGCGCCTCGACGGCGTCGGTGATCGTGTCCGGCAGGGGACCGTCGTCGCGGATCGAGCCCGCGAGGACGACGTCGACGTCGCGCTCGACGCACTCGTACATCACGCCCTCGGTGACGATCCCCTCCTCCACGGCGGGTTCGATCCCGCCCGCGCGGATGATCTCCGAGATGGTCCAGATGTGGTGTTTGTGCCCCTTCCGCGGGTGTTCGAGCGTCTCGACGTCCATCCCGAGCGACGTGCCGTACAGCGAGCGCTCTAGGTCGTGCGTCGCGAAGCCGTTCCCGGCCGAGAGCGCGTCGACGAACCCCGCGGCGACGAGGTCCGCGAGCGCGTCGCCCGCGCCCGAGTGGATCACGGCCGGCCCCGCGACGACCATCACGGTGCCGCCCGAGCGCTTCACCGCGCGCAACTCCGCGGCGACCTCGCGGATGGTGGATTCGGAGGGCCGCTCCGCGGAGACCCCGCCCTGCATGAAGCCGAAGGCGCCGCCGCCGCTCCGCGGGCGCTCCGGCGGCCGCACTCGGATCCCCGACTGGTCGGTCGCGATCAGGTCACCCTCCTCGACCGCGTTGAGCACCTTCGTGTGCGCTCGCGGCTCGCCGTTCGGACCGCCGTCCGGCTCCACGACCAGCGCGCAGTCCATCTCGATCCGCTCGACCTCGGTCCACTCCCCGTCGTACAGCACCTCGGTCGGGTGGTTCGTGGTGGAGTAGAAGTCGGGCGGCACGACCCTGTCTTCGGGGGCCGCGACGAGGTCAACGTCGGTCGGACTCTCGAGCACCGCGCCGTTCTGGTGGAGCTCGTGGAGGATCGCCCGGAGCGTCTCCGCGTCGTCGGCCGAGACCGTCATCCGGCAGTAGGACTCCTCATCTTCGTGTTTTCCCACGTCGAACCGCTCGACGTCGAAGGAGCCGCCGAGGTCCATCACCGCGCCGAAACAGCGCTGCATCGTCCCGCTGTCGATGATGTGGCCCTCGAGCTCGACCGTCCGCGAGTGGGTCATACGGTGGTGTCACGCCCGTCGGGGAAACGCGTTTCCCTCGCCCTGTGAGAGCACCTCAACAGCGAGTGTACTCAGACTGTTCTGCTGAAGTCCTCTCGGACTGATAGGCACCGATTGCTGAATACAGAGGTGCAGTCAGCGCAGCGGCTTCGTCTCTTTCAGCTACTTTCGGCTGAATCAGCTGCTCAGTGTGGCTGCGTATTTACTACTGCAATCGCGGTGTTCAGTCTCTATCCAAATTGAGAACACCCGTTTTTTAACATATCGTAAAGAACGTCAGTTGCATGCCCTCCCTGAAACGTGTCCATCTTGTAGCAGCATTCGTCTTGCTTGGTGTCACTGCGTTCCTTTACTCGGTGATTATCACCCAAGAACTCCTTCTCGGCACGGGCGTTGCAATCGCGTCCTTCGTCGTCGCAATATTCGCGTACTACGGAGGTACCAACCGAAAGACAGCCGCTCGCGCAACGATCATCGTCACACTCATTTACGGCGTTTTCACTCTCCAGCTTCCTATTGCTGTCATCGCGGCCTGCGTCGTCTACCTCACCGTGTGGCTGACCGGCTCGGACAGCCCACTCGACGCACCTGACACGCAGGTCTTCCCGGTCGAACCGACGGCTACCAACGAATCCGACTAGAGCAAGTGAACCGGACGATCTACGGGTCCCTTGAGGCGATCAGTCAGCCGATTCTTGGTACGTGGTTTGTTCAGTGAGTCACCTGAACTGACCGCACTGAACAGCCTCGAACCGACCGAGTCATCGTGTAAGACTCGCGCTCTGTATGCAGCAATGTCATCAAGAGCTCCGCTGGTTCCGACAGAAACGTTGTGACCGACTCGGAGCATGTAGTCAGCAAGTGAGTACTCCATCCGCACCGATTGTTGAGAAACGTATTGTATCCGAGCATGCTTATTTGTACTAAATTTTATTCTTCCGGCCGATCATATCCGAATATCTTGTTCCGAACGGTTGTAGGCTATCTGGTCGGTTTCGGCTTGGTGCTCGCAAGCATCACTACATGGTGGGTCGGCGGTAATGCGATACTGGTCGGAACACACACCGGTGGAGCAACTCTCGTAGTTGTCGGATTATTATTCTTGTTCGCCGGCGTGCTTGCGTTCCCTCTAAGCCGGCGAAGGCTACAGGCTCGATTTGATATCAATCTCTCGGCTTCAACGACATTAATCGTAGGTGGTAGTGCTATCGTACTCGCGGTGATTATTTTAGTTATATCTTTAATCGCACTACTGGCTTCTTGACGGATGAACATATCTCACTCTAAATCATAAAAAAACTTCAAATTAATTCGAGTGACAAATCCATTTAGATATACCGCTCCGTGACCGATACGCGCACTGTATTCAGCACAACTTGTTTAAATTATCACTTATTGAGAACCTCAACAGAGCCGGGCTGACGTGTCTCGGACAGTATGGAGATTGCGGATCGACGGCGACCACCTCCAAAACCCCAGCCGCGAGGAGCTCGCGGCCTACCGGCCGCTCGTCAGTCGAGGGCTGCCTTCGGTCGCCCTCGCTACTCGCGCGGCTCGCTGTCGTTCGAAAGGCGCGGAGCGCCTTTCGTGATGTCGTTAGAACGCTCTGCGCTCTGACTGCTAGCCGGAAATCTCTGATTTCCGGCGGTGACGAGAGAGCGAAGCTCTCTCGAACCACGCTCCTCGACCGCTCACTCCGTTCGCGGTCTGCGGTGCTCGAGCCGCCGTGCCTCGTCCTCGCGACAGCGAGGCGCTTCGCGCCGTTGGCAGCCGGCGGCGAAGCCGCCGGCGACTGCCCCGTTGAGTCCCACCCCGCACAGCACCGCAACCGCACCTCTCACCTCCCCAGCCTCGTCGCTCACTCCGTTCGCGACTCCAGCGAGAATCGGAGATTCTCTGGCAGCCGGCGCGGAGCGCCGGCGACCTCGCGCGTGCTCCTCGCGGCGGCCTCCGGCGGCCACTCGCAGGCACGCGCCACCGCCTCAGATCAGCCCGAGCGCCGCGAGGATCTGGTTGCCGAACACCATCGCGATCAGCCCGGCGAGCATGACGAGTCCCGACGAGACGGTGATCGTCCGGACCGCGGCGTGCCGGTCGGAGAGCGGGATCCGACTGATCACCGCCTCGGCGACCATCCGGAGGATCCGCCCGCCGTCGAGCGGGAACGCCGGGAGGCAGTTGAACAGTGCGAGCTGGATGTTGATCCAGCCGGTCCAGAAGAGGAGGTTCGCGAGCAGGAAGACCCCGCCGGCGAGCGCGCCGGAGGCCCCGTCGACGACGAAGAAGTTCGTCACGTCGCCGGTGAACCCCGCGAAGTTGAACGGGAGCCCGAAGAGACTGCCGAGCGGGAGGATGAGCGAGACGAACACGAGCCCGAGCGGCGAGTCGGTCAGGCCGCCGAGCGCCATTCCGTCGCCCGCGGCCTCGCCGCCGTCGCCGCCGAGCAGTTCGAGGTACGCGCCGGCGGGGTACTCGGAGACGCCGAAGTCGTCGAGCGCGAGCCCGCTCGATCCGGGGAACACCGAGACGCCAACGAACCCGCCGTCGCGGTTCGGGTGCGGGGCCAGCTCGACGTCGTACGTCTGCCGCTCGTCCGCGGCGTCGTAGGCGATCACCTCGACCGTCGCGCCGGGGTCGCGCTCGCCGAGGACCGCCGAGAGGTCTCCGGCGTCGTGGATCCGCTCCCCGTCGATCGAGACGATCGTCAGCGGCTCGCCGGGCGCCGCCCCGGCGTCGTCGAGCGGGCCGTCCTCCTGCACGCCGAGCGCGTAGGCGCCGATCGGGATCTCCGCGGTCGTCGCGTTGCCCCCGTCGCCGCCGGCGCTCCTCACCGACACCGTGGCTCGCTCCGCGTCGCCGACGGCCTCGTAGAAGCCGCGCTCGGTCGCCACCGGGTCGCCGTTCACCGACTCGACGGTCAGCGGCGCCTCCGCGATCATCACGCCGAGGGGGTTCCCGCCGGCGGAGCCGACCGCCTGCAGCGAGCGCTCGACCTCGACGGTGCGCTCCCCGTCGCCGTCGTCGGCCGTGACCGTCACCGTGTCGCCCGCGTCCGCGAGCGCGGCCTCGAACTCGGCGGCCGTGTCGACCGGCGCGCCGCCGACCTCGACGATCCGGTCGCCCGCCGCGAGCCCCGCGGCCTCGGCCGGCGAACCGGGGTTCACCTCGCCGACGGCGTAGCCGGGCGCCGGCGAGATGGCGCCGGCGACGGGGCCGAACAGCAGCGCGAACACGAGCACCGTGAGCAGCGTGTTGGCGGTGACGCCGGCCGCGAACATCCGGGCGCGGGCGCCGCGGGAGGCCGCCTGCGTCGCCTCCTCGTCCGGTTCGACGAAGGCGCCGACGGGGAGGACCGCGAAGAAGACGAGTCCCATCGACTCGATGTCGATGTCCTCGACGCGGCACAGCAGGCCGTGCGCGCCCTCGTGGACGACCATCGCGACCGCGAGCCCGGCGATGATCTCGGGCGCGACCGACAGCGGCAGGAAGTCGTTGACGCCGGGGATGATGAGGAAGTTCTGCGGCTGCTGGATCGCGGAGGGCTGAGCGGTGTTCAGCGCCGAGGCCGCCGACGAGAGGATCAGGAAGAACGACCCGATCATCGCGACGAGGGCCCCGCCGAGCCCGAGGTTCGCGAGCCCGCGCCAGAACCGTCTCGGGGCCGCGAGCCGGTCGAGGAACTCCCGGCCCCGGAGCGTGCGGAGGGTCAGTATCGGACCGGAGACGCCGACCGACTCCGGCAGTATCCCGCGGTCCCGGAGCCACAGCGCGGCCGCGGAGTACGCGAGGACACCGGTGAGGACCCACAGGAGCGTGTTCTCGGCGAACAGGTCCGTCAACGCGTTCATTACCGTCACGTCCGTGTCCGTTCGGTGTAAGGCGTTCGGTTATCGGAACCGACTCGGCGGGGAGCAGCCGTCGCGTCGGCCCGCCTCCGAGCGGGGCGCCGTCCGTATTCCGAAGGGACACCGGCCGAGAACTCAACACCCAAGTACCCCGCGGATCAACGCCCGTTCATGTTCGCGCTCATCGACTTCGTCGCGCGGGTCGTCGGCGACATCGGCCGCTTCCTCGACATCTTCCTGAACGACCTCATCCTCGGCGCCGGAGACCCGCTCTCGGCGCTGCTCGTGCTCGTCGGGCAGGTCCTGATCGTCGCCTCCGTGGCCGCGCTCGGCTACGCCGCGGTCGGCGCCCTGTTACAGGAGATCGGCGTGAAGATCCCCTCGCTCGGCGGTCGCGGTCGCTCCGAGCAGTAAGCGGGCGTCGACCGCACTCGCCGCGGCGACGTGGACCGCGGTCGCGACCGGATCCTCTGCGACGGCGTCGACCGCGGTCGCGACCGGGCTCAGTCGTCGGTCGAGGCCGGCCGCGTCCGGGCCGACGTCCCCGACTCCGACCCCGTCGGCCGCGGCGTCCCCGCGACCGGTTCCGCCGGCACCTCGAACTCGTCGAGCCTCGCGAGGAGTTCGTCGGACCGGTCGGAGAGCGCGTGCGCGCTGTCGGTCGCCTCGGAGACGCTCGCGGTCTGTTGCGCCGCCGCCGCGGCGACGGTCTCGGCCTCGCTCGCGGTCTGGCCGCTCACCGCCGCCACGTCCTCGACCATGTCGACGACCTCCTGGGTCGTCCGGGCCTGGTCGTCGGTCGCCTCGCTGATCTCCTGAACCGTCTCGTCGACCACGGTCACGTCCTCGACGACCTCCTCGAACTCTCGGAGGGTCGACTCGACCGCGCCGACGCTCTCGGACACCTGCGACTCCATCGCGTCGACGTCGGCCGCCGTGTCGGTCGACACCGACTGTATGCCGTCGATCCGGTCCGAGATCGCCGCCGCCTCGGCCCGGGTCTCCTCCGCGAGCGCCTTCACTTCGTCGGCGACGACCGCGAACCCGTCGCCGGAGCCGTCGGCCCGAGCAGCCTCGATCGAGGCGTTCAGCGCGAGCAGGTTCGTCTCCTCCGCGATCCCGTCGATCACGGCCGCGATCTCGTCGATCTCGTCGATCCGGTCGACGAGGCTTTCGACGGCGGTCGCCGTCTCCCCGATCCGCGCTTCGAGGGTCTCCAGTTCGGCGATCGCCTCGGCGGCCTCCTCCCGGCCGGCTCGACCGCGGTCCGCGGCGCTCCGGGCCGTCGTCGCCGCGTCGTCGGCGGAGGCGGCGATCTCCTCGACGGTCGCCGACAGCGTGCTCATCTCCGCCGAGACGGCGTCCAGGTCGTCCGTCTGCTCGCTCGCGCCGTCGGATATCTCCCGTACCGACCGCGCGACCTCCTCGGACGCGTCGTCGACCTCGTCCATGCTCGCCCGCACGTCGTCGCTCGACGCCGCGACGCCCTCGGTGAACGACCGGACATCGCCGATCGTCTCGCCGACCGTCGCGACGAGTCGGTTGTAGTTCCCGACGAGCTCGGCGTACCGGTCGTCGTCGGTGCCGAGCGACTCGGCGTCGATCGTCGCGGTGAGGTCGCCCGCCTGCGCGCGCTCGGCGGCGTCTCCGAACGCGTCGACGACCGACTCCAGTTCGGCCGTGTACGCCGCCATGTTCGCGGCCATCTCGTCTAAGGCGTCGCCGAACTCCCCCGGGACCTCCTCGTCGAGGACCGGGTCGTCGAACTCCTGCGCGGCGAGCGCCTCGGCCTGCGCCGAGACGGTCTCCAAGTAGCGTTCGACCTCGACGAACGAGCGGACGAGGCCGCCGATCTCGTCGGGCTGGTCGCGGCCCACGGGTCCGTCAGAACGATCGCGGACAACCCGCTCGTCAGAACGATCGCGGCCCACCGGCTCGTCCGCCTGATCGCCGGACCCGTCACGACGGACGTCGCCCGCCGCGATCGAGTCGGCTCCGGCTTCGAGGCGTCGGAGCGGCGCGACGAAGTCCCGGCGCACGATGAGCAGCGTGTTGTAGATCGCCGCGATCGCCCCGAGGAACAGCGTGCCGGAGACCGCGGACGCGAGGGCCCCGGAGAGGACGAACGGGGTGAGGAAGATGCCGACGGTGACGAGGAACTGGATGCCGACGGCCGTCAGGATTTTGCGCTCTATCGACTCGGAGACGCCGAGGCGGTCCATCGTGGCCCAGAGGAGGGCCTCGTACCGCTCGCGAACTCCCCGGCGTCGCTCTCGGTCGCTCGACATGATCCGAACTGGGCCGAAGCGGCTTAAGAACCTCTGCCCCGAGTTCTCAGGAGCGATTCTCGATTCTCGGACCGCGGGAGCGCGGGGGTGGATTTAAAAGAGGCCGTCGACGGTCTCGGCCGCGAGGTCGACCGCCGACTCCAGGTCCGGGCCGAGCGGCGAGCCGACGACGAGCCCGTCGGCGTGGTCGGCCACGGCCGCCGCGCGCTCGCGGACGGTCGCCGGCGAGCCGGCCATGCAGAACGCGTCGACCATCGCCGGCGTCACCAGGTCGAACGCCGCCGAGAACTCGCCCGCGGAGACGCGCTCGCCGATTTCGGACGCCGCGTCCGGGTCGATCCCGTGACGCTTCAACACCGGCGGCGCCGCGCCCGCAGTTATAAAGGCGACCGGGGGTCGGGCGGCCTCGCGGGCCGCGTCCTCGTCCTCGTCGATCGAGACCGCGGCGTACGCGATCAGGTCGAAGCCGCCGCGGTGATCCGGCCGGTCGGCGAGCCCGTCGTCGACCTGCTCGCGGGCCCACTCGAGGTCCTTCGGGTGCGAGCCGTTGTACAGCAGGCCGTCCGCGTGCTTCGCCGCCATCCGGCACATGTGCGGGCCCTCGCCGCCGACGTGGATCGGGATGTCCGCGCCCTGCGGCGGCTCGTAGTTGAGCCCCGCCTCGCTGGCGTCGAAGGTGCCGTCGTGGTCGACGCGCTCGCCGGCCCACAGCTTCTGCGCGGTCTTGAACGCCTCCAGCACGGAGCGGAGCCCGCGCTCGTCGGCGAGCCCGAGGTTCGCCAGCGTGGAGGGGTCGCCGGGGCCGAGGCCGAAGACGGCGCGTCCTTCGGAGAGCTCGTCGACGGTGGCGACCCGGGAGGCGAGCGTCACGGGGTGGGTCTCGTAGGGGTTCGCGACGCCCGGGCCGATCCGGACCGACTCCGTGGCGGTCGCGAGCTGCGAGAGGAACGCCCACGGGTCGCGGTTGTTGTAGTGACACGTCGAGTAGACGGCGTCGTAGCCGGCCTCCTCGGCGCGGACGCCGAGGTCGACGAGGCGGTGCAGGTCGTGTTCGGGGGTGAGTTCGATACCGAGCATGTCAGTTGTCCTCGTAGCTCCGGTTCAGCTGTCCTCGTAGCTCCAGTCGCGCAGCGCCTGCCGGACGAAGTCGCCCGCGACCTCGCGGAAGTGGTTTTCAGAGCCCTCGTGGTCGCCGAACGTCCAGTCCCGGACGACGACGACCGGCGTCCCGCCGTCGCCCTCGCCGGCGACGAGGTTCGCCGCCGCGGCGAGCTCGTCGATGACGTTCTGGACGGTGACGCCCATCTCCCGGCCGTCGCGGTCCCGCTCGCCGCGCCAGTCGCGGCTCGCCGGCAGGCCGGCCCAGCCGATCGCGACCCCGCGCTGGCCGTGGCGGAACGGTCGCCCGCAGGTGTCGCTGACGACCACCCGGTCGGCCGCGAGCCCCTCGCGGATCCGCTCCGCGCTCTCGGAGGGGCGCTCCGGGAGCAGCAGCAGGTCGCCGTCGGGGACGTTCGACCGGTCGATCCCGGCGTTGACGCCGATGTGGCCGAAGCGCGTCGCCGTCAGGAGGAACGGCGCCTCCATGATGAGCTCCGTCGACTCCTCGATGACGGCCTGCGCGAAGCGCGGGTCCTTCTCCTCGCCCGAGAGCTCCGCGAGCCGGTCGGCGACCTCGTTCGCGCGCGGCCCGGCCGGAAAGTCGGAGAGGTCGAACGTCCGTCCCTCGGCCTTAGAGACGACGGTGCTGGCGACGACGACGACGTCGTCCTCGCGGAGGTCGACGCGCTCGTCGATCATGGCCGCGAGGTCGTCTCCCTCCCGGATCTCCGGGAGGTCCGGGACGGCGAACAGCTCCATACGGACTCCTGCGGGGCGACGAGGAAAAACCCCGCCGGTACCGGGCCGGTTTGACGGTATTCGGGACACCCCGCGGAGCGTGGAGACCGCGACGGCGAATCCGTCTCCCGTCATGCCTTTACAAACCAGCCTAACGTCCAGTTGAAAGCGTGTTTAGAAAACGTATAAGCAAAGTCAGAGATAGTAAGCAAACACATATTAGGAAATATGCGAAATAATGATTTTTTCAGCCGAACTCATTTACGTGGTCGACCACGAGCACTGACCGCGATGAGTGAACCCACAACCGAAGGCGAATCGGAGCCGATCGGGACGCAAACGCGCGTCCCGCCGGAAAGCGACGACCGCGGCCCGTTCGTGACGCGGACTCGCGCCCCGTGATCGGGCGGGAACGACCGCCGCGACATTTTTTCGCCTCGTCCCGTCCGCACGGCTTATACGCGGCTCCCGCGAACGCCGGGTGTGGACCTGCACGTCCGGTACGAGGGCGACGACGACCCCGACAAGTGCACGGCCCGGAAGCTCGCGCGGTTCGACCTCGCCGAGCTGCACCGCTCGGACCGCGCGACTCCCTACGGGGTCGTGCTCAACCCGCACGCCGAGCGCGCCCTCTCACCCGCCGACGCCGAACTCGCCCGCGAGAACGCGCTCGTCGCGCTGGACTGCTCGTGGGAGTCGGCCGGCGAGAAGATGTTCAGCCTCCCCGGCGAGCACCGCGCGCTCCCGTACCTCGTCGCCGGCAACCCCGTGAACTTCGGCCGACCGATGCGGCTCACGACGGTGGAGGCGTTCGCGGCCGCGCTCGCGATCCTCGGTGAGCCCGACCACGCGGAGCGAGTCATGGCGAAGTTCACGTGGGGAGAGACGTTCCTCGACCTCAACGAGGAGCCGCTTCGGCGGTACGCCGACTGCGAGGACTCGGCCGAGATCGTCGCCGTTCAACAGGAGTACCTGGACCGGAAGTAGCGGGGGATCGGATGCCCGTTCCGGACTCGCGTGACGCGGCGCGAGCGGTACCGGATCCGAACGGGGGTGCGGCAAGCCTTTTGACCGAATCGCACGTATTGCGTGCCGATGGTTTCTACTGGTGACACCGCACCCGACATCTCAGCGAAGATCGGTACGAGCGACCACGAACCGTTCGAGCTTCACGACCACCTCGGCGACGGCGCGGTCGTGCTCGCGTTCTTCCCCGGGGCGTTCACGCCGCCCTGTACGAACGAGATGGTCGCGTTTCAGGAGCACGCCGACGCCTTCGACGAGGCCGGCGCGACGATCTTCGGGATCAGCGCGGACTCCCCGTTCTCGCAGGGCGCGTTCCGCGAGGAACACGGCATCGAGTTCGACCTCGTGAGCGACATGGGCGGCGACGCGATCCGGGCGTACGACCTGGAGATGGACATCGCCGAACTGGGGCTCCACGGCATCGCCAATCGCGCCGTCTTCGTGCTCGACGAGGCGGGCGAGGTCGTCTACGACTGGGTCGCCGAGGACCCGACGAACGAGCCCGACTACGAGGCCGTGCTCGACGCGGCGCAGTCCGCCTGAACGCCGGCGACCGCGTCGCCGTTCGCTCCGCTTCTATTTATCCGGTCAGTCGCCGAGCACGCCGCCGATCGCCCCCGCAAGCGCCGAGTCGATCGCGAACAGGAACGTCAGGAACAGGCCGACGACGAGGACCCCCGCGCCACCGAAGAGGCTCCCGACCGGCCCGCCGGCGAGCCCCACGAGCCCGCCGAACGCGGCCAGCAGGAGGGTGACGACGACCCCGCTCACGGAGCCGGCCAGCAGGCCGTGCCACGTCCCGGAGAGGAGCCCCCCGCCGGCGACGTAGCCGGCGACGAACCCGCCGATCAGTCCGGCACCGACGTGGCCGACTACTGGGGCGAACGTCGCGAGCAGCCCGGCGATCAGCATCACGACGAACCCGTAGCCGACGGCGTGCCAGTCTGTCATGCCCTCGGGTAGCCGTCCGCGGAATAAGTATTCGCCGGGACGGCCCGGGCGTCGGGATTTAACACCTCAAGCGCGCTATACACACGGCGTGCCCTCCGATTCGCCCTCCTCGGCCGAGGAGACGGTCTCGGCAGCCGCCGGCTCCGCCGCCGAGAGTGACACCGCCGGCTCCGCCGCCGAGAGTGACACCCCCGACTCCGCCGCCGAGAGCGACGCGACCGACTCCGCCGCCGAGAGCGACGCGACCGACTCCGCCGCCGAATCGCATCGCGCCGTCGAATGGGGCCCGGTCCGCTTCGAGCGCCTGCGTTCGCTGGCGCTCGGCGCGACCGTGACCGCGGGCGGGCTCGTCCTCGCCGCGCTGCTGTTCGTCGGCGTCGGCGTCGCCGCCTCCCTGCTCGGCGGGGAGGGACCGCCGTCGTCGACGTGGGCGATGGCCGTCGTCCTCTTCGTCGGCGGCCCGATGTCGCTGCTCTACTGGGTCGTCGCGTACGACCGGACCTCGCCGGAGCGGCGCCGAGAGCTCCTCTCGCAGTTCGGCGACTACTCGTTCGACCCCGCTCGCTTCCGCGCCGGTTGGACGGTCGCCGGGGCCGGAGCCGTGCTCGCGGTGGCGGTGGCGGCTATCGGCCCCGGTCCGCTCTCGGCCTCGCCGTCGCTGTTCTCGGGGTTCGCCCCGATGCTCGTTTCGCTCTTCGTGTTCCTTCCGATGATCGCGGGCTCGCGCGGGACGGATCTGCGGCTCGACCCGACCGCCGGGACGATCGAGCGGACGGACAGGAGCCACGACCGAACGCGCTCGGACGACCTCGGCGCCGTGGTCCGGACGCGGCGGATCGACCTCCCGTGGGCGACCGTCTTCCTGCTCGCCTACCGCGGGAACGCGTGGTACCGGTCGACCCCGTGGCTATTCGTCCCGACCGAGCTCGCGGACGACATCGAGCGGGGCATCGAGGAGGCGCTCGCACGGAGCGACGGTCCCGATCGGGCCAGCGTCCCGGAACGCGTCATCCTCGCGATCCTGGGCTCCGCCTCGCTCGTCGTGGGCGTCACGATGGCCGTCGCGACGGGAGAGGGCGCCGCCGGCGCGCTGTTGACGCTCCTGACGGCGCCGTTCAGTCTCCTCTTCCTCGCGCTCGCGGCGCGGCTGTAACCCCCGACGGCGGCCTCGGGCATGCCCTCGTCGACACCGGACGTGTCACCCCCTACCACGCGACTCATATACCCGGCTCTCCTAGTCCCGGGTATGGACAGAACGCGTCTAGAGAGCGCGCTGGAGGAAGCGTTCGGCGGCACCGAGGCCGAGCGGCGGGCGGTCGCCCGGGCGGCCTGCGACCTCGCCGACTCCGGTCGACCCTCCGAGGACCGCGGGCACGCGCTCACCGTCGACGGCGTGGTCGATCACCTCGACGACGCGCCCGACGGCTCCTCGGTCGTCGAGCGCTGGAACTGGTGGCTCGGCGCGCTCGACGCCGCCTACGGCGGGTACGACTACTTCACCGTCCGGTTCGTCGAGGGGGACGAAGAGGCGGGGCTCCGTCGGTAGGTCCGCGCCGCCGGGATCGGCGGCGTTCGCCGCCGATGAGTTTACTTTCACTTTCACTCCGGGCATGGCTCGCTTATACGGGCGATCCCCCCGAACGCTGAGGTATGAGCGCGAGTACACACGATCGGCCCCGATACGCGACGCCGACGCGCGTGGACGTCACCGACTGTCGAACGGACCGGATCGCCGACCGCGTCCGTACGAACCGCGTGCGCGGGAGCGAGGTGGCACTGGAGCGCCGCGGCGGGAGAACGTTTCTCGTGACGCGGCCGTCGTCGGAGTGAGAGTCGCCGTCGGAGTGAGAGTTGCCGTCGCCGGCGCGGAGCGAGTCAGTCGTCGGCCGTGAGCGGGCTTCGCCCGGTACCGCCGTCGGAGAGCAGGCTTTCGAGGCCGATCCCGAGCGATTCGTCCGTCCGGGCGATCGACTCCGCGCGGGGCGTGTCCGTCGCCAGCGCCCGGATCGCGTCGACGTTCTCCGGCACGACGTCGGCCTCCTGGTGGACGTTCTGGAACAGGTAGAGGTCTCGGCCCTCGACGCTTATCGACTCCTCCCAGACGCAGTTCTCCCAGAGGTCGCCGCGCGGTCGCCCGACGTCGGCGGCGTAGTCCTTCAGCGCGCCGGCGCCGTCGATCCCGGCGCGCTCGGGGATCAGGAACAGGCGGCCCTCGCCGCCGAGGAGGGCCGCGACCGCGGCGGCGGTCGGCTCCGCCTCGAGGGTCACGTTGACGCTGTGTGTGTGCATCGCCGTGACCGGCGCTTTCAGCGCGGCCGTGTCGACGTCCACGCCCGGGAGGATCGTGTTCACGTCGGGACCGTGGTGGGAGGGGACGGTCTTCGGATCGGGCACGACGTCGTTGATCGGCCCGCGGTCGGTCTCGCTCGGGTCGCCGCCGCGGCGGACGAGCGTCACGCGCGCCTTCTCGACGCCGTACGTCTCGTCGAGCGGCGCGAGGAGTCGGGAGAGCCCGGTGGTGTTACAGGAGACGACGCGGAGCGAGTCGGCGTCCCAGACGCCCTCGTGGCTCCCGCGGGCGTTGAACGAGGCGTCGGCGATCGCGGCGTCCTCGCCGCCCTGGTAGACCGCTGGCACGTCGTGGGCCTCGTACGTCGGTCGGTTGCGCTCGCCGATCCCGGAGGGACAGCAGTCGACGACGACGTCGACGGCGTCGAGCAGGTCGGCGAGCGTCCCGGTCACGCCGACGCCCGCGTCCTCGAACTCGCCGACCCGGTCTTCGATCGCCGCGTAGAGGTCGTAGCCGCGTCGGATCGCGGCCTCGGCGCCGTAGTTCGGGGTCGTCTTCGTCACGCCGACGAGGTCCATGTCGGGCTGGGCCGCGACCGCGTCCGCGACCCGCTTGCCGATCGTGCCGTAGCCGTTGACGCCCACGCGTATCATGGCGTTCACTCCATTCCGTAATGGCATAATCTTTTCGAGTATTCTGGCAAGAAATTAACTACGGCGTGAGTAACGGGTCGGTAAATTCGGACGACCCGACAATGTAACTGAGTTTCGTAAGAGAGTAAATAAAGCGGACCCGAAGGCCTAACGCCCGTGAGAACCGATCATCGCGTATGTCACCGACCCTCTCCGAGGCGGCGGAGACCGCCGTGAACCAGTGTCTGAACGTCGCGCAAGACGAGTCGGTCGTCGTCGTCACCGACGACGAACGCGAACCGATCGGCGCGGCCCTGTACGCGGCCGCGACCGCCGTCACCGACGACGCGACGGTCCTCCGGTACCCGCCGGCCGAGCAGCACGGGACCGAGCCGCCCGCGCCCGTGGCGGCCGCGATGGCCGAGAGCGACGTCTTCCTCGCGCCGACGACGAAGAGCCTCAGCCACACCCGCGCTCGGGGGGCCGCCTGCGACGCCGGCGCCCGCGGCGCGACGCTTCCGGGCATCACCGAAGACGTGTTCGCGACCGGGCTCGACGCCGACTACGCCGCCATCGAGGCCGCGTGCGACGACGTCCTCGCGCAGGTCGCCGACGCCGACGAAGTGCGCGTGACCTCGCCCGAGGGCACCGATATCACGTTCGGGATCGGCGAGCGCGAGTGGCTCTCCGACACCGGGATGGTCCGCGACCCGGGCGACTTCTCGAACCTGCCGGCCGGCGAGGTGTTCGTCGCGCCCGAGACCGCGACCGGGACGTTCGTCGTCGACGGGACGATGATGCCCCACGGCCTGCTCGACGAGGACCAGACGCTCGCCTTCGAGGTCGACGACGGTCTCGTCACGAGCATCGACGACGACGCGATCCGCGCCGACGTCGAGGCGGCCGCGGAGTCGGTCGGCGACGCCGCGTACAACCTCGCCGAGCTCGGGATCGGAACCAACGTCGGCGTCGACGAACTGGTCGGCTCCGTCCTGCTCGACGAGAAGGCGGGCGGCACGGTCCACATCGCGATCGGCGACGACGCGGGGATCGGCGGGGAGACGGACGCCCCGATCCACCTCGACGGGATCCTCCGGAACCCCACCGTTTACGCCGACGGCGAGGAGATCCAGCTGCCGACCGCGTAGGGGGAGCCGGGTCAGAGACGGTCGCTCATTTATAAACGAACGTTGCGGTCGGCGCGTGCCTCCGAGCGCCCAGCGGGCGCGAGGAGCACGCGCGAGGGACGCGGCGACCGAAGGGAGCCGCGAGGCTGGGGAGGCGTGAGGCCGCGGTGCCGTGCGGGGCGGGACTCAAAGGGGCAGCCGTGAGGCGGTCACAGGCGATGTAAGCACTGGAAGGAGCGAGTGAAACGAGCGACTGAAGCGCGCAGCGAGCGTGTGACCGCCTCACGGCTGGGGCTTTGCAGGCAGACACCATCGATCCGCCACCAGCAGTTATTTATAAACGAACGGTCGGATCTTGTTAGATACTCACCGCGGCAGCAACCGTTTATAATCGATCGACACGCTATTCGACGACCGCGAGCGCGACGCCCGCGACGTCCCGCACGCCGACCACCTGGTGTCGCCAGCCGTCCCCCGCGTCGACGCAGAGCGTGCCGGCCGCGGTGACGGTTACGGAGATCCCGGGCCCGTAGCCGAGCGCGACGGCCTCCTCGTCCACGGGGAGGTCGGCGAGTCGCCACGTCTCGGCGTCCCACGCGACGGCCCCCGACGCGTCGCCGGCGTGGACCAGAAGCTCGCCGTCGACGACCGCCAGCGCGTGGCCGTCGCCGTCGGCCGCGACCGCCTCGGCGGTCCCTTCCAGCGCCGTCATCCAGCCGTTACCGAGCCAGTAGAGCCCCGACCCGGTCGCTGCGAGAGGCATCCCCGCGCCGGCGACGTCGCGGGCGTCGTCGAGGCCGACCGCGGTGAGGGCGAGGTCTTCACCCGCGCCCTCGCTCCCGGTGACCCGGTGCACCCCGTCCGCGGCCGCGACGAGGGGGCCGTCGACCGCGCGCGGCTCCGACACGGACCCGAGCCGGGTGACCCCCGCGGTCGGGCCGGCGTCCCCGCCACCGACCGCGACCCGATCGATCCCGCCGTCCTCTAGGGCGACGAGGAACGCGCCGTCGTGGGCGCCGACCGCGACCGCCGGGGCCGCGTCGCCCGCGCTCCGGCCGAACTCGGGGTCGTCGTCGACGCGGGCGACTCGCAGGCCGTCCGCCGTCGCGATCCCGACGAGGTCCGGGTCGCCGTCGCGGGGGAGCACGGCGACGTCGCGGGCCGGATCGCGGGCGACCATGTCGAACGCGCCGACCTTGTCCGCCGACAGCGCCACCCGGACGACCCCGTTCCCGGTGGCGACGTACGCGTCGGTGCGGTCCGCCGTCCCGGCGTACACGCGCTTCTCCTCGATCGAGATGTCGTCCTCCGCGGGTGCCATCGGCGAGGGGTTCGCGCGCTGGTCTCATAAGCCCCGCGAGCGCTCGGCGGTCCGGGACGGCCGTCGAATCGGGATCGCTCGGTGGTCCGAGGGGGCCGCCGGCCCGGATCGCTGGCCGTTCCGAAACCGCTCGCCCGTCCGCCCGTTTCGACGCGCATTAGGTTGGCGGTCGCGTACCGCCGGTCGTGCAATCGGTCGCCGCCGAGGTCGTCGCCCTGCTCGCCGAGGTCGCCCCGCGGCTCGCGCGGATCGCGGCGTTCATCGCGATCGGCGTCTTCGCCGCCAACGTCGCCGTCGCGTTCGGGCTGATCCGGTACGTCGCCGGGCTGGCCGGGTGGCTCACCCGGCCCGCGAACCTCCCCGACGAGGTCGGCACCGCGATCCTCACGACCGCGGCGTCGACGACCGCGGGCTACGCTACGCTCGCCGAGTACCGCGAGTCGGGCCTACTCGACGACCGAGCGACGCTCGTCGCCGTCACCATCAACACGTTCTTCGGCTTCGTCCAGCACGTGTTCACGTTTTACATCCCGGTGTTGATCCCGATCCTGGGCGCGGAGACGGGAGTCGTCTACGTCTCCGCCCGTGCCGGAATCGCCCTCGCGATCACGGTCACGGGCGTGCTCGCCGGCGGCGCCCTGCTCTCGGAGCGCAACGTGGACCGCGCCGCGCTCGCCGACGTCGACGCGAGCGGGCCCGACGACGACGAGCGAACGAGCCGCGAACGCGTCCGGGAGGCCGGCGAGAAGTCGTGGTCGACCCTCCGCCGGATCGTCCCGCGCCTCGCGGTCGTGTACACGCTCGTGATCGCGCTCGTCACCAACTACGACGTCGAGGCCCTGACGAGCGTCGCCGAGCCGATCACCGGGGTCCTCGGCCTGCCCGGCGCCGCGGTCCCCGTGATCGCCGTCTACACGCTCGACACGACGGCCGGGGCCGTGACCCTCGCCGGGACCGAGGCCGGCGTGTTCACCACTCGGACCGCCGTCGCGAGCCTGCTCATCGGCGGTATCCTCTCGTTCGCCGTCTCCACCTTCCGGCGCTCGATCCCCTTCCAGTACGGGATCTGGGGCGCCGAGTTCGGCACGAAGGTGATCGCCGTCAACACCGCCCTGAAGCTCGTCTTCATCTCGGCGACGGTCGCGGTACTGCTCGCGCCGGTTTGGTGAGGCGAGCCGAACGCTTCCCGGCCCGCGCGCGTTCTCGCGGCCGGAGCCTCAGAGGCGGTCTCCCGCGCTATCAGGTCACCCGAAACGGCCATTGACACGCGCCCGGGTGTTGACGACCGAGACTCACGCCGGTTCATGCGGCGTTGCGGTAGCGACGCGAGCAAGCGGGCGTATCGCCTCCCGTGACGCACCCCGGTCACGCGATCATCTGGCCGAACTGGAGGATCAGCGGAATCACCGACGAGACCAGGAGCGACGCCACGCCCGGTAGGTCGTACGCCCACGTTCGGATCTCCGTCGCGTTCCGCCGACGGGCCTCGAGGACGTCCAACCGTGTCGAGACCTCCTCGGACGAGTGTTCCGAATCGCCCGTACTGGAGAGGTCTTCGTACATGCGCTCGTACTTCGCGTCGATCTCGCCCAAGAGCGTCCGCTTCTCCGACTGAAGGGCGGTGTGGATCGAAAGCTGCGGGACCGCGAACAGGACGACGCCGAACAGGAACACGAGGAGGAACGTCGATAGAAACAGCGGATCCGTCCAAGGATCGTACTCGGTGGCGATCAAGATCACCATCCCGAAGGTCAGAGAGGCGAACCACCCCAACGAGATGACGACGTCGAACCGCGCGAGCGGCGTGAGTTCGACCGCGGCCGTTCGAACGTCTCGTATTCGCAGACGCATTACGTCGCTGACCAAGCGGACGTGGATTACCGCGACGTGAACGGCTATCAGGAGTCCCACCAGACTCACGATGCCGAACGCGTAGTTGATGACGCTCAGCGAGTAGGCGTACACGTCGAAGGGAAGACGCACCGTCGGAGCGGCGACGGAAACCAGGGGATCCGCGCTCCGTACGTAGATCACGTACGGGGCCCCGACCAACACCAAATCGTAGATCACGCCCGACAGCAGGACGACGGGAAACCACAGCAGGACTCGCCCGAGGTCGTACATCTCGGCGATCCGAGATCGAACGACGGCTCGATACTCGTTCTCAGGCACGTCGAAGACGGGTCTGAGTGTCACCCACAGTTCCGGGTATCGCTTGGCCCACCACCCGAACGTAAGTCCCCCGACGAACAGCCCGACGGTCCAAACGTAGACCGACCCGGTCCGCAGGAACCGGAGTCCGAACCCGCCTCGGAATGCGATGACCGCGCTCGCCGCAAACGGAACCCCCCCAACGAGCAGTGCGACGGTGAACAGGCCGCGACGGTCGAGCGACCGGAACGCGGCGATCAGCCGCGACGCCAACGGAGATCGAACGTCACTCAGCGCTACTTCGGCGTCTGGCTCGGAATTCTCGCCGGCGGACGAATCTCCCCCCGGCTCCCCGTCGCGGGGCGCCATTCTACAGTGATCGACGGTAATTGATAAAGTTCTTCGGACGATCGGGGCACCGCCGCGGCCGCTCCCGGTCCGTCGGTCCCGGGGCGGTTCTCGACGCCGGCGGGGGACTCACCGTAGAGTGCGAAACCGCCGACTGACGGAATCGGGTCGCTCACTGGACGACCGATCGTGCGGATGAAAACGGCATCCGCGACGAGCGCGGCGTCGCGACCTATTCGAGATCGAAGCGGTCGAGCCGCATGACCTTCGTCCACGCGTCGACGAAGTCGCGCACGAGCTTCTCCTCGGCGTCCTCGCTCCCGTAGACGTCCGCGATGGCGCGGAGCCGGGAGTTCGACCCGAAGATCAGGTCGAGGCGGGTGGCCTCCCACTCGACCTCACCGGTCTGGCGGTCGATCCCCTCGTACACGTCGGCGTCCTCCGCGCCCGCTTCGACGGGCCGCCACTCGGTCCCCATGTCGAGCAGGTTCACGAAGAAGTCGTTCGTTAACGTGCCGGGACTGTCGGTGAAGACGCCGCGGTCGGTGTTGTCGTAGGTGGCGCCGAGCGCGCGCATGCCGCCGACGAGCGCCGTCATCTCGGTGGCGGTCAGGTCCAGGAGGTCGGCCTTGTCGACGAGCAGTTCCTCGGGCGGGTGGTCGACGCCGTCGCCGAGGTAGTTCCGGAACCCGTCGACGCGCGGCTCGAGCGCCTCGAACGAGTCGACGTCGGTCCGCTCCTGCGAGGCGTCGGTCCGCCCGGGCTCGAACGGGACCGTCACGTCGTGGCCGGCGTCCGCGGCCGCCTGCTCGACCGCCGCGGCGCCGCCGAGCACGATCAGGTCGGCGAGCGAGACGCGCACGTCGTCGGTGCGCGAGGCGTTGAACTCCGTCTGAATCTCTTCGAGCGTCGCCAGCACCGCGTCGAGCCGCTCCGGCTCGTTCACGTCCCAGCCGCGCTGGGGGTCGTGCCGGACGCGCGCGCCGTTCGCGCCGCCGCGCTTGTCGCTGTCGCGGTACGTGGACGCCGAGGCCCACGCGGTCTTGACGAGCTGTCGCGTCGTCAGGTCGGTGTCGAGGATCGCCCCTTTGAGATCACTCGCCTCCGCGTCCCCGATCAGGTCGTGGTCGACCTCGGGGAGCGGGTCCTGCCAGATCATCTCCTCGTCCGGGACCTCCGGACCGAGGAACCGCTCCGGCGGGCCCATGTCGCGGTGGGTCAGCTTGTACCAGGCCTTCGCGAAGTTCATGCCGAACTCCATCGGGTTCTCCTGGAACTCCTCGATGATCCCGCGGTAGTCGGGGTCGCGCTTCAGCGCGACGTCCGTCGTGAGCATCATCGGCGTGACCGCTTCGTCGGGGTCGTGCGCGTCCGGAGCGCTCTCGACGTCGTCCGCGTCGACCGGGAGCCACTGCCAGGCGCCGCCGGGGCCCTTCTCGGCGGCCCACTCGTGTTCCAGCAGGTTGTCGAGGTACCCCATGTCCCACTCTGTCGGCGAGCCGGTCCAGGGGCCCTCGATCCCGCTCGTGATCGTGTCGCCGCCCTTCCCGCTGCCGTAGTCGTTCTCCCAGCCGAGGCCCTGCGCCTCGATGGGGGCGGCCTCCGGCTCGGGACCGAGGTGCTCGTCGGGGTCGTCGGCGCCGTGGACCTTCCCGAACGTGTGACCGCCGGCGATGAGCGCCGCCGTCTCCTTGTCGTTCATCGCCATGCGGTCGAACGTCTGGCGGATGTTCTTCGCCGACAGCTCGGGGTTGGGGTTGCCGTCCGGCCCCTCCGGGTTCACGTAGATGAGCCCCATCACGGACGCGCCGAGCCCCGGGTCGAGCTCACCGGGCTCGTCGAAGCGCTCCTGCGTGTCCATCTCGCTCTCCGGGCCCCAGTAGACGGAGTCGTCGGGCTCGAAGGCGTCCTCGCGGCCGCCGGCGAAGCCGAACGTCTTGAACCCCATCGACTCGATGGCGACGTTCCCGGCGAGGATCATCAGGTCGGCCCACGAGAGGTTGCGGCCGTACTTCTGTTTGATCGGGAGGAGCAGCCGACGCGCCTTGTCGAGGTTCGCGTTGTCCGGCCAGCTGTTGAGCGGGGCGAACCGCTGCCGACCGCCCGCCGCGCCGCCGCGGCCGTCGGCCGTCCGATACGTCCCGGCGCTGTGCCACGCCATCCGGATGAACAGCGGTCCGTAGTGGCCGTAGTCGGCCGGCCACCAGTCCTGCGAGCTCGTCATCAGCTCCTCGAGGTCCGCCTTCACCGCGTCGAGGTCGAGCGACCGGAACGCCTCCGCGTAGTCGAAGTCGTCGTCGTACGGCCCGACATCGCGGGCGTTCTTGTCGAGTATCTCTAGGTTCAACTGGCTCGGCCACCACTCGCGGTCTGTCTTCTGAATCATTCAGTGTCGTCCGGGGCTTCCGTCACCTCAAATAAAAAGGTGTCCTCTTCAGAGGGAAAAACCCGGTAAAAACAACCCGTATTTTAAAAGTATGAAGAATAGTTTTTATATCACAAAAATACAGTGATTTTGTTACATATGCCATCTATCGTACGCGTCGACGTGGACGTCGAGTGGCCGGTCGTCCCGGGTCGGTACCCCACCAACGCCTGCGTGACCCCCCGCCCCGTCTCCACGAAGTTTAGCGCCTAGACCGTCGGTGAGCGGGCGAACCGAACGATCGGGCGGACGCGACCGGCCCCGCTCTCCCACCGAGGGGTCTTACTCTGATTCCGTTCGCGGGTCGAACACGCCGCGTCGGATCCCCTCTCGGACCGGGTCGTGCTCCGCGTCGGTCGGCGGCGGCGCGGTGACGAGAACCGCTTCGAGGCGCGCGTCGTCGTCCGCCTTCACGCCGCGCTCGGTCCCCGCCTCGACGAGGACAACGTCGCCGGAGGCGACAGGGTGCTCGGTGTCGCCCTCTCGGACCGTTCCCGTCCCGGACTGGACCGTAATCGTCATGTCGCTCTCGGGGGCGTGAACGGGGATGAACTGCCCCGGTTCGAAGTAGCCGCAGACGACCTTCGAGCGGTCGCTTCGGAACACGCCGCTCGTCGAGAACCGCTCCTCGTCGTAGGTTCGCTCCGCGTCGAGGCTCGTCGCGGGCACGTCACTCACCTCCGCGGAACGAGCCGCATCGGCCGTGCGAGCGGCGGGGGCTGTTCGCGTCCTGTTCGATCGGTTGCGTCGATGAACCCGTCACGTTCGGATCCACGGGTCTCGGCGGGGTGTGGCTGTGCCCGAACGTGTTCGTCTCAACACGGATGCGGAGGCGTCGCGAACGCTCGGACGCATGCCACGACTAGACGTTCGCGACATTCCGCCGGTGAACAGACACGACCGGATCCACGAGGAGTTCGACGGGATGGAACCCGGCGAGACGCTCACCATCGTCAACGACCACGAACCGAAGCCCCTGTACTACGAGATGGCCGCCGAGGTGCCCGCGTTCGACGAGGAGCGCTACGAGGTCCGGCAGGAGGCGGCGGACGAGTTCGTCGCCGAGTTCCCGAAGGTCGAGGCGTAGGGGCGGGGTCGCGGCTACTCGCTCTCGACGTCGAACAACCGCGCGACGGCCCGAACGGCCGCCGGTTCGTCCCGCGCGGTTCCCTCTAGGGCCGACTCGGGCGCCGCCGTCAGCTCCCGGGCTATCGCGGCTCCGAGGAGACGGACCGTCTCGCGCTGCTCGTCGGTGAGGCCGCCGCGCGCCTCGAGCGACGATATCGCCTCCGCGACCTCGCGGCGCTCGATCCGCTCCGCTCGGCCCAGTATCTGCCGCCGGACGTGGTCCGGATCTTCGAAGTCGCCGTCGGCCGACTCCTCGTCGGCCGAACCGTCGTCGGGCGCTCGAACGGCCGATGTCCGTCGCGCGTCGAGCCGTTCGTGTCGCATATCGGATCGCCGGCCGCCACGCGGATCAGGATTCACCCGAACGTGTTCGACACGCACGCGTCGCCCGCCCGGCGGATCGCGGACGATATCACCGAACATGTTCTTTCGAACCAGTCTTATGCCGCAAGAAATGCGATCGAATTGATGACCGAGAGCCAATCGATCTATGCCGACATCGGCGGTCGCGAAGCCGTCGAGGCCGTCGTGTCCGACTTCTACGACCGCGTCTTCGACGATCCGCTCCTCGAACCGTACTTCGAGGGCGTCGATAGGGAGGCGCTGTACGCCCATCAGGTGCAGTTCGTCAGCGCCGTCGCCGGCGGCCCGGTCTCGTACGAGGGGGCCGACATGCGGGAGGCACACGAGGGGATGGGAGTCACGGCGGAGGCGTTCGGTCGCGTCGCGACCTACCTCGGCGAGGCGCTCCGGGAGAACGGCGTCGACGAGGGGGACGTCGAGACGATCCTCGAGGCGGTCGGCGCGCTCGAACCGGACGTCGTCGGACAGTAGCGCGGGACCGACACCCACACTCAAGTCCTCGCCGCGTGAGACCGCCGTATGGACCCCGCTCGCTTCCTGTTCGTCTCGGCCGAGGCCGCGCTGATCACCGACCTCGCCTGGCAGGTCCACCGCGAGGGCCACGAGGTGAAGTACTACATCGAGGCCGAGAGCGACCGGGAGATCGGCGACGGGTTCGTTCGGAAGACCGACGACTGGGAGGCCGAGGTCGACTGGGCCGACGTCGTCGTCTTCGACGACATCTGGGTCGGCTCCGACGTCGGCACCGGGGCGCTCGCCGCGGAGCTCCGCGAGGACGGGAACGCCGTCGTCGGCGGGACGCCGAACACCGACCGCCTCGAAGAGGACCGGGGGTACGCGATGGAGGTCCTCGAAGACCACGGCGTCAACACGATCGAACACCACGTCTTCCGCGATTTCGACGACGGCATCCGACACGTGGAGGAGAACCCCGCCCCGTACGTCATCAAACCGCTCGGCGAGGTCCAGAACGTCAAGCGGCTGCTGTACGTCGGGAACGAGGGCGACGGGAGCGACGTCGTCGGCGTCCTGAACGCGTACAAGAAGGCGTGGGGCCACCGGATGAAGGGCTTCCAGCTGCAACGCAAAGTAGAGGGCGTTGAAATCGCTATCTGCGGCTTCTTCAACGGCGACGAGTTCATCGACCAGGTCAACTTCAATTTCGAGCACAAGAAGTTGTTCCCAGGGAACATCGATCCCTCGACCGGCGAGATGGGGACTTCGATGTTTTGGGCGGGCCAGAACGAGTTATTCGAAGAAACCTTCGGCAAAATCGAAGGCTGGCTCGCCGACGAGGGGTACGTCGGCAGTATCGACATCAACTGCATCGTGAACGAGCACGGGATCTACCCGCTGGAGTTCACGCCGCGGTTCGGGTACCCGACGATCGCGTTACAGGAGGAGTCGATCGAGTCGTCCACCGGCGAGTTCTTCTACGACCTCGCGCACGGCAACGACCCCGAGGTGGAGGTCCACAACGGCTACCAGATCGCCGTGCGCATCGTGCTCCCGCCGTTCCCGTTCGACGACGAGAAGACGTACGACGAGAACTCGCGGAACGCCGCCGTGGTGTTCGAGACGGAGAGCAGGGAGGGAATCCACCTCGAAGACGCGAAGCGGGTCGACGGCCAGTGGCGGGCCGCCGGCGAGAGCGGGATGCCGATCGTCGTCACCGGAACGGGCGAGACGATGCAGGCCGCTCGCGAGCAGGCGTACGGTCGCATCGACGACGTCGTGATGCCGAACATGTACTACCGCGACGACATCGGCGAGCGGTGGGTCGACGGCGACGGCGACCGACTGCTCGCGTGGGGGTACCTCGGACCGGGCGGGGCGTGAGACAGTCGCCGTCGACCCGCCGCTCGCCCGATGGGCCGCCCCTCCACGACTTTTTAACCGTCCAGGTCTACCACTCGCGGTATGACGAAGTACTCAACGGGCGGTGGCGGCGGCGGCGACGACGGCGACGCCTGTGAGCTCTGCGGGCGGGAGACCACGAAGCTCCAGCGGGCCACGGTCGCCGGCGCGAAGCTGCTGGTGTGCTCGGACTGCCGGCCGCACGACGACGCGGGCAACGCGCCGCAGGGCGGGGGCGGCTCCGGCTCTGGCGGCAGTCGCGGCGGTAGCTCCGGGGGGAGCCCGGGCGGCGCCAGCGCCGAGTCGTCCGGATCTGAGAGCCGGAAGAAGGAGCTCGCGCGGAAGCAGGCAAAGATGTACGACTCCGTGACCGGCGACTCCAAGCACTGGGAGGAGGACGGCACGAGCTACGAGTCCGACCGCCTCCCGTACCTCGTCTCCGGCTACGGCGACGAGGTGGCGGCGGCCCGGCGAGACGCCGGGCTCACCGTCGAAGAGCTCGCGGACGAGTTCGACGTCGACGAGGACGACCTGTTCGCGGTGGAGGACGGTCGCGCCGCGACGGCCGGCGTCGGCGGCTCCGTCGTCCGGGCCTTAGAGGAGCGGTTCGACGTCGAGATCGTCGACGAGTGACCCGCCCCGGACGGTCGCCGCCCCGAGCCCGCGTCGTCCGCGGGCCGGCTCGCCCCCCGACCGACGCCGGCGCCGAGTCGAAACGACCAATCCGTCTGCGGCCGACGCCCGGACGATGAAGGCGATAAAGGACAGCGTCCACGGTCACGTCCGGCTCGGCGACCTCGCCGCCCAACTGATCGACACGCCCGCCTTCCAGCGACTGCGCCACATCAAACAGCTGTCCACCGTCAGGCTGGTGTACCCCTCCGCGAACCACACCCGCTTCGAGCACAGCCTCGGCGTCTACCACCTCGCGCGCGGCGCCGTCGAGGGGTTCGACCTCGACGACGACACCGCGGCTCACGTCCGCGCGGCGGCGCTCCTCCACGACGCCGGCCACGGCCCGTACGGGCACCAGACCGAGGGGATCATCCGGCGCGCGACCGGGCGCGACCACGACGACGTGGCGTGGCTGCTGACCGACGCGGACCGGGAGGTGTGCCAAGTCTTGGAGCGCAACGGGCTTGACCCCGAACGCGTCGCCTCGCTGATCGCGGGCGACGGCGGGCTCGGGGCGCTCGTCTCGGGCGAGCTCGACGTCGACCGCATGGACTACCTCGTGCGCGACGCCCACCACACGGGCGTCCCGTACGGCACGGTCGACACCGGACGGCTCGTCAACGAGCTCCGACTGGCGGGCGAGGGCGGCTCGGCCGGGAGCGACGGAGCCAGCGACTCCGGCTCTGTCGATCCCGAGCGGGCGGAGCTCGTGCTCGCGGAGGGAAACGTCCCGACCGCGGAGAGCCTGCTCGTCGCCCGCTCGCTGATGAACGCGGTCGTCTACCGCCACCACGTCTCGCGGGTCGCCGGCGCGATGCTGGAGCGCGCCTGCGAGCGCTACCTCGACCGCACCGACGCCGACGTTGCGACGTTCCGCCGCATGGCCGACCACGACCTGCTCGTCGAGCTCCGCGAGACCGTCCCCGAGCTCGGCCGGCGCATCGAGCGCCGCGACCTCTACAAGCGAGCGGTGTGGGTCGGGCTGGCCGACGTGCCGGCGGGAACCGTCGACGCGGGTCACGCCGAGGAGGTCGCCGCCGAGCGCGAGATCGCCGACGCCGTCGGACTGGACCGCGAGGCGGTGGTCGTCGACGTCCCCTCTCGGCCCGGGTTGAAGGAGTCCGGCTCCACCGTCGTCGTCGACGGCGTCCCGCAGCGGCTGGAGGACGCCTCAGAGCTCGTCGGCGGGCTGCGGAGCGCCGAGCGCCGCCGCTGGACGCTCGGCGTCTACTGTCCGCCGGAGCACGTCGACGCGGTCGGCGAGGCCGCGCGCGACGTGCTCGGGCTCCGGACCGTTGGCACGCGGACGTAACCCGTTCAGGCGTCCCCGATCAGTCGTCCCCGCTCACTCTTCCCGCGGCGCCGGCACCGCGAACACCGGTCGATCGCTCCCGAGGATCACGTCCTGCGTCACGCTCCCGAAGACGGCCTTCCCCGACGGTCGGCGCTTGCGCCCGGAGACGCAGATCGCGTTCGCGTCGATGTCGGCGGCGGCCGAGAGCAACTCGTCGGACGGATCGCCGCTCGCCTCGTAGTGGACGCAGGTGACCCCCGCCGCTTCGAGCGTCTCCCGGGCCCGCCGCACCGCGGACAGCTGGTGGACAGAGGCTCCCTCGGGGTTGTCTTGGAACACGTGACACAGGGTCGCCTTCGTCTCGTCGGCCGCGTGCGGGAGGTCGGCGACGGCCTCCGCCTGCGCGACCGCGCGGCTGTCGGTCGCGTTATCGATCCCGATGAGCAACTCGTACATACACCGACCTTTGCGGACGACCCTTATAAATAATAGCCGCGGTTCCCGCCGGCCGCCGCCGGCCCTCCCACTCCTTTTACCAGATGCCGACGAACCGCTCCCCATGATCACGGTCAAGGACACCGTCCACGACCACATCGAGATCGACGGTGTCGCCGCCGAGCTGATCGACACCCCCGCGGTCCAGCGCCTCCGCCACGTGAAACAGCTCGGGACGGTCCAGCTCGTCTACCCCTCCGCGAACCACACCCGCTTCGAGCACAGCCTCGGCGTCTACCACCTCGCCAGCCGGGCGCTCGACCACCTCGGCATCGCCGGGAAGCGGGCCGAGCGGATCGAGGCGGCGGCGATGCTCCACGACGTGGGACACGGGCCGTTCAGCCACAACTTGGAGTCGCTCACCCACCGCCGGACCGGGAAGTACCACGACGACGTCGGCGAGCTGCTCGCGACCGGCGCGGTCGGCGAGGTGCTCCGCGACCGCGACCTCGACCCGGACCGGATCGCCGGACTCGTCGCCGGCGAGGGGACGTACGCCGGGCTCGTCTCGGGCGAGCTCGACGTCGACCGCATGGACTACCTCGTGCGCGACGCCTACCACACCGGCGTCCCGTACGGCACCATCGACACGGAGCGGTTCGTCCGCGAGCTGACGTTCGTCGAGCGAGAGGGCGACGCGGCGGGCGTCGGCCCGGACGGAGACGGCCCGGAGCTCGTCCTCGACGAGGGGAACGTCCAGACCGCGGAGAGCCTCCTGCTCGCCCGCGCGCTGATGAATCCGGTCGTCTACACGCACCACGTCGCGCGCATCTCGAAGGCGATGCTGCGGCGGTCCGCGAGCGACCTGCTCGACGCGACAGCGACGACGGCGACCGATCTCCGGCGCATGGACGACCACGACTTCCTCGCCGCGATCCGCGACTGCCGGGCGACCAGCGAGCTCTCCCGCCGCTACGACGAGCGCGACCTCTACAAGCTGGCGGTGTGGGCCGAGTACGACGACGTCCCCGAGCGCGTTCACGAGGCGGACCGCGACGCCGAGGTCGGCCTGGAGCGCGAGATCGCCGAGGAGGCCGGCGTCGACCGCGAGCACGTGATCCTCGACGTGCCGCCGGAGCCGTCCATGCGGGAGTCGACCGCCCGCGTGACGGTCAGCGGCGAGATCCGCCGGCTGGAGCGACAGTCGCCGTTGGTCTCCGCGCTCCGGACCGCACAGCGCAACCAGTGGCGCCTCGGCGTGTACGCGCCCGAGCCGGCCACCGACCGCGTCGGACGCGCGGCCGCGGACGTGCTCGACCTCGACCCGGACGGGCTCGTGAGCGAGGTGCGCGGGGCGATGGCGACGACGCTCGACGAGTTCGAGTAGGGAGGCTGAGGCCCTCCACCGCCCCGTTCCCGTGACGTTTTAACCCCGGGCTGGCGACCGTGAGGTATGCATCTGGAGGGGACGATACTCGTCGGCGAGGCCTTCGAGCCCGTCGAGGGACGGGTGGTCGTCGACGGCGGCGAGATCGTCCGCATCGAAGAGGCGTCCGTCGAGAGCGACGACGTGATCCTCCCCGCCTTCGTCAACGCCCACACCCACATCGGCGACTCCATCGCCAAGGAGGCGGGCGAGGGGCTCTCGCTCGACGAGCTCGTCGCCCCGCCGGACGGACTCAAACACCGGCTCCTGCGGTCGGCGAGCCGCGAGGAGAAGGTGGCGGCGATGGCCCGGACGCTCCGGTACATGGAGTCGACCGGCACCGCCACCTTCCTGGAGTTCCGCGAGGGCGGCGTCGACGGCGTGGCCGCGCTTCGGGACGCGGTCGCCGGCGAGGGCGTCGCCTTCGGCGAGCGCGCGGTCGACCCCGTCGTGTTCGGCCGCGACGACCCCGATGTCCTCTCGGTCGCCGACGGCTACGGCGCCTCCGGCGCCCGCGACGCCGACTTCGACGCGGTGCGGCGGGAGACCCGCGAGGCGGGGAAGCTGTTCGGGATCCACGCGGGCGAGCGCGACGCCGACGACGTCAACCCGGCGATGGACCTCGACCCGGACTTCCTCGTCCACATGGTCCACGCCGAACAGATTCATCTCGAACGCCTCGAAGACCGCGGCACGCCGGTCGTCGTCTGCCCGCGCTCGAACCTCGTGACGAACGTCGGCGTGCCGCCGGTCCGCGAGCTCGCGGAGCGGACGACCGTCGCGCTGGGCACCGATAACGTGATGCTCGACTCCCCCTCGATGTTCCGCGAGATGGAGTTCGCCGCCAAGCTGGCCGACCTGCCCGCGCGCGACGTCCTGCGGATGGCGACCGTCAACGGCGCCGAGATCGCGGGGCTAAACCGGGGAGTCGTCGAGCCCGGCGCCGACGCGGACCTGCTCGCCCTCGACGGCGACTCCGACAACCTCGCCGGCGCGCGCGACCTCGTCCGGGCGATCGTCCGGCGGGCGGGCGCCGCGGACGTCTCGCGGGTCGTGATCGGCGGCGAGGAGATCGACCCGTCGGGAGACTGAAGCCGGTCGCGGCCGTACCGATCGGCGATGGCCACGTTCTCGCTGCTCGCCGGCCTCGCACTCGGGCCGGTCGTCGGACTGCTCGCGACGCTCGCGATGGACCGCGTGATGCCTCGGCTCCCGGAGGGGACGACGGCTCCCAGGGTCGCCGCGAGCGTGCTCACAAACACGTCGGTCGACCGGGCCCCGGAGCGGCTGGCCACGTGGGTCCACTACGTCGCCGGCGGCGGCTCGGGGCTCCTCTTCGTCGGTCTCGTCTCCGCGGTTCAGGTCGGACTCGGCGTCGGCGCCCCGGTCGCGCTCGCCGTCGCGTCGCCGGTCATGCTCGCGTTGATGATCGGCTTCTTCGCGCTCGTCCCGCTCCCGCGCGCCCGGGGAATCCCCCGGCAGCGGCTCGCGACGATCCGGCGCGACTGGGCGGTCTCGGCCGCGGTGTACGTCGTCGCCGCCGCGGTGGTCGTCGCGCTCGCGAGCGGCGTCTGACCGCGATCCGACCGCCGTTCCGCCCCTGCGACGGGCCGGGAGAGAAACGGTTTAGTCGCTGGCACCAGCCCGATCGCTCATGCACGCCATCACTCGATCCGGGTGGATCGAGGTCATCTCGGGGTCGATGTTCTCGGGGAAGACCGAGGAGCTGTTGCGCCGCCTCCGCCGGTCCGAGATCGCCGGGCAGTCGGTCGCGGTGTACAAGCCCGCGGTCGACGACCGCTACGGGGAGACGACGATCGGCAGTCACACGGGTCGCCAGTGGGACGCGACCGTCGTCGATAACGAGGGCGACGGGCCGCTGGCGATCCTTGACGACGAGCCGTACCCGGAGGTCGTCGCGGTCGACGAGGCGAACTTCTTCTCGAACGCGCTCGTCGAGGTGTGTAACGGGCTCGCCGACGCCGGCACCCGCGTGATCGTCTCCGGCACCGACCAGACGTTCCGGGGCGAGCCGTTCGAGCCGCTCCCGCAGCTCATGGCGACCGCCGAGTACGTCGACAAGCTCCAGGCGATCTGCTCGGTGTGCGGCGAACCCGCCTCACGGAACCAGCGGCTCATCGAGGGCGAGCCCGCCCACACCGAGGACCCGACCATCCTCGTCGGCGCCGAGGAGTCGTACGAGGCGCGGTGCCGCGACTGCCACGTCTTGAGAACCGGTGAGCGTCCGGACGGCGGCCGGTCGTATCTGGCCGACGAGGAGGCGACGTCCGACGAAGCGGCCGCTCCCGACACGTCGACCGACGGCGAGACGTCGACCGAACTCCCAGAGGAACCGGTGGACCCGAGCGACGACTGAGCCCAGCGACGACTGAGCCCAGCGACGACTGAGCCCAGCGACGACTGAGCCCAGCGGCGGAAACCGCGGTCGCGGTCGCTCGCGGCGGGGCTCGCCCGAGCTACTCGTCCGTCGGCTCGTCGGGCGCCTGGATCGGCCCACTGTCGTCGGCTTCGGCCGTCGCGAGGCGGTACAGCCCCGCCATCGAGACGAGCGCGAGCACCGCTCCCTCGGCTCGCGCGGCGACGTAGGCCCACTCTCGGGGTTCCGCGTCGCCCGCGTCGCGGTAGACGACCTTCGTCCACGCCCGCACGACGGGGCGCGGGGCGAGCGTCTGAACCAGTCCGAGGAAACCGACGATGAGCAGGAGCGCTGCCTTCATACGAGTCGCTTCGCCGGGCGTATTTAAAAGCGGTGTGCCGCGTGCGCACGCGGTCGTCGCGCCGCGCTGCGGGCCGTCACACCGGCTCGGCGGCCGAGAGGAACCGGCGACAGGTCGCGGCCGCCCACTCGCGGACTGGCGGCGCGTCGGACCACAGGATCGCGGCGAGCCCGGCGTCGTCGAACAGCCCGACGACGGCGCGGTCGCCGACGAGGAGGACCCCGACCGGCGAGTCGCCCTCGTGGCGGTACGCCTCGACGCCGTGGCCCGAGAGGATCGAACGGACGGCGGCGCCCGAGGGCCCGTCGAACCGATCGCTCGCGCGTCCGGTGAAGACGAGTCGCACCGTCCCCTCGACCCCGTCCGCGACCGAGCGAGCGATCGACGCGTCGATCCGCGGGACCACGCCCGCGACGGAGTCGTCGCCGGCGACGAGCCCGGAGAGCCGCGCCGCGGGTCCGGGGTCGTCACCGCGCTCGACGACAGCAACCGGGTCGTCGGACCCCGAGAGGTCGTCGCCGACGGCAGACGCCACGAGCGCGCGGAGCGACTCCCCGTGCGATCCGCCCTCAGTCATCGGCCGGCTCCCCGCCGGGCCGCGGCGGATACGACTGTCGCCCGCCGGTCGACCGGCGGGCGAGCAGGCGGGCCGTCGCGCGGCGTCGGTCGTCGGGGCGCTCCTCCGTCGTCTCGTCGTAGTACAGCACTGTCAGGCCGAGCCCCGCCCGCAGGAGTTCGTTGGCGGCGAACCGGTACCGGTCGTCGCTCGGACCGGACGGCGTCGGCGACGCGGACCGGAGGTGTCCCTCGACGAAGAGGTAGCCGCCGGGGACGAGCGCCTCGGCGAGGTCGGCGAAGCGGTCGAGCACGTGGAAGAAGCTCATCGTGATCAGCTCGTACGCCTCGCTCGGGAAGGCGTACGTGGAGACGTCGCCCAGGACCGGTTCGATCCGGTCGCCGATCCCCCGGTCCGCGGCGCGCTCGCCGATGATCCGTAGCCCCTCGCGAGAGGCGTCGAGCGCGTCGACGTCGTAGCCGGCGTCGGCTAAGAACACCGCGTTCCGGCCGGTGCCCGCGGCGACGTCGAGCGCGCGTCCGTCGGAGATCGCGGGCTCGTACGAGCGCAACACGGGCGACGGCTCCGGCTCCCGGGGATACTCGCCGGACGCAAATCGCTCGTCCCAGTCCGTCATGGGAGCGCTTGCGTCCCCCCGAGCGTAAATCCCACGGGCGTGCGGGTCAGACGAAGGGCATGGACGAGACGGAGTCGACCGCGGAGGTCCTCGGCGAACTGCTGACCGACCGCGGCGAGTCGCTCGCGGTCGCGGAGTCGCTGACCGGCGGGCTGGTCGGGTCGCGCGTGACGGACGTCCCCGGCGCGAGCGCCTACTTCGACCGGGGGTTCGTCACCTACGCGTACGACGCGAAGCGGGAGGTGCTCGGCGTCTCCCGCGAGTCGCTCGACGCCGAGGGGGCAGTGAGCGCGGCGGTCGCGGAGGAGATGGCGGCCGGCGCGCGCGATCACGCCAACACGACGTGGGCGGTCGCCACCACCGGAATCGCCGGACCGGACGGCGGCACCGCGGAGAAGCCCGTCGGGCTCGTGTACGTCGGCGTCGCGTACGCAGCGCCGTGGGGGACCGAGGCGTCGTTCGTCCGGAGCGAGCGCGTCGCCCTCGACGGGGACCGCGACGCCGTGAAACGCGCCGCGGTCGACGCCGCGCTCGACGCTTTACTGCGGGCGGTCCGAGAGATCGACGACGGGGAGTAAGCAAAGGCCCGACGCCGGTCGAGTCGTCCGAGCCCGCAAGCGTTTATTCCCGTGGCGCGTGTACGTGTACCATGGTAGAGCGCGTACTGGTGGCCATGGACGACTCAGAGCTCGCCGAACGGGCGCTCCGCTACGCGCTCGACGTACATCGGGACGCCGACGTGACGGTGTTACACGTCGTCGGCGAGCCCTCCGGGATGATGGGTGCGGCGACGGGAATCGCGCTCGCGGACGACAGCGAGGAGCGGGTCCGAGAGCTCTCCGAGGACGTGTTCGAACGGGCGGGAAAGATCGCCACGGAGTACGGTGTCGAGGTGAAGGTGGAGTCCGAGGTCGGGTCGCCGGCGAGCCGGATCGTCGAGCGCGCTGACGACTTCGACGCGGTCGTGATCGGGACGCACAGCGGGTCGCTCGCCGACCGGCTCCTCGTCGGCAACGTGGCGAAGTCGGTGTTCCAGAACTCGCCGGTCCCCGTGACGGTCGTTCGCTGACGCGGGAGCGACGGCCCGGCCCCCCGTCCGCGTCGTCAGCCGTCGATGTACGCGTGACCGACGACCGCGACGAGCAGCGCCGCGACGACGATCCACGCGAACGGTTCGACGGCGAGCAGCCGGATCGGCCGAGTCACGGACTCGTCGAGGCCGAACAGGACGCCCGCGGCGAAGACGATGGCGAGGACGAGAGCGGCGACGACCCCGGCGACGCCGAGCAGCGCGGTGTCGGTCCGGTCCATACCGCGGATCGGTGTGGGGCGTATATAAGTGACTCTCCGAGAAACGGACCCAGTTATCCCCGCGAGTCGTCGCTGACCGCGTCCCACAGCGCCGAGAGGGTCGACTCGTCGCCGGCGGCGACGTACAGGGGGCCGCCCCGGCGCGTCGCCGCTCCGGCTTCCGACGCGAACAGATCGGTGACGGCCTGCTCCTCTTCGTCCGGGTGAAACTGTGCGATCCACCTGTATCCGCCCGCGGGCGAACAGCCCCGAGTGGACGGTGGGCGCCCAGCTCGGAATCGCTCGCTTCACCGTCCCGCGAAGCGATCGGCGCATCGACTCGGCCCGCCGAGCGAGGATCGGATCGCGCGGCACGTCCCGGCCGACGATCGTAGCGACCGTGGCGGCCGCGACGTCCACGTCGCTGTCCGCGGTCGCCGGTTCCCCCGATCGACTCCGGACCGCCGAGGACATCCCACGGAGCGACAGGCCGATGAGTCACGGTCGGTGCTCCGGGTGCACGACGATTCCCGCCGACGAACGCGTAATTATTTAGATTATGTGAGGTCCATAGATTTATACGAAAAATCGTGGTACAGTTACACATGGAGGCGGCGCTCGACGAGATCGCGTATCTGGCCAACTCCGCGAACCGCGTCGCGATCCTAGAGTTGCTCCAGGAGTCGCCCCGCGGCCGTCGCGAACTCGTCGAGTCGGTCGACGCCTCCCGCGTGACCGTCGCACGCATTCTCCGGGAACTCGAAGGCCGAGGCTGGATCGAGCGGTCGGAACGGGAGTACACGACGACGCCGCTCGGCTGCTGGGTCTGTGAACGGTTCAAAGACCTAGTGGGCGACTTCGAGGCCGAACGCCGTCTCCGGGAACCGCTCCAGTGGCTCTCAAGCGAGGTCGTGACGTTCGATGTCCGGCGACTGCGGAACGCGGAGGTCGTCTTGGTGGACGGGAGCGACGCGACCGTCCTGCTCCGGGAGCTCGCGGCCTTCCACCGCGCCGGCGAACGGATCCGAGCCGTTACCTGTGCGTCGGCCCCACGGATCGTCGAGAACCTTCGGGATGTCGTCGTTGACGGTACGCGACTGGAACTCGTCGTTACGCCGGCGGTCGTCGACGCCGCCAGAAGTCATCCCCCGACGGCCCAACGAGTCAACGAACTGCTCGCCCACGCGAACGCTGACTTGTACGTCTGCGAGGAGGTCCCGATCGCGGTCTGGATCGTCGACGACACGGTCAGGATCGATCTGACCGACGACCGGAACGTGCTCAGAGGTGCGCTGGTCACCGACGACGAAGCGGTCTATGCGTGGGCCATCGACATCTTCGAGACCTGCCTGCGGGAGGCGACGCCGCTGGCCCCGGAGGAGGTGTGCGCCTGACGTTCCACCGGGCGGGCCACTGACGAGGGACGCTCTGATCCGGAGCGCGCTCCCTCGTCGCCAGGCCTCGACCGGACCGGATCGGACCGGTCCCGAAAAGTCGATTCCATCAGTGGCGGGCGGGCGGTGTCTGCGCGTCTGCCTCCGCGAGGACCCGGGCGACAGTCTCGGTGATGGGCTGACCGGTACGCTCCTCCATGAACAGCCACTGTCCCGACGGGTTGATCTCGAGGAAGACGTGCTGCCCGTCCGGTCGCCGTCGCATGTCGATCGCCCCGTACACCAGCCCCAGCCGGTCGACGTACTCCCGGAGCCGGTCGCGGATGTCGTCGGGCAGGTCGGCGGGTTCGACCCGGGCCCGATCGACGTTCATGCGGTAGTCGACGGGGTAGGCCGTCTCCTGAGAGTGGATCTCCGCCGGAAACACCTCGCCGTCAACGACCGTGATCCGGAGGTCGACGCCCGCAGGGACGTACTCCTGGAAGATGACCGGCGCGTGCCGCACGGCGGCGATGACATCCGTCTCGCCGTCCCGGAGGACGCGTGTCTCCCGCCAGGCGGCTTCGGTTCCGGTGAACGCCTTGTACATGGTCTTCGAGGCGCCGTGTGCGTCGACGAACGCCTGAGCCCGGGCCGGGTCGTTGGTGATGCAGGTCTCGGGAATTTCGAACCCGATCTGCTGGGCGACCCGTAGCTGGTAGGGCTTGCGGGCGGCCTCCTCGTCGTGGGTCGGGTGGTTCATCCATTCCGCGTCGAGCGTCCGCCAGAGGCCGCCGATCGCGGCCTGACACTCCCGGTAGGCGAACGACCGGTCGACGTTGCCAGTGAGTTCCGGCGACAGGTCGAACGGTTGGGGACGGCGCCACCAGACCGCGCCACAGTCGGCCAACTCGAGGTCGCCCAGTCGGGCGTGCAGCGCCGGCTCGTCATCGCCGTCGGCCCCGGTCCCGTCCGGGTCCGTCCGGGCGTACGTCATCGACAGGGACAGTCGCTGCGGGAACGCCGACGTGTCCAGCAGCCTGGCGGCGACGCCGCGGCGCTCGAGCCGGTCCAGGACCGCCCGCGCGTGGTCATCGTCGGCCTCGGAGACGACCAGGATCACGGGAGAGCCCTCCGGATTGGCACTCCTCGATCGTCTCCGGTCGGGGCCGGGCCGTTCCGCCGCGCCCGCCCGGCGTCACCGACCGATGACGCGACCCGTCGGTCGGGGCGGTTGCGAGCGGGCGTCACCGCTGGGACCCCTGCGAGAGGAATTGCTGGTACTCGGCGGCCAACTGACGGTACTGGTCGTTGATGGCCTGCAGTTGCGTCTGTTGTTGCTGGAGAAACTGCTGCATGTCGCTCAGGAGCTGTTCGTAGGTTGACTGCAGCTCCCCACCTCCGCCGCCAGCCGTCCGGTCGGTCCCGCCGTGGCCGTGGGGTTGACCCTGACCCTGGCCCTGTCCCGTCCCCTGCAGGTCGGCGCCGGAACCTCGGCCCACGTGATGTGGCGTCTGGAGGACGAACGGACGCTCTCCGCCGCCGGCTTTGCTCCCTCCGGCGTGCCCGAAGCCGTATCCGTATCCCTGCGGTTGCCTCTGCCCCTGTTGCTGAATCGGGCTGAACGGCATCTGTCCCAGCCCCATGTCGTCGAACTGCTTGTCTAGCCCGGTCGCCTTTCGACGGTCGATGTACGGGGAGGTGCCGCCGTCGCCGCCGCCGATCGGCGTGTCGCGGAATGGGAGCGTACCGCCCGGTTCGTCGGTGAACTTGTTTTTTTCTGGGATGTACGGTCGCGTTGGGGTGTACTCAAGACCGCCACCAGCCCCGGGAACGTCGCCACCGACACCCCCACCTTGGCCGGCGGGGTCGCCGGGCGGTTTGTCCAGCCCGGTCGCCTTTCGGTCGTCGACGTGTTTGACCGTCCCTCGGCCGCCGGTCCCTACCGGCGGATCGTTGAGGAATTTGTTCCCGCCGACCCCCTCGTCGGTGAATTTCATCTTCTCGGATGGGAAGTTCTTTTCGCTGAGGGGAATCTTCCCCTCGATCGGGTTCTTCAATGAGAACGCGGTAAGAACGTCCGACTCGTTGAGAATCGGACCGATCTTCACTCCGTGGTTGTGACCCCCGCGTCCGGCGCGGCAGCCGCCGTTGGTGTGGACGCCGACGATGGCGCCGTCGGATTCCCGGAGGACCCCCGACCCGGAACTGCCGCGGAGCGTGTCGATGTCACCGTACCCGAAGTAGTCCTCCCCAAGCTGTCCCGAGGTCGAACTCGTATGGACGTGCGTCGCCGTCCCGGCTTCGATCTTCTTCGGGCGACCCCTTGGATGCTGGATAATGCAGAGGGAATCGCCCTGCTGGACGGGCGAGGTAGCAAGCGTCGCCGACCCGAACCGGTTGCCGGGCGTCCCCGAGAGCCTGACCACTGCGTAGTCGAGTCCGCCCCTGTCGCGTTCGACGAGCTCGACGATGTCGAACTGCTGTTCCTGCCTGAGGTTCCCCGACGGGTCGACTTGGTAATTGAAGTCGACGTGCATGTTCGTCGCGATTTCGTGGGGACGGATCCGCTGGCCACCTTTCACCGGCACGCCCGGGGCGGAGTCGAAACAGTGCCCCGCCGTCAGAAACAGATCGTCGGCGACCAGCGTCCCGGTGCACCAACGATCGCCCGCGAACCTGCCGGGGTCCGAATACCGCTGGTCAAGGTCGTCGTTCCATTGGATGAGGCCGACGGGTGACTCGTGGTTGTCGACGAACGACTTCGAGACGCCCAGCGTCCCGTCGTACTGTTCGACGGGTTGTTTATCGTTCGTCGTGTCACACTGGCTCTCGACCCAGTCCATGAACGCCTCGTGATCCGTTGGATCCTCGGGGAGCCCCTCGTCCGGGATTTCCCCAACTGGCGGTTCCTCAACGGGGGACGGGTAGAGCGGCGGGAAGTCCCAACGGCCTGTGCCATCGTTGTCGTGTTCGTGGTCGTGATCTGACGGTGTTGCCATTGTCAGGTATCGACGGATCGCTGGTTCGGGCTCGGTCGGGCGCCGGTCGGGACGAACCGAGCGACTGTTCGGTCGGTGCCCCCACCCGACCGTCCCCCACGGTCTCCCCGTCAGATGAGGGTGTCTACGGATTTTTGTTGGGCCAGTATCATGTTTCGGGAGCTACACCGTTCACGACGTCTTCAGTGTACACGGCGTGATACAAGTGTCAAGAGCAGGCACGGTGTCGCGGGCCGACCCGACGTGACGCCCCACCCGATGCCTCGCGGGCCGCTTCGCGGGTGTCGCACGCGCCCGTCGCGACCGACTCCTCGACCAGCCGGTCGATCCGCCCGGTCACGAAGTGATCGGGCGCGACGGCGTTGGCGCAGACTTCATGCTCCATGCCTCGGGAGGCCGGCAGTCCGTCGGTCCGGACCTCTCCCAGCAGTTGAGAGAAGTCGTCGACCTCCTCAATAACTGGCCCGAGATCGCCCTCGTGGTCGCTTCCCTCCTGAGCTGACACCACCCGAAGCACGTCGCGGCCTGCCGCGACGAGCGTCAGTCCTCTCCCTGATCCTCTGTCCAGCGGGTGCGTCCGCCCTCTGACGACCCGCCGCGGCATGGACTCGACCGCGGCTGGTCTTTGTATTCAAATCCGGCACACACCTGGTGTGTTTCTTTGACCTGTGTTGGCCCATCGACTGTCTGGGAGCGCATTTCCCAGACAGTCGGAAATCCCCGACAGAACGCGTTTCGAACTCGCTGAGTTGGTCGTGAAGTGTCGTGTAACACGGTGAGAGGAGGGCCGCCCGGGTTATGTTTAGCAGTGTGTTAGCGTGGAGAATGAAGGCGTTGAGGAGCTCACCGAGGATGAGTTCCGAATCGTAGAATGATCGTCAGGCGGGTGGACGTGGCTTTCCAGTCACAGCGGCCACACCAGATACGGTCGGAGCCGTCGCGGGCGTGGAGGCTCTCTGCGCCGCAGGTGAAAAAGAGCGTTCTCACCAGATCTTCTTGAGACGCCGCTCGATAATAGCGTCGAGCCTCTCGGGCCGAAATTCTATTACGCCATGTTCCGCGAGTTCCGCTGGCCTCTGGCCGAAAGCGGGGCGGTTCGTTTGTATATCCGATTCTGCCCGAATAGAGGCACTAATTTTTCTGGTAACACCAGTTTACGGAAGAGCGAGCAAGCCAGGGCAGGGATTTGAACCCCGGAAGTCTCGATTACAAGTCGAGTGCATGAACCGCCCATGCTCCCCTGGCGCGGATTGGCGTACTCGGGCCTCCTATGAGTGCGTGTCGCTTTCGGCGAGCCTGACGTTCGTCCGCGGTCACTCGGTTCCGCCCGCGGACCCCCCGGCGTCGGACTCGTCGCCGACCCGCTCCGACAGCGACTTCGTCAGCTCGACGCGGTG
This sequence comes from Halorubrum sp. Hd13, assembly GCF_002252755.1. GTDB lineage: Archaea > Halobacteriota > Halobacteria > Halobacteriales > Haloferacaceae > Halorubrum. The sequence continues at coordinate 36,264 of NZ_NHOY01000105.1, read as the reverse complement.
GAGGTCGTACCCGCGACTGTCGTAAAACGCGCGGGCCCGGTCGTTGTCGGCGAGCGCCTCCAGCGCGACCGTTTCGGCGCCCGCCGCCGCCAGCGCGCGCTCGGCGGCGTCGAGGAGGTCGGCGCCGATACCCTCGCCGCGGCGTTCGGAGACCACGAACAGGTTGCTCACCGTTCCGCGGACGCGGTCGCGCTCGTAGCCCTCGCGGTCGATCGAGAAGCCGACGAAGCCGACCGGGGCGCCGTCGAGGTCGCCGTCGCGAGCGACGAGCAGTTCACCGGTGACGACGGAACGCGCGACCCACTCGCGCACCGCTGTGCGGTTCGGCTCGGCGAGCAGCGTGGAGCCGTGGCTTCGCTGGTCCTCCGCCAGCGCGACCCACAGGTCGGTGACGTCGTCCACGTCGTCGACCGTCGCCGGCGCGACCGTCGGGCGCTCGTCGTCTGACATTCGTTCGCTCGTTCGGCGCGCCGCGGGATGAGGGTACCGACGCGATCCGGTCGCGGCCGCCGGTCGGGACGACGGGAAGAGAGCCGGTCGGACGGCTCACACCTCGCGGCACTCCGGACAGATGGCCTGCCCGTTGGCGGTCACCAGGTCCGGGACGAGCGCCCCGCAGCTCTCGCAGACGCCCTGCGTCGCCGATCCCGACGCGTCCGTCGCGGCGGCATCGCTCGTCGAGTCGACGCCGCCGTCCGAGCCGAGCATCCCCTCGTCGCCGCGCCGCGTTCCGTGGAGCGACTCGTCGGCGACTGCGGCCTCGCGAGCCCCGTCGCCGGTCCGCGGTGCGCCCGCGGCGAGCGCGTCGCCGGCGGTGACGACGCCGACCGCCTCGCCGCCCTCGACCGCCACGACGCGGTCGGCCCCCTCGGAGACGAGGCGCTCCTCGACTGCCGCGAGCGAGTCGTCCGGCGTCACCGTCGGAAGGGGCGGTCCCATCACCGACCCGACCGTGGGACCGCCTGCGTCTCCCTCGCTCTGGACGTCGGCGTCGAGGAGCGCACCGAGCGCGTCCCGAGAGCCGAGCCGTCCGACTGGCTCGCCGCCGCGAACGACGACGAGGCAGTCGGTCTCCTCCTCGACCATCAGCGCCGCCGCGTCGGTCAGGCCGTCGGACTCGCTCACGCCGAGGAACTCGCGATGCATCACGTCACGAACCGTGGTGTCTGTTCGCATGGACCGTGGATCCCACGCAAACGGCTAAAAGCTGCCCCCGGTATCGTTATATCCGTTCCGACCGTAGCCAGCCGATCGGCACTGAAAACGACGGTTCCCTCGTCCCGTCGCCGCGACGCGCTCGACTCCGGATCGCGACGCACCTGGCGCCAGTTCGCGACGCGCTTGACGCCTCGCTCGGCTCGTGGCCGCGAACCGAAGAGGAGGGTTCAAACCCTCCGGCGTTCGAGCCAGCACATGACCATTCCCTCGTTCGTGATCGGGATCGCGGGAGGGACCGGCGCGGGGAAGACGACCGTCTCCCGGCTCGTCACCCGCGACCTCGGCGACAGCGTCACCCGCATCCCGTTGGACAACTACTACGAGGACCTCTCGCACCTCGACTTCGAGGAGCGACAGTCCGTCAACTACGACCACCCGTCGGCGTTCGAGTGGGAGCTCCTCCGCGAGCACCTCGAAGCGCTGCTGGAGGGCCAGTCCGTGCAGATGCCGCAGTACGACTTCGAGATCCACAACCGGAAGGCGGAGCGCGTGACGGTCGAACCCACCGACGTCATCGTGCTGGAGGGGATCCTCGCGTTGTACGACGAGGAGATAAACGACATGATGGACCTGCGGCTGTTCGTCGAGACCGACGCCGACGTCCGGATCCTGCGCCGGATCCGCCGGGACGTCATCGATCGCGGCCGCGACCTGGAGGGCGTCATCGACCAGTACCTCTCGACGGTGAAGCCGATGCACGAGCAGTTCATCGAGCCGTCGAAGAAGCACGCCGACGTGATCATCCCGGAGGGGGCCAACAGCGTCGCCGTGAACCTCTTAGAGGAGAAGCTCCGCGCCGAGGTCGAGGGCGACGCCGTTCGGAGCTGGGAGCGCGGGAGCTTGGAGGAGGAGCTCGGCGAGAAGCGCTCGCTCGACATGAACGGCGACGACTGAATCGACGGGAGCCGTCGGATCCCGGTAGCTCGTCATTTTTGAGTGGTCGCCGGAGCCGAAACGCGTCAGGACGAGAGCCAGGCGTACGTCTGGATGGCGCCGAACAACAGCGCGAGCGCTCCGTTTTCGACGATCAGCAAGACGTTGTCCGCCAGTATTGTCCGGGCGCCCACGGCGAGAATACCGAACGCCGTTGCCAGCAACAGATTGTACTTCGCGAACGCAATCCAACACTCCTGATCGAGCTCGATGAGACCGTCGCTGCCCATGCGTGCCGTTTTTTTCTCGACAGTGACAAACGACAGGGTCGACGGGGCGGTAGCGCCGAGCGACTCGCAATCACGATAGTGGACGGGCTTCGATGAGTGAGCCGCCTACGAAAGCCGAAGAATGGCTCGTGAAAGGGACACGCGTCGTGGCTCGCGGGGGCGACCTCGCGCGTGCCACTCGGCCGCGAGGCGGCCTCGCAGGCACGCGCCACCGACCGTTTATAAGCAACCGCCGCGGTCGCTCGGGTCGATGCAAATATGATCTCTCGGACGTTCGCCGTTCAGCGCCGCCGGCTCGCCACCCGTTCCTCCGCGGTCTCCGCGCTGACGACCTCGTAGAGTATCGCCCGCCCGCCGTCCTCTTTGGGCCGCAACACCCGCCCGAGCCGCTGGGTGAACTCCCGTTCGCTGCCCGACCCGGAGAGGACGACCGCGACGTTCGCGTCCGGCACGTCGACCCCCTCGTCGAGCACGTTCGCGGCGACGACGCGGCCGTAGGTCCCCTCGCGGAAGCGCTCCAAGATCTCCCGTCGCTCCTTCGCCCCCGTCTCCGCGGTGATCGCCGGAAGTAGGAACCGCTCCGAGAGCCGGTAGACGAGGTCGGTGTGGGCGGTGAAGACGATCACGCGGTCGTCGCGGTGCCGGTCGAGGATCGACTCCAACCGGTCGACCTTCCGGTCGGCGTTCATCATGATCTCGCGGGCGTCCTGTTTCGCGAGGAGGGCCTCGCGGGCCGCGGGGTCGTTGCCGGAACGCTTGACCAGTTCCCGGTAGTCGCTCCCGCTGGAGAAGGTGATCCCCGCCTCGCGGACGTACTCGACGAACGCGCCCTGCTTCTCGTCGTAGCGCTCGCGCTCCTCGGGCGTCAGCTCCACCTCGATCCGGCGGATGTCGTACGGCGCGAGGTGGTCGCCAGCGAGGTCGTCGACGTCGAGCGCGTAGACGCGGTCACCGATCAGCTCCGCGACCGTCTCGTGGGCGCCGTCCGGGCGCTCGAAGGTCGCCGTCAACCCGAGGCGCGCGGGCGCCGCGAGCAGCCGGGCGACGTCGCGGTACCCCTCGCCGCCGAGGTGGTGGACCTCGTCGAAGACGACCAGCTCGAAGGCGTCGCCGACGCCGCCGGCCTTCAGGTACGCCGAGTCGTACGTCGACACCGTGATCGCCTCCCGACGCTGCTCGCCGCCGCCGAACCGCCCGATCGGCACGTCGAACTCGCGCTCGAGCTCGCGCTGCCACTGGTCGAGGAGGTCGACCGTGGGAACGACGACGAGCGTCGGGACGCCGAGTTCGACCGTCGCGCGGATCGCGATCACGGTTTTTCCCGCCCCGGTCGGGAGCTCGAGCACGCCGCGGTCGCCCGCGTCGCGCCACGCGTCGAGCGCCTCGCGCTGGTACTCCCGCAGGTCGTAGTCGGTCGCGAGCGCGTCCGGGAGCCCCGCCTCCCGCGCGGCCCGGTCGCTCGCGTCCAGCACGTGGTCCTCGACGCTCGCGCCGGCGACCTCCAGCGCGCGGCGGATCGCGGCGTAGCGGTAGGCCGGTGCGCGGCCGGTCCCCGAGCGCGGGTCGGCCTCGACGCCCGGGAGCGGCGGGAGCGACGCGAGGGGCTCGCAGTCGGTCGATCCGGCTTCGTCGTCCGTCGACTCCTCCGAGGCGCCCCCGGCCGAGTCTCCGGCGTCGACCCGAATCGTCCCGTCCTCGTAGGTCAGCCGGACGTTCATCGCCTGACGTTGCCGACCGACTTACAAAGGGGCACCGCCTCCGTCCGCCATGCGCGCGGACGAACTCGACCCCGAACTGGCGGCCGTCGTCGACGAGATCGAGGCGCTCGGGCTCCCCGAGTGGCACGCCCTCTCCGTCGGCGCCGCGAGGCGCGTCGAGGACGAGGTGTTCTCCGGCGACCCGGAGCCCGCCGTCGCCGACGTCAGGGACCTCGCGTTCGACGGTCCCCACGGCGAACTGCCGGTGCGGGTGTACCGACCCGAGGCGGCCCTCGACGGATCGACGCCGCCCGCCCGCACCCTCGTCCACTTCCACGGCGGGGGCTGGACGCTCGGCACCCTCGACTCCATCGACGGTCCGTGTCGCGAGCTGGCGACTCGCACGGGGGCGGTCGTCGTCTCCGTCGACTACCGGCTCGCGCCCGAACACCCCTTCCCCGTCGCCGTCGACGAGGCGGCCGCGGCCGTGGAGTGGGTCGCGGACAACGCGGCGGCGGTCGGCGGCGACCCCGACCGGCTCGGCGTCTCCGGCACCAGCGCCGGGGCGACGCTCGCGCTCGCGGCCTGTCTGCACCGTCGGGAACTGGGCGACAGCGCCGTCGACGTCGCCGGCCAGTTCCTCCTCTACCCGATCGCGGGCGACGACTTCGAGACCGACTCGTACCGCGAGAACGCCGACGGCCCCTTGCTCACCCGCGCGGACATGCGGTGGTTCTACGACCGGTACCTCCGGAGCCCCGTGGACGCGCACAACCCGTTCGCGGTGCCCCTCCGCGCGGGCGACCTCGGCGGGCTTCCGCCCGCGACCGTCGTCACCGCCGGGTTCGATCCCCTCCGGGACGACGGGGCGGCGCTCGCGGAGCGGTTCGACGGTGAGGGGACGCCGGTCGAGCACCGCCACTACCCGGCGATGGCCCACGGGTTCTGCAGTCTCTCGGACCGCGTCGCCGTCGCGGAGGAAGCGCTGTCGGCCGTCGCCGGCGACGTCGAAGCGAGACTGTGACGTACGCGGTCGCTGGGAGACCGAGGACGCCCGGGGACCCCGGGAGAGGCCGTCGGCCGGTCGGTGGCCGCCGGGGTCAGACGAGGGGGATCAGCAGTTCCCAAGCCGCCGGCAGTGTCATCTGGAGGAGTCCACCGCCGGCCCCCAACGCGACGAGACCCAATGCGATCGACGCGGCCGACCCGTCTTCGTCCCCGACGTAGAACCGATACAAGAGCAGCGAGCCGGCGGCTTGCACGGTGAAAGCGCCGACCAACGCCCCGAGAGAGAGGAGCACCGGGTCGGACTGGATCGAGAACAGGGGGTACGGTGTCCTCGGTCGTATCGCGTTCGTTAGGAGTCCCCCGACGACGAAGTACAGCAGGAGACCGCCGCCGAACACCGCGGCCCCTTCGACGCCGACCTCCACGGACAGCCGGAGTGCCTCTTCCACGAGCGTCGTCCGTTCGTCCGCTCTCAGATGATTGATGAACATGTGAACACCGCCGTCCGACCGCGAGGCCCGTAGCGTCTCGTCTCGCTCGGGGCGCGGGCGCGGCGTCCGGGGAGCGAGCGAAACGATCCACAGGTGTCGAATCGTCGCCGAAACCACAAAAATATTACTGTATTGCTTTTTACCGAAAAAACCGTCTCTCTGTTGAGGATACCGAAGAAATAACCCTTTGCAAAATGGAGATGGCGTAATGAGCGAAGGAGACCTGAAACGGGACCTCGGCCTGTACTCGGCGGTGACGCTGAGCATGGGCGCGATGATCGGTGGCGGGATCTTCGTGCTCCCCGCGGTCGGATTTAAGAAGGCGGGGCCGGCGGTCATCGTCGCCTACCTGTTGGCCGGGCTGATCGTCCTTCCGAACGCACTCTCGAAGGCGGAGATGGCGACGGCGATGCCGGAAGACGGCGGTACGTATCTCTACATCGATCGCGCCATGGGCCCGCTGTTCGGCACGGTCGCGGGTATCGGTGTCTGGTTTTCGCTCGTGTTCAAGAGCGCGTTCGCGCTTGTCGGCCTCGGTGCGTACCTGCTGCTACTCGTGAACGTCCCGGCGACCCTCGTGAAGGCGGTCGCGCTCGGCCTCGGTGGAGTCGTTATTCTACTCAACATGTTCGGGACAGAAAAGAGCGGTCAGGTGCAGGGCGTCCTCGTGAGCCTCGTCGTCCTCGTGCTCGGCGCATACGTCGTCGGCGGAGTCGGGCTCTCGAACCCGGTTCAGTATTCGCCGTTCGTCAGCCACGGACTCGGTGGGATCGCCACTGCCACCGCCTTCGTCTTCGTCTCGTACGCCGGGATCGGGGAAGTCGCCTCCGTCGCGGAGGAGATCAGCGACCCCGGACGGAACATCCCGCGCGCGATGCTCATCTCTATCGGGGTGATGTTGGCCGTTTACACCGCCGTCGTGGGCGTAATCGTCGGCGTCGTCCCGGCAGATACCCTCGTTCACGGTGGTCCGACCGGCGGCACCTCCCTGACCCCGATGGCCGACGGCGCCGAGCGAGTGTTCGGAGGTGCGGGCGTGACGGTCGTCGCCGTCACCGCCGTGCTTGCACTCACCAGCATGGCGAACGCGGGCGTCTTGGGGACGTCGCGGTTCCTCCTCGCGATGAGCCGTGATTCGCTACTGCCCGAGCGGATCGGGCGGATCAGTCCACGGTTTCTGACGCCGGTGAACGCCGTGCTCGTGACCGGTGGGGTGTTGCTCACGCTCATCGCCTTCGTCCCGGTCGTGGACCTCGCGAAGCTGGCTAGCGCCTTTCTCATCCTCGTGTTCTCCTTGGAGAACGTCTCCGTGATCGTCTTCCGGGAGGTCGGCGGCGATTTCTACGACCCGGAGTTCCGCTCTCCCGGCTACCCCGTGGTACAGGTCCTCGGCGTGATCGGCGGCGTTCTGTTGATCGCCCAGATGGGGCTGATTTCCGTCGTCGGCGCCGTCGGGATCAGCGCGGGAAGTGCCGTCTGGTATCTCGCGTACGCACGCTCGCGAACCGACCGTACCGGCGCGCTGGGGACGTACTTCGACCGCGAACCGGACGCGTCGGAACCGTTGGACGAGGCCGCGGCCGTCTCGAAACGGGAAGAGGAGTGAGGGGTCGCGACGAGCGGGGCGCTCGCCGTTGCCCGGCCCGAACCCGTCGAAATGGGAATCGTTAGTAGACCGTCCGAGCGAGTGACATGGCGGGACGCTACGGTGAGTTGGACTACTCGAAAGCCACCAAGCGGAGTGTGCTGCTCGGAGTCTGTCTGTTCCTGACCGGCGCGGTCGGGAAGGCGATCATCCACGCGGGCGGGCTGCAGGTACCCGGATGGGAGGAGACCCTGCTGCTCGATCTGGAGTTCCTCGGGACGGCGGTCGCGCTTCTCTCACCGTTCGTGTTCGGGATCCTCCTCCCGCTTACCGGGTAGCGTGACGGCCGCGTCGGAGGGGCCGCGGCGTCGCCGGCTCGAGACTCGTCGCCTTCCGCCGGTGTCGTCGGGGTCGCCTCACTCCTCGACCGTCGTCTTCACGATGCTGACCGGGGCGGTCGACCGACGCGAGACGCGCTCGGTGACGGAGCCGAGCATCCGCCGGTAGTCGCCGGAGCGCGTCTTCGAGCCCATCACCGTCAGGTCGATGTCCTCCCTGTCGGCGTACCGGAGGATCTCCTCGTGGGGGACGCCGTACACCAAGTCGGTGACGACGTCGACGCCGGCGTCGCCGGCGTGGGCCGCCACCTCGTCGAGCGCCTGGCGACCGCGCTCCTCTAGCGTCTCCTCGGCGCCTTCCGAGCCGTCGACGAACTCGTCGCCGGAGTAGGCGTTGATCACGTCGCTGTCGACGACGTACAGCACGTGCAAGGTCGCGTCGTATCGGTCAGCGGCGTCGACGGCGTGGTCGATCGCGCGGTCGACGCCCTCGCTGCCGTCCGTGGGGAGTAGGATGCGGTCGTACATACGCGGCGATTCGCGGCGTCATCGAATAAATTGGTCGCCGTTTCCCGAACGGTTAACACGCTGCCACCCGCCGAACTCTCCATGACAGCGGCCGCGGATCGACTGTTCGTGAACGGAGAGGTCCACACGCTCGCGGCGCCCGACGAGACCCACGAGGCGGTCGCGGTCCGCGACGGGGCGATCGTTCGCCTCGGCAGCACCCGCGAGGTCGAGTTCCTCGAAGGGGTCGACACCGACGTCGTCGACCTCGGCGGGCGCGTCCTCCTCCCGGGCTTCGTCGACGCGCACACCCACCTGACGACGGTCGGGCGCTACCTCGTCCACGCGGACCTCTCGGCCGCCGACTCCCCGGACGAGGCGGTCGACCTGCTGGCGGAACGGGCGGCCGAGGTGGAGGCGGAGTCCGGCTCCGACGCCCCCGCCGACCCCGTCCTCGGCTACGGCTACGACGAGTCGACGTGGGCGGAGGACCGCTACCTGACGCGGGCGGACCTCGACCGCGTCTCGACGGAGCGACCCGTGGCCGCGTTCCGCGAGGACATGCACGTCGCCGCGGTCAACGGGGTCGCCCTCGACCGGTTCGCCGACGCGCTCGCCGCGGCCCCCGACGAGACGGTGCCGACCGACGCGGACGGAGAGCCGACCGGCGTCCTGTTAGAGAGCGCTATCGACCCGATCTACGAGGCGATCGAGCCCGGACCGGCCGAGACCCGGGAGATCGTCGAGGCCGCGCTCGCCGACTGCGCCGCGAAGGGGATCACCGGCTTCCACGACATGGTGCGGAACTCCCACGCGCCGCGGGCCTACCGCGATCTGGAGGCCGAGGACGAACTGACCGCGCGCGTCCGGATCAACTACTGGAGCGACCACCTCGACGCGCTCCGCGAGGTCGGCCTCGGAACGAACGACGGGAGCGACACGGTCCGGGCGGGCGCGATCAAGTCGTACACGGACGGGAGCTTCGGCGGCCGGACCGCTCGACTCTCGGAGCCGTACGCGGACGCCCCGGACGAGACCGGGCAGTGGGTCGTCGACCCCCCGGAGCTGTCCGAGACGGTGGCCGCGGCGACCGCGGCCGGCTACCAGTTCACCGCCCACGCCATCGGCGACGAGGCGGTCGACGCCGTCCTCGACGCCTACGAGGGTGCCTCCGAGACCGACCCCGGCGAGGCGCGCCACCGGATCGAGCACGTCGAACTCGCCGACGACGAGGCGATCGACCGGCTCGCGGCGTCGGGTGTCGTCGCCAGCGTCCAGCCGAACTTCCTCAAGTGGGCGGGCGAGGACGGGCTCTACGAGACCCGACTCGGGCCGGAACGGACCGCCGAGACGAACCGCTACCGCGACATGCTCGACGCCGGCGTGGCCCTCGCGTTCGGTTCGGACGGGATGCCGATGGACCCCCTCCTCGGCGTCCACCACGCGGTCAACGCCCCCGCGGAGGCGCAGCGGCTGACGGTGACCGAGGCGCTGCGCGCGTACACCCGCGGCGCGGCCTACGCTGGCTTCGACGAGGACCGGCTCGGCACGGTCGCGGTCGGCAAGCGCGCCGACCTCGTCGCGCTCGACGCGTCGCCGTGGGAGGCGTCGGACGCGATCCGAGACGTCGGCGTCGCGATGACGGTCGTCGACGGCGAGGTCGTGTACGACGGGCGCTGAACTGACGACCGGCCCGACGCCAGACGGCGGTCGCGGCGCGGTCCCCGGTCCGATCTCGTTCTGCTCCGCGGTGACTGCTGAGCGCGCGGGACGCGACGGGCGGACTCGTCGTCGCGGACGGCGGCCCGTTCGTGAGCGACGCCGCTCCGCCCGCGAGCGGCGACGCCCTCGTTCGAAGGTTGTTCCTCACGAAACCCACGACGAAGGAATCGAAACCGTTGACGGCCAATTTGAAGAAAAAATTTATACAAAACGAGCCATTGAATCTGATACTTCGCAGAGAGAACGATCGAATGCCAACACTCGAATCAACAGACATCGATACGGAGCTGAGTCTCTTCAAATACGACGGGCTCGAACCGCTTCCGGCGGAGTACCGGAAACTCGGGCCCGACGAGCGGGCGTCCAGGCTCGACGCCGCGCGCGACGCGCTCGGCGATGACGTCGTCGTCCTCGGCCACAACTACCAGCGCGAGGAAATCGTCGAGAACGCGGACTTCGTCGGCGACTCGTATCAGCTCTCGACGCGAGCGGCCGAGACGGACGCGAGTAACGTCGTCTTCGGCGGCGTGACGTTCATGGCCGAGTCGGCCGATATCGTCACCGACGAGGATCAGACGGTCCACCTGCCGTCGATGGAGGCCTCCTGCCCGATGGCCGGCATGGCCGAGGCGTTACAGGTCGACGCCGCGTGGAAGGAGCTGACCGCGGCGGCGGGCGACAGGGAAGTCGTCCCCGTGACGTACATGAACTCGTACGCCGACCTGAAGGCGTTCTGCGCGGACCACGGGGGTCTCGTTTGCACCTCTTCGAACGCCGCGGACGCCTTCGAGTGGGCCCTCGACCGGGGCGACGCGGTGCTGTTCCTCCCGGACAAGCACCTCGGGTTCAACACCGCCGTCGACCTCGGGCTCGACGACTCGACGACCGTCTGGGACCCGTGGGACCCGGCGGGACAGGACGCCGACGCCGTCGCCGACAGCGACGTGATCCTCTGGGAGGGGTACTGCCAGGTCCACGAGCGCTTCCGGCCGCGCCACGTCGACGAGGTCCGCGAGGCGCACCCCGACGCCGAGGTCGTCGTCCACCCGGAGTGCCGCCACGAGGTCGTCGAGGCCGCGGACACCGTCGGCTCGACGGCGACGATCCGAGAGACCGTCGCGTCCGCCGACCCGGGCGAGACGGTCGCCATCGGGACGGAAATCCACCTCGCGAAGCACCTCGACCGGTGGCACCCGGAAGTCGAAGTGGTTCCGCTCTGCGGCGACGCCTGCATGGACTGCAACGCGATGCGCCAGATCGACCCGAACTATCTGCTCTGGATCCTCGAAGAGCTCGTCGCGGGACGCGAGCGGAACGTGATCGAGGTCGCGTCGGCCGAGCGGGAGTCGGCGGCGACCGCGCTCGACCGCATGCTGGAGCTATGACCGGGGCGGCGACCGCGCCGCCGAACGGCGCACGGACGGACGTCCTGGTGGTCGGCGCCGGCGTCGCCGGGTGCGCGGCGGCGCTGGCCGCGGCCCGGACCGGCGCCGAGGTGACGGTGGTGACCAAGGCGAGCCGCCCGGCCGACGCCAACACGTACTGGGCGCAGGGCGGCGTGGCGGTCGCCACCGAGGACTCGGCGTCGTTCCGACGCGACGTCCTCGCGGCCGCAGACGGCGAGGCGGACCCGGAAGCGGTCGAGGCGCTCGTGAGCGAGAGTCGGGACGCGGTCGCCGACGTGCTCGTTGACACGCTCGGCGTCCCGTTCGACCGCGCGGAGGACCGGACCGGGACCGCGGACCCCGCCGACGCGCGTCTCGACGCGCTCGCCCGCTGTCGCGAGGGGGGTCACTCCGCGGACCGGATCGTTCACGTCGACGCCTCGACCGGAGCGCACCTCCTCCCGCCGTTTCTCGACTACCTCGACGGGCTCGCCGGGGTCCGTCTGCTGCAGGACACGGCGGTCCTCGACCTGCTCGGCAACGGCGCGGGCGTCGACGGCGCGCTGCTCGAACGCGGCGGTGAAACGGGAACGGTCGCGGCCGGCTCGACGGTCCTCGCCACCGGTGGTATCGGCGCCTGCTACGGCACGTCGACGAACCCGGACGGAGCGACCGGCGACGGGATCGCCATGGCGGCGCTCGCGGGCGCGACGGTCGCGGACGCGGCGTACGTCCAGTTCCACCCCACGGCGTTTCCCGGGGGCGAGGCCGCCGAGGCCGCTGACGTCGACGGCGACGCCGATCCGTTCCTCGTGAGCGAGGCCGTCAGAGGGGCCGGCGCCGTCCTCCGCAACGCGGACGGCGAGCGGTTCATGCCGGCGGTCCACGAGGACGCCGAACTCGCGCCGCGCGACGTCGTCGCACGCGCGGTCGCGGACGAACGCCGAGAGACCGGATCCGTCGTCCTCGACGTCGACGGGATCGGCTTCGCGGACCGGTTCCCGGACTTGGCGTCGATGTGCGCCGAGCGCGGCCTCGACCCGTCTACCGGGATCCCCGTCGCGCCGGCGCAACACTTCCTCTGTGGCGGCGTGGCGGTCGACGAGCGCGGACGGGCCTCGATCGACCGGCTGTTCGCCGTCGGCGAGTGTTCGCGGACCGGCGTCCACGGCGCCAACCGGTTGGCCTCCACGGGCCTGCTGGAGGGGCTCGTCTGGGGACTTCGTGCCGGCGAGACGGCCGCGGCCGAGAGCGACCCACCGGGAGCGGCTCTCTCAGTCCCCGACCTGCCGTCCGACGACCCGGAGTTGCCGACGTCGTTCGAGGCGGCGAAGTTCGATCGGCTCCGCCGAACGATGGACGAGCGATTGGGCGTCGAGCGGACCCGCTCGGGGGTCCGGAACGCGGCGGCCTCGCTGCGTCGACTGAAGGGCGAGGTCGACGCGTACGCGCGGACGCGCCGTAGCCGAGAGCTCTCGGAGCTGCGAAACGCCGTGGTCTGCGGACTGCTCATCGCGCGCGACGCCGCCGAGTCGCCCTCGGCGGGGTGTCACCGTCTGGTCGACGGCGGCGTCGCCGAAACCGATGGGGCCCCGAGATCCGACGGCGGTCGGTCGGGGTCGACCGGGGTCCGCGGTCCGCGAGGGGGTGACGAAGGGTGTTGACCGAGGCGACGATCGAGTCGTGGCTGCGGGAGGATCTCGGCCACCACGACGTGACGAACGACGTGCCGGGGGAGGCGGCCGGTCGTCTCGTCGCCACGGAAGCCGGCGTGGCGGCGGGGATCGAGGCGGCCGCGTCCGTGTTTGAGACCTCGGGCGTCGACGCCGAGCCGCTCGTCGAGTCAGGCGCCGGCGTGGCGGCAGGCGAGGCCGTCTTGTCGGTCTCCGGGCCGGCTCGGGGAGTTCTCCGCGCGGAGCGGGTCGCGGTCAACGTCGCCGGTCACGCCTCGGGCGTCGCCACGCGAACCAGCGAGGCGGTTCGCCTCGCGAGAGCGGCGACCGACGACCCGCCGACGGTGGCGGCGACCCGAAAGACCACGCCCGGGCTCCGCGGCGTCGAGAAGCGAGCGGTCGCGGCCGGCGGCGGCGACACCCACCGACTCGATCTGTCGCATATGGTCATGGTGAAGGACAATCACATCGCCGAGCTGGGCTTGGAAACCGCGGTAGAGCGGTTCCGCGAACGGTCCTCGTTCGCCACGAACGTGGAAGTCGAGGCCGAGTCGCCTCAGACGGCGGCTCGCGCCGCCGACGCGGGGGCCGACGTCGTTCTCCTCGACAACATGAGCCCGGCGACGATGCGGCGGGCCGTCGATCGCGTCCCGGAGGGCGTCCTCACTGAGGCAAGCGGCGGGATCGGACTCGACGACATCGGGGAATACGCGACGACCGGTGTCGACGTCGTGTCGCTCGGAGCGCTCACCCACAGCGCGCCCGCGCTGGACTACTCGTTTCGAACCGACGGGGACGCGAGTCCGACGTAGCCGCAAGCCCTGCCAGAAAACAGTAGTTATTAATCATGTAGTTCCTAGACGAGGGTATGGCAGAGATAGCCATCGAGTACGCGGCCGGCAGCCGCCTCCAGCCGGAGGCGGAGACGGCGCGACGACTGATCGACTCCTACCTCGGCGACCGCCCCGACGTCGACGGGGTCACCCTCTCGCCCTCCACCGATTCGGTATTCTGCGTCAGCGTCGAGGGCGATCGGATCTGGTGTACGGATCCGCGCGAGTGGATCGACGCGATGGCGGCCGTCACGGCGGCCCGCCGCCGGCTCTCCGAGCTGTCGTAGGCGGTCGGCGCCCGCGGCCGCTCGGAGCGGTCAGTCGCCGCCCGCCGCGTGGGCCCGGACGAACTCCCGGAGGAGCTTGCCGCCGACCGCCGCGGCCTGTCCGTCGTCGCGGTCGTTCACTTCGACGACGTCGAAGCCGTCGGCGCGAGCCGCGACGGCCCGGACGAGGTCGCGGGCCTCGCGGGGGACGAGCCCGAACGGCTCCATCGTCCCCGTCCCCGGCGCGAAGCCGGGGTCGAGCCCGTCGACGTCGACGGAACAGTACACCGACTCCCCCGCGAAGGGGTCGGAAGCGCCATCGCGGTCGTCTCCGGTGACCCCGTCGAGCCACGCGCGCGCTTCCTCGGGCGGCACGACCTCGACGTCGGTGTCGGCCGCGCGGTCCCACTCGGCCTCCGAGCCCGTGCGAGCCCCGACGATCACCGCCCGGTCGACGCCGAGGTCGTCGAGACACCGACGGGTGACGCAGGCGTGGCTCCAGGGGTTCCCGTCGTACGCGTCTCGAAGGTCGAGGTGTGCGTCGCAGACGACGAGGACGTCTGGATCGACCGCCTGGACGCCGGCGTAGGTGACGGTGTGTTCGCCGCCGACGAGGAGGGGGACGGCGTCGTCGAGCGCGACGCTCCGGAGCTCGGCGGCGAGGTGATCGAGGTACGCCTCGACGTCGTCCCACGTGGGGACGTCGCCGGCGTCGTGGACGTCGAGCGCGGAGAAGTAGCTGTCCGTCCTGCGGTCGTAGTCGTCGTACGTCTCTGCGAATCGCCGGACCCGGTCCGGTCCGAACCGGGCACCGGGCTGAAACGTGGTCGTGGCGTCGAGGGGAGCGCCGACAACCACGTAGGAAGCAGCCTCGCGGTCGGTCGTCGCTCCGGGGAACATGCCTCGACTACCCGACGACCTTGCGCTGACCCTCGTACTCGAGGTACTCGATGTTGTCGTCCGAGGAGAAGTCCTCGCCCTCGGGGATGCGCATCGTGAACGTCTCGTAGGTGTCGAGGTCCATGACCTGCGCGTCGTTCCCGGAGACGGAGACGACCTGTCCCTGCTTCCGCTGGATGATCGGGACCCAGACCTTCGCGTCGACCGGCTGAGAGAGCGAGCGCTTCCTGTCGTCGAAGACCCCCTTGCCCTCGACGCGCGCCTTGGCGCTCCCGTGTTTTCCGGGCTTTGCTGTGCTGTAGTGGTTGATCTTGCAGGGCGCACTGTCCATCATCACGTAGCTGCCCTCCTGGAGTTCGCGAACCTGCTTCTGCTCTCGCGGCATGCCCGCTACTTTTTTCGGGGCGGGTATAAACGGTTTGGAACGGCGCCGACGCCGGCGTTCGCCGCGGGTTCGCACCCCAGAACGAAGGGGTGCCGACCGCGGCTGCGAGCCGAGTTACGGATCCATCTCGTCGACGTACTCCTCCCGCTCGTCCTCGTCGTCCGCGTCCCCGTCCGGCGGGACGAACTGTCCGGTGAGAAGGTAGCTGGCGACGAAGAGACCGATGAACCCGACTCCGACCGCCGCGGTCGTCCGCACGACGAACGGGAAGTCGATCCACCAGAACGCGCGGTCGGCGATCGCCATGACGACGACGGCGACGAACAGCACCTTCTGCTCGTCGGTCGGGTCGCGGACGAAGCCGACCACGTCGTCTTTGATGTCGCTGAAAAAGCCCATCTCAGGCACCTCCCGCCGCGTCGACGTCCCCGCCTTCGGCGGTCGCCGTCTCGATCACGCGGCCCACCCGTTCCAACCCCTCCTCCAACTCCGACGTCGGCAGCCCGAACCCGATCCGGAAGCGGTCCGGGAAGCCGAACAGCCCGCCGGGCGCCAGCACGACGCTCTCCGTCTCGACGACGGTCCGGCAGAACGACTCGGCGTCGTCGAAGCCGTCGGGAACGGTGACGAACCCGTTGACGCCGACCGGGTCGTACCAGTCGAGGCCGTGGCGGTCCAGCCACTCCGCGACGATCGCGCGGTGCGTCTCCGCCAGTTCGCGGTTCTCCGCTAAAATCTTCGTCTCGCGCCGGCCGAGCGCCTGCTTCGCGACGTACTGGCCGAACAGCGACGGCGAGATGGTGGTGTAATCCTTCCACCGCCACGCGCGCTCGACGACCGCCTCGGGACCGGCGATCCAGCCGAACCGGAGCCCCGCGAGCCCGTACGCTTTCGTGAGGCTCGTCGTCGAGATTCCGTGGCGTCCGAAGCTCGCGACCGGGGGGTGCGGCTCCGCCGCGAGCAGTCGGTACACCTCGTCGCAGAGGAGGTACGCGTCGTGCTCGACGGCGACGTCGTAGACCGCCCGCATCGCCGCCTCGTCGTGGTACCGGCCGGTGGGGTTGTTGGGGTTGTTCACGACGATCACGGCGGTGTCGTCGCGGGCCGCGTCGGCGATCGCGTCCGGGTCGAGCCCCCACTCCGGCGGCTCCAGCTCGACGCGGGTCACGTCGCCGAACGCGTCCGGAACGGCGTGAAGCGCCTGATACGTGGGGGTGACGACGACCGCGTGGCACCCCGATCCGACGGCGGCGGAGTCGCCCGCCCCGTCGCTGCTCGGCGTCCCGTCGCCCACGCCCGCCTTGTCCCCGAGCAGCGAGAGGAACGTGAGGAAGTTCGCCTCCTGCGTCCCGCAGGTGAACAGCACCTCGTCGGCGCTCCGGCCGTACCGGTCGCCGACCGACGCGCGGAACTCCGGATCGCCGTTCGTCGGGATCACGTAGTCGAGTTTCCCCGGGTCCAGATCGAAGCGGCTCGCGTCGAGCGAGCGGATCCCGCTCTCGGCCAACATGATGTCGGCCTCGTGCTCGTACTCCGCGAACCAGCGTTCGAGGCCGAACGGGTCGATGCGCATACCCGACGTGGGAGTGGCGCGAGGTTAGTTGCTACGGTCCCTGACGGGGTGTCCGTCTCGAGCGGCTCCGCTCGAGCGGCAATCGCCGCCGTCGCCGCGCCTCCGTCCCCCGCACCGTCGGAATGACTTTCAGCCGTCGCCGCGACGGGACGCCATGATACTCTCTCGCTCTCGGGTCCTCGGCGCGCTCCTCGTCGCGACGGCCGCGATCGCGGCGTTCGTGCTGGCGGAGGTGCTCCGGACCGTCGTCTTCGCGATCACGTTCGCGTACGTCCTCTACCCGCTCCGGCAGCGACTCGTCGGTCGCGGGCTGTCGCGCCGGATCGCCTGCGCCGCGTCCACCGTCCTCGCCTTCCTCGCCGCCGCGCTCCTCGTGGTCCCGCTGCTGTACGTCCTGTACCGGCAGCGGTCCCGACTGATCGACCTGCTGGGACAGATCCCCGACGTCCTCGTCGTAGAGGCGCTGGGTCTCCGGTTCCCCATCGAGGCGGCGCCGGTGGTGTCGGCCGTCCGGATCGCGCTCCGAGACCTCGCGCTCGCGATCACCGCCGCGGCGCCGCGGCTCGCGCTCGAACTCATCGTGTTCACCATCCTCGTGTACGGGCTCCTCCTCCGGCCGGGCGCGGTCGGCACTGCCGTGTTCAAGATAGTACCCCCCGAGTACCGCGACATCCCGATGCGGCTGCACCGCCGGACGCGCACGACGCTGTACTCCATCTACATCCTCCAGGCGGCCACGGCCGCCGCGACATTCGTCCTCGCGCTCGCGCTGTTCGCGCTCCTCGGGTACCGCTCGCCGGTCCTGTTGGCCGTCATCGCCGGCGTCCTCCAGTTCGTTCCCGTCGTCGGGCCCAGCGTGCTCGTCGTCGCGCTGGGCACTGGCGACCTCCTGATCGGGGAGACGACGCGAGCGATCCTCGTGGTTGTCTTCGGGCTCGGCGTCGTCTCCTTCGTCCCGGACGCGGTGATCCGGACGCAGCTCGCCGACTGGACGGGGAAGATATCGCCCGGGCTCTACCTCGTCGGCTTCGTGGGGGGCATCCTCACCGTCGGCGCGGTCGGGATCATCGTCGGGCCGCTCGTCGTGTCGCTCCTGCTGGAGATCATCGAGATGCTCTCCGAAAACGGGGGCACGTCGACCCCGGTCGAGCCGGCGACTGGCGCGCCGAAGTGACCGGCGAGTGGCTTGCCCCCGGTCCCGACCGGACCGGTCGGCGGCCGGGCCACCGGCACGGCTTTCCCGCTCCCGACCCTCCTTTTGACAACCGATGTCCTCGACGGACCCGCCGTCCCAGACGGCCGCGCCCGCCGCGCTCGCGGACGCGCCTCACCTCTCGACGCGACGGCTCGACGACCTCGCGGATCGCGCGCGTCGCGCGGCGCCCGCGGATTCGCCAGCATCGACTGACTCGTCCGGCGACGGCGAACCGCCCGCGGACGGCGTCACGTCCGGCGAGAGCGACGCGCTCGACGTGTTCGCGCCGGCGACGACCGAGCGACTCGGCTCGGTCCCGGCCTGCGACGCGGCCGACGTCGCCGCCGCGGTCGAGCGCGCCCGGTCGGCGCAGGCAGAGTGGGAGGCAGTCCCCGCGACCGAGCGCGCGGCCCTCATCGACCGGTTCGGCGACCTCGTCTTGGAGCACCGCGAGGAGCTCCTCGACCTCCTCCAGCTGGAGACCGGGAAGTCCCGGCGGACCGCGGTCGAGGAGCTGTTCGACGTGCCGACCGGCTGCGACTACCTCGCGGACGAGGCGCCCGGCGCGCTCGCCGAGGAACGCCGGTGCGGGGTCATGCCCGGGTTCGCGACCGCGACGGTCACCTACGACCCGGTCGGCGTCGTCGGCGTCGTCTCGCCGTGGAACTACCCGCTGACGCTGTCGATGGCCGACGCGCTCCCGGCGCTCGCCGCGGGCAACGCGGTCGTGGTGAAACCCGACGAGAAGACGCCGTACGGGGCCCTCGCGCTCTCAGAGCTCCTGGAGGTCGCCGGGCTTCCCGACGACCTCTTCCAAGTCGTCACCGGCGAGGGGCCGACGGTCGGGCCCGCGCTGATCGACGCGGTCGACTACGTGGCGTTCACCGGGAGCACCGAGACGGGCCGGACCGTCGCCGAGCGCGCGGGCCGGAACCTGATCGACTGCTCGCTGGAGCTCGGCGGCAACAACCCGCTCGTCGTGCTCGACGACGCCGACGTCGACGAGGCGGCCCGCGGTGCGATCGACGCCTGCTTCTCGAACGCCGGGCAGCTCTGCCTCTCGGCCGAGCGGATATACGTCGAGGAGTCGGCCTACCGGCCGTTCCGCGACGCGTTCGTCCGCGAGACGGAGGCGCTCACGCTCGGCACGGGCTACGACTACGACGCGGACCTCGGCTCGCTGATCGACGCCGACCAGTTGGACCGCGTCCGGAGTCACGTGGACGAGGCCCGCGAGGCGGGCGCGACAGTCGAAACGGGCGGGCGTCACCGTCCGGACGTGGCGCCGTACTGCTACGAGCCGACCGTTCTGACGGGGGTCGAGCCCGACGCGACGGTCGCCTGCGAGGAGACGTTCGGACCGGTCGTCGTCGTGACGCCCGTCCCGGACGCGGCCGCCGCGGTCGCCGCCGCCAACGACTCGCCGTTCGGCCTCAACGCGAGCGTGTGGACCGGGGACCGCGAGCGCGGCGCGGCGGTCGCCCGCGAGATCGACTGCGGCACCGTCAACGTCAACGACGGCTTCCTCGCGACGTGGGGCGCGGCCGACGCGCCGATGGGCGGGTTCGGCGACTCGGGGCTCGGCCGCCGCCACGGTCCGGAGGGGATCCGGCGGTACACGGAGTCGCGGACGGTGGGGGTGTCCCGCGTCGGCCCGCTCGGCTTCCCAGACCGGATCCCGACCGACTGGTTCGTCCGCGGCGCGTTCGCCGCGACCGCGCTCGGCCGGAAGGCGAGTCGGGGCGTGCGACGGCTGAAAGCGCGGATCGGGCTGCGATAACCGGAGGGTATCGGGTCGGCGACGGCGCGGCGACCTGCGGATTCAAGACCGTCGCCCGCCACGTGAAAGCATGGCAGGACCGGACCCCGCCGAACTGCGGCGGGTCGTCGACGCGTTCCCCGCGGCGGCCGACGGCGACGCGAGCGGCCGAATCGACGACCTCCTCGACGGAACGTACGGCAGGCTGAGACGCGACTGGTACCCCGAACTGGAGCGGCTGACCGAGACGTACGCCGACGGCGACGTCCTCCGCGAGGACGTGCTCGAACACGTCGAGGCGGTGCCGTCGTTCCGCCTCTCGGACGGCGCCGCGCCCCTCCCGGAGAAGCGCCGGGCGCTCGCGGCGGCCGACGAAGCGGCCGACGAGGTGGCCGAGATCGCCGGATGGTACGCGACGCTGCGGTCGATGCTCGACGACGACCCCGACGACCTGACCCGCTTCGAGCGGCTGCTCCACGGCTTCGGCTACGTCCTCGCGCACGGGCTCTTCCTCGGCGCGTCGTCGCCGAAGCGCGTCGTCCGGCGGCTCCGGCTGGCGTACCGGTCCGTGGGCGTGAGCATCGACGGGACCGACAGCGAGGCCGGCGCGGAGCGGACCGAGTTCACCTGTCCCTACCGCGGCGTGGGCGCGCGGGTCTACGGCGAGAAGTGGGTCTGCCACGAGAAGCTCGACCGCGTCGACGACGGCTACGTGACGTATCTCGGGGAGCGGGGGATCGACTACCAGCGGCCGCGGGACTGCGACGGGAGCGAGCGGTGTTACTCCACGGTCGCGCGCGACGGGCCGGAGCTGTGGTGGCCGAAGACCGCGCCCGCGGCGGTCCGCGCTCGGTCGTGACCCGGGACCGTCGACGGTCGCGACCGCGGGCCCGAGCGGGTGAGGGGAGCGGGGCGAGCGGAGCGCGCTCGGGCGACGGCTCACCCGAGGCGGCCGACGACGAGCGCGTCGCGCGGCGGATCCAACGCGGCTACGGTGCGTGGGCGCGGGTGTACGACTGGTTCGCGCGAGCGACCGCGTCGGTCGGGGACGTGCGGACGGGGTGCGTCCGCGCGCTCGACCTCGACCCCGGAGACACCGTCGTCGAGTTCGGCTGCGGCCCCGGCGTCAACGTCCCGGCGCTCCGGGAGGCCGTGGGCCCGACCGGGCGCGTCGTCGGCGTCGACATCACCGGCGCGATGCTCGGCCGGGCCCGCGGACTGGCGGAGCGGCGGGGGTGGGAGAACGTCGAGTTCGTGCGGGGCGACGCGACCGACCCGCCGGTCCGGTCGGCCGACGCGGTGCTCGCGACGTTCGTCACGTCCCTGTTCCCCGACCCGTACGCGGTCGTGAGCGACTGGTGCGAGCTGGCCGACGCGGTCGTCGTCGCGGCGTTCGCGCCGCGGGGGAACCGACCCGCGAACGCCGCTCTCGCCGGCTTCGCGCGGGTGAACGGGCGGCTGTTCGACCTGGACTCGGACGACCCGCTCGACCGACTGGACGCGCGGACGACGGCCGCGCGGCGGGCGCTCGCGGACAACGCGGAGACGGTGACCGAGGAGCGGTACCTCTTCGGGACGATCACGGCGTACGCCGGGCACGGTCGTGCGGTCGCTCCGGGTGAGTGACGGACGACCGAAGGGAGCCCGAGCGGAACGCAACGTTTAGCGCGCCCCCGGCCGCAGTGGCGGGCATGAGCTTCTTCGAGACGCTCGCGGCCCGGATCGAGTCGACGGACAGCGTCGTCTCGGTCGGCCTCGACCCGGACCCGAGCCGGCTCCCCGACTCCGTCGCCGACGCCGACCTGCCGCGGTGGGCGTTCAACCGCCGGATCATCGACGCGACCCACGAGCACGCCGCGTGCTACAAGCCCAACGCCGCGTTCTACGAGGACGCCGACGGCTGGCGCGCGCTCCGGGAGACGATCGCCTACGCCCACGGCAGGGACGTCCCGGTCCTGCTCGACGCCAAGCGCGCCGACATCGGTAACACCACGCGGCGGTACGCCGCGGCGCTCGACGACGCCGACGCGATCACGGTGAACCCGTACCTCGGTCGCGACTCCCTCCAGCCGTTCCTCGACCGCGCGGAGAAGGGCGTCTTCGTCCTCTGTCGCACCTCGAACCCCGGCGGGAGCGACCTCCAGGACCTCGAACTCGCCTCGGGCGAGCCGCTCTACGAACGGGTCGCGGCGCTCGCGGACGTGTGGAACGCGAACGACAACGTCGGCCTCGTGGTCGGCGCGACCGCCCCCGAGGAGCTGGCCGAGGTCCGCGAGATCGTCCCAGAGATCCCCTTCCTCGTCCCCGGCGTGGGAGCGCAGGGCGGCGACGCTGAGGCCGCGGTCGAACACGGGCTCGCCGACCGCCCGGACGCCGCCGTCGACGTGGGGCTCGTCAACTCCTCGCGCGGGATCATCTTCGCCGGCGAGGAGTCGAGCCGCCCGGACGACGAGGCGACGTACTTCGGCGCCGCGGGCGACGCGGCCAAGCGGCTCAAAAAGCGGCTGAACCGACACCGGTAGGCGGTCCGTCGACGACCGGCCGGCTTCGGGGCCGAGTCACTGCCGGCGGCCCTGCGTACACTCCGTGCAGAGGCCGGCGTCGTCGCTCCAGTGGTCCTCGCAGACGGCCCGCCCGCACTGCGGACAGCCGTGGCGCGCCGGCGCGGCCTCGCAGATCTGACAGATTCCGGTAACGCTCATACGGATCGTCGGGTCGGGTCGCTTATGAGTGTCGGGGGCGACCCCCGCGTATGCGCCAGTTCGTCGTCATCGGTCACGAGGTCCCGACCGACCCGGACGAGGTCTCGCTGTCGGACCTGCCCGGCGCGGGCCGGTTGGACCTGCTCTGTCGGTGCGTCGCGAGCGGCGTCTTCCTCTCGCACGGGATCCGCGAGTCCGTGCGGGTCCACCTCGTCGTCGCCGACGAGCTGACGGTCAGCTTCGACTCGGACAGCCTCCGCCACCTCCACCCGGACGAGCGCAACGTCGCCGCGCGGATCCGAGACGCGCTCGCCGCGAAGGCGGACGCGATCGGCCACATGCCCGCGGACGTCTCGCCGGGCGTCGAACTCCGCCGGATGGGACTGGAGGCGACGCTGGACCGGCTGCTCGACGCGGGCGGCACCGGCGCGTCCGTCGACCCGACGCTCGTCCAACTCCACGAGGACGGCGACCCCCTCGTCGACGCCGCCCCGCCGACCGATCCCGTGTTCGCTCTCTCCGACCACCGCGACTTCACCGACGGGGAAGAGGAACTGCTCGCGGAGCGCGCGGAGCGCCGCGTCCGCGTCGGTCCCGAACTGCTCCACGCCGACCACGCGGTCTCGGTCGTCCACAACTGGCTCGACACCGATGGGTACGACTCCTACTGATCGCCGGACGACGACCGCGCCGGCGACCGACGACCGGTTCGCGGTCCCGCTGCGAGGCGTCGCCGTCGACTCGGAGACGCGGTGCGCGCACTGGGACGACCCCGTGGACGTGATCGCGCTCCGCTTCGGCTGCTGTGCGACGTACTACCCCTGCGACGCCTGCCACGACACCGCGGCGGACCACCCGGCCGAGCCCTGGCCCCGCGACCGCTTCGACGAGCCGGCGGTGCTCTGCGGCGTCTGCGGCGCGACCCTCTCGGCCCGCGAATACCTCGACTGTGACGACGACGCCTGTCCGCGGTGCGGCGCCGATTTCAACCCCGGCTGTCGCGAGCACCGGGACCGGTACTTCGAGGCGTGACCCGGCCGTTCGTCGGGAACCGGCCGGTCGGCGACCCGGAGCCCGCTTCCGACATTCGGAAAGGTTAAAAGAACGAACGGCCTTCTGTCGAGTGCGGGCCGGTGGGGTAGCTTGGTATCCTTCGGCCTTCGGGTGGCCGTAACCACGATTCAAATTCGTGCCGGCCCATTTTCACCCCACTTCGCAACGACGAGCGCCAGCGAGGAGTCCGTAGTGCGGTGAAGCTGCCGCCGGGCGAATTCGAATCAGGGAGCAACTCTCCGATTTGCGACCGTGATTCAATATTCGTGCCGGCCCACTTCTCCCGCATTTCACCCAGCTAGCGACCGCGTTCGGGTGACCGTAACCGCACGCCCTCGCGAGCGAAGCGAGCGAGGGACGACGAGTCGCACGCCCGGGAAGCGACCGACGGGAGCGACCCGGACCGTCTCGTCCGTATTCGAATTCGCGCCGGCCCACGTCTCCCGCATCCGTCTGTCGACCCCGCAGCGACGCCTCGCCGACCCTGGGCGGCTCGGTCCGCCCGTTTCGAACGCGGTCTCACGCTCCGCTGTCCGAACTCCGGTTTTAACAACCTTCAAGTCCACCGCTAGCCGGATACAACACGAATGAGACTCTTCGCCTCGGCGTCGGACAGACGGCGGGGGATCCTCGCGGTCGTCGCCGTCCTGCTCGCGTTCGTGGGCCTCTACCTCCTCGTCCGGGAGTACTTGGGGTTCATCACGAACGCCGAGGCCCTGCGGGTGTGGCTCCGGCAGTTCGGCGTGCTCGCTCCGCTCGTGTTCATCGCCATCCAAGCCCTCCAAGTGATCGTCGCGCCCATCCCGGGGCAGGTCGTCGCACTCGTCGCCGGCTACCTCTTCGGCCCCTTCTGGGGCACGGTCTACAGCGTCACCGGCGTCCTCATCGGGAGCGCCATCGCCTTCTCGCTCGCGAAGCGGTACGGCCGGTCGTTCGTCGAGGACGTGCTTCACCCGGACGTGGTCGCCCGCTTCGACGAGTTCGTCGACACGGTCGGCGTCCCGGGGCTGTTCGCGTTCGTCATCATCCCCGGCCTCCCCGACGACGCGATCTGCTTTTTAAGCGGTCTCACGAAGTGGAAGCTCCCCACGTTCATCGCCGTGATCAGCGTGGGTCGCCTTCCCGCGTACGTGTTCACCGTCTACGCCGGCGGCCAGCTCGCGAGCGGGCGGTTCCTCTCCGGGTTCGGGCTCATCCTCACGGTCGTCCTCGCTTCCGTGGTCGGTTACTACAAGCAGGAGGCGATCCGCGACGTCCTCGCCCGGGTCGAACCGCGGCTTCCTTTTTAAGAGGTCGCCTGACTGGTCCCGGGTCAACCCCAAGTCCACCGCCGGTCGAGGACGAACCGGTAGACCCCGCTGAGGAAGATGGCGACCGCGTTCGCGATGAGATACAGGATTCCGCCCCACTCCACGAGCGCGTAGAGGACGCCGAGCTGGATCGGGATGGCGGTCCCGCGGACGAGGTTCGTCTTCGCCAGCCCGGAGAGGTACTCGATCGTGCCCGTGTTCTGGCTCGCTTCGAACGTCCACGCGTTGTTGAACACGTACGAGAGAATGATCGTGATCTCGATGGCGACCGCCGCGCCGATCAGGTAGTTGATCCCGGCGGCGTCGACGAACAGCCAGAGCAGCCCCATCTGAATCCCCGCTGTGAACGCGCCGACGGTGACGAACCGGCGCATTTGGACGGCGATCGGTCCGCTGACGAGGTTGCGGAGGATCGCCCGGACCATCACCGATAGCCAAGCGCCTCGAGCCGGGCCTCGAGGTCCTCGTCGACCTCGTCGTCCCCGGCGGCGTCCCCCTCCCGGTCGCGGAGCTCGGCGACGTGGTCCGCGGCGATCGGCGCGAAGCGCTCGACGACGGCCAGCTCCTCGTCGGTCGGGTCCGCGGACAGGTCCTCCTGCTGGGTCGGGTCCGAGGGACGGTGGTACAGCTCCGTCTCGCCCGTGTCCGCGTTCTCGACGTACGTCCACTCGGCGTCACGGACGCTCACGAGGAGGTCGCCGTCGGCCATCGACCGCGGGATCGGCTGCTCGGTCACCTCCTCGCCGCGGACGGTCACGGAGACGACGGGCTCCTGATCGGGGTCGGCGTCCCCTCGGACCGCGGGCGTCACCGACTCCCCGCGCCACTCCGGCGGCGACTCGACGCCGAGCAGGTCGGCCACGGTCGGCGGGATCGCGTCGAGGCCGACGTGTTCGGAGACGCGCCCGCCGTCCTCGCCGGGGACGTTGACGATGAACGGGACGCGGATCAGCTCGTCGTACAGCTTCGGGTAATGCGCAAGGTGGCCGTGTTCCTGGAACTCCTCGCCGTGGTCGCCCGCGACGACGATCGCGGTCTCGTCGGCGACGCCGGCCGCCTCCAGGGCGTCGAGCAGCCGGCCCACGCTGGCGTCCACCTGTCGCACGGTCGCCTGGTACAGCGTCCGGAGGTCGCGGAGGGTCCGCTCGCCAACCTCGAGTCCGAGGCTCGTGCGGGTGTGCGCGTGGAGCATCCGGTGGGTCCCGACGAGCCCGTCGGACACCTCGCGGATGTACCGCGGCGCCGGGACGTACGGCGTGTGCGTGTCCATGTAGTGGGTCCACAGGAAAAACGGTCCGTCGGCGTCGTCGATGAACTCCGTCGCGGCGTCCTCGACGTCGAACATGCGCGAGGCGTCGAGGAAGGGGCGGTCGTCGCTCTGGCCGCTGACCTTGGACTTGAGTCGGCGGAACGGCGAGGCGAGCAGCTGGATCCACGCTTCGACCGTCGGGTGGGCCGCGAGATACCGGCTGTACCGGCTCGACCCGACGCTGGTGACGAACGGCTCGAACTCGTCGAACCCCTCGGGGTACCCCCAGTGAGACGTGAGGAAGCCGTTGGCGGCGTTGAAGCCGCCGGTTTCGATCCGCGCCTCCGAGAGCACCGAAGCCAGCGTCCGCGCGCCGGTCACGCCGATGTCGCCGTTCCGGGCGAAAACGGGTTCGGACGCGAGGATCGACGGGAACGAAAAGGGCGTCCAGTTCCCGGTCGCGAACGCCCGGTCGAACGTCGTTCCGTCGTCGGCGAGGTCGTCGAGTACCGGCGAGATCCGATCGGTGTCGTACGGTGCTATCGCGTCGGCTCGCAGCGAGTCTATCGTGACGAGAACGACGTTCGATACGGTCTCGTCCGCGTGTGAGGTGTCCGGTGCCATGTTATGCGGTGGGTGTCTCCGTCGTCGCGACGCCGCGGGACGGCCCGACCGGTCGGACCGCGAATTTTCGGCGGCCCGACTGGGGCGCGGATCTCCGTTGACGCGGTGAGCCATCGGCCGGCCCGCGTCTCGTCGAGCCGCGCGTCAGCAACACGAGTATACCCCAGAGAGCGCTTGCCAACGGCTTGAGGATTTCGATCTCGGAGACGGCGGGAGCGTAGCTATTTGCCGCGGGCCCGCGAAGGGGCAGATATGAGCGATGCGACGACCGAGGCGGTCCGCGGCGTCGACGCCCTCGACGCCGACGTCCCGGGCGACGAGATTCCCGAGTCGGTGCCGGCCGAGTCGCGGGCCGTGGAGACGAACGGCGTCCGGCTCCACGTCGTCGAGGCGGGGCCGGAAGACGGGAAGCTGCTCGTCCTACTCCACGGGTTCCCGGAGTTCTGGTACGGCTGGCACGAGGCGATCGCGACGCTCGCCAACGCCGGGTACCGCGTCGTGGTCCCGGACCAGCGCGGGTACAACCTCTCGGAGAAACCGCCGGCCGTGAGCGACTACCGGATCGACGAGCTCGCCCGCGACGTCGTCGGCATCGTCGACGCGTACGGGCGGGACACCGCCGCCGTCGCCGGCCACGACTGGGGGGCGGCGGTGGGGTGGTGGCTCGCGCTCCACCACGCCGACCGCGTCTCCGAATTCGTCGCCGCGAACGTCCCGCATCCGACCGTCTTCGAGGAGACGCTCCGGAGCTCGTGGGACCAGCGGCTCAAGAGCTGGTACGTGCTCGCGTTCCAGCTCCCGAAGCTCCCCGAGGCGGTCGCCAGCGCGGGCGACTGGCGGCTGGCCGTCCGCGGGCTCCGCGACTCCAGCAACCCCGGCACGTTCGGCGACGAGGACGTTCGTCGCTACCGCCGCGCGTGGAACCGCGAGGGCGCCTTCGAGGCGATGGTGAACTGGTACCGGGCGATCGTTCGAGACCGGCCAACTCCGGAGCACACCCGCGTCGAGGTCCCGACGCTGGTGATCTGGGGCGCGAAGGACCGCTTCCTCACCAAGCGAATGGCCGGCCGGAGCGTGGAGCACTGCACCGACGGTCGACTGGTGACCCTTGACGCCGCGACGCACTGGGTCGTCCACGAGGAGCCGCACCGGGTCGCGGAGGCGATCGCCGAGCACGCGGACCCGCTCCCGCCCGGCGCGCGCGAGTGACCTCGCCACGGACCTTTTATACCGACGGCCACCACCGTGAGGCATGACGCTCGACAGATACGCGGACGCCGTCGCCGACCTCGACCCCGCGCCGGGCGAGGTGGAGACCGCCGAGCTCGTCGTCACCGACGACGTGCTCGTCAAGGCGTTCGTCCTCGGCCCGGACGCCGCCGTCGACCCGCACGAACACGCCGACTCGACCAACGTCTTCCACGTTATCGAGGGGGAGCCGACGGTCGTCAGAGACGACGCCGAGGAGGCGCTCTCGGCGCCCGCGGTGGTCCCGAACGAGCGCGGCGAGGTCCACGGCGCGCGCAACGAGACCGACGAGCGAGCCGTGCTCACGGCGAGCCTCTGCCCGCTCCCCTGATGGACGGTGAGGTCGACCCCGAGGAGCTCGCGGCGCTTCTCGACGAAGAGGACGGAGCCGACGGCGACGCGGACGGGAGCGAGGACGACGAGGGCGGTCTCCGGATCGTCGACATCCGCGACCGGCGGGCGTTCGACCGCGGCCACCTCCCCGGCAGCGAGTGCGTTCCGTTCCCCGAGCTGACGACCCGCGTCGAGGGGCTGACCGGCGCCTCGCGGATCGTCACCGTCTGCCCGCACGGGATCGCCAGCCGGCAGGCCGCACAGCTGATCGGGAGCTACGCCGGGATCGGGGACGCGCGCGTCGAGAGCCTCCGCGGGGGCGTCGAAGCGTGGCAGCGCGACGTCGGCGAGTTAGAGACGACGGACGGGGAGAGCGGCGAGGCCGGCGAGGCCGACGAGCGCGACGGCGGGACCGACGAAGGGCCCGACGCCCCCTTCTGATCAGGGGCGGCGCCGGCCGAACGTCACGGCGGCGACGATCAGCGCGAGCACGGCGGCGACGGGACCGAACCCGGGGACGCCGTCGTCGGTCGCGCCGGCGACGGGGCCGTTCCGCTCGACGGTGACGGTCGTCGACGCCCCGTCGACCGGGCCGACGACGCTCACGTTCGCTTCCCGATCGCCGCCGATCACGCGGGTGCCTCCCGACTCCCCGAGCGTGACGTTCCGAGCGACGGTCGTTTGGTCGCCGGAATCGAGTCTGACGGGCGCGGTGGCGACCGTCTCCCCGTCGACGCGGAACTCGACGTCGGCGCCCGCGGGGAGCCTCGCGTCGTTTCCGACGGTCGCGGTGACGCGGACCGGGTCGCCGGCGGTCACGCGCTCTGCGGCGGTCGAGACGCCGCGAACCGACGGCGGCGCGGGCTCCGAGACGACGACCGTCAGCCGCTCGCCGGCGACCCGGACCGCGTGTTCGCCGGGCTCCGCGAAGGCGCGCTCGAAGCGCACCGTGGTCTCCGCGCCCGCGTCGACCGTGCCGGTCCGCGTCGCGACCGCGTCGCCGTCGACGGTCAGCGCGAGGTCGTACTCGCCCGCGACGCCGCCGGTGTTGGCGACGTCGACCGCCGCCGCGAGCGTCTCGCCCGCGACGAGTTCCACGGGGCCGCGGGCGACGGGACGGTCGCGGTACTCGCCGGTCGCCCGGACGCCGTCGTCGGCGAGGGCGTAGCCGACCTGCGCCGGCGTCTCGCCGAACGCCTCGGCGTGGGCCCCGCGGTCCCACGTCTCCGCCGTCGCCCGCGTGGTCGTCAGGCGCTCGGCCTCGGCGCGGACCGCCGCCGCGGTCTCGGCGTCGGCCCCCTCGGCCGCGGCCGCCTCGATCGCGTCGAGGATATCCTCGTTGGTGACCGGTCCGTCAGCGGCGTTCAGCTCGCGGAGGACCGTCGCCAGCGAGGCGCTCCCGTCCGTCGCGACGCGGAGCCGACGGTCGATCTCGCCCGCGACGAGCGCCCCCTTCGTGTAGTCCGGGTTCCGCTCCCACGTTCCGGGGTCGGCGAGCACCGCGGAGGCGTCGGGGTCGCGCTCGCCGCGCGCCAGCGTCCGCTCGAACTCCTCGAAGTCGGCGGCGCCGCGGTCGAGCGCGAACAGCGCGGCGTAGTAGGTCGCGCTCGCCTCGGTGATCCACCGGCCGCTCGCGTCGGTCCGGTACGCCTGCCGCGTGTGGACGTACTCGTGGGTCCAGACGTCGGTCGCGGTACCCGCCGGCTCCGCGTCCCGGACCCACAAGTCGGCGTCGCCGACCTGGAGCCCGCGGACGCCCCACCCGACGTCGCCGGTGGGCGCCGCCACCGCGAACACCGTCTCGTCGCGCGCGCCGACCTGCAGCGCGGTCGACACCGACTCGAAGACGCCGAACACCTCCTCGGGAGGCGCTTCGAGGTCGGCCGACGCGGGGACGATCAGCCGGTAGCGCTGGCCGCCGGCCTCGCGGACGTGCTCCTCGTAGGGGCCGAGGAACGCCATCGCCTGCGATGCGACTCCCTCGCCGTCGACGGCGTTCTCGCGCGTCAGCCGGACCTGTCCGTCGTACCGGCCGGTGTACGACCAGCTCGCTCTCGTCCGCGGCGTCCGGACCAGCGCCCACTCGCCCGCGTCGACGAACCGGTAGGAGCCGCGGGCGCCGAGCGGGCCCGCCTCCTCGACGGTGTCGTTCGCGTCCATCGCGTAGGTGAGCGAGGGGGTCGCCGTCTCCCCGTCCCACGCCCACGTCGATCCGTCGGCGCCGGCGTCGTCGGCCGGCTCGAAGCCGTCGGCCTCGACCGCGGCGTCGTTCGCGCTGAGGAGTGTCACTCGAAGCTCCGTGACGCGGTCGGGGATCTCCGCCCGCGTCGTGACCCCGACCGTTCCGCGTTCGTCGGTCGCGAACAGCTCGTTTCGCAGGCGGATCGCGTCGGAGTCGTCGGCCTGAGCCGTCCGAGCGGCTCGGTCGGCGGCGGACGAGACGCTCTCGCCCCCGTCGAGCGACGCGGGACCGACCGATCCGTGGGAGACGTGCTCGGCAGCGCCCGCACGCTCCCCGACCGCCGCGCTCCCGGCGGCCGGCAGCGCGGCCGCGAGCAGCATCGCGACGAGGAGGACGGCGAGAACAGACCGAACCGCGGGATCCGACCCCGACCGTGTCATGGATCCACCACCGTGCGACGCCGACAAATGCCTGTTCCTCTCGGCGGGAACACGCGTCGCTCCCGAGCCCGGACGCGAGACATAAAAAAGCCGATCGACGAGGGGGGGAGAGGGAGCGTGTGTCGTCCCTCCACGCCATAATTCGCCTTCGAGAGACATAGTTATAATCCGCATACCACCGGTCGCGGCGGACTCGCGTCCGCGTCCACGGACCGCGTCAGATCCCGTGGATCCGGGCGGTCCAGAAGTCGCGGAAGGCGTCTTCGAGGGCGGCCTTCGGCTTCCCGGTCGCGTCCGAGACGTCGGTGACGTCGGCGTGGTCGCGCACCTCGCCGAGCACGCTCCGCTCGCCGACGAGGATCACGCGGTCGACGTCGTCCGCGTCGGCGACGGCGGCCAGCTCGCGGCTCGCCTTCTTCAGGTGGTCGGCGATCTGTCCCTCGCGGCGGCGCTCGAAGCGCCCCTGCGAGAAGCCGCCCTTCGAGTGGGCCTCCTTCACGTCGGAGGTGAACCCCTCGAAGGCGACGCGCTCGGTCCCCTCGTACGTGCCCATCGCGAACGTGTCGGAGCGGACCACGGCGAAGGCGAACCGGCCGGTCGGGCGGAACCACGTCTCCGCCAGTCGGAAGGCGTCGTCCCACCGGTCGAAGGGCTCGGGCGCGATCGGGGGCGCGATCGCCGCGCTCACGGCGCCCGAGTCGTCGGCGAGGACGACCGCGGGCGCGGCCCGTCGGACGAGTCGGGCTCGGTCACCGAACCAGTCGGAGACGCTCGTCGGCACCGCGTCGTCGCTCGGGACGAAGGCCGTGAGCAGCCCCTCCGGGTCGTCGCTCTCGACCGCCCGAAACCGGTCGAGGATGTCGGTCAGGCGGTCGCCGCGGGCGTCGCTCACGCGCCGGAACTCGACGGACGCCTCCTCGCCCTCCGTCCGACTCAGTCGCTCCTCCAGCGACTCGATCCGGTGTTCGAGATCGTTGACGCGCTCCTCGGCGCGCTGGCGGTCGGCGACCGCGTCGGACCGGCGCTCCTCCTCGGCCTCGGCGCGGCGTTCGAGGTGGCGCTTCTCCTCCGCTAACTCCGCGATCTTCTCTTTCAGCTCGGCGCGCCCGAGCAGCCTGTCGATCATACCGAACCCGCGACCGCCGCCGACCTAAAAGATGCGTCTGCGGCGAGGGGACTCCGACTTCACTTATAAATAACCGCAGTGGCGCGCGCCTCCGAGCGGGCCACCGGGCGCGAGTAGCGAGGGACCGAAGGTCCCTCTGACAGCCGGCGGCTACACCGCCGGCGAGAGCGCGCGCGAGGGAGTCGGTGGTCCAGAGCGAAGCGGAGGACCACCGACAGGGCGAGAGCGAAGCTCTCGCTTGCAACCGGACGTAGTCCGGTGACGAGGCTGGGGAGGCGTGAGGCGCGGCGCGGTCGCGGAGGGCGGGACTCAAAGGGGCAGTCGCCGGCGGCTTCGCCGCCGGCTGCCAGAGGCGCTTCGCGCCTCGCTGTCGCGAGGGCGAAGCACGACGACGTTAGTACCGCAGCGAATGAGCGAACGGAGTGAGTGACTGAGCGAGGAACGCAACGAGTCGCGCGAGTCCTCGCGGCTGGGGCTTTGGAGGAGTTCAGCGTCGCTCGCCGGTCGACGACTTATAAGCT
Source organism: Halorubrum sp. Hd13 (assembly GCF_002252755.1). GTDB lineage: Archaea > Halobacteriota > Halobacteria > Halobacteriales > Haloferacaceae > Halorubrum. Next base: position 3,778 of record NZ_NHOY01000105.1, on the reverse strand, counting down.
ACAGACGACACCGCCGCGAAAATCGAAACCAGTACCCGAGTCTTAAGCGTTCACGTGTGGCTCCCAGCCCTCCCAGCGCAACAGCGCCTCCGCCCGATCCGCGTCCGCCAGCAGGACGTTCTTCCGGTCCGGGAGGGTCTCGTCCGCGAGCTCGTGGGGGAGCGCGAGCGTCCCGCTCGGCACGTCGTCGTCGCCGGCGACCGGGATGTGACCGGCGCCGACCTTCATCACGAGCGGCGCGTCGAGTCGCTCTACCCCCTCGCCGTCCGCGTAGAGCTGCTCGTTGACCTGCTCGTGGTCGGCCCGCCGGATGACGGCGCGGTCGCCGTCGTGGGGCTCGACGTACAGTTCCCCCAGGTAGTAGCCGCTGGAAAATCGCTCGAACATGCTATGCGTGATAACCTCTGGCACGGTAGTATATAAGCGTTACCCGGCGCGTGAGTGACGTTGATAATCGACCGCCTCGCGACGGCCGTTAAAAAATCGGAGCCGGCCGGCCGTTACGCGCCGTCCGACCGCCGCGCGACCTCGTGACGGCCGAAGCCGTACCGGAGCCGGTTGGCGAGCCGTCGAGAGAAGCGACCCTCGTTCCGCGAGTCGAACCGCTCGGCGAGCGCCTGGTAGATGAGCGGGACGGGGACCTCCTGTTCGAGCGCCTCCTCGACCGTCCACGTGCCGGTCGATCCGCCGGCGACGCGGTCGGCGACGTCGCCCAAGTCGGACCCCTCCTCGCGGAACGCCTCCTCGCACAGCTCCAGGAGCCACGACCGGATGACTGCGCCGTTGTTCCACGTCCGAGCGACCGACTCCATGTCGAGGTCGTACCGCCCCTCGGCGAGCAGCTCGAACCCCTCGCCGTACGCCTGCATCAGCGCGTACTCCACGCCGTTGTGGACCATCTTCACGTAGTGGCCCGACCCCGACTCGCCCATCCGGTCGTGGCCGTCCGGCCCGGTCGCGACCGCGTCGAAGACGGGGACGAGCGCCTCGTAGGCCCACTCGGGGCCGCCGATCATCAGGGAGAAGCCCGCCTCGGCACTGGCGGGGCCGCCGGACGTGCCGCAGTCGAGGTAGGCGGCGTCCGTCTCCTCGGCGCGCCTGACGGATTCGTGGAACCGAGAGTTCCCCCCGTCGACGACCACGTCGTCGCCGTCGAGGTGCGGCTCCAAGTCCGCGAGGGTGGCGTCGACCGCGTCGCCGGCGGGCACCATGAGCCAGATCCGCTTCTCCTCGCCGAGCCGGTCGCAGAGGTCGTCGAGCGAGTCCGCGGGCGTCGCGCCCGCCTCCGCCGCCGTCGCGGTCGCCTCCGCCGAGAGGTCGAACGCGACCACGTCGTGACCCGCCGCCAGCGACCGGTTCACGACGATCTGCCCCATCCGCCCGAGTCCGATGACGCCGAGTTCCATGCGCGAGGGGTGGCGACCGCCCGCCGTAGTGGTTCCGGTTCGGCGGTCGCAAGCGCGTTCCCCAACCGTTTTGATCGCCGCTCTCGTGCGACCACCATGCCACGAGTTAGCGAAGACGAACTCGACTGGACGGAGACGGACCGCGGCGAGACCCGGTTCCGGCGGAAGCAGCTCGCCGAGGCGGCCGGCGGCGAGGGGATCGGCTGTAGCCTCTACGAACTCCCGGCCGGGGCGAAGTCGTGGCCGTACCACTACCACACAGCCAACGAGGAGGCGCTCTACGTCCTCGCGGGCGAGGCGACCCTGCGGCACGACGGCGAGATGTACGCGATCGAGGCCGGTGATTACGTCGCGTTCGCGGCGGACGAGTCCGGCGCCCACCGCGTCGTCAACGATGGCGACGAGCCGGTGCGGTACCTCGCGCTGTCGACGATGACCGAGCCCGACGTGACGGTGTATCCCGACTCCGGCACGTTCGGGGTCTACGTCGGCTCGCCCCCGGGCGGCCGCGAGGAGCGCTCGTTGGAGGGGTACTACGAGACCGACGGCGACGTCGACTACTGGGAGATGTGAGCGGTGCTCGACCGACGAAGCGGCGTCGCCGCCGGTCGCTCGGGCGATCAGACGTCCTCCGCTCCGCTCTCGGCGGCCGCCTCGCGCTCGCCGAGGTGCGCTCGGAGCGCGTCGACGTCCTTGTTGCCCGCGCCGGTGTTCAGCAGGACGACGGTGTCGTCGGGGCCGAACTCACCGGACTCCGCGAGCGCGAACGCCCCCGAGACGGCGGCCGCGCAGGTCGCGCCGACCTCCAGCCCCTCCGTCCGGGCGACGTCGACCGCGGCGTCGAGGATCTCCCGGTCCGTCGTCGCCACCGCCCCGCCGTCGGACTCCCTGACCGCGTCCAGGATCAGGTGACTCGCGCCCGGGTCCGGGATCGCGATCCCGTTACAGACCGTGTCGACCTCGTCGTCGGGGACGGGCTCGTGGCTGTCGGCGCCCGCCTCGTAGGCGTCGACGACGGGCGCACAGCCGGCCGCCTGCGCGGCGTACATCGGGACGAGCCCGTCGGTCCACCCCAGATCGCTGACCTCGCGGGCCGCCTTGTGCATCCCGACCAGCCCGACGCCCCCGCCGGTGGGGTAGACGACGCCGTCGGGCGCCTCCCAGTCGAGCTGTTCGAGGAGCTCTAACGCCATCGTCTTCTTCCCCTCGTGGCGGTACGGCGTGACGAACGTCTTCGTCGAGTACCAGTCGGGGTGGTCGTCCATCGCCTCGGCGTACGCGGCCCCGGCGTCGCCGATCTGAGAGTTCCCGTCCATCGGGCCGGCCACGGTGAGCTCCGCTCCGTGGACCTCCGTCATCGCCTTCTGCGTGAATCCCGCCCGCGACGGGAGGAACACGTGCGCGTCCAGGTCCGCCCGCGCGGCGTACGCGGCCGCCGCCTGCCCCGCGTTGCCGGCGCTGTTCAGCGCGACCGTCTCGGCGCCGTGCTGGCGCGCGGCCGTCATCGCGAGCGACTGCCCGCGGTCCTTGAACGTCCCCGTCGGGTTCGCGCCCTCGTCTTTCAGCAGGACCCGCCCGACGCCCATCGCGTCGGCGAGCGCGGGACACTCGACGAGCGGCGTCGCGCCCTCCCCGAGCGACACCGCGGTCTCCGGCGCGAACGGGAGCAGGTCCGCGTACCGCCACATCGACTCGAAGGGCCGCTCCGCGAGCGCCGCGGGCGTCAGGTCGATCCGGTCGTAGTCGTACGCGGGGTCCAAGATCCCGTCGCAGTCGGGACAGCGGTGGGTCGCCGTCGCCGCGTCGAACGTCTCCCCGCAGTCGACACACGAGAGTCCAGTGAACGCGTCCGTCGTCTCCATGTGGGGCCGGTCGGCCGCGCTCGACTTCGATGCACCGATCTCGACGATCTCGGGCCGCCGACCGACTACTTAAGATCGAAACGAATGAAGGGACACCGGGAGGGAGCGAGGCGCCGTACCGTCAGACGAATGTCAAGAAACGACGGCACGAAGGCCGCCGCGAGGGGGAACCGATGAGCCGGACGCGACTGCGGCTCGACCTCCCCGCCGACTCCTGGCTCGGCGAGGCCTCCCGCTCCGCCCCCGACGCGTCGCTCCGGGTCACGGGGACCGTGGCGGGGGACGAAGGCGACGTCACCGGGCTGGCGGCGAGGGGGATCGGCCGCGTCGAAGCCGTCGAGGCCCTCCGCGGTCACGACCGCGTGGACGACGTCGATATCGTCGGAGAGAGCGAGGCGGAGACGGTCGCCCGCGTGGCCGCCCCGCCCCCGTCGTACGTCGCCGCCGCCCGCCGGGCCGGCGTCCCGACCGAGTCGCCGGTCGAGGTCGCCGACGGTCGCGCGACCCTCG
>NZ_NHOY01000115.1:80415-80611 GCF_002252755.1 Halorubrum sp. Hd13 | reverse complement strand
GGTCGGAGCGACGTGACGACGGCGGGTCGGCGGGGCGGGAAGACGGTGACACCGCCGGTTCGGACGCGACGGTACGGGGCGACGTCCACGCGAACGCCACGATACGGGGCGACGTGGTCGTCGAGGCGGGCGCGACGGTCGGTCCCGGGGTCGTCGTCGAGGGACCGGCCCTGCTCCGGTCCGGCTGCTCCGTCGG
>NZ_NHOY01000115.1:0-80380 GCF_002252755.1 Halorubrum sp. Hd13 | reverse complement strand
GTGGAGATCAAAAACAGCGTCCTGATGGCGGACGCGACGGTCGGCCACCTCTCGTACGTCGGCGACAGCGTCCTCGGGCCGTCGGTGAACCTCGGCGCCGGGACGAACGTCGCGAACCTGCGACACGACGGGGAGCCGGTCGACGCGACGGTGAAGGGAGAGCGCGTCTCGACCGGGCGCAGGAAGTTCGGCGCGGTGCTCGGCCCCCGCGTGAAGACCGGCATTCAGACGGGTATCAACGCCGGGGTGACGCTCTCGGCGGACGCGCACACGGAACCCGGCGAGATCGTCCGTCGCGACCGGTGACTCGGCGACGCTCCGAGACGACGACTCCCCGAGACACGCGCCCGGGGGCCGCCTACGGCGCTCGGAACGAGCGTTCGCGGTCCGCGTCCTCTCGTCGCGCGGCTTCGCCGTTCGAGAGCCGCTTCCGCGGGAGGCAGTCGAGACAGCCGTGGACGCTGTCGCCGATCCCGAACACGCGCACGAATCTCCGACTCACGGCCGACCCGCACCGGCCGCACCGGCGGTTGACGTCGGTCGCCGTCTCGGGTTCTGTCATACCTCTCGGAGGGGAAGGCGGTCATTTTACTATACGCAGGATAGCGGCACCGACCGAACGCGGACGCGCGTTCATACCTTGTTAATCCGACACGTGTGACCGTCGACCGGCCCGCGCTCGCTCGCGGTCGGGCCGGGCGGACCGGTCAGCGCCCGACCGGCCGAGGCGGGGTTTCGGTCGCCGTCGCCTCGCCGGTTCGAATCGCCTCCGACCCCGCGACCATCGCTCGCTCGACGGTCGGGGTCGGCGAGGGATCGACGACGATGAGGTCCGCGCGGGCGCCGACCTCGATCCGTCCCCTGTCCGGCAGCCCGGCGACGTCGGCCGGGTTCCGCGTGACCCGGTTGACCCGAGCGGACAGCGGCTCGCCGGTCTCGACGAACGGCGCCGCGAGCAGCGACGCCGGGTGGTAGTCGGAACAGAGGGCGTCGAGGACTCCCGCTTCGATCGCGTCGCGGGCGCTCAGGTTGTCCCAGAGGCTCCCGCCGCGCACGAGGTTCGGCGCGCCCATCACGGTCGCGAGGCCGAGCTCCTTCGCGCGCCGGGCCGCGTCGATCGTGAGCGGGTACTCGCTGATCGCCGTCCCGTGGTCCGCCATCGTCTCGACGTCCGCCCGGCACTCGTCGTCGTGGGACGCGAGCGGGGCGCCGACGCGCCGAGCGAGCTCGACGATCCGAGCGATCCGACGGTCCCGGCTCGCGGCGTCCATCCCGCTCCGCTCCTCCGCGGCGGCCGCGGCGGCGTCGACCGGCCAGTTCCGGTCCTCGACGTAGTGCCGCTCGAACGACTCGGCGTCGTACTGGCCGTCCCCGGGGGCGTGGTGCATCACCGACACGAGGTCGACGTCGACCTCCGCGATCAGCTCCTCGACCGCGGCGGCGCTCGCGTCGGCGAGCTCGCAGCGCGCGTGCACGCGGTTGTCCCCGAGCGTGTCCGCCCCGCGGTCGACGGTCCGGGCGAGGCGGGCCGCGTTCTCGAGGCTCCGCCCGTCGTCGGGCGCCTCCTCGAACGCGAGGGCGTGGAACTTCGTCGTCACCCCGTGGAGGACGTTCATGCGGTCGGTCGTGGCGAGCGCGGCCGTCGGGTCCGTCTCGGCGCCGGACCGCGGCGCGAACTGCCCCTCGATGTCGTCTCCGTGGAGGTCGATCAGCCCCGGCATGACGACCCGACCGGCGGCGTCGACGCTCGTCCCGCCGCCCGACGCGTCGCCCTCGGACCGGTCTATCCGGACGATGCGCTCGCCGGCCACGACGACGCGACCGCCCTCGATGACGCCCGACGGCGTGACGATCCGCCCGTTCCTGATCTCGGTGAACTCCGTCACGGTAGCCACCTCCCGAACCGTCTCGGTCTCCGTGTCGGCGCCGATGACCCCTCGTTTCGTCTGACCGCGGGGAACCGCGCGCTCATGATCTCTCAGGTAAGCGGAGTAACGATATTGTTAAGCAGTGACAACCGGCGCTCGGTGTCCAGCTTCGAACCGATACGTGGTGGTTACTAATGGGCGAAACTCCCGTTTCGTCTGGTATGATAGCTCACATTTCGCGGACGATAACGGGTATCCGCGCCGGCGAAGACGCTCTCCCGGCGGACAGCGCCGACGAGGAGAGGTGAGCGGCGTGACGGGCCCCCGGAACGCCGACGAAGAGCTGACCGCCGACACGTGCCTGACGCTCCTCTCGAACGCGCATCGACGAGCGGTGCTGCTGACGATTTACGACCGCGTGGCCGACGACGTGGGCGACGAACCGGTCCCCGTCGAGGAGACCGTCGACGGGTCGATACCCGAGCCCGTGGAGATGTCGCTGAACCACAACCACCTGCCGAAGCTCGCGGAGCACGACGTCGTCCGGTGGGACCGCGAAGCTGGGACCGTCGCCGCCGGCTCGGCGTTCTCGCGGATCGAACCGTTCATCGCCCGCCTCGACGGCGACCGCGAGCGACTGCCGAACGACTGGCGACCCGACATCGACCGCTGAGTCGCCTCCTGCCGCCCGCCCGATCGGACGCGGTCCCGACCGCTCACCGCCACGCGACAGCGGAGACGTAGCTCCCCTCTTTGGCGGTGATCCACGCGGTCGTGCACTCCCGCTCGGTCGGCTCCGACGGGTGGAGGGTGCACTCGTCCGGCTTGTCGTCGTACCGCACGACCGTTCCCTCGAGCGTCGGACCCCGGTCGGGGGGCTCCGCGCTCGGTCGCGTCACCCCGCCGTCGGTCCGCCCGTCGTCGTTCCCTGTTCCGCTCATACTGTCAACTAATCTAACACCCTACATCGTTATTCGTCTCATATCCGCCCGCTCATCGACGGCAATGGCCAGTTACCGCGCCGCCGAGCGCCGAGCCGATAGGAGCGATATCTCCGTCGGCGCCTCACCCGACTCCGGCCGTCCGCGCCTGCTCCCGACCGCGGCCGTCGGCGTCTCGGCCGATCGTCCGCCGAACCGCCGGCGTCTGCCCCGTTCGTTCGCCGGTTATCCGGCGTATACTCTTGCTCGGTCGATCGGACGCTACACGTATGCAAGCAGTCGTGCTCGCCGCCGGCAAGGGAACGCGTCTCCGCCCGCTCACGGACGACAAGCCGAAGGTGCTCGTGGAGGTCGACGGGACGCCCCTCATCGAGGACGTCTTCGATAACCTCATCGACTGCGGCGCGACCGAACTCGTCGTCGTCGTCGGCTACAAGAAAGAGCAGATCATCGACCGCTACGGCGACGCCTACGAGGGCGTCCCGATCACGTACGCCCACCAGCGGGAGCAGCTGGGCCTCGCGCACGCCATCCTCCAGGCGGAGCCCCACGTCGACGACGACTTCATGCTGATGCTCGGCGACAACGTCTTCCGGGGGAACCTCGCCGACGTGGTCAACAGACAGCGGGAGGAGCGCGCCGACGCCGCCTTCCTCGTCGAAGAGGTCCCGTACGAGGAGGCGAGCCGGTACGGGGTGCTCGACACCAACGAGTACGGTGAGGTCGTCGAGGTCGTCGAGAAGCCAGACGATCCCCCGAGTAACCTCGTGATGACCGGCTTCTACACGTTCACCGACGCGATCTTCCACGCGTGTCACCTCGTCCAACCCTCCGACCGCGGCGAGTTCGAGCTGCCGGACGCCATCGACCTCCTCATCCAGTCCGGCCGCACCATCGACGCGCTCCGCCTCGACGGGTGGCGCGTCGACGTGGGGTACCCGGAGGACCGCGACCGGGCCGCCGAACGCCTTTCGGAGTCGGCGGATGCCGCCGCGGCGGACACGGGAGAAGAGGCCGTTGCCGAGGACTGACGGCGCCGATCGATTCCCCTGAGGGCTGACGGCGCCGGTCTGCCCCGCCGACGTTACTTGTATCCCTCGCTCGCGAGGTGGTGGTTCATCACCGACTCGATACCGTCGACGATCTGCTCCGCGTCGACGCTCTCCACCTCGGCGGTCCGCTTCCGGACCGTCCGGTCGCGGAGGTCCCACTCGCGGGTGAACTCCGATTCGATGCCGTGCGACCGGATCCGGTCGACCAGCCCCTCGATGGCGGTCTCGTCGGCCTCGACGATTTCTTCGTAGTCGATTACGCCGCGACGGAGCGCGCAGACGACGACGCCGGAGCTGATGTCTCCCTCGCCGAGCTCGCGCTCCCAGGTGGTGATCCAGTTCCCGATCCGCGCCATCTGCTGGAGGTCACAGAGGATGCTTCGAAGCGCGCCCAGCTCGGCCCGGTCGAACGAGGGCGAGTGCATGAGGTCGACGCAGGCGTACGGGAACATCGTCATGTTGTACGCGTCGTGACGCTCCGTCTCGGCGCGGTTCGCCATCGCCGGGTTGTCGTTCACGAGCCCGGAGTACTCCATCGCGTTGAACGTCTGCCGGAGGTCGTACTCGAAGACGTCGACGAACTCCCCGTACCGCGGCGCCTCCCTGACCTCCGCGTCGATCGTCTCCCACAGATCCGCGAGGTATTCGAGGACGCCGTAGTCGATCTCGTCGGACGTCCCGTCTATCCGCTCGGTCGCGTCGACGCCGAACGGAATCCGGCGACCGACGGCGAACGTCCCCTGATCCCCCTCGCTTTCGGCCAAGTCATCGAGGACCGTCACGAACATCGTCAACAGCGTCTTGTGTTCGTACACGGCCGACCGTTCTCGGCCCGGAACCGACGTTAACGTGAACTTATCGAAGAGGTTGTGTATCCACTTCCAGAGGAACCGATCCCGCTCCCCGATGACGCGAGCGTAGCGATCCGCGAACTCCCGCGCGGTTGGGGGGAGCGTAACATCGTTCACACGCCGGCTGTACTCTCCGGGGTCCGGTTTCCCCCATCCGTCGTTCGCCACGTTCCCGCGAGCTTCGGGTGCCATGTCAGTAAACACCACCATAACACAGTTAAGGCTTTTGTTCCACATTTTTATTATGATAATAAGTACGAAAGCGTGACAATCACGATACTTCATATGAATATTTGGCAAAATATAAGCTCCGTAACCGGGATTTTCATCCGTCGTTTCCCGGTCCGGCTCTCGTCTCAGTCGATATTTCGAACTGATGTCACTGAGAAATATAGTGTTCCGTGAAAGTGACGAGAGATTTATGTGTACCCGGGCGCTCGTGTCGTCGTGTTCAAACCGGGCCGGGGTGGAGGCCGATTCGCGACGGTGAGTCGATGGACCTGAGAGACGCCGACCACCGGGCGGCGATCGGTCAGTTCCTCGCGACGGCCGACATCGGATTCCTGTACGCGGACGGCTCGCACGCGATCGCCGACGCGAACGCGACGGTCGACGACCTGCTCGGCTCCGACGACGCGTCGGTCGGCACCGACCTGCGCGAGACGGACCCGAGCTTCGGTCCGGAGCTTCGGGACGCCGTCGAGGCGGCCGAGCGGAACGACCGGGTCGCCGAGACGGAGGTCACGACCGGCGACGGAACGACGCTCCAGTTCCGGGCGGTCCCGGGCCGCGGCGGCGTCGGCGTGCTCGTCTCCGACGCCACCCGGGACTTCGAGCTGCGCCGCGACCTCAGGCGGTCGAACCGCATCCTCGAGACGCTGGAGGACGGCGTGTACACGCTGAACGAGGCGTTCGTCATCACGTCGGTCAACGAGGCGGTCACGGAGATGACGGGGTACGACCGCGAGGAGCTCGTCGGGTCGCACGCGTCGATGGTCGCGGGGAGCGAGACGCTCGAAAAGGCCGAGGAGATCCTCGCGATGCTCCGCGGCGACGGCTCCGACATCGGCATGATCGAGTCGTCGATAAGGACGGCGTCGGGAGAACTGCTGCCGATCGAGACGCAGTTCTCCTCGGTCGAGTTCGACGACGGCCGTCGCGGGCGCGTCGGCGTCATCAGGGACGTGACCGACACCCGGCGGAACGAGAGCGCCCTCCGCGAACTGAGCCGCTCCGCCCGGCGGCTCCTCCGCGCCGACGACGGGGAATCGATCTTCGAGACGATCGTCGACGTGATCGCCTCGGTCTGGCCCGACGCCGCCGTCGTGACGTACTCGTTCGACCGGACCGAAGCGAGGCTGGTCCCCGCCGCCGCGTCCGGCGGCGACCACGACGCGTGCGGGCCGGGAAGCCCGGTCTGGGAGGCGTTCACCGCCGGGTCCGACGCCGCCGAGACGACGATCGACACGGCCCGATCGGTCCGGACGGACGACGACGCCTCCCCGCACTTCCAGCGGGTCGCCGACGCCGCGGGGGACGACCCCTCCGGCGGTGACCCGTCGACCGACGCGGACGCGGTCGCTCCGACTGGGCGGGTGGTCGAGCGATCGACCGAGCCCGACGACTCGTCCGGTCGCACCCTGTACGCGACGCTCGACGGACACGGCCTCTTCCGCGTCGACTTCGGCTCCGCGGAGCCGGCGGGGAACGTCGAGGAGCCGGTCGGCCTGTTGGCCGCCAACGCCGTCGCGGCCCTCGACAGCGTCGAGCGCGAGACCGAGCTCTCCCGGAACCGACAGCGACTGGAGCGTCTCGACGGGCTCAACGACCTCCTCAGGCGGATCAACGGCGAGCTCGTCGACGCGGACACCCTCGACGAGATCGCGACAGCCGTCTGCGACACGCTCGTCGAGGCCGACTCCGTCGAGTTCGTCTGGGTCGGGGAGACGTACCGATCCGGCGGCGATCCGACCCCGATGGCGCGGGCGGGCGAGTCCGACGGCTTCCTCGAGGCGCTCCGGCGCGAGGACGCTCCGCTTCCGGGGGCCGACGGCGGCGACCGCTCCGCCGACACCGCCGGGCTCCCGGGCGTCCGAGCCGTCGAGACGGGCGAGCCCGTCCGCGTGTCCGACGTGTCGGACGGGCTCAGGCGCGAGCGCTGGCGGGAGCGAGCGCTCGCGCGCGGATACCGCTCGGTCGTCAGCGTCCCGCTCTCGTACGATGACCTGTGTTACGGCGTCCTGTCCGTGTACGCCGACCGGGGGTCGGTGTTCGACGACGAGTTCGGCGACCTGCTCGTCGAGCTCGGAGACAACGTCGCGAACGCCATCAGCAGCGTGGAAACCAGGCGGTCGCTTCGAACCGGCTCCCTCGTGGAGCTGGAGCTGCGCCTCGACGACCCCGACGCGCTCCTGTCGCGGATCGCGTCCGCCTTCGGGGAGCCGATCCGGGTCGAGGGCACCGTCCCGCGGGGAGACGGTCGATCGCTGGTGTACCTCACCAGCGACGGGGACCGGTCCGACGTGACGGAGTCGGTGAGCGCCGTGGAGTCGATCCGCGAGATGGGCGGCGGACCGACCGGGCGCCTGGAGGCGTCGGTGAACGGCGCCACCGCGGCCGACAGGGTGAGCGCACACGGGGGGAGTATCGGCCGGATGGTCGCCGACGCCGGCGGCGTGGAACTGACGACCACCTTCCCGCGGTCAGTGGACGTGCGGCGGATAATCGAACACCTCGAGGAGCGGTACGACCGCGTCGAGCTCCGCTCCCGTCGGGACCGATCCGGGAGCGACGGTCCCGGCGCTCGGACCGGCTTCTCCGACGGACTCACTGACAGGCAGCGGGAAGCGATCGAAACGGCGTACCTCGGCGGCTACTTCGAGTGGCCGCGAGCGAGCACCGGCGAGGAGGTCGCGACGGCGATGGACATCACCCAACCTACGTTCAATCGCCACCTCCGAACCGCCGAGCGGAAGCTGCTCGGAACGATTCTCGGCGACGTCGACGCCGGCGACTGACCGCTCTCTTCCTCGTCCGCCGCGACGCGTACGGGCGCCGGTTACGCGACCGATAGCGGCGGCTTCACCCCGAGACGGGGGCCGGTGACGTCGGTCGACGACCGATCACAGCTCCACGTAGCGGCCCTCCCACTGGCGGCGTTCGCGGAGGCCCTCCATCCCCTTCTCCGTCAGCTCGTAGAAGTTCGTGCGACGGTCGCTCTCGCCCTTTTCGATGTACCCCCGCTCGACCAGCGTATCGAGGTTCGGATAGAGCCGGCCGTGGGTGATTTCATCCATCGACGTCTGTAGCTCCGTTTTGATCTCTTGTCCCGACGGTCTCTCGGCTCCCGCGATCACGTAGAGGAGATCCCGTTGGAAGCTCGTGAGCTCGAAAAGGGGATCAGGCATGGTCCACGTTTCGCCGGACCCTCGCTTTGTTATAAAGACGTAAACACTGGATTTCGGTCCACGCCCGCTCTCGAGCCGGTCCCGTCGCTCGCCGGCTCCCGGTATGCTTCTGTTAACGCGGCGGGAAGACCGCGGATCCGGAACCCCCGTTCAGGCCCGCCACTGCCGACCGGCGATCCCGACGAGCGCGAGGACGCTCACCATCGTCCATCCGGCCGGAGGCACCGCCGAGAGCACTCCGAGCCCGAGCGCTCCGGCCGTGACGACCGCCGCGATACCCACGGCGAGCAGGAACGCGGTCCGCTCCGACGCGGCCGCGTTCCGGTCGGCCTCGGGATCCAACTCCAGGTACACCTGAACCTGCGACGCGGCGTCCCGAAGCGCGACCGTCCCGCGGTCGTTGTCGAAGTCGACCACCCCGAGCGCGTCCATCCGCGGGAGGTGACACTGATAGAGGGCGATGCGAACGCGCTTCCGCTCCTGCGAGGTGAGCTGTCGAACGGCGGTGTCGTTTTCGCGCGCGGCGACGTGTTCGGCGACGTCGGAGAGCTCCGCGGATCCGCCGTGCTCGTGGAGGTACCGCATGACCGCCCGCCGCCGGTCGTTCTTGAGAACGTCGAACACGTTGGTCGTCGTCAACCGCTGGCCGTCCCCGGTTTCGGCGGATTCGTTGATTTGGCTTCCCTCTACCCCTTTAATCATCACTAAACACATACCGTTCCACCGTAATAGTCATTCGGAAATCATTATTTTCTGACAAAACTGTCGGAGGTGCCGTCGCCGGCGACGACCCGTATCGCCGTCCTCCCCCTCGGCTATCGGTTCAGTTCGAGCCGACCGGACGACTGGACCGACGCGATGCGCGTGAGACCGGCGCGAGAAGAGGTGCCCGCGGCACCGGCGCGAGACGACGCCCTCCCCGGGCCTGTCGTCGCGGTTCCCCGGGGTAGTTCATCGAGCGGGGCGCCATCCGCGACGTGGCGGGCGGTGAGAGGGACCCGACGTCGGCGTCCCCGAGATCGGCGCGGTGCAGTACCGCGACTGCGGTCCCGTTCGTTCCCCCGAGATATCGTTATAATCTCTCTTATTTTTATAAGCTAGCTAATAACAATTCGGGCTACCCCCCGATACTCCGTCATGACCGACGGTGGCCCAGACGAGAAGATATCGCGCCGAACAGCACTTCAGAGAGGCGGTCTCGTGGTCGGGGGGGCGGCGATCGGGCTCTCCGGAGCCCCCACGACGGCCGCCGAACCGACGGAGATCAATCGGTGCACGTCGCTGACCGAACCGGGCGAGTACGTCCTCGTCGACGACCTCGACGCGGAGGGCGACTGTCTCACTCTCGGTCCCGGCGTCACGCTGGACGGGAACGGACACGCGATCTCCGGCGACGGCTCGGGGATCGGTATCGCGTTCGACCTCGGCCGCGACGAGGGGGCCGTCGTCAGAGACCTGCGGATAGCGAACTTCGCCGCGGGCGCGTCCCTCGCGTTCGCGGACGGCGAGATAACGCTCGCGGACGTCTCCATCACGGACAACGCCGTCGGGGTCCGCGGCGGGCCGGAGAGGCGGATCACGGTCCGCAACTCTGTCATCAGCGGAAACAAAATTGGTATCGGCACCACTGAGGGCACCCGGCTATCGATAACGGAGACCACGCTGAGCGGAAACACGGATGCGGCAGTGTCCACCAACTCGGGGCACGTCACGGAGCTGAAGCGCAGCACGGTGCGAGACAACGGCGCCGGCGTCGCCACCGGCGCGGGGACGTTCGTCGACAACACCGTCGCCGACAACGACGGGTTCGGCCTGCGACTGATCGGCCTCGTCGCGCCGGGGGACCTCGGCGACGCCACCGTCGTCGGGAACGAGATCCGGGACAACGACGGTCCGGGGATCGAGTTCACCTCCAGCGGCGGAGCCGTCAGCGGAAACGCGATCGTCGGCAACCGGACCGGGATCCTGCTATCGGGCGTCGCCGACGGCTTCGGCGATTCGACGCCCGAGTACGAGTTCACCGGGAACGACATCGAGGGCAACGAGGAGTTCGGCGTTCGGAACGCGTCGGCGCAGACCGCGGTCGCGTCGTGTAACTTCTGGGGCGACCCGACCGGGCCCGTCGCGGCGGAGACCCCGGCGGCGGCCCCGGCGGGAGACGAGGTCGACGGCGACGTCGAGTTCGTCCCGTGGTCGGTCGAGCCCGTCCGCGGCGGCGACCCCGTCTGTTTCGGGGGACAGGCGATAGGCGACTTCGAGAGTCAGCCGACCGACCCGGACGGGGACGGTCGCTACGAGGACGTCGACGGCGACGGCGACGTCGACGGCGACGACGTGGAAGCCATGTTCGCGAACCGGGACGACGAGCTGATCCGGAGCCACCCGGACGCGTTCGACTTCAGCGACGACGGCGCCGTGGACGTCGTCGATGTCCGGAAGCTGTTCAACGAGGTGTCGAGCCGATGAGCATCGGCTCCCTCTCCGCGACGCTCAACGCGAAGAGCGTCGTCGTCCTCGCGGCGATCGCGGTGGTCGGCATCGGCGGCATCGGCGGGGCCGTCGCTGGCGTCGGACCCACCGGCGGCTTCGACGTCCCGTTCGCTCAACAGCAGGAGCCGACGTCGGCTCCCGAAACCGCGGTTCACCTCGGACCGAGCGACGCGACGGTCCGCGTGGGCGAGACGGCGACGTACGACGTGGTCGTCGCGAACGCGTCCGGCGGCGTCGGCGACCACGTCGCCGTCGTCAGCGTCGACGACCCGAGCGTGGCCTCGATAAGGGAGGTCTCCCTGCGCGGGAACCAGTCCGCCGAGGCGGCCGAGGTCTCGATAGCCCCCGACGGCTCGTCGGCCAACCTGACGGCCGCACCGACGGACGCGGCCGACGGGGGGAGCGTCGTCGTCGCGACCGTGACGGTCGGCGGCGACGCCCCCGGAACCAGCGACGTCGGGCTGCGCGTCGACGGGCTCGACACCGACGCCGGGGACTCGTACAACGTCACCGACGTGGGCGGCGCCGCGATCGCGGTCGAACCGAACCCGGACCCGGCGGAGTTCCGGGTGTCGAGGCTGAACGCGTCTCACAACGTGACGCAGGGGGAGCCGTTCAACGTCTCCGTGTCGGTCACCAACGACGGCGACCTGGAGGCGACCCAGACGGTCCGGTACGAACTCGATCTCGCCGACAGCGAAGCGGTCGTCGGAAACGGAACGGCCACCGGCAACGGAACGGCCACCGGCAACGAAACGGCCACCGGCAACGGAACGGCCGCCGCCGACGAAACGGTCGATTCCGACGAGCCCTTCGAAGCCGACAGGGTGGTGGCCACCCGAGAGGTGACGCTCGCGGGTCACGACAGGGAGACCGTCACGTTCAGCGGCGTGAACGTGACCGACGTCGACCCCGGATCGCACCGCCACGGCGTCTCCACCGAGAACGACTCCGTGACCGGGGTCGTCGACGTGGAGGCGGCCGCGCGGTCGGATCCCGGTCCCGAGACCGCCGTGCGACTCCTCCCGAGCGGGGTTCCGGTCGACGCCGACGAACCGGAGGTCACCGGCGAAACGGTCGACCCCGGCGAGACGACGACGTACGACGTGGTCGTCGCGAACGCGTCCGGCGGCGTCGGGGCCTACGAGTTCACCGTCGACGTGGAGGACGTCACCTACGCCACGGTGGCGGACGTCACCGCGCGGGGCGGCGCGTCCGACGCGACGACCGAGGTCGTCTTCGTCGAGGACGGCGCCGCGGCCAACGTGACGGCGGTGCCCGCGGACACCGACGACAACGGGAGCGTCACCGTCGCGACGCTCGCGATCGAGGGGCACGCCGTCGGCACGACCGACCTCGGACTGCGCGTCGACGCGCTCGCGAACGAGAACGGCACCCGGTACAACGTAACGACAGTGACCGGCGCCACGATCACGTCTGAGAGCGACTACTCCGGCGGGTCTGCGTCGACCGGCGACGGAGACGCGTCCGACGACGGCGGACCGACCTCTCGCGACGAGATCAGCCGAGCGAAGTACGGCGTCGCCTTCGAGGACCTCGGTAGCAAAACGGTCGGCGAAGTGCAGGCGATCTACAACCGGCAGCCGTTCCCCGGCGACGCCGACCCCGCCGAGGTCGACACCCGCGACGAGATAAGCGACGCCCGATACAACGCGTCGTTCTCCGAGCTGGATCGCGACGCCGCGATCGAGGTGCAGAACGCGTACGACGCGCAGTTCGGGTCGCTCCCGTCCGACCCGGGGCACAGCCGCGACAACATCAGTCGAGCGCTGTACGACGCCGACTTCGCGGAGCTCGACGCCGAACAGACGGGGGAGGTGCAGGCGATCTACAACCGGCAGCCGTTCCCCGACGACGTGACTCCCGACGAGATCCGGACCCGCGACGAGATCACCAACGACCGATACGGGGTGCAGTACGACTACGACGACATCAGCCGCGGGACGAAGATCGAGATTCAGAACGCCTACGACGCGCAGTTCGGCGACGGCGAGGAGTAGCCCGACGCCCTCGCCTCCCGCGGGGATCTCGCCGGCCCGCTCGCGGCCGGCGGCGTCGCGTGGCGTTTATAAGAGCAAGGCGGCAAACAGCGACTGTGGTGGCCGTGACGACGTGTTACCCCCACTGAGCCCCTTGTGACGAGGGTTTCCTACCGAGCCACCACGCTCGACGCGCCGAGCCGCGGCTCTCGCCCGCGGGCGATCACCGTTCCGCCGGGAGCGCGGCGAAAGCGGTTTCGGCCGGGAGCGCGGCGAAAGTGGTCGGGAGCGCCGTCGACGGCTCGCAGTCCCGCGGTCTCGACGCGAAAAAGGCGGGTTCGGATCGGCGACGGTCCGTCGGAGCGGTACGTCGGGAACCCGGGACGCCGGGCGGTCCGAGGTCAGTACGACGCGGCGCGCTTGTCGAGGCCGGCCGCCTCGATGTCCTCGCCGTCGACGGAGGTGCGGAGGACGTCCATCCCGTCGTCGCGGTCGACGTCGAAGTTGCGGGCGTACAGCTCGTCCAGGCGGTCGTACTCCGCGTCGGAGATCGGCGGCACGTCGGCGGCGGCGCTCCACTCGGCGATGTCGTCGCCGTCGCGGAACGTCGGCGTGACGGACGCGACCTCGTCGTGGGCGAGCAGCCAGCGGATCGCGGCCTGCGCCATCGTGCGGGTCCCCTCGACGCCGTCCGGGTCCTCGAGGAAGCGGATCGCCTCGACCTTCTCCCAGCCGGTCTCGTACCACTCCTTCGGGCGGTGCGAGCGGTGGTCGCCGTCTTCGAGGACGGTGTCGGGCGTCACCTGCTCGTTGAGCAGGCCGGAGGAGTGCGGGACGCGGGCGATCACGGAGGTGTCCGAGCCCGTCTCGCGGATGGTATCGACGAAGTGGCGCCCGGGCTCCTGCTCGAAGAGGTTGAACACGGTCTGGACCGCGTCGAACTCCTCGTACTCGACGGCGGCGTCGCCCTCGGCGAGCCAGCCGATCGAGGGGCCGAGCGCCCAGCCGAGCGCGCGGACGCGCCCCTCGGCCTTCCACTCGCGGAGGAGGTCGCGCACCTCTGGGGTCACCTCGTCGACGTTGGCGTTGTGAAGCTGGAGCACGTCGACGTAGTCGGTGTCGAGTCGGTCCAACGAGGCCTCGAACGCCTCGGTGAGGTACTCCTCGTTCAGCTCCTTCGGGAGCTCGCCGTGGCCGGCCTGCGGGTTGTCGTAGAAGTCGTAGCCGATCTTCGTCGACAGCGTCACCTCGTCGCGGCGGCCGTCGATCGCTTTCCCGATGATCGCCTCGCTGTCGCCGTGGCCGTACACGTCGCCGGTGTCGACGTAGGTGACGCCGGCGTCGAGGGCCTCCTCGACCATCTCGACCGCCTGTTCGTCCGAGCGGTCGCCCCACCAGTCGGTGCCGACGACCCACGCGCCGAAGCCGATCTCCGAGACCTCGACGCCCGAGTTCCCGAGTTCGCGCTGTTGCATACCCCGATTTGGGGATCGGGACACTTAGCGGGTGCGGTCTCCCCCACGCCGCGGGACTGCGGCGCCGATTCATAAGCGACCGCCGGAGGCGGACGGCCCGATCAGTGGCTCAGCGCCCACGGGTAGCCGCCGGCGTGACCGTCGCTTTCACCTTCGCCGTCGCTCCCGTGGCCGTGACGGTCGTCCCCGGGATGACCGCGTCCGTCGCCGTCGTCCCCGTGCCCCTCGATCGCCTCCGCGTCCAGCGTCTCGTCGACGCGCAGCACGAGCCCCGCGGTCCGGACCGCGGTCTCGAGGCAGCGCGCGGGGACCGCGACCGGCTCGACCGCGCCCGCGTCGAACATGTCGCGGACCGCGCCGGAGCGGGCGACGCCGGCGGCCGTCTCCCCGTCGCGGTGACGGTTGCGGAGCGCGACCAATGCGTCGATCGGGTCCGCGCCCGCGTTCCTCGCGAGCGTTCGCGGGATCACGGTCACCGCGTCCGCGAACGCCTCCACCGCGAGCGCCGACCGATCGTCGACGCCCGACGCGCGGTCGGCCACGGCGCGGGAGACGGCCATCATGGCTGCGCCGCCGCCCGGAACCGCGCCGCCGCCGCGAGCGGCGTGACGCGAGACCGCGAGGCAGTCCTCGACGATCCGCTTCGTCTCCTCGGCGACGTGCGGCGTCCCGCCGCGTAGGAGGAGCGACTCGTGCGACTCGCCCGGGAGGCCCGAGAGCTCGATCACGGCGCCACCGCCGACCGACCGACAGCGGACCGAACCGACCGCCCCGAGCGCGTCCCGGTCGAGGTCCGCGACCGCGGTCACTGCGGTCGCGTTCGCGGCGCGAGCGATCGCGTCGAACTCGTCCCGTCTGGTGCGCTCGACGGGGAGCACGCCGGCGCGCGCGAGTTCGGTCTTCGCCCCGTGGTCGATCGACTTCTGACACACGAGCACGTCGACATCGCGGTCCGTGACCGACCGAACCAGCCCGCTTCTGCTCGCCCGTTCG
The DNA here is from genome assembly GCF_002252755.1 of Halorubrum sp. Hd13. GTDB lineage: Archaea > Halobacteriota > Halobacteria > Halobacteriales > Haloferacaceae > Halorubrum. The sequence goes on along the minus strand of NZ_NHOY01000115.1, from coordinate 65,303 downwards.
TGCTCCCTGACGGCCGCGAGGTCGTCGGGGCTCTCAACGGTCACCCGTCCCGACGCCTCGGCGGCGGGAACGGCCACCTCGCCGTCGATGAGCGCGATCGTCGGGTCCGCGAGCGCTCGGCGGCCGCCGCCCCCGGACTCGCCGACCGTCGTCGACGAGCCGTCGACGTCGACGAGGATCCCGTTCACCCGCTTCGAGTCGGCCAGTTCGCCGCCGGGATACGCGTGGACCGTGAGCCGGGCGGGGTCGCAGTCGACCGCGCGCAGCGCGTCCACCGTGATGTCGGCGAACCGCCGGGCAGACGCCGCGTCCCAGCGGCCCGTGACCGCCGTCGACGCGACCTCTCGGAGCCGCTCGTCGCCCGGCTCGACCGGCACGCTGAGCTCGCGGAGCGCGTCGCGGGCGTGCGAGGCCGCGCCGGCGTAGCCGTCCACGATCGAGGTCGGGTGGAGGCCCTGATCGGCGAGTCCGTCGGCCGCGCCGAGGAGCGCGCCGACGAGCAGGGCCGTCGTAGTGGTCCCGTCGCCGACGTGCCGCGCGTGCGCCTGAACCGCGTCCCGTATCACGCGGCCGATCGGGGCGTCGATCTCCAGCCCGTCGAGGACGGTCGCGCCGGTGTTCGTCACGACGACGCTTCCGCTCCGGTCGATCACCATCTTGTCCAGCCCGTTCGGGCCGAGCGTGCTCCGGAGCGTCGCCGCGATCGCCTTCCCGGGCCCGAGCGGATCGTCGGGTCCCCTTTCGGTGCTCGCTCCCGCCGTCGCTTCGGTCGTGAACGTCATCTCGTATCGTCTCGCTCACTCGAGCGGGTCGTCGGTGACGAGGAGGTCGCCGCGGTCCGCCCGATTGTCGAGGTTACCGGGGGAGACGTCGAACTCGAAGACGCCCTTCGGGACCGCCAGCGTCGAGCACGCGTTCGGAACGTCGACGACGCCGCTCTGGCGCCCCTCGGCGGGGACCGTCCCGAGGATATGGAGCGCCTGCTGACCCGTGTAGCCGAACTTCTTGAGGTAGTCGATGGCTTGCAGACACGCCCGGCGGTAGGCGGTGTGCGAGTCGATGTAGCGCTGCTCGCCGTCCTCGGTCACGGAGTAGCCGCAGAACGTGACGTAGTCCTCGAAGTTGGGGCCGCGGTGGCCGGGTTCGAAGATCGGGTGGTCGACGCCGTGTTTCTCCATCCCGTCTTTGATCAGGTCGAACTCCACGTCCGCGTACGCCGCCATCTCGATCGCGCCGCAGAACGTGATCTCCCCGTCGCCCTGCGAGGCGTGGAAGTCTCCCAGCGCGAAGTTCGCCCCCTCGACGTAGACGGGGAAGTACACCGTCGAGCCGATGGAGAGGTCCTTGATGTCGTGGTTCCCGCCGTGTTCGCGCGGCGGTACGGTCCTCGCGGCCTCCTCGGCCGCCGCCTCCGCCTCCTCCGGGTCCATCTCGCCCATCTGTGCGCCCTCCGTGGTCGGCGGGTTCGCGACGCCCGGCTCCGCCTCTCCGGTCGGGTGATTCGGGATCGAGCTCGGGTCTTCCTCGTGTCTGTCGATCAGCTCCTGCTCCCGTTCGTTCCACTCCTCGAGGAGTTCTTGGCTCGGCGCACAGCCCGCGAGCCCCGGATGGATCTTCCCCTCGTAGCGGACGTCGGGGACGTGCCGCGAGGAGACGGTGTACCCGTTGATCTCCCAGATCGACTTCGCGGCGTCCGGGAAGTGATCGGTGAGGAAGCCGCCCCCGTTCTGCTGGGAGAAGGTCCCGGTGAAGCCGAACTCGGAGCGGTCGTTCAGCGGTCCCATGTCGTGGAACTCGACTTTCAACAGGTCGCCGGGCTCAGCCCCCTCGACGCGGACCGGGCCGGCGAGGTAATGCACCTGCGTCAGGTCCACGTCCCTGACCTCGTTCGGGTCGTCGTTGTCCGATATCTGTCCGCCCGTCCAGTCCAGCGCTTCGAGCCGAATCGTCTCCCCCGGCTCCGCCTCCACGACGGCCGGGATGTCGGGGTGCCATCGGTTGAACGGCTTGGCCGTCGGCTGCTCGTCCGGCGGGCTGTCGACGTCGACCTCGAATTTTACTTCTGGCATGTGGTACCGCGTATCAGTACAGCGAACCGTCTCAAAAGTGTTGTTGGATCAATAATTATGTTGAAAATACATGATCTCGGACGGCTCTTCGCCGCCGATACGTCGCCTCTCGCGAGTTCCGGTCCCGAGAATCGCCCTGTTGCTCACGATCGCCGGCGCGCGGGCGCCACGACCGTCGGTCGCTGAAGCGCGCCCGCCGCACAACCGAATCCCTTTGAAGCACGGTGACGAAGGTGGCCCGATGACAAAGCGACACGTGTCCCTCCCCGACGGCGCAGAGGCCGGGGTCCGAGGGTTAATCGACGAGGTGGACGAGCGGCTCTCCTCGGACGAGGACACCTGTAACGTCGTTCGCGACGTCCTGATCGACCTCCACGGCGACCGCGAGCGCTGGGAGGCGTGGCAGGACGGGGAGTCGGTGTCGCGGGCCGAGCGCGTCCGCCTGCAGGGGTACGACCCGTGCAACGCGACGCTGGAGTCGGAGTACTACGCCGAGAAGGACGAGGACCGCTTCCAGCGCTCGAAGCACCTCCAGTGGCTCTGGCGCCAGTTCGACGCGACGCCGATGGCGGACAACGTCGAGTTCGCGCTCCGGTTCCGCCAGATGCTCGGAAACCACCTGTTCGCCGAGTGCGGGGACGACTGCCGCTTTTTCAAGGGGATCTCCGTCACGTACGGCCACAACATCGAGGTCGGCGACAACGTCGTGATCCACGACGACGTGCACCTCGACGACCGGGGGAAGCTGACGATCGGCGACCGCGCGTCGGTCTCCGACGGCGTCCACCTCTACAGCCACGACCACGACCTCGTCGATCAGACCGAGGTCCGCAACTTCCACACGATCGTCGAGGAGGACGCCCGCGTCACCTACGACGCGATGGTGCGCGCCGGCTGTCGGATCGGCGAGAACAGCGTCGTCGGCGCGCGCTCGGTCGTGCAGGGCGACGTCCCGGCCCACCACGTCGTCGTCGGCTCGCCCGCCCGCAGCGTCCGCGTGAAACCGGGCTGGGAGGAGGCCGCCGCCGACCTGGAGGACGGACGGCTCCCCGACAACCAGGACGAGCGCGAGATCGAGTACGACCTCCCCGACGACCTCGACCAGTTCGACGAGTTCCAGCGGGACCTGCGGCCGCCGAAGTAGGACCGACTACCGGTGCGTCGCGGTTCGACCGCTCCGGTCGATCAATCGTAAATAACTGATCGACGCCCGCTGTGGAGCGCCTCCAAAGCCCCGGCCGCTCGGATATACCCGTTGCTGCCGGAGAGATAGCGAACACCTCTAAAGCCCCGCCCAACACAACAACCGCACCTCACGCCTCCCCAGCCTCGCGGCTCCCTTCGGTCGCCGCGTCCCTCGCGCGGTGCTGTTCGCGGCCGCCGCGGGCGGCCGCGCACAGGCACGCGCCGCCGCGCCGTGCGATTGAGTTATCAATAGCCGTCGAGCGGGTAGCGGTCGGTCACACGGTGTCGGCGTGGTATGTCATCGCTCGCCAGTACCGTTATTTGACAGCAGCGCGTATATCCGAGTGGTGTTGCACACATGACAGGACAACGGATTCTGATGATCGTCGGCGACTTCGGAGAGGACTACGAGATCATGGTCCCGTTCCAGGCGCTGCAGGCGGTGGGCCACGAAGTCCACGCCGTCTGCCCGGAGAAGGAGGCCGGAGACAGCGTCAAGACCGCGATCCACGACTTCCGCGGCGATCAGACGTACCTGGAGACCCGGGGGCACGACTTCGAGCTCACTCACGGGTTCGACGACGTCGACCCGACCGACTACGACGCGCTGGTCGTCCCCGGCGGGCGCGCGCCCGAGTACCTGCGCGGCTACGACGAGGTGCTCGACGCGGTGCGCCACTTCTTCGAGGCCGACAAGCCCGTCGCGTCGATCTGCCACGGCCCGCAGATCCTCGCGGCCGCGGGCGTGCTCGACGGCTACGAGATCACCGCCTACCCCGCGGTCAGGCCCGAGGTCGAGGCCGCCGGCTGCTCGTGGGTCGACGGCGTGACGACGGACGGGAACCTCGTCACCGGGCAGGCGTGGCCCGACCACCCGGAGTGGATCGCGGGGTTCCTCGACCTGCTCGGCACCGAGATCGACCACGACGCGCCCGCCGCCGCGGCGGAGTGACCCGTCCGGACTCCCCTTTTTAATGCGCGACCCACGCGCCGTCGCCGTCAACGTCGCCGCCAACACGAACCAGCCCGGTTTCCGCGGGCCCGTCTACCCGGACGGGTCGTTCGCGTACGTGCCGATCCCCGAGTCGGCGGCGACGCTCCCGCGCGAGCGATTCCCGGTCGACGAGCCGCTTCCGACGTACGCCGACCTCGACCTCCCCTTCGCGGTGCCCTCCGACTTGCACGCGACGCCGGTCCACTTGGATCCGGAACTCCCCGGCGTCCACGGCCGCGACCGCGCGACGTACGGCGACCCCCACGGCGTGAAGGCCGGCCGGATCGCCGGCCTCGCCCCGGGCGACTGGCTGCTGTTCTACGCGACGCTGTCGCTTCGGCCGCACGGCTGGCCGGGGCCGGGCGGGGCGTCGGCCGACGCGGCGGTCGACGGCGACCCCGCGCCCGACGCCGACCTCGCCCCCGACTGGGGCGCGTACCTGTTCGCCGGTATCCGCGTCGAGCGGGTGCTCGCGGTCGGTGACGGCGACCGCTCCGAGACGGGGGGCGGGACCGGCGACGCCGCGGTCGACCGCGAGTCGGCGGCCGCGCTCGCGCCGACCAACGCCCACCTGAAGCGCGACCCGTTCGACGCGCGGGTCGTCGTCGCCGGCGACCCGGCGGCGTCGGGCCGCTTCGAGCGCGTCGTCCCCCTGAGCGACCCCGAGGCGGGCGCGGACGCGAACCGCCTCGTCACGGCGCTGTCCAGCGACTCGGGGAAGGGGCCGTGGTGGCGACGGCCGATGGCGTTCGACGCCGACGCGACGGCGACGCTGCTGGAGCGGATAGAGCGGGCCTGAGGCGCAGACATCCCGACGGCGACGGAGAAACGAACAAGTATTGTTGCTATCTCGGATGCGAACCGTTCGCTCACTCGGCCGAAAACGCCCGTGAGACGGCGTTTTGAGCCGATCGACGATCCCGTTTCCGCCGAACCGCCGACCGAACCCGTTCGGCCGCCGCAACATTTGCGCGAAGCCGGTTGCACCGCTCATCCTTGTCGGTTTCCGGAGCTATACCTTACAATAAAACTAAGAAGCATTCGATGTCAGATCTCAATGTCTCCCACGAATACTTCACGTGGAGACTGGTGCAAGACGTCGCGGAAGAGAACGGGTACTTCGAGGACGAGGGCGTCGACGCCGACCTCTCGTACTTCGCGCCCGGGACGCAGGACTTCGAGGGCGAGAACGCCTTCGACGCCGACTGGTGGGACGACATGGACGAGGACGGCGGCACCCACGGCGTCTGCGAGTGGAACGCGGTCCAAGAGGTCTCCGAGACCGACCGCGACATCGTCGGCTCCTACAGCGAGTGGGACCGCGTCGTGTTCGTTGACGCCGACGACGACGCCGAGACCATCGACGACCTGCGCGGTCGCTCCGTCGGGATCAACAAGTACGCCACCTCCTTCTACTCGATGCGCGAGATGCTGGAGAACGAGGGGTTCGAGGACGACGAGGTCGTCCTCGAACACGTCGGCGAGGCGGAGGAGCGCTTCGACGCGGTGAAAGAGGGCGAGGTCGACTCCATCGCGGTGCTGGAGCCGTTCGTCACGCTCGGCCGCTACGACGAGGAGCTGAAGGAGGTGTTCGACGGCCCGTGCCGCGCCGCCATCACCACGCGCGAGCAGCCCGAGCCGGAGAAGCTGGAGGGGTTCCTCGCGGCGCTGAACCGCGCGGTCGCCGACATCAACGACGACCTCGACGGGTACACCGACCGGTACGTCGGGCTGCTGGAAGACGAGGCGGCCGACAAGGCGGCCTTCGACGACGTGAACTTCGACCGGCTCCGCGAGGAGTTCGAGCTCCGCGAGTTCCTCCCCGTGCGCGCCCCCGACGAGGACCGGATCGGCGCGACCACGGACTGGATGCGCGAGAAGGGGTTCGTCCCCGACGACGCTGACATCGGGACCGCGGAAGAGCTCGATGACGAGGGCGTCATCCCGGACGACGAGGCGGCGTCCGAAGAGGACGAGCCCGAGGCGACGGCGGACTGATCGATGTCCCTCGAGTCCCGCGCGGCGGCGACCGACGACGGCGACGAGGAGTCCGCCGTCCGGCCCGAATCCGCGTCCGCGGTCGGCGCCGACGCCGACGTCGACGGCCGTCGCGCGACCGACGCGGCGCCGGTCGTCGCCAGCGACCTCACGAAGCGGTACGACGAGACCCTCGTCTTCGACGGGCTCGACCTCGCGGTCGACCCCGGCGAGGTCTGCTGTCTGCTCGGCCCGTCCGGCTGCGGCAAGACGACCCTCCTGCACCTGCTCGCGGGACTCGAAGAGCCGACCGGCGGCCGCGTCGAGATCGACGGCGACCGGGTGACGGGCCCGGACTACCGGTGGGGCGTCGTCTTCCAAGACCCCCTGCTGTACCCGTGGCTCTCGGTGCGAGAGAACGTCGAAGTCGGCCCGAAGCTCCGCGGCGAGGAGCCCGACCCCGACCTGATCGACGAGCTGCTCGACCTCGTCGGGCTCGACGGCGTCGCGGACGCCGACACCGCGGACCTGTCGGGCGGGATGGCGCAGCGCGCGTCGCTCGCGCGGACGCTCGCGAACGAGCCCGAGGTGCTGCTCCTCGACGAGCCGTTCTCTGCGCTCGACCAGCTGACGAAGATGGAGCTGCAGGACGAGCTGTTGCGGATCGTCGACGAGCTCGGCGTCACCGCCGTGTTCGTCACGCACGACATCGACGAGGCGGTGTACCTCGGTGACCGCGTCGCGATAATGGGACCGGTCCCGGCGGGCATCGAACACGTCGAGCGGATCGACAGCGAGACGCGGTCGCGGGACGACGAGGCGTTCCTCGCGGAGCGGGCGGCGACCTTCGAACAGTTGGAGGCGGTTGGACTCGAATGACGCACGATCATCACACGAACCACGACGACGTCGACCCCGATGTCGCCGAGAGCGCGCGCGAGCTCGTCGGCGGCGCCGGCTGGCGGAACCCCTCGGAGACGGCCCGCACGAGCGGGCTCTCCCGACGCGAATTCATGAAGGAGTCCGGGCTGGCGTCGCTCGCGGCGGCCGGCGTCGGCTCGACGGCCGGCTGTCTCGGGGGCGGCGGGGAGGGCGACGGCCCGCCGACCGCGGAGATCGGCTACCTCCCGATCACGGACTCGGCGCCCCTGCTGACGGGATACGCCAACGACCACTTCGCCGACCACGGCGTCGACGCCGCGGAGCCGAAACTGTTCCGCGGCTGGTCCGACCTCGCGGAGGCGTTCCTCTCCGGCGAGGTCAACGTCGCCCACTTCCTGATGCCGATGACGGTGTGGATGCGCTACGGCGACGAGCTGGACGCGAACGTCCAGGTCGTCGCGTGGGACCACACGGACGGCTCCGCGCTGACGGTCCAGCAGGACGTCGACGAGTGGTCCGACCTCGGCGGCGGCACCGTCGCCGTTCCGTTCTGGTACTCGATCCACAACGTCATCCTCCAGATGGGGCTCCGCGAGCACGGGCTCACGCCCCGAACGGACTCCTCCGCCGACGAGGTGGCGGACGACGAGGTGAACCTCGTCGTGACGCCGCCGCCGGACATGCCCGCGGCGCTCGAGAACGGCTCCATCGAGGGGTACATCGTCGCCGAGCCGTTCAACGCGATCGGCGAGCTCGACGCCGGCGGGAAGATCCTGCGGTTCACCGGCGACGTCTGGCGCGAGCACGCCTGCTGCGTCGTCGTGATGCGCGAGGAGCTGGTGCAGTCGCGGCCGGAGTGGACGACCGACGTGATGAGCGGGCTCGTCGACGCCCAGCAGTACCTCCGAGGGAATCGGTCCGAGGCCGCGCGGCTGCTCTCCTCGGCGGAGAGCGGCCTGCTGCCGCAGGGGCCCGAGCCGATCGACCGCGCGCTCACCCACTACGACGAGCACGAGCCGTACCTCGAATCGGGCGCGATCCGCAACGAGGAGTGGGACATCGACCGGATCGGCTTCTACCCGTACCCGTACCCCTCGTACACGGAGGAGCTGATCCGTCGCATGCGCGAGACCCGCGTGGAGGGCGAGGACGCCTTCCTCGACGAGTTAGAGCCCGCCGAGGTCGCCGACGACCTCGTCGCGTACGACCCCGTTCGCACAGCGCTGGAAGAAGCCGGCGGCCCGCCGGCGTTCGACGTCCCAGAGGAAGATGGCTACGAGAGACAGGAGACGATACGGTTCTGAGCTGCTCGGGGAGCGCGGCCGCCTGCTGCCGGCGGTCGGACTCCTCGGCGGCCTCGCCGTCTGGTGGGCGGTGACGGCGCTCGGGAGCGGCATCATCACGAACTTCGCGCCGGCGGCGACGGTCGCCGTCCTCGCCGAGCTCGTCGTCTCGCCCGAGTTCTACGACCACGTGCTCGTCAGCGTCTACCGGTTCGGGCTCGCGCTCGCGCTCTGCCTGACGGTCGGGCTCCCGATCGGGGTCGTCGTCGGCTACTTCGAGGCGGCCGAGCGCGCGACGACGGTCCTCTTCCAGTTCATGCGGATGATCTCCCCGCTGGCGTGGTTCCCGATCGCCATCATCGTCTTCGGCGTGGGGACCCGGTCGGCGGTGTTCGTGATGTTTATGGCCGGCCTCTGGCCGATCGTGTTGAACACGGCCCACGGGATCGCGACCATCGACGACGACTGGATCACGGTCGGCGAGTCGCTCGGCGGCGACACGCGCGCCCTGCTCCGCCGGGTCGTCGTCCCCGCGGTGATCCCGGACATGCTGACGGGGATCCGCCTCTCGATCGGCATCCTCTGGATCATCCTCGTCCCCGCGGAGATGCTCGGGGTCAACACCGGGCTGGGCTACCTCATCCTCGACGCCCGCGACCGGTTCTCCTACGCGGAGATCCCCGCGATCATGCTGGTGATCGGCTTCATCGGCTTCTGGCTCGACCTGTCGGTCCGCCGGCTCCACGCCCGGTGGAACTGGGGGTAAGTCGGCGACCGCCGCCCGACGCCCGCGCGCTCCGCGCCCTCTCGCACGTCGATGTCCGCGTCATCCCGCACGTCGACGTCCGCGTCATCCCGCACGTCGATTTATGTGGCACGCTACCGTGCGTCCACACATGACCGACGACGACACCGACCACGCCGGCGACACCGAGGCGGCCGAGACGACGCCGGGCGACGAGGAGCCGACGACCGGCGGCCGCGGCGCGCCCTCGCGGCTCGGCCGCGTGCTGCTCGGGGTCGGACTGGCGGCGCAGGCCTCCGAGGACTTCCGCGACATGGACGAGACGATCGAGTACGCGGAGTCGGCCGGGGTCCCCGCCCCCGACCTCGCGGCCCCGTTCGCGTCGGGGATGATGCTCGTCTCGGGGATCGGGATCGCGCTGTGGCGAGCCCCCCGTATCACGACGGGTGCGGCCGTGACGTTCCTCACGGTCGTGACCGCGACGATGCACGACTTCTGGAACGCCGACGAGGACGACAAGAGCGGCGAGCGGCTGGCCTTCTTCGGCAACCTCGCGATGCTGGGCGGGGCCCTAGTGTTCCTGCGCGAGGCGTTCGAGTAGCGCTCCTGCGTCGCCGTCGCGGCCGTGACGAGAGCGCTCCCCCGTCGCCGTCGCGGCCGTGACGAGAGCGCTCCCCCGTCGCCGTCGCGGCCGTGACGAGAGCGCTCCCCCGTCGCCGTCGCGGTCGACGCCGACAGCCTACAGATCGCCCGCGTCGAGCGGGTCCTCGAGCTGTCCCATCACCGCCTCCAGCGCGTCGGTCGCGGTGAGGAGCCCGACGATCTCGCCGTCCTCGATGACGAGCGCGAGCTCCTGTGACTCAGCCTGGAACTGGTCGTATGCGTCGCTGATGCTCGTCTCCGGCGAGACCGTCACCGGCGGGGCGGCGATCTCCTCGAACGTCGTCTCCCCCGCCCGGAGCTCCTCGAAGCGGCTCACGATCGACGGGGCGTACACGATCCCTTCGAAGTCGTTCGGACCGTCGCCCACGAGCGGGAACCGCGTGTGCGGCGTGTCGCGAATCCGGTCGAGGTTCTCCTCGATCGACGCCGACGTCGACAGCGAGACGACCTCGTCGGCCGGCGTCATCAGGTCCGCCACGCCGAGCTCGTCGACGGCGAGCGCGTTGAGGACCTCCTCGCGGCGCTCCTCGGGGAGCTCGACCTCCTCCATCATCGACCCGAGGCGGTTGCGGAGCTCCGCGCGCGTCTCCAACACCTCGCTTTCGGTCTCGGTCCACGACCCGGTCATCTCGACGCCGAACAGCCCGAGGGTGGCCTTCGCGACCCAGTCGCCGAACTTGATCAGCGGCGAGATGAGCCACGCGAACCAGTACAGCGGCCGCGCGCCGTACCCGGCGACCTGCTTCGAGCGCTCGACGCCGAGGTACGTCGGGGTCTGCTCGCCGTGGGTGAGGTGGACCATGTTGATGATGAAAAAGCCCAGCAGCGACCCGGCGCCCGCTGACGCGAACGCCGTGTTCGCGAATATCGGTGCGAACAACGCGGCGAGCCCCGGCTCCGCGACGATACCGAGGGCGATACTCGTCCCGGAGATCCACACCTGACAGGTGGTGAGGTAGAACTCCAGGTCGTCCGTCATCTCCCACGCGCGCCGCAGTCCGGGGGTGTCGATCTCCGACTCCGGATACTGCCGGAGCCGCGTGAGGGCGAACTCGACCGCCACGAAGTACGCGTTGATCAGGATGAGGGCGACGCCGGCCGCCACGCGGAGGGCGACCTCGGTCGGCGGCATCGCTGTCGCGAGCGGGATCATCGTTCCTCCGGTCCCGTCGCGACCCTGAAAAGGATTCAGGACTCCCGCCGTCTCGTCGCGACTCGTCGTCCGCCGCCCGCTACTCGTCGTCCTCGTACGTCGAGAGCCCGTCCTCGGGCGGGAACTCCTCGACCGGCACGGTCGTCTCGTCGCCGCTCGCCATGTCTTTCACCGTGTACTCGCCGTTCCCGAGGTCGCGCTCGCCGACGACCACGACGGTCTCGGCGTTGATCGAGTCGGCGTAGCCGAGTTGGGCGCCGAACGAGCGACCGGAGACGTCGCTCTCGACGACGACGCCGTCGTCGAGCGCGCGGAGGTCGCGGGCGAGCGCGGCCGCCTCGCCCCGCGTGTCGCCCACGCTGAGCACGTAGTAGTCGGTCGAGAGCTCCTCGTCGGGCCAGACGCCGGCGCGCTGACAGAGGAGCTTGAGGGTGGCGTGGCCGGGCGCGACCCCGACCGCGGGGGTCGGCTGGCCGCCGAAGCTCTCGATCAGGTCGTCGTAGCGCCCGCCGCCGAAGACCGAGCGCGACACCTCGCCCGTGGAGTCGAAGCACTCGAAGACGACGCCGGTGTAGTAGTCGAGCCCGCGGGCGGTCGTCAGCGAGACCTCGCAGAACTCGCCCGCGCCGAAGTCGTCGGCCGCGGCGAGCACGTTCCGCAGGTTCTCGACCGCGGCCGCGACCTCCTCGCCGCCGGCCTCGGCCACCGCGTCGAGGTCCTCGGGGGCGTCGACGCCCGAGATGAGGTCGTCGAACTCGCGGGCGGTCGCGCGGTCGAGCCCCGCGTCCGAGAGGAGTCCGAGGTACTCGCCGTCGTCGACCTTCGCGCGCTTGTCGACCGCGCGGATCGCCGCGGCGGTGTCGACCGCGTCGGGATCGGCGGCGAGCGCCCGGACGAGCCCGCCGAGGATGTCGCGGTGCGAGACGCGGAACTCGAAGTCGTCGCCGGTGAGCCCGAGGTCGGTGAGCGCGTCGGCGGCGACCGCGAGCACCTCGGCGTCGGCCTCGGGCGCGGACGAGCCGAACACGTCGATGTTCGTCTGGTAGAACTCGCGGAACCGGCCCTGCTGGACCTGCTCGTAGCGCCAGAACGGGCGGGTTGAGACCCACTTGATCGGCTTCGACAGCTCCTGGCCCTTCGCGACGACCATCCGGGCGACGGTGGGGGTGAGCTCCGGCGTCATGGAGACGCCGCGGCCGCCCTTGTCGTCGAAGGCGTACAGCTCCTCGACGATCTCCTCGCCGGACTTGTCGACGTACATCTCCGTCCGCTCTAGGGCGGGGGTGGCGATCTCGCGGAAGCCGTACCGGCTCGCGGCGTCCTCGATCGCGTCGGTCACTTCCCGGCGTGCGGACTGCTCCCCGGGGTAGAAGTCGCGGAATCCCTTGAGACCGTCGTACATACGCGTCGGTTCGGCGAGCGCCCGCTTGAAAGCATCCTTTCGGGGCCGCGGCGGCTCGCTCGTCGCCGCCTCGCTCGCCGCCGCCTCGCCTCTCCGGCTACTCCCCGCCGTCGCGCGTCGGGAGGTCCGGCTCGAACGCGGCCGCCTCGACGGCCATGTCGAGGACGTCCTCGACGTTCTCGTCCTCGGTCACGCTCATCGTCGCGTCGACGGACTCCGCCCGCACCGCCTCGAAGCGGTCGTGTTTGTTCGCCACGGTGAGGAACGGGACCGCGTCGCCGAACAGCTCGCGGACCTCCTCGCGCAGCTCCAGCTGGACGTCCAGCGGGTAGCCGCAGTCGCCGGAGGGGTCGAGCACGAAGACGACGACGTCGGCGAGGTGTTCGAGTGCGCTGACCGCCTGCCGCTCGATGTCGTTTCGGTCCTCTTCCGGGCGGTCGAGCAGGCCGGGGGTGTCGACGATCTGGTACCGGACGTGGTCCCGCTCGAAGTGACCGATCTGGACGCCGCGGGTCGTGAACGGGTACTCCGCGATCTCGTTGGAGGCGCGGGTGACGCGGTTGACGAACGACGACTTCCCGACGTTCGGATAGCCGGCGATGACGATGGCGGGCTCGTCGGGCCGGATGTCCGGGAGCACCTTCAGCTGGTCGCGCGAGTCGCCGATGTACCGCAGGTCGTCTTCGATCTGGTCCATCACGTCGGCCATGCGCGCGAACGCCTGTTTCCGGTGTTTGCGCGCGGTGTCGACGTCGGAATTCCGGACTTTCGTCGTGTACTCGTCGCGCAGGTCCTCGATCTGACGGCTGGCCCACATCACCTGCGAGAGCGCCTGCCGGAGGCGGTCGACGTCGACGATGGCGTCGGCGAGCTCGTAGTAGAACGGGTCGACGTCGAAGCCGAAGTCCGGCCACGAGACGACGACGTTCTCCAGGTTGTCCGAGAGGACGTTGCCGGCGGTCCGTAACATCGACTCCTGCGCCTCGTGGCCGCGCTTCGCGCGTCCCGCGCGGGCCGCCCGCGAGAACGCCTTGTCGACGAGTTCCTCCGATCGGGGGGTCGTCGGGAGGCCCTCAAATATCATGTTGGCCGTTCTTGTCCACCGACGCGTATAAGACCGTCCGTTCGGGGACCCGCGCGACACGGCGGCACACGGTCGGACGCGGTGGGGTTCGGCGGCGACGGTCACCGGAGGCGACGCTCCCTCGCCGGGAGTCCCCCGTCGCCGCGTCGATGACGATGAACGATCGTTATCTTCGCTACGCATATTCCAAGACATATTTATGCTTCAAAGGAATACGGTCGCTCATGGCACGCTCGTTCACGCCCACGACGTACGAGGACATCGATCCGGACCGCCGTCCGAGCCTGGCGGCGGCGCTGGTCCCGGTCCTCGCGGTCGTGGCGTTCCTCGGTATCGGCTCGGCCGTCCTCGGCCTCGACCCGCACGCGCCGCTCCTCTGGAGCATCGCCTTCGTCGGCGTCTTCGGCCTCTGGCTCGGCTACGACTGGGACGACCTGTTCGACGGCATCGCCAACGGTCTCGTGATGGGGCTGCAGGCGCTGCTGATCATCTTCACCATCTACGGGCTCATCGCGACGTGGGTGAGCGCCGGGACGATTCCGGGGCTCATGTACTTCGGGCTGGAGACGCTCACGCCCGCGACGTTCCTCCCCGCCGCCGCGGTCGTCGCGGCGGTCGTCGCCTTCGCGATCGGCTCGTCGTGGACCACCGTCGGCACGCTCGGCGTCGCCTTCGTCGGCATCGGCGCCGGGCTCGGCGTCCCGGACCCGATGACGGTCGGGGCCGTCCTTTCAGGCGCGTACGCCGGCGACAAGCAGTCGCCGCTCTCGGACACGACGAACCTCGCCGCCGGGGTGGCGAACACGGACCTGTACGCGCACATTCGCCGGATGCGGACCGGCACCCTCGTCGCCTTCGGGCTCGCGGTGCTCGGCTTCCTCGCGCTCGGGCTCCGCGCCAGCGGCGCGATCCCCGCGGGCCGGATCGCCGAGATCCAGGGCGCGCTCGCCGGGACGTACGCGATCACGCTGCTCGCGTTCGTCCCCCTCGCCGTCACCTTCGGGCTGGCGCTGCGCGGGTACGCCCCCCTGCCGACCCTCGTCGCCGGCGTCTTCGCCGGCGTGCTCACGACGGTGTTCGTCCAGGGCGCCGGGTTCGTCGCCGCGTGGGACACGTTCATGTACGGGACCGCGCCCGAGTCCGGCTCCGAACTGGTGAACGAACTGCTCGCGACCGGCGGCCTCACCGGCTCCGCGTGGACGATCACGGTCGTCGTCGCGGCGCTCTCGCTCGGCGGGATCTTGGAGCGGACCGGCGTGTTGGCGGTGATCGCTCACGCCTTCACCTCCGCCGTGCGGAGCCCGGGCGCGCTCGTCGCCGGCACCGGCGTCTCGGCGATCGTCATCAACGCGCTCACCGCGCAGCAGTACATGAGCATCGTGCTCCCGAGCGTCACGCTCCGGAACACCTACGAGGAGTTCGGGATGGACACCGACCAGCTCTCCCGCGCCGTCGAGGCGGCGGGGACGCCGACCGGCGCGCTGTTCCCGTGGCACGCGGGCGCCGTCTACATGGCGGGCGTCACCGGGGTCCCGACGCTGGAGTACGCGCCGTACTACCTGTTCGCGTTCCTCTCGCCGCTCGTGCTGTTCGCCATGGCCGCGACCGGCTACAGCCTGAACGCGACGCCGACCGACGCGGGCGTCGGCTCCGCTGCGACGGCGCCCGCGGCGACCGACGACGACTGACGGGTCGACGGCGGCGGTCGGCCGACGCGTTCCCGCCGGCTCGTCCCCGCCCGTCGAACCCGTCAGCCGGTGAGTTGTCCCGGCGAATTACTCGTCGCCGCTCTCGGCGATGAGTTCGTACGAGGTGTACTCGATCGCGTCGGGATCGTCGGCGAGCAACGGATCCAGCAGTTCGTCCTCCCACGTGAGCCAGTCGTCCGGGTACTCGGTCTTCGCCACCGGGTCACCCGCCGGTCCCCAGACGTCCGCCCACGCCTCTCGGCTCTCGTACACCCAAACGGCCGCGAACTCCCCGGCCCGGTCCCCTCTGATACCGCGGCCGATCCGGTGTTCGACCAGCCCGGGAACGCCCTCGAACAGCCCGCGGTCGACGGCCTCCGCTACCGCGTCGCGGAAATCCGACGGGGACGCCGACTCCGCCAGCTCGTAGTGATGAACGCTTACGACCATGGTGTCTCCCCGTTTCGGGAATCGCGCGCGCCACTGATGAATGCAGCACCCCGCGTTCGGCACGGGGCCTCCCGATCGCGGGGAGTCCCGTCGGAATCGCGGTTCCGAGGCTTTCAGTCCGGGAGACGGAACGCGAGACCGTACATCCGCCCGACCGATTCCGACCCGATCTCGCCCGCGAGCCGACGAGCGGTCGCCGCCAGCGCGTCGCCGGACTCACCGGGGCAGTCCGCGGCCGCGGTCGCGGCCTCGTCGGCGTGGGTGGAGACGTGACTCTCGGTCCAGGGCACCGGCTTCAGCAGCGTCCGCTCCCGTTCGAACTCCCAGCCGTGCCCCGCGAAGAACCGCCGCAGGAACGCCGCCGGGTAGAAGGTGAGCGCCGGGCGGCCGCGGGCCAGCTCCGACGCGGCGTTCTCGACGGCGAACAGCTCGCGGATCGCGGCGTCGTCCGGGAGCGGGTCGTAGTCGTCGACGACGAGGTGCGCGCCCGGGGCCGCGACCCGCGAGAGCTCCGCGGCGACCGCCGACAGCGCCGCGGGGTCGAGGACGTTACAGAGACCGTGCGCGGTGATCAGGTCGACGGAGTCGTCGGGGAGCGGGACCGCCCGGAGGTCCGCCTCCAGCACCGCCAGTCGGTGGTCGACGGTGCCGTCGTCGCCGCCGTTCCCGTCACCGTCGTCGCCGCCGCCGTCACCGACGCGCCGTCGCGTCGTCAGCGCGTGGCCCCGGTCGTTCGTCACGGCGTACACCCGGGCGGCGCCGTTCGCGAGCAGTCCGGCGGTCGCGTTCCCGGCGCCCGCCCCGGCCTCCAGACAGCGCTTCCCGGCCACCGGTCGGTCCTCGAGCGCGGCCGCGACCGTCTTCGGGACGTCCATGCTCCGGGCTCAGTGGTGCAGCTGTTCGGGAACCGGGCTGTCTTCGTGGCGGACCCGCTCGATCAGCGACCGCTGGGCGGTCTCGTCCATCCCGGTGAAGTCGGCGGCGGCCTCGAGGATCATGGTGACGAGCTTCGGGTCGCCGGCGCTGACGACGCTGGTGAGCCCCTGCGCGGCGGCGAAATCGAACCGCTCGCGGACCTCGTCGGGCGCGGTGACCGGGCGGTACCAGTTCGCGAACGGCCGGTCCGCCTCGGGGAGCTGGTCGGTCGGCGGCCACGAGCCGCCGGCGAACGCCTTGATCCCGAGCGTGCCGACGTCCTCCGCCTCGGCCCGGGTGAGGACGGCCTCGTAGTCGTATTCGTCGCCGTCCTTGCCGGCGACGACGGGGTTCAGCGGGAACATCACGGTCTCGAGGTCGTCGATGCGGTCGAGCGCGTCGAGGATGAGGTCGGGGTCGCCGTGGCTCGTCAGCCCGATGTGGTCGATCAGCCCCTGCTCTTTGGCCTCGCGAAACGCCGCGAGCGCGCCGTCGTCGCCCGTGATCGCGTCCAGTTCCTCGTCGTACTCGAGCCCGTGGAGCTGATACAGGTCGATTTTCTCGACGCCGAGTCGGTTCAGCGAGCGGTCGAGCTTGCGCCACGCGCCCTCGTACGTCCGCTCTTGGGTCTTACAGCCCAGGAATATCTCCTCGCGGTGCTGGCGGAGTTTCGGGCCGAGCTTCAGCTCCGCGTCGCCGTACGTCGGCGCCACGTCGAAGTGGTTGACGCCGTAGTCGAGGACGTGCTCGACGAGCTGGTTCGCGCCCTCCTGTTCGAGCCAGTTGAGCGCGATCGCGCCGAACGTCATCACGCTACTGTGGTGACCGGTGTCACCGAGCGGGCGGGTCTCCATACGTGTGCCATCGCGCCGCCGCGGCATAACGGTTGGCGGCGTCTGACCCGGCCGGGCGCCGCGACCGCTCCGAACGCGCCCCGCGGTCCGGTAGGTTTACCGCCGTCGACACCCCGCCGATCGAACATGAGCTTGGAGGTCGCCGTCGCCGTCCCGTTCAAACACCGCGCGAAGGAGCGGCTGGGCGAGGGCGAGTTCGTCGTCGCGCTGTCGCTCGACCGCGACTGGTTCTCGCCGGATCAGGCGAAGCGGCTGGTCGACGTCGCCGTCGGCCGCGGGCTGGTCGCCGAGGAGGACGGCGACCTCGTCGCGCGCTTCGACCCCGACGACGTGTTCGTCCCGGAGGGGTTCGCGCCCGACGAGTCGATCCTCCGGGAGCAGTCCACCTTCGAGACCGCCCTCGACGCCATCGTCGCGGCCGGCGTCGAGAAGCAGCGCGCGGTCGCCGCGATCAACGAGCGACAGCGCGCGCTCGCGGTCACCATCGAGGCGGCCGCGGTCCTCGTCGCGAAGGAGCACGGCGCCGCGGTCGATCACCTCGCGGCCGACGTGCGCGAGGAACTCGCCGCCGCCGGAGAGCCGTCCGGCGACGCCGACGAGGCGGCGACCGACGCCGCGGGTGACGCCTGATGGTCGCGGACCGACTGACCGACGGCGTCCGGATCGGCCAGCTGCTCGCGTCGGAGGTCTCCGGCAACGAGGGGCGCCTGCGGGACCTCGCGCTCGCCGACGCCGACCCCGACGTCGAGCCGACGACCGACGGCGCGCTCGCGTACCGGATCGTTCGCGAGGGCGAGGCCGGCGGCGACGGCGTCGGGCGCGAAGTCGCCGAGGTGTACGTCCACCCCGACCGCGTCCGGGTCGAGTTCGTCGGCGGCGACGCGGACCGTGAGACGGATGCTGTCGACCCGTCCGACGCGCCCGACTCGTCCGACCCGTCCGACGCGCCCGATATCCCCGGACTCGCCGCCGCCGCGGCCGACGAGGCGGGCCTCCGCGTCAGACCGAAGGCGGTCCGCCCGCCGCGGACGCTGGTCTTCGTCGAGGACGGCGCGCAGGTGAAGCGCGCGCTGCCGGTGCTGGAGGCCGTCGTCGACGCGATATAAAAGGGACCGCCGTCGGGCCGTCCGCGGCGGCGTCTCAGTCCGAACGGCCGCCGTCGCCCATCGCGACGTTGCGCGACGCCGACGGGTCGTCGGGCGACTCTCCGCCGACCTCGAACTTCCGGAGCAGCGCGCGGAGCCGCTCGGCCTGATCGGCGAGCGAACCGGCCTCGGCCGTCGCCTGCGACATCGCGGCGAGCTGCTCGTCGGCCGCCTCGCTGACGTCGTCGGCCTCGTCGGCGGTCGACTTGCTGATCCCTGCCACCTCCTCGACCATCGACACCGTCTCCTCGGTGCTCGCGGCCTGGTCGTCGGTCGCCTTGCTGATCTCGCGGATCCCGTCGTCGGTCTCGGCGGCGTTGCCCGCCACCTCGGCGAACGCGTCCGCGGCGTCGCTGACGGCCTCGGCGCTGGCCTCCATATGTTCCTCGGCGGTCCGGACCTCCTCGACGGTCGCCTGCGTCTGCGACTGCGTGCCGGCGATGAGCTCCTCGATCTCCTGGGCCGCCTCCTGGGTCTCCTCGGCGAGCTGTTTCACCTCGTCGGCGACGACGGCGAACCCGTCGCTCCCGCCGCCGCCGCCGCCGGCCCGCGCGGCCTCGATGTTGGCGTTGAGCGCGAGCAGGTTCGTCTGTTCCGCGATGTCGCTTATCAGGTCGACGATCTCGCCGATGTCGTCCATCCGCTCGTCGAGGACCCTGACCTTCTCCGCGGTCGCGCCGATCGATTCGCGGGACTCGCCGACGCTGTCGATCGCCTCGCCGGCGGTGTCCTGTCCCTCGTTTGCGATCGACGCGGTCTGCTGGGCCGCGTCCGCGACGGTCTCCGTCGAGGAAGCGACCTCCTCGATCGTCGCCGAGAGGTTGTTCATCTCGCCTGAGACCTGTTCGAGCATCTCGCGCTGCTCGTCCGCTCCCTCTGCGATCTCCGTGACCGACCGACTCACGTCCTCGCTGCGCGCCTCGGCCGTGTCCACGCCTTCGACCGTCTTCTCGCTGGCCGCGGACACCTCGCCCGCGAACGACTGGACGTCGCGCATCGTCGACTCGATGTCGTCCATCATCTCGTTGAACGCGGCGCCGATCTGCTCCATCGCCTCGCTCTCGCTGCCGGCGTCCAGCCGGACCGTGAGGTCGCCGTCGGCCGCGCGGTCCATCGTCGCGCTGTAGTCGTCGGCCTTCGTCTCGAGGTGGTCGTTCAGCCGCTCGACCTCCTCGCGGCGCTTCTCGACTTCCGCCTTCGCCTCCTCGACGTCTTGGATCTCCGACTTCTGCTCGGCGACGAGGTCGAGCTGGCGCTGCGCCTCCTCGCGCGACTTCTCGATGGAGTACCAGTTGACCATCAGCGCGCCCACGAGCCCGAGGATGAAGAACGCGTGAATTCCGCCCCAGATGATCGGGTTCTCGATCGCCGCGGCGTGGTTGTAGACGAGGCTCGCGTCGATCAGGCTGAACGCGCCGTGGCCGATGGCGACGTACCCGACGCCGACGGCGAACGGGACCCAGTCCTCGTACAGGGCGAGCACCGCCACGAACACGAAGAAGCTGAAGTGCGCCTCGATGTAGCCGCCGGACAGCTTCACCAACGCCATCGAGACGGTCATGAGGCTGAACGCCGCGAGCACCGTCCGCTGGCGTCGACCGAGCCGAGACACGTTCGCCAGCCCCGCCGTGCCGAGGATGATCGCGACGAAGCCGCCGAGCATCCAAAGCGGCGTCGCGGGGATCTCCGCGCCGGTGAACGGCTCGGTCCCGCTGTACAGCCCCAACGCGATCAGAAACGGCACCTGTACCGCGATCGCGATCAGGACGTTCCGGTGCCGGCCGCCCCACATCTCCTTCGGCATGGACGTGCCGTCCGGGACGTATCGGACGATCTCTCGGATCGTGTGCCCCACGCCGGACGGTCCGGACGCGTCCGCCGCTGACCCAGTGGCTGGTTCGGTCATGACCGGAGGTCGACCCCACCGGTTAAAATATCCCCCTTCCCGAATATTACGACTGATACCGTAAATCGTGCGCAGACGCCGGAGAAAGCCGCAATCCGGGATCCGGAGGCCGTTTCGGCCGACACCACCGAAAACCGGTGGACCGGAGACAGGCGGAGGACGGAGACGTTCTCGAAGTCCGTACATTCACACAAAATATACGTTCTTCTTATCATGAAAATAATTTATGTACCGTCCCGGAGTAGCTCTCGTTAAGGTGATGATACCATTCCCATGCGGCCCGAACTGACACGCGAATTCGATAAAGACCTGCTTAACCAGCTCACCGGCCTCACGGGACTCGGATGGACCACGTCGGTACTGGGATACCTGAGCAGCGTGATCGGCTACGGAAACGGCCTGATAAGCCGACTCGTCGCCGAGCCGCAGTCGCTCCTCTACGTCGGCGGGAGCTTCTTCGTTCTCACGCTCGGGCTCGACCGATTACAGAGCAAAATCGCGGCGGAACCGACCGGCGAGGAGAGCCGGGAGAGCGGCGCCCCGCGCGGCGACCCGCACGAAGGGGAGATCAGCGGAGCCGGCGATCCACGCGACGGGGGGACGTGAGGAGTCGGCG
Organism: Halorubrum sp. Hd13; assembly: GCF_002252755.1. Taxonomy (GTDB): domain Archaea; phylum Halobacteriota; class Halobacteria; order Halobacteriales; family Haloferacaceae; genus Halorubrum. The sequence continues at coordinate 44,292 of NZ_NHOY01000115.1, read as the reverse complement.
GTCCACACGGGGGGACGTGAGGAGTCGGCGGTCCACACCACGGGGAACGCCGTCCGCAACCGGGAGGCCGACCGCGTCGATTTCGTCCCGCTCGCGGTCTCGATCCCCGAGCCGACGCGTTTTATATCCCTCCGAACCGCGGTACGGCCGTGACGCTCGATCCGATCCACGTCGAGAACATCGCGCGGCTCGCGTACGGGATCGCGAGCGACGTGGACACGACCGACCACGACGACCTCGCGGGGCGGGTGTGGCGCGACTGGCTCCCCGAGCTCCGCCGCGACGGCCGCGTCGTGATCGAGCCGGTGGGCGATCACGAGCGCCGGCTGGCCCCCGTCGACGACGCCGCCCTCGCCGAGCGCCCGTTCGAGACGGTCCACGGGCTCGACTCCGGCACGATCAACCCGACGACGTTTAAAAACGGCCTCGTCGTCGACGTGGCCCACGCCGCGATGGCGAGCGACCCGACGGACTTGGACCTCCACCGCGACCGCACGATCGTCGCCACCGTCCACGCCGGCGACTCCACCGCCGACTTCGACGACGACTGGCGGCAGCGCGACGACGGGCACACCCGACAGCGCGTGCTCCACGCGCCGCGGGTGAACCGGTACGCGGAGGGCGTGGTCCACGCGCTCGCGCTGTACCTCGCCGAGGGAACCCACGCGCTCGACCACGCCGACGAGGTCGACGACCTGCTCGTCCTGGACGGCCCGATCTACCCGAAGGAGCTGTTCACGTGGGAGGACCGCAACCCGGAACTGGGCGCGCTCGCCCGCGAGGCGAAGCCCCGCGCGGTCGTCGAGAAGTACGTCCGGCTGGTCGAGCGCTTCGTCGAACGCGACGTGCCGCTCGCCGGCTTCGTGAAGAACCCCTCCAGCGGGACGATCGTCCGGACGCTGGCGCGGAAGGGGGTCGAGCCGCCCTGGCCGGACGACACCGCGCTGTTCACCCGACTGCTGGAGCGGCGGGACGACGCGGGGCAGTCCAGCGGCGGCGGGGCCGGCGACCCGTCCGGAAGCGCCCGCGGCGACCGCCTCGACGACGCGCTCACGTTCACCACCTGGTTTAGAAGCCGCGGGGGCGCCGACGCGACGATGGCGGCCGACGGCGACGCGCTCGGGATCGACCGCGAGCTCGATCCCGAGCTGTACGAGCCCACGTTCATGATCGTGTACGACCCGCGGACCGACGTGACCTACAAGCTGGAGGCGCCGTACGCGTTCACCCGCGACGCCGATACGCGGGACCGGCTCACTCGGCAGGTCCTCGCCGAGGTGGCCACGACCCGCGGTCCGCCCGAGGCGGTGGCGAAGGCCGACGAACTGGCGCGGATCGACGCCACCGAGAAGGCGGCGCTCCGCCGGAAGTTCGAGGAGCGCTTCGACAGCGACCAGCAGGCGACGTACGACGACCTGCGGTGGGGCAAGGCGGACTTCTAACGCTTCTGGCCCCGCCGACGTGGTCGGCGCGTGTCTGCGAGGCCGCATCGCGGCCGAGGAGCACGCGCGAGGTCGCCGGCGCTCCGCGCCGGCTGCCAGAGAATCTCCGATTCTCGCTGGAGTCGCGAACGGAGTGAGCGACGAGGCTGGGGAGGCGTGAGGCGCCGTGTGGAGCGGTGCGGGGCGGGGCGGGACACAAAGGGGCAGCCGTGAGGCGGTCGGAGGGGACGCAAGGACCGCAGCGAGGGAGCGCCAGCGACTGAGCGAGGACCACAGCGAGCGTACGCCGCCCTCGAGGCTGGGGCTTTGGAGATGTCCGTCGATGATCTGCTGTCAACCACATACGACCGAGCGGCTGGGGATTTTGGAGCGTTCCCATCAGCGACGGGGACATATCACAGCGACTGCGCGAGGAGCACGACGTAGATGACGGCGTTGTAGACGCCGTGCGCGAGGCCGGGCACCACCACGTTCTCCGTGCGCTCGTAGAGGACCCCGAGCACCGCGCCGAGCACGACGACGACGGCGACGTACGCCCACCGCTGGCCGGGGCTCCCCGAGACCGAGGGCAGGTGAACCAGCCCGAACGCGAGGCTGGCGAGCAGGATCGCCGGGGCCGCGTCGAACGCGCGCCGGAGCCCGCCCTGGACGACGCCCCGGAACAGGGCCTCCTCGACCGGTCCGACGACGAACAGCGAGACGGCGACCATGACGAGGTAGTACGTCACCGGGTCGCCGTCTGGCACGACCGCCTGGTTCTGTCCGGTCGTGAGCCCGATCTCCCCGAGCACGAACAGCGCGCCGTACTGGAACGCGAACAGGGCGAGCCCGCCGCCGAGGACGAGCCCGGCGTCCCGGAGCGTCGGCCGGGAGACGCCGACGAGCCCCCACTGGTCGGTGATCGCGAGGTAGCCGACGACCGCGACGAGGAACCCGACGAACTGCAGCAGGGTCCGGAACACCTGGAGGCCGGTCGTCCCCTCACCCACCAGCCCGAGCGAGACGGCGAACTCGGAGACGGGCGTCGTCACCGCGCCGGCGACGAGGAGCGCGAGGAGGACCGCGAACGCCGCGCTCGCGAGACGGAGGACGCTGTTCATCGGTTCGGGCGGCGTCTCGCTCATCGGCGGTCGTACGGGTCGGGGGGGTTTATCGGCACCGGAAGGCGAACTGCGTCGCGTCGGCGTCGGTGAGCGACGTGGCGGCCCGCGACGCGCCGGCGCGCGAGTCCCCGCCGCCTCACCGCTCGACGCGCAGTTCCCGCTTGTCGGCCACGGCGTCGGCCTCGGGGAAGTCCCCGCCGCCGAGCAGCCCGCGAGCCGCCTTCTTCCCCCACTCGACCGCGGGCTGGGTGAACGTCGAGACGCTCGCCAGCTCGCCGTACAGCACGCAGGCGGCCTCCATCCCGTAGAGGAGCTCGCCGAGGCTCCGCTCGTCGACGCCGTCGATCTCGACGCGGACGTTCGGCACGTCGGCGGCCGCGAGGCTCGCCTCGGTCGCCTCGAACTCGGCGTCCAACAGCTCCCCGAGCGACGAGCCGCCGAGGTACGCGAGCCCGTCGAGGTCCGTCTCGGGGATCGGCGTCTCCGCGCGTTCAGTCGGGCGGATCAGCGACACGAGCTTGTCCGGCGGGCCGGCGCGGTATAACTGGAGCTGAGAGTGCTGGTCGGTCGCGCCGAGCGCCCGCGCGGGGGTCTGGCCGAGCCCGTCCTTGCCGAGGCTCTCGGCCCACAGCTGCGCGAACCACTCCGCGAACGTCTCCAGCGACTCCGCGTACGGCATCACGGCGTTCGTGAGCGCGCCGCGCTCCGCGAGGGCGTACGTCGCCGCGCCGTAGGCGTACGCGGGCGTCTCGAACAGCGAGCCCGACAGGGCCGCCATCCCGTCGCGCCCGCCCGCCAGCACGGCCTCGACGTCGTGGCCCTGCAGCGCCGGCACCGCGAGCCCGACCGTCGAGAGCGCGGAGAAGCGCCCCGGCACCCCGTCGGGCACGTCGAGCGCGGGGAGGTCGTGGTCGTCGGCGAGCGCCCGGAGGTTCCCCTCTTCGCCCGTCGTCACGAGGGTGCGCTCGGTCCAGTCGACGCCCGCCTCCGTCATCGCCTCGCGGACGACGAGGAAGTTCGCGAGCGTCTCCGCGGTCGTCCCGGACTTCGAGACGACGTTGACGACGGTGTCGGCGAGCGGGAGCCGGTCGAGCAGCGCGTCGACCGCGTCGGGGTCGACGTTGTCGAGGAAGTAGGCGTCCACGTCGCTCTCGAGGGCGTTCGCGATCGTCGCCGCGCCGAGCGCGCTCCCGCCGATCCCGACCGTCAGCACGGCTTCCGGGCGGTCGAACCGGTCGGTCGCCGCCCGGATCGCCTCCGCGTCGGTCGTCTCCGGCAGGGTCAACGCGGCGTAGCCGAACTCGTCTCCGTCCATCCCGGCGTCGATCCGGTCGTGCGCGTCCGCCACGCGCTCGTCGAGGCGCTCCAGCGTCTCGTCGGTGAGTCCGGGCGTCGTCTCCAGTGCGTTGCCGAGGTCGACGTTCATACCTCCCTACGCGGGCGACCGAGGCTTAAAACCGGTCCTCTGCTCGCCGACCGCCCTCTCCCCTCAGTCGGCCGGGATGACCGCCTCGTCGTCGTCGAGCGCCGGACGGCCGAACCAGTGGTCGAACGCGAGCGGCCCGGAGCCGAGCGTGAAGACGGCCGAGGCCATGCCGAACAGCGCGACGTGGGCGAGGACGGGGTCGTCGGGGAGCCCGAACAGCGTCGTCGTGAACAGCACGAACGAGAGCGCGGCCGCGCCGCGGGTGAAGAAGCCCGCGATCAGCGCGACGCCGACCGCGATCTCCGTCACCCCGGCGCCGACGACCCACAGTCCGGCGTCGACGGGGACGACCGACGTGAGGCCGTACTTCTCGACGACGAGCAGCGCGCTCCCGGGGTCGGCGAGCTTCTGAATCAGCCCGAGGTAGACGAACGAGATCCCCATTCCGACCCGGAGCACGGTCGGGACGTACCGCCGTAGCGGGGCGGTCGACTCGTCCAGGAACCCCTTCAGGTGATGGACGGGATCGATCCGACCGTAGTACGACCCCGGCGTGCTCGCGACCTCCAACAGCATGTCGTCGGCGCTCGGCCGGCCGCCGCCGAGGATCGCAAGCGCGACGAACACCGGGACGTACTCCACCGCGAGGACGACGATCGGGTCGACGGCGAGGAACACCCACGCGTAGGTCAACAGCCCAACCGTCGAGACGATCCGGGTCGCGAGCCCGAAGAGGAGACAGAAGCCGAGCCCGATGAACAGCACCCGGAGGAGCGGGCTCGCCCCGGTGTCGAACGAGAGCGTCGGCGCGAACAGGTACCCTTGGAAGCCGGCGCCGACGAGCGGGAGGCCGACGGCGAGTCGCAGCATCCACGCGACGAGGTCGCCGTAGCTGGCGAGCTTCTCGCGGAGGACCACGACGTCGACGATCGTCGGACGCACCCACAGGTACGCCGCGATCCCGGCGGTCACGAGGAGGCCGGACCCAGCGAACAGCGCCGCGTTGAACGGGTCCGAGAGCACCTCGGCGGTGAACGCCACCGCGTCGATGGGATCGCCCGACCCCTCGGTGACGTAGTCGACGTGGGCGGCCGCCGGCCGCGCGGCGAGGGTCGCGACCAGTGCGAGTGCGACGATCGCGACCGAGCGGGAGCGAACGGACATACCTCGTCTAAGGGCCGGACGCACCTAACGGTATTTCTTAACGGACGTTCGCGAGCGACCGCGAGACGGCGATTTCGCGGCCGCGACGGCCGGCGCCTACGGCGCCCGGGCCACGACGCCGAACGTCTCCGTGCGCGTCGATTCGGAGACGACTTCGAACCCGGCCGCCTCCAGCGCCGCCACCGCGTCGGCGGCGGCGAAGCGCTCGTCGGTCGGGGGGCCGCCGTCGCCGTCGCCGTCGGCGCTCCAGTCGAAGGTGACGAGGGACCCGCCGGACCGGATCGTCCGCGCGAGCTCCGCGAGCGCCGCGTCGCTCGCGAACTCGTGGTACGTCATCGTCGAGAAGGCGGCGTCGAGCTCGCCGTCCGCGAACGGGAGGTCCGCCACGTCGCTCACGACGAGTTCGACGTTCTCCGGCACGCCCTTCTCGCGGTACCGGTCGTGCATCTCGGGCTGCACGTCGACGCCGTAAACCGTCTCGGCGTGCGGCGCGACGTCGTCGGTGTAGAACCCGGTGCCGCTGCCGAGGTCGGCGACGACCTCGACGTCGGCGGCCGCGAGCGGACCGACGAGCTCCTCGGCGGACACCCAGCGGTACCGGACTTCCGGACGCTCCAGCTCCGACGCTCGGTCGACGTCGAACGTGTGAAAACCCATGCGAGGCCTTGAGCGTCGAGTGTGAAAACGAGTCCGGTCCGCCGGACCGCGATCGTCTGCGGACCGCGCGACGGCCCGCCGCCGTCACCACTCCGCGGCGAGCGCGTCGACCAGCCGGTCGACCTCGGACTCGGTCGAGACGGCGTGGATCGAGGCGCGGACCGCGTCCGGGTGCGGCAACGAGCGCACGACGATGTCACGCTCCGCGAGCCGCTCGACCGTCGCGTCGGGGTCGTCGACGTCGACCGTGACGAGCCCGCTCTCGAACTCTCGGGGGCTCAGGAGTCGGTCCTCGGGGACGCCCTCCTTGAACCGGTCGGTGAGCGTCTCGATCCGCGACTCGATCGCGTCGAGCCCGACCGCGTCGATCGCGTCGAGCGCCTCGCTGAGGCCGACGTGGGCGGCCGCGGTCGTCGAGCCGACCTCGAACCGCTTCGCGCCCTTCTTGTACTCGATCTCGTCGGCGTTCGGGTCGTCGACGCTGCGGTACCCCACGGTCCGCGGCGCGAGCCCGACGGCGGTCTCGCGGTCGACGTAGAGGAAGCCGGCGCCCCACGGCCCGAGGACCCACTTGTGGCCCGCGGCCGCGACCGCGTCGGCCCCCCACGCCGAGACGTCCAACGGGCCCTGTCCGGGCGACTGGACGGCGTCGACGAGGGTGAACGCGCCGGCCTCGTTCGCGACTTCGACGAGCTCGGTCACGGGGAGCCGCGTCCCGTGGGTCCACGTGATCGCGCTGAAGCAGACGAGGCGCGCGTCGGCGACCGCCTCGGCGTACTCCTCGCGGTCGACTCGGCCGTCTTCGGTCTCGAGGACGCGGACCTCGACGCCCTCGCGTTCGAGCCGCTTCCACGGGAGGACCCCGGCCGGGTGTTCGAGGTCGGTCCGGACGACGACGTCGCCGGGCTCCCAGCCGATCGCGCCGGCGATCCGGTTGATCCCGTCGGTCGTGCTCTCGGTGAGGGCGATCTCCTCGGGCTCGGCGCCCACGAACGCGGCGATCCGCTCGCGAACCGACTCGTACGTCTCGAAGGCGTGGCCGTACGGATCGGTCGTCGCCGAGCCGTACTCGTGGTCGGCGATGAACCCGGCGGCGGCCTCGACGACGTACTCCGGGCTCGGGCCGTGCGCGCCGAAGTTGAAGTACGCCGCCTCACCCAGCGCCGGCACATCGGCGCGCAGCTCTCGGTGCGTCATCGCGTCGTCTCGGGTCAGCACCTCGCCGTCGAGGTCGGCCATTCAGGCTGCGTGCTCCGCGACCGCGTCGGTCAGCACGTCCTCGGTCTGGGCGCCGACCATGCGGTCGGCGAGCTCGCCGTCGGCGAAGACGAGCAGCGTCGGGATACCCTGCACGCCGTACTCGCCCGCGAGCGACTGGTGGACGTCGACGTCGACCTTCAGGACGGCGGCGTCGGTGTCCGCGGCGACCGCCTCCACGGCGGGCTCCATCATCCGGCACGGGCCGCACCAGTCGGCGTAGAAGTCGACGAGGACCACGCCGTGCTCGGCGACGAGGTCGTCGAACTCGTCGGGGTCGGACAGCTGGATCGGCTCCGCGGGAACGGATTCGGTTGAACTCATACCCATAGGTACGCCTCCAGCGGTGATAATAGTTTTGGGTGTTTCGTACAATATCGTGTGGAAGAGTGTCACCGAGCGGACCGGTCGGGAGACGCGACCGCCGACAGCCATTTTGCGCTGACGCGTCCTCGTTGCACTCGATGACCGACGCGAGCCCGACCGACGCGACGTCAACCGACGCCGAGCGCCGGGCGCGGTCGCACCGTGCGCGGCTGCTCGCGACGCTGCGCGTCCAGTACCCGGACGCGCTCGCCGACCGCGGCTACCGGCTTCTCCACCCGGAGACGGGGGATCCCTACACCGGCGACCGGCGACACTTGGTCGCGACCTGCCGGTCGGCCGCCAACTTCGCGCTCGGCGCCCTCGCGGACGGTCCGGACTGGTGCGTCCCGGCGGCCGAACACGGCCTGACGTTCCTGCGCGAGGCCCACCGGAGCGACGACGGCGGCTACCGGCTCGTCGTCACGGCCGACGGCGACCCCGTCGACCGCACCCGATCGGCGTACGGCCACGCGTTCGTCCTGTTGGCGTACGCCCGCGCCGCGGACGCCGGGATCGACGGCGCCCGCGAGGGGGTCGCGGCGACGCACGCGCTGATCGAGGAGCGGTTCCGCGACGACGCCGGGCTGCTCCGGAGCGACTGCGACGCCGAGTGGACCGAGGTAGAGCCGTATCGCGGCCAGAACGCGAACATGCACGCCTGCGAGGCGTACCTCGCCGCCTACGAGGCGACGGGCGAGGACCGGTACCTCGACCGGGCGCGCCGAATCGCCGAGGCGATTACGGTCGATCTGGCCGCCGAGACGGGCGGGCTCGTCTGGGAGCATTACACCCCCGACTGGGAGCACGACTTCGAGTACAACGCGGACGAGCTCCGCCATCAGTTCCGCCCACCGGGGTACCAGCCGGGTCACCACGCGGAGTGGGCGAAGCTCCTCGCGCTCCTCGACCGGTACGACGCCGACGGGCCGGGGGGCGCGGGAGGCGCCGCCGATGCCGACGACACTTCCGGCGACGCCGACGGCGGCACCGACGGCCCTTCCGGCGACGGCTGGGACGAGCGCGCCGCCGAGCTGTTCGACGCCGCCGTCGATCACGGCTGGACGGAGAACGGGTTCGTCTACACCCACGCCGCCGACGGGACTCCGCTCGTCGAGGACCGGTACGGCTGGGCGCTCGCGGAGGCGATCGAGGCGGCCGCGGCGCTCGCGGAGCGGGCGGCGGCGCGCGGCGACGCTGACGCGGCCGACGGGTTCCGCCGCTGGCACCGCCGACTCGCGGTTCGGACGGACCTGTACCGCGGGCCGGCCGGCCTCTGGTACGAGAAGCGGCTCCCGTCGGACGCCGACGGGGACCTCGTCGCGCCGGAGCCGCCGGGCGTCGAGCCCGACTACCACCCCGCCGGCGCGTTCTTCGAGAGCTGGCGGTCGGCCCGGCGAACGCCGTGAGGCGCCGGGCCGGGGCGCTCGCGGGTCGGTCCCGTTACGCCGACGGTGCGGCGTCGCGACCCCCGCGGACCGCGAGCGCGCCGTGGTAGAGGATGACGGCGCAGACCAACAGCGCCGAGCCGATCAGCAGGACGAAGCTGACTCGGTCGAGGACCGGCATCGCCAGCCACGCCGAGACTTCGCCGAGCGCGACGGCGAGACTCGCGACCAGGAGCATGAGCCCGAAGTAGACCGTCACGTCGTCCTCGTCCACGTACGCGGTCGCCCCGGAGCCGATCCGGGCGCCGAGCGCGCTCCCGAGCAGCAGCGCGGTGACGATGCCGAGGTCGATGACCCCCGCCCGCCCGTAGGTGAACGCGCCGACGCCCCCCGACATCAGTCCGCCGAACAGGCTGGTCCCGACCGCCGCCGCCAGCGAGGTGCCGATCAGGTAGTAGATGGCCGGCATCCGGACGAAGCCGCCGCCGACGCCGAGGAACCCGGAGATCAGGCCGACGCCGCCGCCGACTCCGGTGATGGTCCACAGCGACGCCTCGCTCCCGTCCGCGAGCGTCATCATCGGCGGAACGTTGTACGACTTGATCTTCCGGGCGATCTCGGGGACGTCGTCCTCCGGCGTGACGTCGGCCCCGCCCTCGCTCTCCGCCTCCGGCCCGTCTCCCCCCGCGTCCGCCTCGTCGTTCAGCGCGTTCCGCGTGAAGAGGATCCCGATGGCCGCGAGCAAGATGACGTACGCGACGCCGACGACGACGCTCGCGATGCCGAGCACCTCCAGCCCGAACACCAGCCGGCTGCCGAGCTCGATGCCGATCGTGATCCCGACGAACATCAGCGCGCCGAGCCGGTAGTCCACCTGCCCGGCGTCGTGGTGTTTCAACGTCGCGATCACCGCCGTCCCGAACACGAACGCCATCGAGCTCCCGATGGCGACCGGAGCGGAGTATCCCAAGATGAGCAGCGCGGGCGTCACGAGGAACGATCCGCCCATCCCGAAGAACCCGAAGAACACCCCGACCATGAACCCGAAGACGACGAACAGCGCGAAGAGCTCCGCGCTCAGGCCCAGCAGTCCGAGTATCTAAATCCGCTGTATCCGGTTAAATACGGTCGGCGCCAGTTTGTCCTCGAGGATCCCGTAGGCGGCGTACAAAAGCGCCGCCTCGACGAGGACGAGCCCGATCACGACGAGCGCCGCCACGGTCGGGGACGCGCCGGGGAGCAGCTCCGTGCCCGTCATCGGCACTCCCCTCCGCCTCCGGCGTTCGCGCCCGGCGATGGCCTCGGATAGGACTCTGTCATACATCCGTCCGTAGACCGCGTGAGTTGATAATGGTTTTGGGATTAACGTACAATACTATATCCGCATGACGAACGGGACACCTTCTGTAACTTATTGATAAGTTACGCACTCGACGAGCCGGCGCCCTCGGCGGTGGAATCGGCCAGTGATCCCGGCGTTTCGGCAGCGAACCGTCCGCGGACGGGGACGCCCGCCGGAACGGCGGTCCCCGCACGAGCGGAGCGGGTCGAGTCTCTCGTGACGGCTGCGCGCTCAGTTAGCAGTGCGCATTGAACGGCTCGGCAGCCGCGACGAGACGGACGGTGTCGAGGCGGGGCGGGCTACTCGCCCGACTCCGTCTCCGCGTACCGGTCCGGCAGGTACGGGGTCAGCGCCGCCGGCACCAGCGGGATCACGAGCGCGGCGAGCTCCGCGAGATGCCGGCGGAGGACGGTGTAGACGGCGGCGACGAGCAGGGTCCCGGCCACGATCAGCCGGAGCGGCCCGTCGAGCAGGTAGAGGAGCGGGAGCGACAGCCCGACGGAGAGCGCGAGGTCCTCAGCGGCGCCGTCGTACCTGACGCCGGAGCGCGGCGCGACCCAGCGCTTCCGGTAGTGGTCGTACACCGCGCGGTCGGAGTTCCCCTCCCACGGCCGCAGCTCCAGGCCGCCGCCGTACATGTCCGAGACGCTGTGGAGCGCCGCCCCGAGGAAGAACAGTGCCGCCCCGACCGCGGCCGCCGAGGGGGCCGCTAAGGCGACGACGAGGGCGACGACGGCGGCCGCCGAGTAGTAGACCGGGTAGTGGAGGGTCTTCCGGTGGCCGACGTACATGTCGAGGTCGGGGAACAGGCCGCCCAGGAACCCCGCGACCAGCCCCACGGGCGCCAGTTCCGGCGCCACGCGCACGAGGGGCGCGGCGAGCAGCATCCCGGCCAGCACGTGTGTCGGCAGCATCATCGTGGCGGAACGAAAGCGACAGAACGGTATTAACGTGTCGGCGGACCGGAAGTGGCCACCGGGTCGAGTCGATCGATCCGGGAGAAAGCGCTTAACTACCGTATCTCGAGCGTTTCAGATGTCCCTCCGCTCGAACAGCACCTGCGAGAGGATGAGCAGTCCGACGAACGCGACGAGGAGGATGGCCGAGTCGATGGGCTCGAACGACCCGTCGATCAGGATCGGCGTCGGTTCGTAGTAGTGCGTCGGGCTCAGGTACTGTATCCAGTCGTACGCGTCGGCGCCGCCGACGACGGACTCGACGAGGTACAGGACGAAGACGGTGCCGACGGCGGCCCGCTCGGCGACCGCCGCGCGGTCGACGGCGACCGAGAAGACGAGGCCGACCCCCGCACAGACGAGGAGAAACGGGATCGACAGCAGGTGGGCTAACAGCAGGTGGTCGAGCGGGACCGTCTCGCCGACGGCGACGACGAATAGGTAGATGATCGGGCCGCCGCCGGCGTTGACGGCTATCATCGGGACGAGCAGTCCCGCGAACTTCTCGACGAGCAGCCGCGACCGCGTGACGGGAAACGACAGGAGGAGCTCCATCCGCTCCGTCTCGATGTCGCCCGCGACGGTGCCGCCGGCGGCGTACGCGAAGTACAGCCCCAGGCCGAGCAGCCAGACGAAGTTGAACACCTGCGCGCCGAGGAACCCCTCGATGGTCGACAGGCTCTCGATGCCGAACGCCTCCAGCATCGCCGGGGGCAGGTCCCTGAAGACGTCCTCGTAGTTGACGCCCTCCAGAACGGTGAAGTACCAGACGATGAACCCGGCGTACGCCCCGACGCCGGCCGTGAGGATCGCGGCGCCGCGGAGCCGCCGTCGCCCCTCGTACCGAGCCGTCTCAAACATTCGTCGCTCCCGCCCCGTCGCTTTCGTCCGGCGTCTCCACCCCGTCGCCTCCGTTCGGCGTCTCCGCCCCGTCGCCTCCGTTCGGCGTCTCCGCCCCGTCGCCTCCGTTCGGCGTCTCCGCCCCGTCGCCTCCGTTCGGCGTCTCCACCCCGTCGCCTTCGCCTCCCCCGTCCGACGCCTCTCCGGCGTCGTCCCCTCCGTCCGCCGACTCCTCGCTCCCGTAGTAGTGGGCGAACACGTCCTCGATCGGGGGCTCGCCGATCTCCACGTCGCTGACGTCGTGGGTCGCGAGTTCGCCGAGGAGCGCGTTGACGTCGCCGGCGTAGACGAACTGGACGCCTTCGGCGAACCGCTTGGGATCGACGACGCCGTCGAGGCCGGCTATCGCCGCGACCGCCGCGTCGCTCGCGTGCACCCGCACGTGTTTGCCGCTCCGGTGGAGCAGCGCTTCGACGTTCTCGAGCTCGACGAGCCTCCCGGCGCGGAGGATGCCGACGCGGTCGCAGACCCGTCGCACCTCGCTCAACACGTGCGAGGAGAAGAACACGGTCGTGCCGCGGTCGCGCTCCTCCCGGACGAACTCGTTGAACGCCTCCTGTTTGAGCGGGTCGAGCCCGCCGGTGGGCTCGTCCATGATCACGAGGTCCGGGTCGTGCATGAACGCCTGCACCAGTCCGAGCATCCGTTTGTTCCCGGTCGAGTACTCGCGTACCGGTCGGTCGACCGGCGGGGTGAACAGCTCCAGCAACTCCTCGCGGCGGCCGTCGCCCTTCATCTCGCCGTGGTAGTCGAGCACCGCCTCGCCGGTCACCTCCCCGTCGAAGCCGAGGTGAGCGGGGAGGTACCCGATCCGGCGCTTGGCCTCGGTCAGCGCTGTCTCGTCGCGGATGTCGGCGCCGAGCACCCTCGCCGTCCCCGAGGTGGGTTTTAACAGCCCCAGCAGCAGTCGTATCGTCGTCGACTTCCCCGCCCCGTTGGGCCCGAGGAACCCGAACACCTCTCCCCGGTTCACAGTGAACGACACGTCGTCGTTCGCGACCACGCTCCCGAAGTCCTTCGTGAGTCCCTCGACGACGAGCGGGCGGTCGGTCTCACCGGACATAGAACCACCACGCGCCGGTGGCGACGAGGAGCAGGAGGACGGTCAACACGGCGGCCTCGACGGGGACCCCCCCGCCGGACGACTCGACGACCGAGGCGGCGACCGTCGCGGTGTCGCCGGTGACGCGAACCCCGCCGGGGTCGGTGTAGCCGATCTCGACGCTCGCCGGATACCGACTCGGCGGCGCGTCGCCGTCGATCGAGAGGTCGAACGCGACCCGGCCCGTCTCTCCGGGCGCCAGCGACGGGATCACGGTCGTTCGGAACTCGCTCTCTAACGGCTGGTCGACGGCGAGGCGCAGTTCGACGTCGCGCAGTTCGACGTCCCGACGGTTCGTCACGTCGAGGCGCAACACGCCGTCTTCGCCGGCCGCGAATCGCGGGTCGACCGCGGACACCGTCACCGCGTCCCGGCGCTCGGCGACGGGAACGCGTACCGCCTCCCGCGTCGTCCGTTCCGCGTCGGCGGCGCTCCGGTAGCTCGTCGAGAGGACCAACTGCAGCGGCACCGAGTCGGCGTCCGCCGGGATCTCGCCGCGGAACCGGAAGGCGGCGCTCTCGCCGGCCGCGAGGTCGCCGACGGCGTACCGCGGACTGCGGGGGACGAACGCCCCGTCGCCGACCGCGAGGACGACGCTCCGAACGTCGCTCGGCCCGTCGTTGCGGATCGTCCCGCTGACGCTTCCGTTCTCGCCGACGCGGAGCGTGGAGTCGTCGACCGCGACAGAGAAGGACTGCTCAGGCCGCGGTCGGAGCCCGACCGGGATCCCCTCGTGCGCGTCGCGGATGCCGTCGACGTCGGTGTATCGAACGGTGCCGGTGAGGTCGAACGACTCGGCGGCGGCGTCCGCGCGGACGCTCGCCGGGAACCTGACCGTGGCGTTCGCTCCGGGGGCGAGCCGGTCGATCCGCGCGGTGTTCCGGTCCGTCTCGCCGAGCGCGACGTCCGGGCCGTTCGCGGCGAGCTCGACCGAGAGGTCGCGGGCGGGCTCGCCCCCGACGTTGGTCACGTTCACCGCGAGCGTTCCGGAGTCGCCGACCTGGACGTCGGTGTCGACCGTCCGCATCGCGAAGCGGGGCGCGTCGTCGACGGTCACCGATATGGACTCGGTCCGCGTCCGCGTCCGGTCCTGCACGATCCCGCTCCGCGGGGCCGAGAGGAACGTGTGCGAGTACCGGAGCCGCACGTCGAGCGAGTACCGTCCCGGCTCCGCGTCGGCCGGGACCCTCACGGAGACGGGCACCTCCCGGACCGCGCCCTCGGCGATCGACCCGACGGCGAATCGTCCCGTCTCGACGACGAGCGGCGAGCCGTCGTTCCGGACCTCGACCACGACGCCGCGCGCGGTCGTGACCGCGGCCCGTCGGGCGTCCGACCCGGCGTCGACCTCGCCGTCGTTCGCGACCTGCACCGCGAGCTCCGTCGCCGTTCCCGGTGTCACCGTCGAGTCCGGGACGTACACGTCCAACTCGGGTTCGCCGCGGACGAACGGCGGCTCCTCCTGGGCGACGGCGAGTCCGGCGAACGACCCGACGAGGAGCGCGAGGACGGCGACGAGCGCGAGGACCGGGGCGATCCGTCGGGTCATTCACCTCACCGGCCCGACGGCCGCGGGGCGTCCGTCCGCCGATAGAACCGAGCCCGAACGGGAGCGCGGGCGGCGTGTCATACGCCCAACTCCTCCCGCCGGTCATATATGTTTACGCGTGTCGACGGACCGCGCCGACCGCGGCCGGTACGGGGCGCTTATCTCGCTGGAACCGAGTGTCTCGGTATGCTCATGACGCCGGGACCGACCGCGGTCCCCGCCCCCGTCCGCGACGCGATGAGCCGCGAGCTGATCAACCCCGACGTGGACCCGGAGTTTCAGCGGATCTACGACCGGCTCACCGACCGGTTGGCGGCGGCGTACGGGCTCGAGCCGAGGGAGGCCGACCGACCCGCGGGGACGGGCGACGGGCCGGCCCGCGACGTCGTCGTCCCCGGCGGGGAGGGGATCCTCGGTCTGGAGGCCGCGATCGCCTCGCTCGTCGAGCCCGGCACCGAGGTCCTCTGCCTGTCGAACGGGCTCTACGGCGACGGATTCGCCGACTTCGTCGAGTCGTACGGCGGCGAGGCGACGCTGGTCTCGGCCGACTACGACGACCCGCTCCCGCTCGCGGAACTGGAGTCGACCCTCGCCGACGAGGGCACCGACTTCGACGTCGCGACGATGGTCCACTGCGAGACGCCCACGGGGGCGCTCAACGACCTCGGTCCCGCGCTCGACCTGTTGGAGGGGGCCGACGGGGAGGTCCTCACCGTCGTCGACGCGGTCTCCTCGCTCGGCGGGGTGCGGGTGCCGACCGAGCGGATCGACGTCTGTCTGGGGGCCTCCCAGAAGTGCTTCAGCGCGCCGCCGGGGCTCACCACGGCCGCGATCAGCGAGCGCGCGTGGGCCGCGATGGACGAGCGCGACCCGCACTCGCTGTACACGAACTTCCTGCCGTGGCGCGACACCTCCGGGGGGTTCCCGTACACCCACCTGACGACCGAGGTCGTCGCGCTCGACGCGGCGCTCGGGCTGTGGCTGGAGGAGGGCCTCGACGCGGTCCGGGAGCGACACCGCACCGCGGCGGCGCGGTGTCGTGAGCGCGGGGCCGAGTTGGGGGTAGAGCCGTATCCGGTCCCCGAGCGCAGTTCGCCCACGGTGACCGCGTTCGCGGTCCCCGGACGAGCAGCGGAACTGCAGGAGCGCCTTCGCGAGGAGCACGACGTGCTCGTCGCGACGGGACTCGGGGAGTTAGCCGGGGACATCCTGCGCGTCGGCCACATGGGTCACAGCGCGCGGGTCGACCGCGTGGACGAGACGATGGACGCGCTGGCGGACGTGTTGTAACCCCGGACCGACGTCGTCGAGGGGCCGGTGAGCCGGCTCTCGTGGGACCCGCCGGAGGCGAACCGCTCCGACCGGCTCGGGTCTCCACGAGGCGCCGACGGCGCGGTCAGGCCTCCGCGACGTCGATGCGCAGTTCGTACGTCTCCTCGCCGAGCGTGATCGGGTTCCCGGTCTGCCGTATCGAATAGCTCCCCGGAGGGGCGGCGAACTCGTACGTCTCGGACCGGGAGCCTCCGGGGGCGAGCGCGACGCTGATTCCGATGTCGTCCCCGCCGGTTACCCGACGGCCCTCCGTCTCCACGTGCTGACTCTCGACGTACTTTTCAGTCCACAGGATCGCGGCGGGCGCGTCCGGGTCGTAGAGCACTCCGAACGGCTCCGGAGCGCCCGTCACGTACTCGATCTCGCGCTCCGTTTCGTTTCTCGCCGTCAGTTCGACGACCGCCGGGGACCCCTCGCCGATCTCGGAGCGGCGAACGTCGCAACTGAAACCGATGGCTCCGTCGCCGGCCACGCGCGAGAGCGACGCCGTGACCGAACGCCCGTCGCCCGACCCCGGATCCCCGGGCGTGCCGTCCCGACCGACGCTATCCAAACACCCCGAAAGGGGAAGCGCCGACAGTCCGACGACGGAGAGGGCACGTCTCCGCTTCATGGCTCCGACTGGCGTCCAGTTGCGAATAATATTGTCGATGGCACAAACGGTCGTGTGAGACTCCGCTTGCGGGCCGCAGAGACCGGCCGTCTCAGACGGGAGCCCGCCCGGCGAACGGGAGTTCGGCAGAGCCGGCGAGCAGTCCGCGAGTATCGACGACGAGGCGGCGGTGAGCACCGTCTCGGGAGCCTCAGATCTGCCATTTATAACTCACCGGCTCCGTTGAAATCATCACTCCGTGATCGGTCACAGTGGCCGTGCTGAATACAGCGCGCATATTCACGGTCGGCGGAGTCAGTTGTACAGTCGGTTTCGTTCTGGTAGGGCTAGCGTTTAGATGCCCAGCGTCCGAATACTACGTATGCACTGGCGCAGACGGCGCGACTTGGAAGGCGGGAAGGAATTGGGGGTCTGGTTGCTCCTCGACGACGGAACCGTCGAGAAAGAACTGTACGTCGAGTCTCACGAGTACCGAGGCGGCGATTTTGACGTATACACTGCATCTCCCGACGGCGAGTGGGAGCACAACGGTACTTTCGACACGGCTGACGACGCGTTCGACGCGGCTCTCGCACAGATCGAGGAGAGTCAGTTCCCTCTCGAAGGTACGTGAACGGCCACTTCTATTCCGCGGACTTGATCCCAACCGGCGGTGTACACACCCTCTGTATCCAACACGGAGCTTCTATCGACTACAGCTGAGTTCTACAGAGCCAGATCGTCGTCACCGTTGCCGGTCGCCCGGTCGTTCCCCCGCGGTTCCGCCTCCGGAACGCCCTTGCCCGCGCCCGGACCAATTGGGAGTGAACATGAATCACCGCACGCTCGGGGACGTCGGCGCGGTCAGCGAGGTCGGCTACGGCTCGTGGCAGATCGGGAGCGACTGGGGCGACGTGAGCGAGTCCGAGGCCGTGGCGGCCGTCGAGACCGCCCGCGACGCCGGGATCGACTTCTTCGACACCGCCGACGTGTACGGCGACGGGCGCTCGGAGCAGATCCTCGGCGAGGTCCTCGAAGGCGACATCGCGCGCGGCGACGTGACGGTCGCGACGAAGGCCGGCCGACGGCTCGACCCCCACGTCGCCGACGGGTACACCGAGGCGAACCTCCGTCGGTTCGTGAATCGCTCGCGCGAGAACCTCGGGATCGAGACGCTGGACCTGGTCCAACTTCACTGCCCGCCGACCGACGTCTACTACCGACCGGAGACGTTCGAGGCTCTCGCGACGCTCGCTGACGAGGGGCGGATAGCGGAGTACGGCGTCAGCGTCGAGCGCGTCGAGGAGGGGCTCAAGGCGGTCGAGTACCCCGGCGTCGAGTCGGTCCAGATCATCTTCAACCCCTTCCGCCAGCGCCCGGCCGACCTGTTCCTCGACCGGGCCGCCGAGCGCGACGTGGGCGTGATCTGTCGGGTCCCGCTCGCCTCCGGCCTGCTGACCGGCGCGCTTTCGCGGGACGACGTGTTCCCGGAGAACGACCACCGCAACTACAACCGCGACGGCGACGCCTTCGACGTCGGCGAGACGTTCGCCGGCGTCCCCTACGAGGCCGGACTGGACGCGGCCGACGCGCTCGCGGCCCGCGCCGACGCGGTCGCCGCCGACCCGACCGACGCGACCGGCGACGGCCTCTCGCTCGCGCAGTTCTCGCTCCGGTGGATCCTCGATCACGACGCCGTCTCGACCGTGATCCCGGGGTCGACGACGCCCGAGCACGTCCGCGCGAACGCGGCCGTCAGCGACGCTCCGCCCCTCGGCGAGGCCGCCCACGAGACGGTCCGCGAGGCGTACGACGAGCGCGTCCGCGAGCACGTCCACCACCGCTGGTAGCGAAGGGGGTCGGCGACGGAACGAGTCGCTTTTCTCCCGAGACGAGACAGGACGGATGGAACCGATCCGTGGTCGACGGAGCCAGCGCCGAAACCGACGGCAGCCCCCCAGACGAGTCCGCGAGCGGTAGCGACGCCCCGGGCGACGACGCCCCGAGCGACGGCGATACCGATTCGATCCCCGACGACGAGCGCGAGGCGCTCGTGACCATCGCTCACGGCGCCGTGGTCACGTCCGGCGGCGTCTCCGGGCAGCGAGCGCTGACGGCGGCGACCGAGTTCGTCCTCGCGCGGGGGCTCGGCCCGACGGCGTACGGCGTCTACGCGCTGGCGTGGCGGATCGCCCAGCTCCTGTCTCGGCTCGTCACCTTCGGGAGCGTGCCGGCGCTACAGCGGTACCTCCCAGAGTACGCGGACGACCCGCGACGCCGGGGCGTCGTCGCAGGGCTCGCGTACGCGACGACGCTCGGCTTCGGCGCCGCCATCGCCGCGGGCGTCTGGCTGGCCGCGCCGCGGATCAACGACCTCACTGTCGGAGAAGCGGCCTTCCCGGGCGCGATGCGGGCGTTCGGCTTCCTCGTCGGGTTCCTCGGCGTCGTCATGGTCGCGTCGGGGATCTTCCGCGCCGTCGGCTCGGCGCGCGGCGAGATCGCCTTCAACAAGCTGCTCCGCCCGGGAGTCCGCCTCGTCGCCGCGGTCGCGGCGCTGGCGCTGGGCTACTCGATCGGGGGCGTCGCCGTCGGCATCGTCGCCGCGACCGCGCTGCTCGCGGCGGTCGCCGTTCCGCTCGCCGCGCGGGTGACCGGGGTCGTCCCGTCGCTGCGGGGCGCCCGGCTGGAGGCGCGGCGCTTCTACGACCACGCGGCGCCGGTCGCGATGAGCAGCCTCGGGAAGGTGTTCCAGAACCGCGTCGACGTGCTGCTCGTGGGGGCGCTCCTGACCGCAACGGCCGCGGGGGTGTACAACGTCGTGCTCGTGCTGATCGCGATCGCGTGGATCCCGCTCATGTCCTTTAACCAGCTCCTCCCGCCCGTCGCCTCGGAGCTGTACGGGAACGGCCGGACGGCGACGCTGAACGCGGTGTACGCCTCGGTGACTCGGCAGATCGTCACGGCGGTCGTCCCGATACTCGCCGTCCTCGCGGTGTACGGCCGGGAGCTGCTCGGGCTGTTCGGCGACCCGTACGTCGCGGGGTACGTCCCCCTCGTCGTCTACCTCGGCGGGGTGTTCGTCGGCAGCGCCGTCGGCGCGACCGGCTGGCTCCTCATGATGACCGACCACCAGTACGCCCGGATGGCGCTCGACTGGCTGCTCGCGGTCCTCAACGTCGCGTTGACCTACGCGTTCGTCGTGCGCTTCGGGCTCGTCGGCGCCGCGCTCGGCACGTCGCTCGCGATCGCCGCCCAGAACGGGATCCAAGTGCTACTGCTCCGCCGGTTCGAGGGGCTGTGGCCGTTCGACCGGACGTTCCTCACGCCGCTGGCGGCCGGGGGCGTGGCCATCCTCGCGATGCGGGCGGTCCGCGCGGCCGTCCCCGGTCGAGCCGCGGTCGTCGTCGGCGCCGCGATCGGTCTCGCGGCGTACGCGGCGACGCTACGCACCCTCGGCGTCGACCCCCGGGACCGGCTCGTCGCCCGTCGCTTGGCGGAGCGGTACCGGACTGCGCTCCGCCGCCGGTTCCGTCGCTAAGCCGTCGTCGACGGGTCGCGGCCGCGCCGCGCGAGCGAACGGCCACCCTTTATTATTCGACCGGCGCGTACCGTGTTCCATGGAAACGATCGAGCGCGGGTCGGCCGGCTCGGCTCGCGTCGCGATCGTCGGCGGGATCCACGGCGACGAGCCCGCCGGCGAGCGGATCGTCAGACGGCTCGCCGACGAGCTCGACGAGACGGGCGCGGGGAGCGGACGCGTCCGACTGATAATCGCAAACGAGCGGGCGCTGGCGGCCGGAACGCGGTACACGGAGGCCGACCTCAACCGGGTCTTCCCGGGCGACCCCGACAGCGACGAGTACGAGCGGGCGCTCGCGCCGCGGCTCGCGGCCGAGCTGGAGGGGATGGACGCGGTGCTCGCGCTCCACACCTCGCACAGCGCGCCGCCCCCGTTCGCGATCTACAGCGACCCGACCGAGTCGGTGCGCCGGAGCGTGACCGGGATGCCCGTGGAGTACGTCGTCGACTCCGGCGAGCTGCGGTCGACGACGCTCGACTCCGTCGTCCCCCACACCGTCTCGATCGAGGTCGGCAGACAGGGGAGCGAGGAGGCGGTCGAGTTCGGCTACGAGGCCTGTCTCGCCTTCCTCCGGGCGCACGGCGTGCTCGACGACGAGCCGCCCACGTTCACCGAGACGACGGTCGTCGCGGGCGACGAGGAGGTGCCGAAGGGCGGCGGCGAGCCGCACGTCCACTTCGGGAACTTCGAGGAGATTCCGCGCGGCGCGGTGTTCGCCGAGGACGACGTGTACACCCACCGCGTCGACGAGGAGGGAGTCGTCCCGATCCTCGCGAGCGAACGCGGGTACGAGGATATATTCGGGATCTACGGCCGCGTGCAGGGCGTCATGCAGCCGCCGGACGAGCCCGCCGACGGGACGACGGCGCAGGGGACGTCGGCGGAGGAGTTCGTGGAGGAGGAGTCGGGGCGCGAGGGGTCGACGGAAGGAACGGCGGAGTAGCCCGAACTCACTTCGCGGTCGGCGTGACGTCGCCGACGGCGTCCATCACCTGCATCGCGGCGCTGGCGGCCAGCCCGCGGGCGACCTCGTCGGTGTCGGCGTCGGCGATCCCGGCCTCCAGCTCGTCCGGATCCGGCGTGAACCCCGCCGAGACGGGATGTCCGGCCGGCGGGTTGACCGCGACGGTCGCCTGCGGCCCGTTGGCGCCGACCGACAGCTCCGAGCCGACGGCGTAGCTGTTCGGGAGATACGATTCGGTTCGAGAGACGATTCCGGCGACCGCGCGCCGGAGGCGCCGTTCCTGGTCGGGGGAGAGGTTGACGGCCGCGGGCTCGCCCGCGTTCGTCACGCCCGGTGCCCCGGCGTACGGGTTGTTGCCGTTCATCGAAGACACACTGGGTACGCGGAGCCGGTTAAAAAAGGCGTCGGCGCCCGAACCCCGTCAGGGACGGAGGACGCGCCACGCGACGCTCGGTCGCAGCAGCGACGTCGGCTCTCGTTCTAAGCGGAACACGCGGTAGAACGCATCGGTGAGACGGCCGTCCGCGTGGGCCTTCCGAACGAGCCGGTCGACGTACCTGTTGAACAGGTCCGTCCCCGCCGGCTTCGGTCCCGTCGTCTCGGGAAACCGGAAGTCGCCGCCGACCGCGACGTTCCAGACGGCGTCGACGACGTCGGCCGCCTCGTCGAAGAACCGCGGGGCGAGGTCGTCGAGTCCGGTACCGAGCGCGTGGTGGAGCAACAGCGCGTCTAGCGCCGCGACGGACATCCCCTGTCCGTAGATGGGATTGAAGCTGGCGACGGCGTCGCCCGTGACGACCAGTCCGTCGGGGAACGCGTCCAGCCGCTCGTACCGGCGCCGAACGCTCGACGGGAACGGATAGCGGTGGATCTCGTCGGCGGTCCACTCGCGCTCGCGGACCAGCTCGCCGAGCTCGTCGACCGGAAGGCTCTCCGCGAACGCGAT
This sequence comes from Halorubrum sp. Hd13, assembly GCF_002252755.1. Lineage (GTDB taxonomy): Archaea > Halobacteriota > Halobacteria > Halobacteriales > Haloferacaceae > Halorubrum. Next base: position 22,229 of record NZ_NHOY01000115.1, on the reverse strand, counting down.
CAGTCCCTCCCGATCCCCGGGGGTGTCGTCGCCGTGGACGCCCTGGACGATCACCTCCCATTCGCCGTCCTCGACCGGAATCGCCGCGCCGCCGCGGGTCCGGGGTGGGTCCGGCGGGACGAAGATCGAATGACGGACGTCACGGGGACGGTCGACCCGGACCGTGGAATAGGTCACGTCGATCTCGACGGACTCCTCCGGCGGGGCCTCGTACCCGTGCGCCGAGAGCCACGCCGGAGTCCTGCTCGTTCGACCGGTGGCGTCGACGACGAGGTCGGCGTCTAGCGACGTCTCTGCTCCCCGTTCACCTCGGTAGCTGACGCCGGTCACTCGCCCCTCGCCGTCGGTGTCGTAGCCGACGAAGTTGCGGTTCCCCCGGAGGGCGATCCCGGGTCGCTCGGCGACCGCCTCGCGAACGACGTGTTCGAACAGCGCCCGACTCGCGCAGTACATCGGTAGTCGGTCGGGACCGTCGGCGAAGAAGTCGCCGGCCTCGTAGTAGCGCATCTCGGTCGCGGCGTCGATCATCAGTCCGCCGGCGATCAAGAGGCGCTCGCCGAACCCCGGAAACAGGTCTTCGAGGGTCGCGCGGCCCGCCTCCAGCATGGCGTGCGGATGGCTCGTCTGCGGTGCGCCGTCGCGCGTCTCCGGCCCGTCGGGGAACTCGTCGCGTTCGAGCACTGTCACCGCCGTGAAGGCGTCGTCGAGCACGCGGGCGGCACACAGTCCGGCCATGCTCCCGCCGACCACGACCGCCCGGTCCCCGAGGTCCGACAGCCGGTCGGGATCGTATCGGTCGACGTTATTTAGTACCATGTTATTAGATGACATGGTAGCCGCTACCGCGTGATTAAATTTTGGAGAGCGGCCGGCGTACGTGGACTACAGGATCGGCTCCGACCGGCCGTACGCGGCGATCACGACCGCGGTCGTGTACCGCTCCGGCGCCGAGGCCGCCGTCTCGACGCGGACCTCGCGGTCGGGCAGATCCCAGTCGCGAAGCTCCGCGCCGGCGTCTAACCCGGTCTCGATCCGCTCGCGCACGTCCTCGGCGTCCTCGCCGGTCACCTCGTAGAAGAGGCCCGGGCCGGGGCCGGTCGCCCAGCCGAGTCCGGCGACCACGTCCGGGCGGCGTCGAGGGGCGCGCTTCGACTCGGCGTCCTCCGCGCCGGCGCGGCCACCCTCCCGGAAGTCCACCTCGTCGTCCGGGCCGACGGTGCGACGCGCCTCGACCACGGTGAGCCGGTTGCCGGCGGAGCCGAGGTCGGGCGCCTCCGCGACCGCCTCGACGGTCGCCTCCGCGGGGACCACGGAGGAGACCGCCACGAGGTTGTAGTTGTGGAGGTTCGCGTCCGCGAGCGCCGCGTCGTAGGAGGCCATCGCCGTGTCGGCGACGCCGACGCCGCCGGCGACGTGGATGATGTTCATTACGATCGGATCGACGGTCACCGCGCTAAGGAGTTACGAACCGACCACAGCCGATGTCAAAACGCGGGCCGCTGGCCTCACCGTTCTCGCCGCAGAACTAGTACTGGTAGTTGATGACCTGCTCTTCGGTCTGCTCCGCGTCCTGGAGCTTCTCGCGGGCCGACTCGAAGTCTGCCTGCGTGACTTCGGTGCGACCGTCGCGGATCGCGAACATGCCGGCCTCGGTCGCCAGCGAGGCGATGTCGGCCCCGCTGTACCCCTCCAGATCCGCGGCGACCTCGGAGACGTCCGTCCCCTCGGCGACGTTCATGTGCTGCGTGTGGATCTCGAGGATGCGCGCGCGGCCCTCGGCGTCGGGCTCGGGCACCTCGATGAGGCGGTCGAACCGGCCCGGACGCAGGATCGCCTCATCGAGCATGTCGAAGCGGTTGGTCGCGGCCATGATCCGCACCTCGCCGCGGTCGTCGAAGCCGTCCATCTCGGAGAGCAACTGCATCATCGTCCGCTGGACCTCGGCGTCGCCGGAGGTCTTCGAGTCCGTCCGCTTGGCGGCGACGGCGTCGATCTCGTCGATGAAGATGACGGCGGGCTCGCGCTCGGACGCCAGCTCGAACAGGTCGCGGACGAGCCGCGCGCCCTCGCCGATGAACTTCCGGACCAGCTCGGAGCCGGCCATCTTGATGAACGTCGCGTCGGACTCGTTCGCGACGGCCTTCGCGAGCATCGTCTTCCCCGTGCCCGGCGGGCCGTGGAGCAGGACGCCGCTCGGGGGCTCGACGCCGACGGCCTCGAACTGCTCGGGGTTCTCCAGCGGGTCTTCGACGGCCTCGCGGACCTCCCGGATCTGGTCGTCGATCCCGCCGATGTCGGCGTACTCGACGTCCGGCGACTCGGTGACCTCCATCGCCTGGGCGCGGGAGTCGGTTTCGTCGTCGAGCACCTGCTGGACCGCGAAGGAGTCGTTGATCGCGACGCGGTCGCCGGCGCGGAGGTCCTCGTCGAGTCGGGTCGCCGCCTGCGTCAGCACCTCTTGGTTGTTGCCGTGCTGTTTGATGACGACGCCGTCGTCCGTGATCTCTTCGACCGACGCGATGTACAGCGAGGAGGTTTTCAGCACCTCGTTCTCGCGTTTCAGCTCGTCGACGTCGGTCTTCAGTTCGCCGCGGCGGCCCTGCGCGTCGTCGAGCCGCTGCTCCAGTTCTTCGTTCACCTGCAGGATCCGCCGGTAGTGCTGGCGGATCGCTTCGAGCCGCTCCGTCTCGCTCATCTCCGGATCGAGCTCGAGACGGGGGCGGTCGGGCAGTGAGGGGCTATGAGACATTCGTTGTGTCCCGATACGGAGCGCGCATAAATGTGCCTTTGGGTCACGGTGGTTCCCCGTTCCGACCGCGCGGCGCAACCCTCCATCCCGCACCGGACCGGCGACCGCGCCGCCGCCGAGCCGGATATCAGGATCGATAATTGTGGGTCAACGTTTTAACATGCCGCGTTCGTAGGCGGCATCATGAGCGCAAGAACGGTCGTCGACCGCGCCGCGCCGGCGTCTCCGACAGGCGATACTCGGGGCGAGGTCCACCGACCATGAGCGACGAGACACCGGCGACGGTCCTCGCGGTCGACGACGAGCCCGACCTCGCCGAGCTGTACCGGGTGTACCTCGACTCGGCGTACGACGTCCGGGTCGCGACCGGCGGCGAGGCGGCGCTGGAGCAGATGGACGAGTCGGTCGACGTCGTCCTCCTCGACCGGCGGATGCCCGACATGACCGGCCACGAGGTGCTCTCGTCCATGCGCGAGGCCGGTCACGACGCCCGCGTCGCGATGCTGACCGCGGTCGAGCCCGACGTCGACATCGTCGACATGCCGTTCGACGACTACAAGACGAAACCGGTGACGAAAGAGGACCTGCTGACGCTCGTAGAGGTGCTGCTCTACCGCGCGGAGTTCGACGAGCACAGCCAGGAGTTCTTCGCGCTGGCCTCGAAGAAGGCCACGCTGGAGGCCGCCGGCACGACGGGGACCGACGAGTACGAGGAGCTCATCGAGCGGATGGAGTCGATCCGCGACCGCGTCGACGACACGCTCGACCACCTCTCCGCGCGCGACGCGTTCGTCGAGGTCCCGAGCAGCGTCACGTAGCCCGGCGGCGACCGCCGTTACTCGATCTCCAGTTCCCCGTCGGCGCCGCCGCTCTCGCCGTCCTCGTCCCACTCCAACTCGAACTCGACGCTCAGCTCTCCGGGACCGTCGGCGGGCCCCTCGCGCTCCACTTTCACCTCGAACGTCGGCCGGGCCGGGGGGTCCATCGTCACCGACTCGTCGCCGCGGGTGAACGTGATCCCGCTCCCTGACTCCAGCGACTCGACGACGGTCCGGAGATACGCGGCAATCTCCTCGCGGCTCCGTCGGCTCTCCGACTCGAAGAGTACTTTTTCAGTCATAGGCGAGCGTACGCGTTCCCGGGACATAAATACCGCCGCGGCCCGGTTCCGGCGCGTCGAACACCGCCGCGGCCCGGTTCCGGCGCGTTCCCCGGCCGTTTTGTGGCGCCCCGTCGAAATCATCCCTCGTGTCCGTCCTCGACTGGCTCCGCACGGTCGTCGCCGTCGCCGTCTACTGGACGGCGATCGCGCTCGGCGGGAGCGTCCTGCTCCCCGACCCGACGAGGCCGCTGGTCGCGATTCCGGTCATCGGCGGCGCCGTCGTCGTCGCGCACGCGGTTCGCGCCGACCGGCTCGTCGAGCTCGGGTACGCCGTCGGGACGCTGTGGATCGCCGTGCTGGTGCTGTCGGTCGGAACCGGCGTCGTCGACGTCGTCGCGGCGCCCGAGGGGGAGATCGCGCCGCTCGCGGACTTCCCGGCGATCGCCGCGGTCGGCACGGTCGGCCTGTTCGGTATCCTCGTCGCCGCGTACGCGGCGTTCGTCAGCCGGAGCACGGCGCGCGACGCCGCCGCGTCGGAGTGAGCGTCGCGGTCGGCGCGACCGCCGATCCGGTCACGGCCGTGCTCGGGAGAGCCGGTCCCGGCCGTGCTCGGGCGCTCCGCTCCCCGACCGCTCTCAGAACCCGTCTTCGAACACGAACGTCCCGTCCCGCTGGACGACCTCGCCGTCGACCTCGATGACGGAGTCCTCGCTCATGTCGACGATCATGTCGACGTGCTCGGCGGACTCGTTGATCGCGTTCTCCTCGCCCACCGTCTCCGGGTACGCGGAACCGACCGCCATGTGGACCGTGTCGCCCATCTTCTCGTCGAACAGCATGTTGTAGGTGAACCGGTCGATCTGGCGGTTCATCCCGATACCCAGTTCGCCGAGTCGCCGCGAGCCCTCGTCGGTGTCGAGGATCCCCGTCAGCAGGTCCTCGTTGCGCTCGGCCGAGTGCGAGACGACCTTCCCGTCCTCGAACCGGAGCCTGACCCCGTCGATCTCGCGCCCGTAGCGGTACAGCGGGAGGTCGAAGTGGACCTCGCCGTCGACGCCGTCGCGGACCGGCGCCGTGAACACCTCGCCGCCGGGCAGGTTCGCCTCGCCGTAGTCGTTGAGCGTCGAGTTGCCCGAGACGTCGAGCGTGAGGTCCGTCTCCTCGCCCGAGCGGATCCGGACCTCGTCGGCGTCGTCGAGGATAGCGACCATCTCCTCTTGGAACGCGCGCTGCTCCTCCCAGTCGAGCGAGACGGCGTCCCAGACGAAGTCCTCGTACGCCTCGGTGCTCATCCCGGCGAGCTGGGCGTGGCTCGCGGTCGGGAACTGCGTGAGACACCACGTCTTCGAGAGGCGCGTGCGCTTGACGTCCTCCATCGCGCGGTTGTAGGCCGCGTTCGCCTCGGGGTCGACGTCGGCGTCCTCCGTCGCGTTCGCCCCGCCGCGCGCGATGACGAAGACGTCCGCCTCCTGATAGAGCGCGAGCCGGTGGTCCGGTTCGGTGAAATCCTCCGAGGAGCGCTTGAACGCGCGCTGAGCGCGCTTCGAGTAGTTGAGGTACACCGGGTTGGCCCCGCGGTCCCCGCAGATCTCGTGGAGGGCGACCGCCAGGTCCTCGGCCTCGGCGGGTAGCTGAATGACGACGTCGTCGCCCGACTCGATGCCGGTCGAGTGGTCGGCGATGATCTCGGCGTGTTCGCGGATGCGTGCGTCCATACGACCACCTCTCGCCGCGGGGGATTACCGGTTTTGGAAGCGGCCGGCGGTTCCGCGGCGCGGCCACGTCCGCGGGTCCGCGGCGCCGCTACTCGGTCGCGGTCCCGCGGGGCGCGAGCGCGTCGGCCAGCGCCTCGGTGTCGGGGACGGTGATGTCCGGCCGGTGTGTCCACCCCCCGTACGGGTTCTCGTGCCTGTTGAGGAACGCGCCGCGCATGCCGACCGCCCTCGCGCCGACGAGGTCGAACGTGTGCGCGGTCACGAAGGCGACCTCGTGGGGCGCGACATCGAGCGCCTCGCAGGTCAGGTCGTACGACGCCCGGTGGGGCTTGTAGGCGCCCGCCTCGGCGACCGACACGACGCCGTCCAGTTCCGTCTCGAAGTTGGGCCGGACCGCCTCGAGCATGTCGGGGTCGCCGTTCGAGAGGCCGACCAGTTCGTACTCCTCGCTCAGCCGGTCTAACGCGGCGTCGACGTCCGAATACGGCTCGAGCGTCTTCCACTGCCGGATGACGGCGCGGACCGCCTCGTCGGGAACGTCGAGGCCGATCTGTTCGAGCCGATACGCGAGCGCGCGTCGGCTGATCTCCTTGAACGGTGTGTGGGGTCCCGGGATCAGCGAGTCGATCATCGAGTCCCGGAAGTGCATGGCGAGATACCGCCGGAGCAGGACCTCGGGGTCGTAGTCGCTCCCGTGATCGTCGAGCAGGGCCTGCAGCGCGGGGACGAGGGTCGCTTCGCGGTCGAGCAGCGTGTCCCACAGGTCGAACGCGAGCACCTTCGTCTCCTCCCGGAGCGTCTCCGCGGCGATTTCAGACATATGACGGCTGTCACACCGACGGTATGCGTTATCAAACTACGGTTCGCGGAACGGTCGCGTACCGTCCCGGGACCGCTCACCCCGTCAGCACCCACGCGCCGATCAGGAGCAGGATCCCGCCCGCGACCCGGTCCAGCCAGCGGCCGGTCCGCTCGGACCGGAGCACGTCCGCGGCGCCGTCGGCGATGACCGCCACGCCGCCGAGGTAGAGAGCCGTGAGCGCGGCGTACGTGGCGCCGAGGACCGCGATCGACGTGCCGCCGTCCCCCCCGGCGCCGCCCGCCGCGAACCCGGGAAGGAACGCGAGGAAGAACAGCGCGACCTGCGGGTTGAGGGCGTTGACGAGGAACCCCTCCCGCACGCCGCCCCCCGCCGGCGACGGCCGGTCGCTCTCGGCCGACCGCAGGGCGTCGACGCCGAGGTAGAGGAGGAAGAGCCCGCCGACGAGTTGGACGGCCCGTTCGGCGCCCGGAACGGCCCGATAGATCGCCGCGACGCCGACCGCGACGAGCGCGGTGTGGAACAGGATCCCCGTCGTGACGCCGAGCGCGGCGCGCAGGCCGGCCGTTCGATCCTCGATCCCGCGGGAGAGCACGTACAGCGTGTCGGGTCCCGGCGTCACGACGAGCGTCGCCGCCGCCAGCAGGAACAGGGCGTACGTCGAGGGGTCGACGGCGAGCGCCGTGCCGGTCATTACCTCGGAGAGCGGACTCCGCCGAGAAAAATCGACCGGCCGGGTCGCGGACGACTGACGCCTCGCCGTCGCTCACGGTTGCGGCGTCGACAGAAATGGGTTGGGGCGGATTTGAACCTCGGTCGCTCCGTTCGCTGTCGCTCACTTCGCTCCCTGATTCGAATCCGCGGCACCATTTCGTCGACGCGGACCGCTCCTGCCGCTCGCGGTTGCGACGTCGACAGAAATGGGTTGGGGCGGATTTGAACCGCCGGCCTCCTCCATGTCAAGGAGGTGTCATAACCGGACTAGACTACCAACCCGAGGGGGGCTTACTGACGCGTTTCGTCGTATCCGGGGGACGTAATTGAACCTTTCGTTTCGAACGGCGACGGCGCGGCGCGGTCCCCCGATCGACCGCCGCTCTCCTGCGGCGATCCGAGCCGCGGTAACGGATTCTCTCGACCGCGCCGGCGCCGCCGCGGCCGGCTTTCGACCGCTTTTACTGGATCCGCGAGAGTCGGTCGGTATGGTCGATCTCGACGCCCGCACCGAGAGGCTCGACGCGTATCTCGACGACCGCGGGCTCGAAGCGGTCTGGTTCGCCAAGCCGAACGGGTTCGCGTGGCTCACCGGCGGCGACAACGTCGTCGACGACGACGCCGACGTCGGAGTCGCGGCCGCCGGCTACGACGGCGCGCTTCGCGTGATCACGGACAACGTCGAGGCGGAGCGGCTCGCCGCCGAGGAGCTCCCAGACGCGGTCGCCGTCGAGTCGTTCCCGTGGTACGCCGACTCGCTGGCCGGGGCCGTCGCGGAGCGCTCGCCCGCGCCCGCCGCCGCCGACTTCGACGTCCCGAGGTTCGAGCGCGTCGACGGGAGCCGCCTGCGCCAGCCGCTCACCGACGACGACGTCGAGCGCTACCGCGAGCTGGGCCGCGAGGCGGCCGCCGCCGTCGAGACCGTCTGCCGCAACCTCGAGCCCGAGGACCCGGAGTACGAGGTCGCCGCCGGGATCGACATCGCGCTCGCCTCCCGCGACGTCGACACCCCCGTGGTGCTCGTCGGCGGCGCGGAGCGCGCGCGGCGCTTCCGCCACTACACGCCGAGCGACGCGACGCTCGGCGACTACGCGCTCGTCTCCGTCACGGCCGAGCGTGCGGGGCTCTACGCCTCGCTGACCCGGACAGTCGCCTTCGACGCCCCCGACTGGCTGGAGGCGCGCCACCGCGCCGCGGCCCGCGTCGAGGCGACCGCGCTCGCGGCGACGGAGGCCGCGGCGGACGGCAGTCTCACGGACGGGGACGCCTCCGACACCGCCGGGGACGTCTTCGACGCGATCCGCGAGGCGTACGACGCCGTCGGCTTCGCCGACGAGTGGCGCGAACACCACCAGGGCGGCGCCGCGGGGTTCGCGGGCCGCGAGTGGTTCGCCGCGCCCGGGAGCGACGAACCGGTCCGACGGCCGATGGGCTATGCGTGGAATCCGACCGTGCAGGGAGCGAAGAGCGAGGACACCCACCTCGTCGCGCCCGACTTCACCGAGACGCTGACGAAGACGGGTCAGTGGCCGACTCACGAGGTCGAGCCGGTCGACGTCGAGGGGGTCTCGACCGAGCCGCGAGAGCTGTCGGCGCCGGTGATTCGGTGAGGCTAGCGCCGGTGATCCGGTGAGGGCGGTGCCGGAACCGCCGGACTCAACCGGGGCGGCCTCGCGGACTAGTAGACGTACTCGCTCTCGTCGATGCCGACGTAGTCCTTCTTGACGCGGCGCTTGTTCCACCTGTAGCCGAGCAGGAGCTTCACCGACTCCCAGCCCGAGCGGTACGGCTGCGCGAGGAGGCCGTCGCCGGCCTCGGCCGCCAACATGGCGTCGGCGGCGCCGATGATCCGGTTCCAGTCGTCCGGGTCGTAGTCGGCGACCATGTCGGCCATCGTCACGTTGCGGACGACCTCGTCGCCGATCGCCTCCTTCCAGCGCCTGTTGTACGGCGCCATGTCGCCCGCGGCGGCCAGGTCGCCGGCGATGGCGCCGGTGCGGACCGCCACGTGGTCGCCGCCCTCGTGGAAGGCGGAGGTCGTCCCCATCGCGCCGCCGACCACCGCGACCCCGGCGTCCGTCGGCGAGTCGATCGGACGGGTCGACGAGATCGGATACGTCTCGGTGCCGTTCCGTTTGCCCGCCTCCTCGACGAGCGGGAAGTCCTCCTCGATATCGTACTCGTCGCCGTACTGCCACTCCAGCAGCCGTCGGACGTACTCGCCGCCCTGCGGGATCGACTCGTCGTCGGGCTCCAGCAGGGCGTACGCGTCCCGGTCGAAGGCGTCGACGTCGAGGCCGATCGGCATCGTCAGCCCGACCCGACAGACGCGGTCGTCGTTCGGGAAGATCCACGGATACGCCGTCTCGCCCGGCATCACGCCCCACCAGAAGACGAGCGCGTCTTCGACCTGCTCGTACACCGCCTCCGGGACGCGTCGGTACTCCTGGTAGGCGATGTGGTTCGCCGTCCGGGAGGCCAGCCGCTCGGAGGCGGCCGCGTCCGCGGGGAGGTACTCGTCGAGCACGCGATTCGTCACGGTGCGCTGCGGGCCGTCGGCGAGCACGAGGAAGTCGGCCCCGACCGACTCGCCGGAGGCGAGCTCGACGACGTGACGGGGATCGCCGCTCCCGCCGGTGCCGTCGGTCCCGCCCGACCCGTCGCTCGGGTCCGCCGACAGGTCGGTGTCGACGCCGCGGACGGACACGCCCGCGCGGTACTCGGCCCCGGCGTCCTCGGCGCGGTCGCGGAGCCAGTCGTCGAAGCGCGCGCGCTGGAAGGTGTAGCCGAACTTGTCGTACGACGAGTCGATACCGGTGGAGGTGAGCGTCGCCGCCTCGTCCGGCCCGCGGAACTCGGCGCGGGTCAGCTCCCGTTGGACGACGCCGTCGTCGAACTCGTCGGGGTGGATCCCCATGATGTCGACCCAGTAGTCCAAGATCCCCGCGGCGTCCGTCGAGTCGGGGCCGAGCCCGTCGCGGTCGGCCCGCGGCACCCCCTTCTCGAGGACGAGGGCGTCAGCGCCGCCGGTCGCGGCCGCGTGCGCCGCGGACGCGCCGGCCGGACCGCCTCCCACGATAGCGACGTCTACGCGTTCCATATCCCGTGAGGTCACCCTCCGGCTATTAAATTCACGGTCCCTGACGGGGCGAACCGAACGCCTCGCCCGCGGCGGCGATCCGGACTGCGCGGACACCGGTCGCCGCGGCGGGTCGTTCAGGGACGTTGACATGGGTGTCAGCGGGCGAAAAGACACGTTTTTAGACCGCAACGAGATTTGCTCCGATACCAATGGCACGCGAGACGTGGGCGACGCGGGCGGGGTTCATCCTCGCCGCGGTGGGTAGCGCCGTCGGGCTCGGGAACATCTGGCGGTTCCCGTTCATCACCGGCCAGTACGGCGGATCGTCGTTTCTGATCACCTATCTGGCGTTCGTCGCGCTGATCGGGTTCCCGGCGATTCTCGTCGAGTTCGTGATCGGCCGTCGGACCGACCGGAATCCCGTCGGCGCGCTGCGGGAACTCGGCAGCGGCGCGTGGTCGTACGCCGGCTGGCTGTTCGTCGCCACCGGCTTCATAATCCTGTCGTACTACAGCGTCGTCGCAGGCTGGTTCCTCCGGTACACCCTCATCGGACTCACCGACGGGTTTACGATCACCGACCCGGCCGAGGCGGAGGCGCTGTTCGGAACGGTCTCGACCGGCCTCGACACGCTCCTCTTTCACGCCGCGTTCATGATGCTCGTCATCGGTATCATCGCCGCCGGCGTCAGGCGCGGCATCGAGCTGAGCGTGAAGGTGATGGTGCCCGCCATCCTGGTGTTGCTGCTGGGGCTGGCCGCCTACGGGTTCACCCTCGACGGCGCGAGCGCGGCGTACGGGTACTACCTCTCGCCGGACTTCGGAACGATCGCGGCGAACTGGACCGAGATACTGCCCGCCGCCGCCGGACAGGCCTTCTTCACCCTCTCGCTCGGGATGGGCGTGATGATCACCTACGCCTCCTACCTCGGTGAGGACCGGAATCTGGCGTCGGACGCCGGCGTCATCGCCGCACTCGACACGCTCGTCGCCGTCCTCGTCGGGTTCGTCGTCTTCCCCGTTCTCTTCACCGTCGGCATCGAACCGGGCACGGGCGGTCCCGGGGCGATCTTCGTGAGCCTCACCTCGGCGTTCGCCGGGATCCCCGGCGGACGAGCCATCGGCGTCGTCTTCTTCGGCATGGTCGGGATCGCGGCGCTCTCGTCCGCGATCAGCATCCTCGAAGTGCTCGTCTCGTACCTGATCGACGAGCTCGGCGTCGCTCGCGTCCCCGCCGCGGCGGCCATCGGCGTCGCCGTCTTCCTGCTCGGCGTCCCGGTGACGATCGACCTGATATTCCTCGACCTGTACGACAAGCTGGCGGACGGCATCCTGCTCGTGCTCGGCTCGCTGCTGCTCGCGCTGTTCGTCGGGTGGGTGATCCCCGAGATCGCCCGCGACGAGCTGGAGAGGGGCATCGGCGACATCGGCGGGCTCGGGACCGCCTGGCTCTGGATCGTGCGCGTCCCCATCGTGATCGTCGTGCTCGTCTCGCTGTACCTCGGTATCGTCGACTACGCCGGGTTCCTCACCGGCGGCTTCGCGGACTGGCTGGCGGCGCGCTGAGCGTTCCACGCCCCACCGCGGAACCGAGTTTTCGCGTCGATCGGCCCCCGGCAGAGGGGTCACTCGCGCAGCAGCGTCGAGTAATCGGCGATGACTCCGTCGACGCCGGCCGCGGCGAGCCGGTCGGCCTGATACCACGTCTCGACGGTCCAGACGTTCACGTCGCGCCCCGCCTCGTGCGCGGCCGCGAGGAGGTCCGGTCCGCCCGACTCTCCGCCGCCCCCGAACCGCTCGGCGTCGAAGAACGGCGTTCCGCGAATCGCGTCGATCGGCGGGTGGACCGCGGCCGCGTCGTGCTCGCGGGCGATCGCCAGTCCGTCGGCGATCGACTCGGCCACCAGCGGGGCGACCGGCAGCGACGACCGCTCGCGGACCGCGGCGAGCGCCCCCTCGCAGAACGACGAGAACAGGAGGTCGTTCCCGGACCCCTCGGCGACGCCCAGCACCCGGTCGACGAACGGCCGCCAGACCGCCGTCCGGTCCGCGAGCGCGTCGCCGGCGAGCTTCTCGTCGGGCCGGAGGTCGCCCCGGCCCGGGTTCTTGAGTTCGACGTTCACGCCGACGTCCGGGGGAAGCGCCTCGAGCGTGTCGGCGAGCAGCGGGACGGTCTCCCCGCTGTCGAGCACCTCGGCGCCGGTGACGGTCGCGGTGTCCGTCTCCCAGACGAGACCCGCCGCGTCGGTGAGTCCGCGGTCGACGGCGGTACCGGAATCGCCGCGTCCGCCGCGACCGGAGAGCTCCGCGTCGTGAACGACGACCACGTCGCCGTCGGCGGTGGGCATGACGTCGACTTCGACCCAGTCGGCCTGACGCCCCGCGGGAACGTCGGACTCGGCGGAGCCGTCCGACCTCGCGACCCCCGCGGCCCGCTCGACGGCCGCCACGGTGTTCTCGGGGTTCTCGCCGGCGAACCCGCGGTGTGCGATCAGGGTCGGCGTCGGGCGCGCGGCGTCGGTCATATCGCGTCGAGGACGGCGTCGACGACGAGGCCGACCGCCTCGGTGACGGCCGCCTCAGCCCGCGCGAGCGGGCCGGTCGACTCCGCGTCGTCGTCGCCGTCGCGGTCGCCGGCGAACTCGTCGTCCGCCCGCCGGGCGCCGTTCGCGTCGTCGCTCGTTTCGGTCGCGTCCCTCATCGTCGGACCGCCGGTCAGACGTGCTCCTCGTACGGCTGAACGACGACGAACCCGTCGGGGCCGTCGAAGCGCATCTGGTACCGCTCGCCGGACTCCTGGCCGACCATGTCCGAGAGGCTGCGGTTGACCTCGACGCTCGGGGAGGTGCCGCCCCAGGCGACGGTCGCGCTGGGATCCGTCGCGACCGGCGTCTCCAAGACGATCGGATCGCCGTGCGTGGTGAGCGCGACGTAGCCCGGTCCCTCGAGGTAGACGTTGCTGAACCCACCGGCGAGCGAGCCGGCAAGGCTGTCGATGGTGCTGATCTCGTAGGAGAGCCTCTCCTCGAAGGCGAGGACGTCCTCCCCGTTGACCGTGATCGCCTCGCCGGCGTCGAGCTCGACGACTTGTACCTTCTTCCCGGCGTCGGCGAAGTAGACGTGACCTCGGCCCTCCACGGCCATGATCGGCGTCCCCTCGCCGGTGGCCGCTTCCTTGAGGAAGCCGGTGATCCCGCCCTCGGCGGAGGCCTTCCCCGTGAACGAGACGTCGCCGGTGTACGCGATCATCGATCCGGCCTTCGCCATCACGGTCCCGTCGACGTCGACGTCGAGGGTGTAGCTGTTCTCGCGCTGGAACGGTTCCGCGCTTTCCGTCGGTGCGTTCTCGGCTGTGAACTGATCTAGGTTCATGATGCGGGGACCGAACCATCGTGGACGGCCGCGCGCCGCCCGGTTCGGCTGGATGACACTTCCTCGCTATCGAATATGAATGTTGGTGGTCTCACGCGTGGACGGGTCCGGGTCACCGTCTCGGCGCCCCGACATCGGTCGCCCGTCCGCCGCTGACAACCCGCTCGTCCGTCCGCCGCTGACAACCCGCTCGCCCGTCCGCCGCTGACAACCCGCTCGTGTGCCGCCGGTACTACGGTCGGCGACGGCCTCTCAGTAGACGACCAGCGAGAGGTACAGCTGGCCGATCCCGGCGACGACCATCACGGCCCCGGCGACCCGCTTCAGGGCGCCCGCGTGGGCCATCACGCGGTTGGCGTTGCCGATCAGTCCCACCCCCGTCGCGACGGTCGTCGCGGCCATCAGGACGGCGACCGTGCCGGCGTACACGGAGAGGATCAGGACGGCGGCGTCGCCGGGAAGCGCGATGGCCCGCGCGACCACGCCGAGGAACACGGGCGCGACGCAGCCCGCGCCGGCCAGCGCGTACCCCGCGCCGAACACCCCGAACCCGAAGACGCTCGACCGCCGCTTCGGCAGCGGGAGCGACACCGACGGGGCGCGCCCGGCGACCACGAGCAGCCCGAAGATGACGAGCAGCACGCCGACGAGCGTCTCGAAGACGGTGATGTTCGACAGCGTCGAGTACCCGATCCGCACCGTCGCGCCCGCGAGCAGCGCGAACGTCGCGAGGACGCCGAGCGCGGCCGCGACCCCGCGCAAGCCCGCCCCGGAGACGGAGGCGGCCTCGGCGTCGACGGAGTTCACGTAGAAGCCCACGTACCCCGGCAACAGCGGGTACGCGCACGGAGAAAAGAACGTCGCCACGCCCGCGGTCACGGCGAAAGGGACGTTCGTCGCGAGCGAGACGTCGGTCATCTGTCGGCTCGTCCCCTCATCGGTCCAGCGCCCGCTCGATCCCGTTCACGAACTCCTCCGTGGTGTGGGTCCCTGACGTCGCCCAGCGCACGCGCCCCGTCGCGTCGACGGCGCGCGCGCTCGGATAGCCGCCGACGCCGAGCCGAGCCGCGAGCTCGGCGGTCGTGTCGGCCGCGACCAGCCAGTCGCCGTCGTGCTCGCGCCACCAGTCGGCGACCGTCTCCTCGCTGACCGCGCCGCCGACGTCCTCCGTCGTCACCGAGACGAACAGCACCTCGTCGCCGATCCGGTCGTGGGCCTCGGCGAGGGCCGGCATCTGCTCGGCGCACGGGGGACACCACGTTCCGAAGAAGTCGATGAACGTCGGGCGATCTGGCGCCGGAAGCGTCGCCTCGCCGTCGCGGCTTCCCGGCGCGTCGACCGTCGGCAGCGTCGTCGGCTCGATCGGTTCGTGCGCGTCCCCGCTCCCGAGCACCGCGGGCGCGCTCCCGGACGCGACGACTCCGGCCCCGCCGAGCGCGCCCGCGCTGGCGAGTCCGGCGAGGAGGTGGCGGCGCCTCACGCGGTGACCACCCGCTCAAAGTCGCTCACGAGCCGTTCGATGTCCGTCTGCGGGCCACGCGGGTAGGCGCGCTCGACGATCCCCCGCTTGTTCGCGAGAAGGATCAGCCCGTAGTGGGGGAACTGGTACTCCAGGTTCTCGTACTGGTCGGCGTCCCGCTTCTCGATCACGAGCCCGAAGTTCTCGTCCATCAGCTCCTGCGCGCGCTCGTAGCTCTCGGGTCGCAGGAAGTGCCAGTTGCCGGCGTCGAGGTCGACGCCCTGCTGGCCGGCGTACTCGCGGAGGACCTCGGCGGTGTCGCGCTCGGGGTCGAACGTGAGCGCGAGGAAGGCGGACTCGTCCCCGTACCCCTCCTCGGCGGCGACCGCCTGCGCGCGCCGGAGCCGGAGGATGAGCGCCGGGCAGACGCCGTCCGGGCAGTTCGTGTAAAACGAGGTCCACAGGACGGCGCGCTCGCCCTCGAAGTCGGCGACTGACACCTCGTCGCCCGTGAGCGGGTCAGGAACGGTAAAATTCGGCATCTCGTCGCCGTAGCTCGGGTGGACGGCCTCGCTCAGGTCCCGCTCCGGCGGGCCGAGGACGGTTCCCTCGGCGCCCGAGTCGCCGAGGACGCCGAGACAGCCGGCGGTCCCGACGGTCGCGCCGACGCCGGTCCCGGCCGCGAGCGACCGCAGATAGGTGCGACGATCCATGTGTATACGCCGACCTACGTCCTCGCGCGTAAATGAACCCCGCGACTGGTCGCACCGCGCGGCGACGGCGGCGGAAGCGTCGAAGAACCGGGTCTCGGCGTCTAAGACGACGCCGACGCGACCGACGGGCGCCGAGACGGTCGTGGTACCACGACCCTCGCAAGCGTTATCCCCCAAACGCCCGTCTGTTTGGTTGCAATGGCAAACGGTAAGGTTGACTTCTTCAACGACACTGGCGGCTACGGTTTCATTTCGACTGACGACGGCGATCTCGACGACGACGAGGACGTGTTCTTCCACATGGAAGACGTCGGCGGCCCGGACCTCGAGGAGGGTCAGGAGGTCGAGTTCGACATCGAGTCGTCCCCCAAGGGACCCCGCGCGACGAACCTGACGCGCAACTAACGATTCTACCGCGGACGCCGCGTCCGCACGCACTACCGGACCCCGTCGCCGGTCACCGAGACCGGCGACCGTTCCGTTCTTTCACGCTTATTTTTCCCGACGAGCGACGGTGCTCGACCGTTTACCCACGCTCGACGACGCCGGGATCGACCGTTTAAATACGAGTGCGGGCGAGACGGTTCACAGTGAGCGATCCGATCCCGACCGGCTGTCGGCCGGTCGACGACCTGTTGGGTGGCGGCTTCGAGCGCGGGGTCGTCACGCAGGTGTACGGCCCGCCAGCGGCCGGGAAGACGAACCTCGCGTTGGCCGCGGCGGTCGAGGTCGCCGCCGGCGGCGACCGCGCCCTCTACATCGACACCGAGGGGCTCTCGATCGACCGGTTCGAGCAGCTCGCCGCGGGGCGGGCCGACGACCCCGACGTCGACGACGCGGTCGAGGAGATCGCGTCGCGGCTGGTGATCTCCGAGGCGTACGACTTCGACGACCAGCGGGAGGCGGTCCGCGACGCGGAGGAGCTCGCCGAGGAGGTCGAGCTGATCGTGTTGGACTCCGCGACGGGGTTCTACCGGCTGGAGCGCGCCGGCGACACCGAGGGCGGCCAGTCGCTCCGGAAGGTCGCCAAGCAGGTGACGCACCTCCTCTCGCTGGCGCGCCGCCACGACATCGCCGTCGTGATCACGAACCAGGTGTTCACCGACCCCGACTCCGACCGCGACCGCGCGCTCGGCGGCAACACGCTCAACCACTGGACCGGGGCGATCCTCCGCGTCGACAGGTTCCGCGGCGGGAACCGCCGGGCCACGCTGGAGAAACACCGCTCGAAGCCCGCCGGCGACTCCGTCACCTTCCGGATCGTCGCCGACGGGCTCGCCGAGGGCGCGGACGCCTGAGCGGCGCGCCGGTCGGGGGAATTAAGCCCTTCCTACCGTCCTAATACGTAATGAGTAACGGAGCGGGTCGACCCGGACGAGCGACCGTCCTGCTCGTCGTCGCCTGCGTCCTCGCGGCCGCCCTCGCGCCCGCGGCGGCGGCCGGCGGGCTCGGCGAAGCGGCCGTCGACCGCCCCGCGGTCGGCGTCGACGCGGCCTCCACGTCCCCCGCTCCCTCGCCGTCGACGGCGCCGGCGACGGCAACTCCGCCCGCCACGGCAACTCCGCCCGCGACGCCGACGTCGCTCGGGGCGGCGTCGTCCGACGCCGTGGGTCCCGGACTGCGGTCGGCGAACGGCACCGTTGAGCTCGTGGTGCGCTTCGGAGACGACGCCGGGACCGGAGCGCGCCGCGCCGCCGACGGCGGCCGGATCGGGACTGACGAGCTCAAGACGAACGCCGCGACCGCGCAGGGAAGCTTCGAACGGTTCGCAGAGCGGAAGCCCGGCGTCACGGTCGAGCGGAGCTTCTGGCTCGCGAACGCGATGCTCGTCACGGTCGACACCGAGAGCGTCGCGGTCGAGCGCCTCCTCGACGTGCGCGGCGTCGAGCGCGTTCACGAGAATTTCCGGATGGAACTCGACTCGGCGGCGACCGCGGACGGCGGAGCCGGAGCCGGCGCCCTCGATTCTCCCGCGGGCCCCACGGCCGGTACCGTCTCTGCCGGTTCGACGGCGACGAACGCGACGTACGGCGTCGAGATGGTACGTGCCCCCGAGGTCTGGGAGACGTTCGGAACCCGTGGCGAGGGCGCGACCGTTGCCGTGATCGACACGGGAATTGACCCGAACCACCCGGACCTGACAGTGAGCGGGTGGGCGGAGTACGACACGGACGGGAATCTCGTGAGTGACAACGTCAGCGACGCGTCAGATGGTAACGGTCACGGTACCCACGTCGCCGGAACGGTCGCCGGTGGTAACGAGAGCGGGACGGCGATCGGCGTGGCGCCGGCGGCGACGCTCCACGGTGTCAAAGTGTTCGACGACGACGGCGGAAACGCGACGTTCACACGGGTCGTTGCCGGCATGGAACACGCGTCAGAGGACCCCGAAGTCGACGTTTTGCAAATGAGTCTGGGTGCAGACGGGTACGCCGCCGACATGATCGAGCCGGTCCGAAACGCGCGGGACGCCGGGAAGGTCGTCGTCGCATCGTCCGGGAATCGCGACTTAGAGCCGTCGAGCTCTCCGGGTAACATATACGACACCCTCGGCGTCGGGGCTGTCGACTCCGACCGCGAGGTCCCTTCCTTTTCGGGCGGCGAAAACGTATCTACCGACAGTGCGTGGGGAAACGATGCTCCGTCTGACTGGCCCGATCAGTACGTCGTCCCGGACGTCTCTGCTCCGGGCGTGTCGGTGAACTCGACAGCAGCGGGCGGTGGATACCGAAATCTCACGGGCACCTCAATGGCTGCACCCCACGTTTCCGGCGTCGCGGCGCTGATGATCTCGGTGACGTCGCGGAACGTCACCGACGAGGAGCTCTCCGACACGCTTCGAGACACCGCGAATCACCCGGACGACGCGACGGGCCCCGACACACGATACGGCGCGGGGATCGTCGACGGGTTCGCGGCCGTCTCGTCGGTCACGGAGAACCGGTCGACGCTCGCGGTGAGCGAGTTCGACGCGCCGACTGAGGTCGCACCCGGAGAGACGCTGGAACCGACGGCGACGGTCGAAAACACCGGCTCGGACCCCGGAGTCGGTGCCGTCGAGTATCGGTTCGACGGCGCCGTCGGCGACGAGGCGAACGTCTCGCTCGCTCCGGGCGAGAGCGCGACCGTCTCGTTCTCGTACGTCGTCCCGAGCGACACGCCGACGAACGCGACCGACGAGCACGGCGTCTACACGAGAGACTCGAACCGGACCGCGGCGGTCGACGTCCTCGACCCGCCCTCCTACGAGGTGTCGGCCCTCCGAGCGCCCGCGTTCATCGAGCGAAATGGGAGCCTCGACGCGACGGCGACCGTGGCGAACGTCGGCGGACTCGGCGGCGAGAACCGCACCGTCGAACTCCGGCTGACCGACCCCGCGAACGCGAGCGACGTGCGGGTGCTCGACGCCGCGAACGTCTCGATCGGAGCCGGGAACGCCACGGCGGTCGCGCTGAACGGGACCGTCCCGAGCGGTTTCGCGACGGGCGAGACGACGGTCGCGGTGGCGTCGTCCGAGGACGCGGCCGACGCGACCGTCGGCGTCGCCGACGCGGTCGGCACCGTGAACGGCACCGTCACCGACGCGGAGACGGACGCGACGCTCCCCGGGATATCGGTAGTCGTCGACGACGGGAGCGCGGCGATCGGTGAGACGACGACCGACGCGGACGGAACGTACGCAATGAGCGCGCCGGCGACCGGTCTGAACGTCACCGCGGGCAACGCGACGTACGCGCCGGCGAATCGGACGGTGACTCTGAACGAGTCCGGAGACGCGGCGGTCGCGGACTTCGCTTTGACGCTCCGCAACGGCACGCTTTCGGGCGACGTGAACGCGACGGACGGACTCGACCGTCCCGCCACTGCGACCGTGACCGTCACCGACGCGGAGACGGACGCAACCGTCGCCTCGCTCGACGTCGGCGAGGGCGGCACCTACGCCGTCGACCTCCGCCCGAACGCCTACGACGTCGCCGTCGACGCGCCGGACTTCGAGCCGATGACGCGGACGTCTATCCGCGTCAGGCCGAACGCGACGACGGACCCGTCCCTCGCGCTCGATCCGAAGCCAGCGTCGCTGATCGGAACGGTGACGAACGCGAGCGACGGCGGGCCCGTCGCGGGGGCGACGGCAACCGCGGACGGGAGAGCGGCCACGGCCGACTCGAACGGCAGCTATTCGCTCGCGGTGGCGCGCGGCGAGCGGACCGTGACCGTCTCCGCGGACGGCTACGCGGACGTGACGGAGACGGCGACGCTCGCCGCGAACGAGACCCGAGAGGTAAACGCCTCGCTGGCTCCCCGAGGCGTGTTCACCCTCACCGGGTTGTCGGGGCCCGCCGAGATCGAACGGGGATCGAGCGGTGAGTTCGACGTCGCCGTGCTGAACGAGGGGCGCGCCGCCGACGACGCCGCCGTGAGCGTCGCCGTTGACCCGAGCGGGTCGGTGAGCCCGAACTCGGTCTCGATCGCCGGAGTCGCGGTCGACGACACCGGTTCTGGGACGTTCACCGTCTCGACCGCGTCGAGCGCGTCGACGGGGACGTACGAGGTCACCGCCTCGACGGCCGACGACTCTCGAACGGCCTCTTTCGAGGTGGTACACAGCGAGGACGGCGGAAGCGACGGAGGGAGTGACGGCGGCACGTCCGGCGGCGGCGGATCCGGCGGGGGTGGTGGCGGGACCGGGGATTCCACCGGCGGTGACGGGGCCACGGTGCCGGACGACGGAGAGGCGGGAGACTCCCTGAATGAAACGACGGAAGCCACCAACGAAACGAACGACCTGACCGACGAACCGACGGAACCCACCAACGAAACGACGGAACTGACCAACGAGACGGATCCCCCCGCGAACGAGACGGGGTCCCCGACCGAGGAGCGTGAGCCCGTTGACGGCGAGTCGGCGGGCGACGGCGACGGCGGATCAGACGCGAGCGACGGGTCGACCGAGTCCGGCGGTGACGACGAGGCGGGGACCGACGAGCCCGGCGCGCCGGACGACACCTCGGACGACGAGGCACCAGGATTCGGGCCGATCGCCGGGGTGATCGCGCTCCTCGCGGCGACCCTGCTCGGAAGGCTACGCGCCGGGAACGCCTGATACCGACGCCGGGAACACCGTTATCGGCCGGGCATCACGAGACGTCGCGAAAAACCGCCGGGACCGCCGAGCGTCGCCGAACGCCTTATCTGCTCACAGTTCGCCGAGCTTGCGGAGCAGCTGGCCGCGGTACTCCTCGTCGGCGTTGACGCCCTTGATCTCCAAGACGTTGCGCTCCAGCTTGTCGAGCGCCACGTGGAAGGCGTGCTCGGCGCCGTACCCCTCGCCGGAGCCGCCGACCTGGCCCTCGTTGGTCCGGAGGCGGATCTGACACTGGATCAGGGGCGTGCCGCGGAGCTTCTCCTTGTGGGCGTGGAGACGGACGTGCGCGTGGATGACGTGCATCGCGGCGTACTTGTCGGCGACCTGCTCGATCGACTCGACGATGTGCCCGCGGGTGGTCGTGTCCAGCAGGTCGACGTTCGTGATCTGCACGTCCATCGAGTCCTGCTCGGTGAACGTGAGCGCCCGGAGCACGTCGGTCTTCGTCACCATCCCGGCGACCGTGTCGGCGCCGTCCGGCGTGACGACGAGCCCGGAGACCCTGTTGTCGAACATCCGCTCGACGACCGCCTGGGCGGTCTCGTCGGCGGTCGCGGTGACGACGGGGCTCGACATGATGTCGTAGACGGGGATGTCGAGCATGCGGTCGATGTCGCCGGCGCGGTCGCCGCTGCCCTGTCGCTCCTGGTCGCGGACGACGAACTCGACGATGTCGTTGGTGGTGACGACGCCGACCAGTTGGCCGTCCTCGTCGAGGGCGGGGAGCCGGGAGATCCCGTTCTCGCGGAGGCGGTTGATCGCGCGGCCGACGCTGTCTTTCTCGCTGATCCCGATGACGTCCTCGGTGGCGACCTGCGCGACGGTGATCGCGTCGAGGCTGTCGAGGACGGCCTCGAGGATCTGGTCGACCGTGACGATCCCGTAGAGCTTCTCCCCCTCGTAGACGGGCGCGATCTTCACGTCCCCCTCGACGAGGAGGCGGGCCGTCTCCCGCACGTCCTCGTGGCGGTCGACGGAGGGCGCGGGCTTCATGACGGCCGACACCTTCGTGTCGTCCTCCATGCGCGAGCGCATGAGCTGCTTCTCGCCGACCACGCCGGCGTACTCGCCGTCGTCGGTGACGACGATCCCCTTCGGGTTCTCGCGCTCGAAGATGGACCGGACCTTGGCGAGTCGCGTGTCGACGTCGACCTCGACGTATTCCGGCACCGCGATATCAACGATATTCATGTGCAAGTCGGGGATTCGTCGCGCCGGGTATTGAAAGTGCGGGAGGCGTGTTCGACGGTGAGATCGCTCCCGCCTCGGTGGTGTCAATTCGCATTCATTTCCGCTCGAACGGCGAGGGAAAATATCGGCGGTCCACGGCGACCGGAACGGTCGTGTTAACTTAAGCA
>NZ_NHOY01000001.1 GCF_002252755.1 Halorubrum sp. Hd13 | reverse complement strand
GTGCCGTTCTCGGTCGTGTCAAGTTCCCAGTTCTGGTTGTTGATGGCGAACGGTTGACTCTCTCGGTAGCGAACTTCCCCGTGCTTATTATGATCGGATTTCGCCTCACGGATGGCTTGGTTCTGGATGGCCGAGTAGAGGTCGTTGTCGATACTGGCCGTGGTCACGGACTTCCCGAAGTCGCCGTTCTCCCATCCGTTGATACAGAATTGCTTGGTGTCACGGTAGAGTCGAGTGGCGCGTTGCCACTCTTTCCGCCGTGAGAGGGATGGATTGTGGAACTTCGTGGTGACAGTCACCGTGACCATTACAACCGTAATTAAGTGTGCTATATTAAGTATCTACTGGAATATCAGGCCGCGCTATCGTCGGTGGTTTGTATCATCGTTTGTCGGATTCATCCCCGCGCTGAAGCGCGAGGCTTTCTCCTTGATTCTCCGTAACTTTCTCCTCTGTAGTTACCGCTCAATTCAGCTCGGCCAAGGTGATGTAGTCATGCTCTGTATCTCGCACCTCACTACCGACAGAAACTGAGGAGATCTCCTTGGCGTTGCTGAATACAGCGCGCGTATCTCGCACAGAAGCTCTTCAGAAAACGAGCTGGTCGGATCGGTCAATACAGACTAGAAATATATCGATTGGATTGTCTTCGATTATTCAGCGAGTAGACTGTTCTACCTTGTATCTGGGCTACCCTGGAGCCGAGGCTGCCCCGAATGGGGAGATAGACAGCAAGACACTGTACAGCCGACGGAACAAAGTACGTTCAAGTACAATTTATGTGGAGAGAGTGTCATGGTAGCCAGGCTGGACCGAGTGGTGCGGCTGTACGGTCGATACGGACCGTCACGGTTGCCGCTCGGAGACCGACAGGACGTCGGGGCCGGCTACAGTATGGCCGCCGGTGTCCTCGCCGGTGGAATCGTGTTTGCTCCGGTGAGTACGCTGGTTGCGGGTTCGTTGGGTTCCGCAGGGGTGATTCTGTCTGCGGTCCCGGTGTACCTCGCCACGGGATTCGTGGTCGGGGCGCTCACGTGGCGCTCCCTGCCGTCGAGTGTCCCATACTACAGTGCCGTCGCAGCGTTGGTCACGGTCGCCGGGAACTACCCTGCCGGAACTGCCGTGTGGTTGCTACTGGCTCCGGTGTACGGCTACGAGTTTTTGAACCCATACGGGGGAGTTGACCCGCCGACCTCGCTCACCGAGTTCCTCGGAGCGTTCTTTGAGCTGTACCCCGATACCATCTTGGTAGTGGTAGTGTGGACGATCTGGATAGCCGTCCCACTCAGCCTCGTTTTCAGCTACGTCTACGAGCGCAGTCGTAGCGGAGAATAGCCGATACATTCGCACGTTCAACTAACGGGTGATCCATCCGATTTGACGCGAAATAAACGAAGCCGTTGTGCTGACTTCATCCTCTGTATCTCGCACACGATTTCTGACATAATATCGGTATATCAGCGTTCTACGTCGGTATGTGAGTCCTCTGTACTGAGCGATTGGGGGATGTGAAACTATCAACTTCTGAGGATTTCAACAGAGCCGCCAATCTGGCTTATCGAAGATATGCGCGTTGTATACAGCGGGGACATTGAGAACTGTAACGAATAGAGGATTTCAACAGAGCCGTCTTTCCCTAATCAATCAAGTGAGATCCGGCGTCCAAACATCCCTCTGCTTGCATTCTTCCACCCAAGCCAGCAACAAGGTGTACCGACACTGCCCGTATGAGAGTGTTTCCGAAAGCACTTCACTGTTGATTAGGGACATGAGGGTGGTATTTCGATGTCGCCCTCCAATCGAACCTTCCAAGTCGCCGGTATCGCCGTCGCGGTCCTCCTCCTATGGCTCGCCTCCTACCCGGGGACGGTCGCCTCGCCCTACGTGGCTGAGGACTCCTACCGATACCACCACCAAATCGTCCCGGACACGGCAGCCGAATACAACGAAACCGTCGAGCAGGCACCGACCTACCGCTATAGTGAGCTCTCACCGACTGCCCAAACCTTCGTGGACCGGACGAGAGCAGCCCCGGACAACGAGTATACCCCGGTCGTCTGTCAGGGATTCGTCCTCACCTGTGACGCCTACACCCAAGACGAGCTTTCGGAGGAGTTCACGTACGGTGAGGAACGTGACCTGAGGGAACAGCCGTTGTGATTAAGGACGGTGACGACCAGTTCCTGCTCCAGACTGGGATGGTCGGCCACGGCTGGTTCGACCTCCCATTCCGACTGTTGACGGCGTGGTTGACGATGATCCCACTCGGTATCTTCGTTGGGTGGGTGGCACTGACCTCCGAGCGTGAGGGCATGCGCGCCGGTGCTATCGGGGCTGGAGCCGTCGTCGCCACCGTTGGTTTCGCTGCCCCCTACATCGAGATGGTCGGCGTGCTGCAAGCCAAGACGATCGGGTTCTTACTTTTTGCCGGCGTCTGGATCGGCCTTCTCGGCCTCGGCGGATACCGGCTCGTACAGCGGTTGTGATTACGGCCCCGGACCAAACCGGATGACATCCCTCCCGGTCTCTTCAAGCCGGGCAATCAGAACGAAGACTTGGCCGTCGTAGTCTACGGGAGCAGTAGTATAGTGATAGTGCCGCCATTTATCGAACGCCCGATCGACCGTAGCACGGATGGTATATCGTTCGTCCTCGGCAACAGCTTCAAACGTCCGTTCCGAGTTGGCTGGAATTTCAATGTACTCTCCTCCCGACCCTCCCGAGTCCTTGCTAAGCTCGTACACCAACGCCTCGCTGTCGTTCTCGTCGGGATCAATAACCTCGACATCTACGTTTTGTGGTTCGGGTGTACTATTATTGATTATCAAGTCCAGCATCGGGGTCTCATCTGAAGCGAACGACGTTTGACAGCCGGCAAGTGCGGTTGCGAGCCCGCTCACCCCTATTGTAAGCGCGCCACGACGGGACCAGTTTCGTGTCATACGTCGGCTTCGCCGCGAACGATCTTAAAGCGAATGTTCGAACAAACGACGCCTGTACCAAACGAACCCCCCACAGTGATACGGGTGTACAAGATCTATCGGAGTCGCAATACACCGCTTGTTACCTTTCATCGTGGCGCGTTCCGGTGTCCGCACCGTAACAGAGGCCCACCGACGATACAATACGACGACTAGTCCGTACAGGGCGATGATCACACCCCAGTTGGGCCAGGCTCCCAGGCCAGGATCGACGACCAGCGGCCAGAAGTTCCCGATGCCGTGCAGGAAGGCGACCAGAAACAGGTTGTGTGTTAGGGCGTATATCGTCCCGAAGATAATTCCGGAGAGCGTGAGCAACGCGAGCGTACCCGCAGCTTGCCCGATGGGAACCTCGTCGACCAGCAGTAAGGTAGGGACGTGCAACGCAGCGAATCCGACGGCTGTCGTCACAACTGCCACGGCAGTCCGGACGCGCGCGGGTCGGTGTCCGAGGAGGTCGGTCGGTTTGTTCTGGAGGTAGCCGCGAAACGCGATCTCCTCGACCGGGCCGACGAACACGTACTGTGCCAAGCCAGACGCCACGAGCGCAGTCGTGGAGTAGTCCAGCGGTGCTGACAGGTAGAGCCCAAACGGTTCGATGGACACTTGCCCGGTATCAAAGAAAATGAGGCCGGCTACGACCGCGTTTACTACGAACAGAAAGCCGGCCACTGCGACGAGTGCCGGAACGAGCTGTCGGCGGCCAAGTCCGAGGTCCCGAAGCCGCACGTCTTCGAACCGCAGCACCAGCAGGGCGAGCCCGAACTGAACGACTCTAGACGGGAGATTCCATAGCGCCTTGGTGACGGTCGATGGATCAGCCCCGAACAACCAGCCAAACGAGAGAGTGGAAAACATCACCCACAGCGAAAACGCCACCACGAACGCGAACGGCAGTCAACTCCGACCGTGGAACGTGGGCGGCCAACCAGCGCTTTCTTCCGCCTCAGTCGTTGGGACACTCATTCGCTATTACAACTCCTCTGGCTGATCATATCGCGCATTTATTTCAGCAGTCTGATCCCGTGCCAAGCCACTGCGTACCAGACGGGTGTCCCGATGACGCCGAGCACCGCTAGCGTCATGGCGATCGTGGTTTCGGTGAGTACTGTCATTGGTCGTATCATTCATTGGGGTCAATGTCGAACGTCGTGATCGTGCCGAACAGTCCGGTCGTCGTATCCTGCACTGACAGGCCCGCATCAGCGACGATCTCGCGCGGTTCTTGCGTCCAGCGACACCCAGTCTTCGCGTAGTGGGCATCGGCCCGCCAGTCCTGGTAGCGCGCGATTGGACCGACATCACTGCGCCCGTGTTCGACCAGCCGGATCGTCCCGTCGGGTTTACAGACCCGTTCCATCTCCTGAAGGGCGGCAACGGGATCGGGGAACGTACACGTCGACAGCGCCGAGATGACCGTATCGAAGCTGTCGTCCGGGAACGCGAGGTTCTGTGCGTCCATCTGCTGGAGCGTCCCGTCCAGTCCGAGGTCGGCGAGTTGTTCGTCGGCCTTGGCCAGCATCTCCGGGCTAATGTCGATCCCGACGAGATCGACCGACTCGGGCAGATATCGGAAGTTCGTCCCCGTGCCACAGGCGACATCGATGACCCGTCCCGAGACATCGCTGAATCGAGCGTGCCGGTACCGACCCGTGACGGCTCGGTCGACGACCTCGAACCGGTGAAGCCAGTCGGCGTACTCGGCGTACGACGCCTGAATCTCGGAGATCGACATCGGTCGATTCGATGCCGGGGCGCTCCCGATCGACCGTTCGGTGCGGTACGTGTGGTCCCGTTCGGTGTGCTTTGTGGACGGCATTGGTATGGAGTGGTCTCGTTCGTGTCCTGAGTCAGAGCTGCGCCTCGAAGAACGCGACCGTCCGCGTGATGTACTCGATTCGGTTTGCGGTCCGCACGACACCGTGTCCTTCGTCGTCGAACAGCAGGTACTCGTGGTCGATGTCACGGTCAGTGAGCGATTCGACGAGCTGTTCGGCCTCGCTTTGCGGGACGCGCGGGTCGTTTGCACCTTGGACGACCAGCAGCGGGACGTCGATGTCGTCTACGTACGTGATCGGCGATCGCTCCTCGTAGAGATCCGGCTTCTCATCGGGAGTGCCGCCAAGCTTCCGCATGAGGACTGCACCGAGGTACTCCCGTGCGTTCTCTGCGGTCGTCTCCCAGTTGACGACACCGCAGACGCTCGCGCCGGCGTCGAACCCGTCGGTTGCGCCGACGCCCATCAGCGTCATGTACCCGCCGTAGGAGGCACCGAGCAGGCCAACATTCGTGCGACCGCGTTCGCGGAGGTACTCGGCACCGGCGACGACGTCCGTGAGGTCGTCGCCACCGAGGTCGGCGTCACTCGCCTTCCGGAACTCTCGACCATAGCCGAGGCTCCCGCGGAAGTCCGGGGCCAGAACTTCGAACCCGGCGTGGACGAGCGTCTGCGTGACCATGTCCAACCGGTTGTAGTGTTGGGCCTCCGGGCCGCCGTGGGCCTTGACGAGGCCACCGATCGGGTCGCCGACGGGACGGTAGAGCCGGGCCGCGATCTCCTGGCCGTCGAACGATTCGTACGTGACCTCCTCGGGAGCGACCGTCTGGACGTCAACCCAGCCTTCCTCGACGACGGTCGTCTCGTTTCGGCGGACGTCGCCGGCGGTGGCCGGACTCCGGTGCTTGTAGTAAACGTCGCCATCGATGACCTGGACGTCCGTGTTCATCCCGGTCCGTTCGATGGTGGTGACCTCGCCGTCGCTCAGCCGACGTACCTGCCGGTCGCCGCCGCGGGCTTCGAGGAAGACGATGTCGCCGTCGGTCGTCCATTGGGGGTCGTACTTGTCACGGCCGTTCGCGTAACGCAGTGCGTAGTCGCCGTCGCCGTCCGCGACCGCGAGTTCCCGGTAGCCCGTCTCGTGGTTGGTCGTGAAGATGATCCCGTGTTCCGACCACGCGCCGTAGCCGTCGTCGGTGAAAGCGAAGGACTGCTCGGAGTTCGGTTCGTCGATGAACGCGTCGTCTCGTTCCAGTTGGAGGTCGACGAGTCGTAGCGCCGAGTCATCGAAGGTGCCGGCCTGATAGACGAGGCGCTCCCCGTCAGGCGACCAGGCGTACCCCATGACCGGTTCGTCGGCCTCGGATCTACTAGTGACTGCGCCGTCGTCGAGGTCGAGCGTGTATAGGTCGAGTGATCGATCACGGTTGGAGACGAACGCGATCCGGTTCGGGTCGGTCGGGTGTTGCCGGGCTTTGAAGTTGAGGAACCGGTCGGCGAGGACCGGTTCGATCGCCTCGGTTTCCGGGTCGATCTCCAGCAGATCGAACTGTTCGGTGCCGTGTTCGTCGCGGTAGGCGAGAATCGACTCGCGTCCGTGTAACCATGTCGGAGAGATGATATCGCCGTCGCCGTCGGTGAGTTGCTCGTCTCGCGTCTGCAGTTCGTACGTCCCGTCGTCGTAGGCTGCGTAGACGAGTGTTCCGTCGGGAGTTTTCGTGTAGCCGGACACGCCGTGTGCCTCGGCGAGGTTGTCGACGTAGCGGGCGGGCGGTTCGGCAGATCGGGTCCGTTCGGTCGTGTCGTGTGGCGTCATTGGTTCGAGCACCGTTTCGACGTTCGGATCGTCGCACTACCGCCCCTTAATAATTATCGAATAATTGATATATTACCAGAGTCGTTTCAAAACCTCGATTGAGGGAAATCCCGGCCGAAGAGGATATCTGAGATTCAGGCGGCAATTCATTACCGAGACAATCCGATTCTCCAAACGACGGTTTTGAAAATGTTCTGTCACGAACGCCGTTCACCCTGGTCTCTGCGTTGTACGCGCTCGGTTCGCGTGACCACGGCGTTCGCGTCGAGATACAGTCGAAGTGATGTCGTCTCACGTTGTAGCTCGACTCGATATTCCACGGGATCGGTCTCGACGCGTTCGGAACTCCACCGGCCGTCGTTGAGATACCGGTGGAATTCCCAGAATCCCGTCCCCAAGATATCCACACCGCGTTCCCAGTGGAAGGCGATCGACTCCGGGTGATAGGCGGCCGCGTACGGGAGCGGAAGCCCCAACTGCCGCAGACACTGCTGACACTCACTGATCGCGGCAAAGGCCACTGGAACGCCACTCCCCACGGGTTCATCTTCGGCATCTACGACCTCGGTTTCCAAGTGACCGGCACAGTCCGGACAAACGTCTTGCTGCGTTTTGAGCAGGTCGCTCGCCTGTTCCCAGATAACGGCGTCAATCAGGTCAGTCCCCGTGTGCGCGCGTACCTGCGCCGGTCTGACCCGATAGGAAAACGCGGGACGCTCGCAGGCCGCACACCGAACCGTGAAATACTGTTCCTCGATCGTCGCCTGAAGCGCCGATTCCCCACAGAACAGGCAGACACCGTCGGTTTCAATGCGCCCAACGTCCGGCGGTGACTGGTAGTTCTCCGAGAGAATGAACCGAATCAACTGCTCACCGGCGTGGGTAAACGCGTACCCGTCCTCGTGTTTCCGGAGGAACGTCCCAGTGAGTTCCCCGAGGTGGTAGGATAGCTTCGACGTGTTATCTACCTCGACCCGATCGTAAATGTCCGAAAACGAGAGCGCAGCGACGCCAGTTCGTTTCTCCTCGTGCTGTGCGAGTGCGACCGTTCGAAGGATGTCGAGTCGGATCTCGTCGGATAAGAGCCCGAAAACGTCGTCCGCTGTCCGTTCGGTCTCCATACGAAACGACACAGTTGTTGCGATATTGA
The DNA here is from genome assembly GCF_002252755.1 of Halorubrum sp. Hd13. Lineage (GTDB taxonomy): Archaea > Halobacteriota > Halobacteria > Halobacteriales > Haloferacaceae > Halorubrum. The sequence goes on along the minus strand of NZ_NHOY01000001.1, from coordinate 25,186 downwards.
AACTACGGTGTAAACCGCCCCGAGATCACGCCCCCGCTCATTCGTAAACGGCCGTTGCTCATCGCTGCGGCACGGCAAGCCAGCCCGCGACGGGAGATGACAGCACTCGCGTACAGGCGCCTGCGTGATTTCGATATCAGCATCGAGTTTCACTCGAGCGGGGTATGGCGTTAGGCGGCGGTCACTGACTGTGGTTTGGACGGTCTGGACGAATCCCAAGCGAGACCGTCACGAGTGAGCGGCGGCGTCCCATGAAGGTAGATCAGCCCACAGACCAGTATACATGCGACGGTTCCGGCGATTTCAATCGTGGTTCCGATCAACTGTGTCGGTAGCTCACTGTCCGCGGTGAGCACCGCGATAACGGTGAACGACGCCGTATTGAAGACCACGTGAAGGAACGCAGCCGCGAACACCGACTTTGCACGCAACACGACGTACGTGTAGACGGGAGAGAGCGCGATCGTCGCTACGGTAAATCGATCACATCGATGCCGAGAACATCCGTCGACTCTGACGCCGTAACAGGGTGTCCGGGGCGATGCGGAATAAGAGATTCCGAATTCCCCTCGCAAGCGGGTGCGGGAGACGCGCCATCCGGCCTTTTGTTCGAGACATCCTCCGTAGTTCCTCGGCGCGCTCTTTCCGGTGAGATTCGTACTCGTCCAGCGCTCTCGGTGTCAACCCGTGCGTGTCGATCGACCGACCGAGCGCTACGGCGTTCTCCAATGCGTGTGCGCTTCCCTGCGTGAGCGTCGGTTCCATCGCGTGAGCGGCGCCTCGATAAGTGGCACTCGTCCGTGCGCCCACGTCTCCAATGGCGGGACCGTTGTCATCGGCGTGCGAACGCGATCCTCCGGGGCAGTGTTCCCGAGCAGGGTCGGGACGGGGTCGGGGAACTCATTGAACTGCGTCCGGAGCGACGACGGGGTCAGCTCCGGCACCTCCCGCGGGGTAGACGCGGAGACCGACGCGAACCACCACGTTTGTTCGGCTCCAACAGCAGCGTATCCAAAGCTCCCGGTCCGACCCCAGTAAACGGTCCCCCTCTCGGTCGCCTCGTCGGGTACAGGTGCATCCGTGAGTCCGCGAAACGCGACTGCACCGGCGTATTCCGGGGTAGTTGACGTTATCCAACGGCGGACCGACGAGCCGACGCCGTCCGCCCCGACGACCAGCGACGGCGAGACCGTCGGTCCGTCGGTAAACGACACCGTCGGTGGTGCCGTGCCGACCGACTCGCACTCGCGGCAACAGACGACGGTCGAATCGGGCAACGTCGCCACTAACTCCTCGATGAGATCGGCCCTGTGAACACTGAGCAACGCGTGATCGTAGCCCAGTTCAGCAGCGAGAGTGGCGACGTCAGTGCTGACCAGCGGCGTCTCAGCGGTGGTTCGGATCTCCATCTCGTCCAGCAGAACGCCCCGGGAGGCGAGCGTTTCCCCGGCACCGAGACGGCCGAGAGCCGCCATCCCGTTCGGTGGAACCCAGAGTCCGGCACCGGTCGCCCTGACCTCATCTGCCGACTCGTATACGACTACGTCGTGCTCGGTATCCCGAAGCGCAAGAGCCGTACAGAGACCGGCGATCCCCCACCGACGATAGCAACATCGGGATTCCGAAACCGCGTGGAGTGTGCGCGTCCAGACATAGTCACGGAGGCGATGAACGATTCGATCGGAGTTTCTTAGCCTCGACTGACCTGTGCAGTGATATTCGTCGTCAGACGGAGCTGCACAGACGGCGTGAACCCCAGCGGCCCGTCGGCGGTGATGTCCAGATCGACGCGACCGGCCATCGTCGCCAGCGCGAGCGTCAACTCCTGGTGTGCGAAGTCGTCACCGATACACGTCCTGGGACCACCGCTGAACGGGAAATACGCGTACTCCGGTCGGTCAGTGTCAGTCGTCCACCGCTCGGGGTCGAAGGTCTCGGGAGCGTCCCAGAACCGTTCGTCTCGATGGGGCACCCACTGCGGGATCAGAAACCGCGCGCCCGCCGGCAACTGGTAGCCGGCCAAGGAGACCGGTTCAGTCGCCTGTCGGTTGATCCCGGTCGTCGGGGGGTAAAGCCGGAGGGTCTCGTCGACGACGTGTCGCGTGTATTCGAGCGCATCGTACCCCTCGACAGTCAACCGATCTCCGTCAACGACTTCGTCGTACTCGTCTCGAACTGACTCGTACACGTCGGGACGCTCTCCGAGGACGTACCACGCACGAGTGAGCGCACCCGCGGGGGATTCGTGGCCCGCCATTAAGAACGCGACTAAGTTCTGTTTGACCTCCGATAGCGTCAGGTCGCCGTCCTCGTGTGCAGCGAGTAGTATCGCACACACGTCCTCGTCGCTCGTCGGTTCTCGGGAGCGTCGTTCCTCGACGAGGCTCTCCACGAATCGGTCCAGCCGCCGTACAGTCCGTCGAAACCGTCGGTCAGTCGGCGTCGGAATCCACTCCGGAAGCAGTTGACCGGGCCTTCGGAAATTCGTCCGATCCACGAGGGCGTCTGCGGCGTTGGTGACGATGTCTTCTCGCCCGCGAAGGTCCTCGTTCAGCAGCGTCTCTCCCAGAATCTGCACGGTCAAGCGACGCATCTCGTCGTGCACATCGAACCGCTCACCGTCGTCCCACTCGTCAACAAGCTGCGCCGTCACGGCCGCCATGCGGTCGCCGTAACTGGCGATGCTCTCACGAGTGAACGCCGGGTGGGCGGCTCGTCGCAGGCGTTTCCACTTGTCGCCAGTCGCAGTCGTCATCGCCTCGTCTTCGATCCCCGAAAACGTCTCCCGCTGTTCCGGGCCGATACTGAACTTGCGTTGTTTTTCGACGAGAATCTGCTTGATGATCTCCGGACCGGTTACGAAGTACATCGGTTCCCCGAGAAACGAGAGTTCGACGAGATCACCGTGAGAAGCCCACGATTCCATCGCCGCGGTGGGATCCCGCGAAAACGCCACCCCGTGTCCGATAACCGGGAGTCCGTCGGGGGTTGGCGGGGACTCTGTCTGGTTCATACTCCGTGCGGTTCGTGAGGATGGCTATAGAGTCCTTGAGGCGAACTTCACGCGGTGAAACTGGAGTAGAGATTTATTCTCCTCTTTCGTTGACAGGAATATGAGCGGGGAGAGCGACCTCGAAACGCTCGCGGGGTTCTTCGCGGACGAGACTGCACGCTCTATCCTCGCCGAAACGAGCAGCGAACCCATGACAGTCAACGACTTGGCCGACCGGCTGGACGCTTCTAAGCCTACTATCTACCGCCGGATCGAACGTCTCGAGGAGTCCGACCTACTGACCGCCAGCATCCGGCCAACCGGAGACGGCACACAAGAGAAAGTGTTCCGTGCGACATTCGATCAACTGGTCATCGAGTTGGACGACGGAACGTACTCGTATGAGCTCGAACGGACCGAGCGGATGGCCGATCGGTTGACGCGATTCATCGAGCAACTATGACTCTGGAACCGGTCGGCCTTCAGGAACTGTCCGGGATAGATTGGCTGCTGCTCTCCGGTGAGATACTTATCACTGTCCTTGGGCTCAGCATCTCCTATATCGCCTATGTCGGTTATCGCCGCAGTGATAGCCGACCGATGCTACTGTTTTGCATTGGGTTCATTCTCGTTATCGGTGTCCCAGCCATCGTTGGTTCAGCCGTCGTTTTTGCCGATCGCATAAAGGATCCAATCGCCGGTGCCGTGACACAGCTCTCAACCATCCTGGGGATGGTACTGATACTGATCGCACTTCGAACGAGCGGCTAACGCTATCTGGACGTGATGTTGCCCGACACGTCGAGGAGTACACGACGAACCATCTTAGGGAAATCCGGCTGCTCAGCATACGCAATCAGATCGCGCGACCCAGCGTTTCGGAACGCCTCTATCCGGAATATATACGCATCACACGTCCCGCACGCCGGCACCTCATCGCGGTAGCATGACCCGTTATGTCGTACGGCGCGCCGAGTTCCAAGCCACGCTCTGCGATCTCCGTTTTCGACCACTCGACGAACGGCGCTTTCAACTCGACCTCCGTCTCCGGTTTCGTCCCGACATCATTCACGTTCTGAAACGCGTCGAAGAACGCCGGTTGACATCCTCCCCGCCCTGAAGGGCGAGGATTCCCGCGTTGGGATATTAAGATTCGCGGTTAACAACCTGTTCTCGTGGGGCGAAAACACCCTCACTACGGTCGAACAGGTGAACCGCTGGCTGTGCCAACCAGCCGTTATCCCTATCACCGCCATCTGTGGCGAGACTCGGGAGTACCTTTTGTCGAATGTTCTCCGCACCGTTCACGTCCGCGTTCGCAACCGTATCGCACTTCTCACACACGTACAGACCGCGTTCAACTCGCTGGTTGTCATCTGTGTGGCCGCACGCCGAACACGCCTTCGACGTATCGCGTTCGGACACCAACTCCACGTCGATGCCTTCCGCTTCAGCCTTGTAGTGCAGAAGCGTCGTGAATCGGTCGAACGCCCACCCGTGCAAGTCGAGATTACCGTGGTGGCCCCAATTTCGGGGTTTGCCGTTCTTGTTGCCTTCTCGGATGCCGCCGAGGTCGCCCACGACAAGGGTTCCGACGCCTCGTTCGACGCACTCCTCTACGATTGCTTTCGAGAGTGCGTGCAAGAAGTGCGTCCGGCGACCCGTTCGCTTTCGGTCAAGACGGGTAGCCTCACGGGACGAAGAATCGTCGCACTTGGCTTTCTTCTTCGTGAAGTAGTATTCGTCTTCTTTGAGTGCGCCACCGGGATACAACACGGATTCTCCGCCGAACGAGACGGCGGCGAAGTTGCATATCCCGAGGTCTACACCAGCTACCTCATCGCCCGGTGGTTCCGGGTCGATGGTGGTGCGACAGATGAATTGAAGCCGCCACTCGTCGCGTTTGTAGACGGCTCGAACTTGTTGAATGTCCCACTTGGTCAGGTCAACGTCCGGACGAGTCTGGTACTCGCAGAGGATGAAGTCTGAACGGTGTTCTTTGAGGTTACGGCCTTTCGAGAGGCGGACACGGGTGAACTGTCCGTCGTGCTTGAAACCAGCCGATTTGAACGACACGGTTGAACGCGGGTGGGAATCTCCGTGTTTGCGGTAGCCGGGCGGTCGGGCGCGGTCGTCGCCGTTCCGACGCTTGCCGAACCAGCCGTTGAACGCTTCAGCGAGTTCTTCGAGAACGCGCTGACTGGATTGAGAATGCAAGTCCGTGTAGCGTTCGTGGCCTTTGAGTTCGGTCTTGAGTTCCCCGTCATCGGGAATCTCGCCCGTTTCGTCCCACTGTTCTTGTGCGTAGTAGCGACCGACGTTCCAGAGCTTTGAGGCAGCCCATCCGAGTTGGTCGAGGCCGTCACGAACCTGTTGCTGGTTCGTAATCGTAGCCTCGAAGGTTCGGATGGTTCGACCCATTTTCTGGCTTCATAACTGGTTATGCGTACCGTTTTGTTAATGATATCGGTTGGCGTGGCATATCGGGCTGTGCTATCGAACGCGGTCAGTGGAGGGTTTGTCGGCTGTATCCCCGCCCTGAAGGACGGGGTTTTAGCCTTGTAACTTTCATAACGAATACGTCGAAGAACGTGTTGGAATGAAGTTGACACCCAGCGGGCTCCAGTGTGCAGAATGAGTCCTCACGGCTTTTCGGTAAGCGGTTGAATACCACGATTAGCTCCCGAGAGTCATCGCCATGATGTGTTGCTCATTGCCACTCACCAGCGGTCACGGTGAAGCCAACATCCCGAAGTCGATCACCGAGTGGATCACCAATCCCCGAAGCGGGCGTCAGAATGCCACCGTCTAGCGGTGACACCGTCTCACCTCGCAGCAAGCAAATCCCAGCCTCTCCGAGCATCCGGGCGGTTGCGCCATACCCAGGATCCAGTTCGGCTCCGATCTCACTCATGACAGTGAACGGCCCGTCGGTCGTTGTCCCTCGGCCGATGACGCGAATCAAGAAGTGACCTGATTTGATCTCCGCTTCCGAGGGCCCTGTGCCCGGCTCAGGGAACACGAACCGACGCAATCCACGCCGAAGCAGCCGACTCTTCATCGCAGCGGTTCCGACACCCAAGCCGAGTGCGATCCCGCCGGCTTCTGCGGCACCGCCGATCCCAGAACTGGTTGGGATGACCTCTGTACACCGAAACTCTCGGCCCCACGGATACTCCAAGAGGGCATTGCTCCGTCGGATTACCCGTTCGTTGACGGCTGCCATCGGCGAGGGAGCCGTCCATATCGAGCGGATGGAATCTCGCTGTGGTCGTCGTTGTACGCCTGTATCGACACCGCAGCGTTCGCCCGGTGGAGCCAACGAGTACGGATTCGATACTGTTTCTCGGGCAATCGGATCAGTTGCGGCGGCTTCGAATAATTCGGCCGCACTAGCTAAGGTGCCGCCACTCACCTCACCCTTTCCATCTTCGAGATAGATACGAACGAACTCACAAGAGTCTCCAAACTCCTCGATAGCGTACGATTGCAACAGTTTGACCCCGAGGTCGGATGGGATCGAATCGAACCCACAGCTGTGGACAATTTTCACGTCGGCAGCCATAGCATCGTCGTGATAGCGGTCGATCATCTCTCGAACCCAGTTAATCTCCCCGGTGAGATCACAGTAGTCGGTTCCAGCCTCAATGCAGGCTTCGACGAGTGGTGTTCCGTATGTTGTGTAGGGCCCGACTGTCGTACAGACGACCTTCGTTTGGCCGGCTATCCCGCGGAGGCTCGCCGGTTTGGTGGCATCACCGACGACAATGGGGACCTCCTCTCGATCAGACTCATTTGCAAGCCCTTCTGCGAGTCGGCGGAGCTTAGATTCATTTCGACCACCAAGAGCAACAGACAGTTCAGCGGCGGAATAGTGACTGGTGAGATGTTCGGCGACGAGTTGGCCAGCGAATCCGGTGGCTCCCCAGACCACGATATCGTAGTTGGTTGTTGTAGATGACACGGGTTTCTACTACCAATATGACGCAAAGAACCTCAACTGTTTGGGCGAGGCTCTGACCGAAGATAGTGGAACCATCTTATCGGGGTTCTATCAGGAACTGCTGTGTCAGATGTAGATGATGGATTCAGCAGTGCCTACCCGTCCGCTCCCTCCAGCGAACCAGTCGTCTAGTCGGTTTACACAATTACGGCTCTGTTGAAATCCTTCGGAGCTGATAGAAGCTACGTGCGAGATACAGAGGATGAATTCAGCAATTCGGTTTCTCTCTATCATCCGGTTCAGGTGGCTTCGATCGTGGTTATGCGGATGCATCACTCCGATCGCTGAGTCGATAGAGCAAAAATGCATGGTACGCAAGCCAGCCCGTCAATAGAAGCAGGAAGATCCGCTGGCCGAGGCCCATCCACCCGCTCGGGCCAGATCCCGTGCTCACGAGAAAGATGGCCAATCCACCGATGGTGAGGATGGCGATGCCTAGCGGGACGAACTTGTTTCGATAGTTCGGCCATCGAGCATCGTGGTTGAGTCCCCACGAGGTGATTGAGATTGCCGGTATTGCTGCGAGAAATGTCACGAGTGATGCGGTGTTGTGGTATTGGGTGGTCGCCGCTTCGAGGTTGTTCGGATCATACTGGAAGAATCCAGCCACGATGACGCCAGTTCCAAATACGACAAGGAGCGGAACACCAACCAGTAGTCGCCAGCCCCTATCACTCCACGCGAGGAGCCCAATTGCGAATATGATAATACTCGCACCGAAGATGTAGAAATTGAGTTGCTGGACACCAGCGTACGGAGCTCCAACCCCGGCTAACGCGCTAATAACGTTAGTCACCGCGTTGTACGAGGGCCACATGAGTCCCAACACGGTCGCAACCACCCACCAGATAACCATCCCGACAACACCAACGAGACCACCCCATTTACCGGCCGAGTTGCGTGTTATCATGCATCAATCTGATTTACTACCCATAAAAATACCCAGGTGATCTGTGCTGACTACGCGCGTTGTATCTCGCACGACTATCGGGACATTTCGTTGAGCTGGTAGAATCTTCAACGCTCGATACGCAGTTCTCATCGACTGGCGGTTTCAGGCGATAACATATCTGAAGAATAGGATTTCAACAGATCCACAATTACCGGTATATTGTAGTGAGACAGTTTCTAACAGTAGTTATACTCATGAACAGGACGGCTGTTGCCATCGGGGCCGCAGAAGTCCTCGGGGCGGTCGCCCTTGTCATTACGACGTTCACGGTTCCCGCTTTTGCCGATATGGCGCTCGCTTGGCGAATTCTCGCCGTGTTCATGGCCACCGAAGGTGGTAACAGGCTATCGAATGCCCTGAACGTCTGAATTACTGGTACGGAGAGTATTCCTCCACCGTTTACCGACAGTTCAGTGCTGACTAGCGCCCTGTATTCAGCACGGCTCTAAGAGCATATCACCGGTTGAAGATTGCAACAGACCAAGGCAGGCGTAATTAACTGAACGCAGGCACTAAGTCCCCTTCCTCAACGACCAAAGCGTGTGCGTCCTGCGGCGTCTCGACGGAGAAGCCGTTGTGGGTCCGTAAACACTCTTGTCCCGCCTGCGGGTTTGAGGCGGACAGGGACGCAAACGCGGCGTGGAACATCCTTTCTCGCGGTCTCGAAGACGTAGGAGTGGTTCACTCCGAATTACCGCCTGTGGAGACTGCGCTCCCTACGGACACCGATTCGGTGTCTGCAAAGCGCGTCGTGGAAGCAGGAAGCCCTACCCTCAAGGAGCGAACGGTGTCAGCCGTGAGCGAGTAGGGTAGAGTAATTCACTAGCGATTAGAGAACCGGGCTCAAAGGAGGGCCGAAGCGATAGGGGGGCAAGCAACCGATGGGATCGAGCGGGGAGATCGATCCAACCGGGGCAAGAGTTTGGAGGGGGGCTACCAAGCAACCGGATACTGTGACAACCGCCTCCGGTCGGCGGCTATGTACTCCTTGAGGCGGAAGTATCAAGAAGGGTATTCCACTGTCTCAGTCTGAGAAACACCGCGACGTCTCTCACCACTGAGGCTTCTCTACTGAATGATTCCGACCAGCCGGTGAATCACCTCGGGGTCAAGCCCCATGATATTCGTCTCAACCGCCGATAAGACTCGTCGTGTCGGGAGTGTTAAGTTGCGTCCAAATGACTCCCCAGCGGATGGTCCCCGAGCTGGTGGTCGACGCCCGCGAAGTGTACTCGTTGCTCGACGACGAGTACGCCAGGCGGATCCTCATCGAGACATATGAGGAGACGCGCTCGGCGAGTGCGCTCTGTGACGCCTGTGACGCGTCAGAGGCGACGGTATATCGGCGGCTCGAACGGCTCCAACAGCAGGATCTCGTCGAGAGCGTCCAAGAGATCGACCCCGACGAGGGGCCTCACGAAGTGTACGCCGCACGGCTCGATCACGTCTCGATCGATCTGACCGCAGCGGGCTTCAAGATCGACGTCGAGTACGTCGACGAAACGGCCGCCGACCGACTGACCAGACTGTACGAGGAACTCTCCGGATGATGCTGTTCCGTCTCACCGTGGCACGACTCGCCGAAGCCGAACAGTCGGCGCTTCCCTTACAAGTGGAGGTCGTCGGCGACAACGCCGCGTTAGCGGCCGTCACGATCGCCGCGTTCTTCCTCTCCGTCGTCCTCGCGGTGTTTGTCACGTACCGATTCGCACGCGGGTACCTACGGACGCGTCGGCGTCCGCTGTTGTATCTCACAATCGGACTGCTGTTGTTAGCTCCGCTCCCGATGTTCCTTCGGTTGGCGTTCGGCAACGTGGACTCGGTGACGGGTACCGAACGGACGATTCTGGTGACGGCGAGCAAGTTCTGCGGGCTGCTCGTCATCCTCGGGGTGGTATACCGATGACGTTGCCCGTGATCGCGACGGCGGGCGGGATTGCGACCGCCTGTCTCGGAGCGTACGTCGGGTATCTCGCGTACGACGGTCACCGGCGCAACGAGAGCCAGACGATGCTGTTGCTGGCAGTTGGCGTCGTCTGCATCGCCGTGGTACCGTACGGGATCAGTTACGTCCTGACACCCCTGCTTTCGCTCTCGGACGCGGTGACCGTCCTCGGTGTCACGGTGGCCCACCTGGCGGGACTCGGAGCGTTGGCACGGTCGGTGACGTCGTAACGTCTGGGGCTTGGGGTACCAGTTTTCGTACTTATATTTTTGGGAGCGTTGCCCGCGCTGTAGCGCTCAGTATTTTATACGTGGGTCTCGCCACAAGGTAGAGTCGCAACATGAGCGAACCCGCTTGGTCCCCAAGTTCACCGATCGACGCGCTCGCACAGTTCGTCGGTGTGCCGTTTCAGCGGCAGACGTATCGCAACCTCGCGTACCTCCTGTTAGCGTTCCCGCTCGGGATCGCGTACTTCACGGTGATCACGACCGGGCTCTCGACCGGTCTCAGTCTCGTGGTGACGCTAATCGGCATCCCGATCATCGTCGCGACGCTCGTGGTGACGCTCGGCATCGGCTCCTTCGAGGCCCACTTGGCCGGATGGCTCCTCGACGTGGAAGTCAATCGCTCGGCGCCGAACGTCGAGTTGGACTTCGGATCGGTCGACGAGGTCATCGAGACGACGAAACGCGTCGTCACGACCCCGGCGACGTGGACCGGGCTGCTACTCGTCGGGCTGAAGTTCGTGTTCGGCGTCGTCGCCTTCACGGCCGTCGTCACTGCGGGTGCGATATCGGTGACGCTACTGTCGCTCCCGATACTGTACGACGCGCCGGGCATGACCTACACGCTCGGACCGTACGTCGTCGATACGCTCGGCGAAGCGGTGGTCGGCGCGGGCTGTGGCGTCGTTCTCGTCCTCGTGTCGCTCCACCTGCTCAACGGGCTGGCCCGTTTCGGCGGCTTCCTCACGAACGCGCTACTCGGGGGTTCGAAGACGTCGGTGACAGGTGGTGCCGATGCTTGACCGCAACACGGTAGACGCCGATACCTCTCGGCGGAGAGTGCTCGGCGTGGCCGGCGCCGCAATCGCGAGCACGCTCGCCGGCTGCGGGTCGGTCGTCCGGATCGAACGCGACGGAACGACCGACGAGCGGACGGTCGACCCGCCGACGGACGCGACGCTCGCGGTAGTCGATGCGACGGACGCGATCGCCTTCACGGCCGAACCGCGCGATGACGTCAAGATCATCGCCGAGAAGGAGGCGTTTGGTGGCGTTTCGCTCGACGAACTGACGGTCGACGTGGAAACGACTGCTGACCGCGTCGAGATCACTACTGACAAGCCGGACGTTATCGGTCTCGGCGGAGCAAGCGTGTCTTTGGAACTGTATGTGCCCGAGGAGATGGCTGTTGATCGGCTCCAGACCGCTGACGGGGCGGTGACGGCACAGCGAGTCCCGGACGGTGCCGCGCTCCGCACCCGAGACGGCGCGATTCAGATCACTGACGCTCGGGGCGACGTCACAGCAGAGACGAGCGACGGAGACATCTCCGTCGACGGGACGGACGGTACGCTCTCGGCGGCCACGCAGGACGGGTCGATACAGGTGCGGGACCCGGCGCGTGTCGGCGAGATCAGCACCCGAGACGGGAACGTTGCGACTGACGTCCCGGCTGTGGCCGATGACGCCGAGGTCGTGTCGTCGGACGGCAACTTGGTCCTGCGGATAGGAGAGACGCTCGATACGGTACTCACGGCAGCCACGGCCGACGGTGAAATACTCGTCAGCGACGTGACCTCCGGGGTGCAGATCCGGAGTCAGACGGAGTCCCAACTGGAGGCGGTCGTCGGCGACGGTACCACGCCGCTACGGGCGCATACCAACGACGGAGACGTCTTCCTTCGAGCCTGACCAGCGCCGGAGCGGTTCTCCCCGACGACAAGACGGGATTTATACACGATGACACACCAAACGTTCCGTTGATGGCTCTCTCGGACCCGGTATCGGACGTCTCGACCACCCTCCCCTCAGTTCGACAGGTGGTGTTAGTTCCGTTTCGACGCCGGACGTATGGGGTGATATTGTATCTCGCCCTCGCGTTCCCGCTCGGAATCGGGTACTTCGTTGGCACCGTTGTCGGGCTGTCACTCGGAATCAGCCTGTCAGTGCTCTTGATCGGCCTGCCGATTCTCGCAGCGACGTTAGGCGGTGTCGTGGTTGTCGCCGCCGCCGAACGTGTTGTAGCGCGGCGGTTGCTCGGCGCCGATATCCCTGCCCCGTCGTGGGGGCTTTCGGAAGCGTCTCGACTGCGTGACCAGGTACTGACGGTGCTGACGAATCCCGTTTTGTGGGGGTCGCTTATTTTCGTACTCTCGAAGCTGGCTATCGGTGTCGCCGCTTTCACGGTCATCGTGGTCGTCCTTTCCGTCGGACTGTCGCTGCTCGGAGCCCCGCTGTACTACGATATGCCCGGTACCTCAGTCGGAGTCTTCCTGCCTGAACCGATTCAGCGGGAACTCTCGCTCGTCGTCCCTTGGGAACAGTTCGAGGTCGGGATCTCGTTCATCGTTCGTCTCACGTCGTGGGAAGTTTCGACGCTTCCGGGAGCACTACTGCTGTCGGTACTCGGGGTATTCGTTCTGCTGCTCGGGATGAATATCCTAACCGCAGGGGGGTGGATCTGCGCACGCTGGGCAGAGTTAACGCTCAGTCCCGGGAAAACAGCAAGATAACTCTCGGCGTGCGGGCGTTCACAGCGACCTTTCAGTTGGCAATAGTTTTGTGTACCGAGCGAACATATTGCCTAAATTGGTTTTTCTTCAATGAGCAACGTCTCACAACAGTATCGGATCGGTGTCGTCGGAGACGCCGCGATCGGGAGCCTCCTCCGCTCCATCGATCCCGACTCCTTCTCGGTAGAGGTAGTATCCCTGTCGTCGTCTGCCGATACCGCCCGGCTTTCCGGCGTCGACGCCGTCGTCGTTCAGCAGGGTCTCCCGTCGGCGTCGTGGGGATCGGTTATCGACCGGCTCGCGGACGAAATATCGCCGCTCCCCGTCGTTGCGGTTACCACGGATACGGGCGGCGTTGAGACGGCGATCCGGGGCGGTGCGACGGCCCATGTTCCGCGGTCACTGATCTTGTCGAGCCCGAAGGTGGCGGCTGAGTGGCTGAAAACGATCGCTGATCGGGAACGGGCGGATGAGCGCAGAGAGACGGAGGACGACGCGACGACTCCGGAACTGACACAGGGAGAGTACCGCAGTCGTGACTACGAGCAGATATTCGACGGCGTGAACGACGCCATCGTCGTGTTCGACCCGAAAAACCGTGAGTTCGCAGACGTCAACGAATCCTATCACGAGCTACTCGGATACGACGACATCGAGACGATTCGCGAGCTTGGTATTGACGGGCTCAGCGTCTCGGCGGAGGGGTACACAGCAGACCGCGGCTGGGAGCTTATCAAGGAGGTCGCGGAAACCGATGAGTCGGTGACAGTCGAGTGGCGTGGCCGGACGCGAATCGGGGAGAAAGTATGGTTAGAAGCGACGTTAGCGCCGGCGATGATCGGCGGGAAACCCCGTGTGCTCTCCATTCAGCGGGACATTACGCAACGGAAACGACGGGAACGCGAGTACGAGCAGATATTCAACGGGGTGAACGACGCGATCGCCGTTCACGACCCGGAAACCGGAGAGCTGTGTAGAGTCAACGAGACGCTGTGTTCGATAACGGGGTACGATCGTGAGACGCTCTTAGAGCGGGGTGCGAAGGGGATCACGGTAGCGACTGAATCGTTTGACCCCATGCGGATACCACGAATTATCGAGCGAGTAGCGGAGGGGGACGACGTTGAGCCGTACGAGCAAGCCATCGAGACGGCGGACGGCGAGCGTCGGTGGCTAGAGGTCAATCCGACCAGCGCGGTTATCGACGGCGAGGAACGGTTCCTCGCCATCTCACGAGATATCACCGAACGCCGTAGGCGGCAGCGCCGCCTCGAAACCGAGCGAGACAGGCGGTCTATTCTCTTCGAAAACACGCCCGATCCGATTATGACCGTCGAGTTCGTCGACGGAGAGCCGTATATCACCGAGGTCAACTCAGCGTTTGAGACCGATTTCGGCGTCAACGACGAAACGGCAGCAGACCGGCCGATAGCCGACGTTGTGGTCCCCGACTCTGAACGGGAAGGGTATGATGCGATCCGCCGACAGGTTATCGACGGCGAGCCGGTGGAAACGGAAGTCCGACGGGAATCGGCGGACGGGGTCCGGGACTTCCTGCTTCGGGTGTTGCCGTTCGAGGTGGACGGTCGACGACACGCGTACGTCTGGTACACCGACATCACCGAACGGAAGCGTCGGGAACGGACGATCGAGGAGGAACGCGAAAAATACTCGACGCTGGTCGAGCAGAGTACCGACGGCGTGGTCGTCGTCAGGGACGGCGAATACGTCTTCGTCAACGAGCAGTTCACGGCGATGACTGGCCGGGAGGAGTCGGCGCTGCTCGGGATGCCGTTCCAGCGTGTGTTCACCGAAGGGTATCGCGATCTCGTCAGGGAACGCTACCAGCGGCGGGTAGCGGGAGAATCTCCGCCAGACCAGTACGATCTCGAAGTCGAACGACCCGACGGGACACGGCTGACGTTGGAGACGTCTGTGTCGCGTATTCAGCATGAAGGTTCGCCGGCAACCCTAGCGACGATTCGGGACGTGACTGAGCGCCGCCAGCGCGAACGAGCCGTCGAGCAGCTCCAGACGGCCACCGAACGCCTTCAGGGCGCAGAGACGGCGGACGCGGTGTACGAGATCGCCGTCGAGACGGCGAGTGACGTGCTCGACCTACCGATGGCGGCGTGTTGGCGTCTCGACGATGATCGGCGGCGGCTGGAGTACGCCGCCGGAACGAAGCCCGTCGAAGAGATGCCGATCGGTCCGGACTCATTTACGCGCGGTGACCGTGAGTACGAGCTCTTCGAGCGCGGGGAGGCGACGACGTATGATCCGAGCCGCCATCGTGACCACAACCCATTGACAGCCGCGGTCCTCGTCCCGCTCGGCGGCCGGGGGCTGCTGGCGGCGGGCCACGGGCACCGAGACGAGTACGCGTCGTACTTCGTCGACATTATGCAGGTGCTGGCAGGCCACGTCACCGGTGCGCTCGAGCGTGTCGCGAACTCTCGGCAGCTTCGGGAGAACCAACGCCGACTCGAGGCCATCGTCGACCGTATCGACGAGACCATTTTCCTCGCGCCGGCCGCTGAACTGACGGAGCCGGAGCCGGCCCCGGACTTCGTCAGCTCCGGATACGACCAGATTTGGGGGCGATCGCTCGATGAGCTCCAAAAGACGCACGAGGAGGGGTTTTTCGGGACGATCCACCCCGACGACTACGACGACTACATGGCGTTCGTCGAGCGGGTGAGCGGTGCCGTCGAGCAGGGCGACGCGGACCAGCGGTACACGAGGGAGTTCCGCATCGAACGACCGGACGGGGAGCGGAGATGGGTCCGCTCGGACTTCTATCCGACCGAGTGGGAGGATGGGCCTCCGCGGGTCGTCATCGTAAGCCGTGACGTCACGCAACAGAAGGAACGCGAGCGGTCGTTGGAGTCGTTCCACGATGCGACCGCGGAACTGACGACGGCTGAGACCGTGACCGAGGCCGGTACCGTCGCGACCGAGGCCACGGCAACGGTGTTCGATATGCCGGCGACCGCCGTGTACCACTACGGATCGTCGGCCGGGGAACTCGATCCGATTGCGACGGGCCCGAAGGCGCCGCCGCCGAGCGAGTTGGACTCGGTGACGGCCGCCGATACCGCTGTCTGGGAGGTGTTCGTCGACGAGACCATCCGACGGGTGGAGGCGGAGGCGGCGTCGGTGCTTCATATCGACAGTGACGACACCGTATTGCTGGTCCCGCTCGGCGGGAACGGTATCCTCGCCGTGTGGAGGGCCGATGAGGCGTTTGACACGGAGGCTGCGAGCATCGTCGCCGCGACGCTCGAGGCCGCGCTGAATCGGCTTCACGGGGAACGCAAACTGGAGGATCGGCGTGAGGAGCTGGCGAAACAGACGGAGCGTGCCGAACACCTGGAATCTATCACGGAGGTAACGAGCCGCGTCGAAGCCGCGATCACGACTCGCTCCTCTCAAGAGGGTATCCAGGAGGCCGTCTGTGAGGAGCTGTTGGAGACGGGTCCGTTTACCGCCGCGTGGGTCGCGACGGCCGAGGTGGGAACTGACCGACTGACGCCCCGGGCCGTCGTCGGCACGACGCGTGAAGACGTCGAAAGAGCGCTTGGGGGAGACCGTGATCGTTCGGATCTCCATCCGGCGAGAGACGCGTGGCAACGGGGCGAGTCGCGCGTAGTGACTGATCCCGCAGCGGGGGGTCGTCGGAGCGACTGGCGGCGCGACCTCTTGCGGGCGGGAGCGGGCGCAGTCTGTGCGGTTCCGCTCGCGTACGACGGTATCACCTATGGCATTTTGACCGTTATTGCCGACGAGACCGACGCGTTCGGTGATCGGGACAGAGACATCCTCTCACAGCTGGGCACCTCGATCGGGTACGCGATCACGGCCATCGAACGACGCCGCGCGCTGGAGTCGGACGACACGCTGGAGCTGGAGTTCCAAGGGAGTGACATGGATCTCCCGTTCGCTCGGCTCGCCCGGGAGTTCGAGTGTCCGGTCCGGCTCGAACGGACGGTCCGGCGGCAAAACGAGTCGATCAGCGTCTATTACACGCTCGAGTCGGACTCGCCGTCGAAGGTCACCGAGCGGGCCGACGAGTTACTCCCCGGGTCGGTCACCGTCGTGTCCCGTGGCGGCGGGCAGACCGTCCTCGAACGTCGCGGCTCGTCGTGGTTCGGGTCCCCGATCCCTGAGTACGGTGGAGTCCTTCGTCACAGTCGAGCGACGCCGGAAGTCGTCAAGCTGATCGTCGAACTCCCGCGAGAAGCGGACACTCGCACGATCGTCGACCGCATTACCGATTCGTTCCCGGCGTTGGAGCTCACCGCACAGCGCCAGAATCGCCAGACAGAGGCGACCCCGGGAGGGATCAGAAGTCGGCTCGAAGACCGATTGAGCGAACGACAGTACGAGGCGCTCAAGACGGGTCACGCGATGGGGTATTTCAACAGGCCGCGCGACAGCAGCGGGGAGGCCGTGGCGGACGCGCTCGGAATCACGCAGCCGACGGTGAACAAACACATCCGACTCGGCGAGCGCAAGGTGTTCGACCTGCTGTTCGGCGACACCGAGTCGGGGTAAGTCGCCCGTGCGTTTGACCCGAGGCGGGAGGCGTATACGAGTAATGGGTGTGACTCGACTCAGGCGACGGTCAGTCGATATCGCGACCAGGGGAATCGATGTAGCCAGCGAATCCGTCCTCATTCACGTCGAACGTAACGGCAGTGATCACGAGCTGGAACTCCTTTCTGTGGTTGCCGCCCGAGGCTAACTGTAGCCGTTCATCGACGAGGCCGGCGTCGGCTAAGCGGTTGAGGCGTCGATATACGGTTGGACGGGACATTCCGCAGTCTTCGGCCAGTGCCCGCGCAGGCTTCGGCTCCCCCTCGAGGGACGTGAGAATGTCGCACGTGTACTCATCACCGAACAGTGCGAGTAGCTCTTCCGCCGAGACTTCGGGGTTGCGATTCGCGTCGGTTCCGAGGGTCTCTGATCGTTCGTCTGGGTCGGTCGTTAGGAGGTGCGCCGTCATTAGAGACGACAACGACGCCGCTCTACCCAAGCGTACTGGTAGTCCGAACTGATTGGGGCGGAGTAACAGGGCTATTCATATTACCCGCCTTCCTCTCATACACAGAAACAGCGGTTGCCGATTTAGGGAGACCACCGTCCATCGGTTGTTATATGCTGTCGTCCAGACGGTCTGTGTGTTGTATCGGTCCAAGCGATCGGACGCCCGGATCCCTGCGTGACCGGCAATGAACGCCGGTGAGGAACGGTCGACACGAGCACCGCCCGTCGTATCGCGGCAGTATGACAACGGCGTCTCGGGAACACACCGCGACCGGGAGAAGGAGATACTGATAGCCGACACCGGCTTTTCAGCGCTCGTGACGGCAGGACTGCTCGACCGAGCCGGGTTCGATCCGCTGCTCGCTCCGTCCCCGAGCGACCGATCACCGCCGCGTGTGACCGTCATTTGGGAGCCCGGGTTGCGTGTCCTCGACCAGCTGGGGCTGCGGCAGTCGGTGGAGCGGTGTGGCACGCCGGTGACGGAACTCGATCGGACAAGCAGCGAGAAGTCGTGGGAGGCGGACGGGTCGACCGAGATCGCATTGGTCGCAATTAAACGAGATCAACTGCGGGCCCTGTTAGAGCAAGCCGTCCGTGGCCGTGTTCGAGAGACCAACAGAGCCGTGACAGCACTCGAGTCGGCCGCATCGGGAGTCCAAGCGACGTTCGATCACGAAGGGACAGAGTCGTTCGACGTCGCAGTGACGGCGGACCAGTCTCTCAGCGCCGATCAAACGGCGGAACCCGACGGACGCGTCCACACGTGGGAATGTCACCAATTCGAAACGACGTCGAGAGCGACCGAATCGTGGGGTCCCTCGGCGGCAACATTCTCGACTCCAACTGGTGACAGCACCTCCCTGCGGTTCGTTACGACGGCAGAGACTCCCGCTCGCGCGGCCGTATCAGCCGACGCTATCGCCGATCGGTTTAGTCACCTCAGTTCGCCGCCGGCTGACCTCAGACGTGTGCTCAAAAACGGCGGGTTCGAGTACCGCCGGGTACGGCTCGCGGCTCCGACGTCCGTATCGACCGGACAGATCGGGCTTATTGGGCCGGCCGCGCGAACAGCCCTCCCCGGAACGCATCTCGGTCCCAGCACGGATATCGAAACGTCATGGTCGCTCGCAGCGGCGATCACGGACGCGTCCGGAACGATGACGGAGGCGCTTTCGTCGTACGAACAGCGTCGCCGAAAGCTCTCGGCCCGGTTCCGAACCTGGCTTGACGACGTACAAGCACCCGATCCGTCACTGTCACCGGAGCTTCGGCTCCTGTTTTTCGCTCGACAGCTCGCGTTTAGTCACGTGACTGGAGCCGCTCATTCTTTTAAACATGGAATTGCTGCAGATCGTTGATAATGCATCACACATCTATCTGAATAGCCCCGTCTGGTGGTCGGTGGTAGTACACGTAGCCAGCAGGGATAGGGGAGAGAGCGATAATGAAGTGATACGATGGCAACGACTGCCGATTTGGCGACCGAATCATCACCGGACGGTGACAGTACGTCTGGGGATGGTTCCGAAGGGCCGCGGACGGCCGATTCGGCCCCGGTACTACTCGAGCTATTAGACAACGAACACACGCAGAATATACTGGAAGCACTCTGTCGGGGTCCCAAGCGTGGACGAGACCTGATAGACGCTTGCGAGGCGTCGCGGGCGACGGTCTACCGCCGGCTTGACCGCCTCGAAGCGGCCGGGCTTGTCGCGACCGAACTGTACGTCGACCCCGACGGACACCACTGTGAAACGTACCAAATACGGATGGACCGACTCCACGTGACAGTCGAATCGGGCACGGTGTCGGTCACGGTACGGTTAACGACCGAGGAACGACGGTGACCGCAGCAAACCATGATGAGACCAGACACCGTCTCCGGTCAAGAAGCGCTAGGTCGGTTTTATGCGAATGGTGTTCCTCACGACCATCCAAGCCAATGGACAATGGCGATCTGACACGAGACAATGAATAGTGCGTTACCACGACAGCCGCCGGTCGAACACGTACCGGAAGATCAAGTACGACTCTCTGTCACCGGAGACGAGTCCGCAGCTGTCTGGGAGCTGCTCTCCTCAACGACGGCGCGAGCGATCGTTGCCACGATTGAGGAAGAGCCCAAGCCGGCCTCGGAGATCGCCACGGCAGTCGGGACATCGCTTCAGAACACCTGCTATCATCTCGACCGCCTCGTCGATGGGGACCTCATCGAGCCCACCCAGACGTGGTACTCGAAAAAAGGGCGAGAGATGACCGTCTACGCGCTCCGAACTCGCGAACTCGTTATTCGATTCTGTGACTAGGAGGTTCTCGGTTTGGCCCGATCGATCAAAGTTCGATACGGCCATCGATCGCCAGTCCTGCCGTGAATCATAGATGTTCTACACTGAACTATCACTAGTTATTTAAAACCGAACTATATTCTTCATTCGGTCTGTTTATCTCGAATAATTTTAGATATTTTCTGAGTTGATGGGTTCTTCAGTGTTTAATATATTACATTTAGCGACAAACTGTTCCGGAGGAGAATATATTCAAAGAATAGAGATCAGCTTCAACGAGTGGTAACCGAACGGCTTCATCAACTCGGCTGGCATTGACATCGTCCTCCTCTTCAGGCGGAGGAATCCCGAGGTGGGGATATTACGGAAAATCGAGGAGAAAGCCCCGTGCTTTAGCGCGGGGATGAATCCGACAAACCCTCAACAACCGACATTATCAAGTAGCCCGGCGTCGTGCCGTGCGGCAAGCCAATCGCGTAAACTCTCAATCGGAAGACACGGGGTTGCTTCCCGCTGATACGGACGGTTCCACGCCCACCACCGGCAAACCCGGTGGGGAGTACGTGGTTAAGGTTCGTCCGCCGTCCTCACAGTAACCCTACCCGTCACTGGGGACGGTCGGCAACGACCGCGCACACGAGGGGGCGACAGCACATCAAAACACGCCCCGTTCGCGGTTGCACTCCGCCTTCGTCGGCGGAGTACGGTCGATGGCACGACCCGTGTCCGTCCACGTTCCAACCGTGGGTGGTTGCCAGGTATTCGGACGCTTCGGTCAAGCGGTATCGGGTACGGCACAAGCGGATACCGCGTCCCTCTCGGACGTTGAATACACCATACCCTCGTTTCGAGGGCCGACGTGTAGCGCACGAACTCGGTACCCTCCAGCGGGAGGGGAAGTTGCCTTCGGGGGCTGACAGAACGGCCCGACGCCCCACGAAGGAATGCTCGCGCTTCAGCGCGGGGAGGATGTCAAGGTTTGCAGTCTACCACCTCAGCCTGCGGTTGGAATCCGTAGGTGAGATCATACAGGTAGACTCCGGGCTGTGCCAACCAGCCAGTACTCCTATCCACACCCAAACTAGGTGCCGTAACTAAATGCGTTCGCGAACGTGACTCGGTCTTAACCAACACGCTTGCGGATGAAAGAATTTTGTTGGTTAAATATGATTGCAAGGGATTTCGGATTGACACACTTTGTCTCGATTGTATGGAGCCCGTGATCGAAGAGACACCCCTCTATCGATGTGTTCACGTTCTGTCGTGGGAGCCATGAGATAGGCGGGAAGAGGCGATCCGTCAGTGCCGCATTCACCGCTTGGTCGCAGGCATCGGTGCGATCCCAACGAACGCGACTGTCTACTCGTCGAACGTCGAGACACACACCCCTCTATCGATGTGTTCGATGTATTCACGGGGTGGGGGATAAACCTAGATCTTGCGTCGAGGAACTGCCACTTGACGGCGCCACGAAGTCGTATGAGCGGGATAGCCTCTATTAACAGTTCTCTATCCGTAGCTGAAATCGTCTTCTTCTCTTCTTCTTCTTTTACTACTAACACGATACACACACACCCCTCTATCGATGTGTTCGATGTGTTGCGCCCTTTATGTTCTGTGGTTTATCAGACAACGTTTTCTATCCTACTATTCTATCGTCCAAACCCATTCAAGAGGATGTTAAGCGTGTGGTTTCTACCGATCACCGGTAGATTGACCTGACGTAACGCAGATATCCCTCTGGACTCTTGTGCAAAAACACATCGATAGAGGGGTGTGTGTCTTCGACCGTGTACTCACGAACACATCGTCACCGGCTACCGCCAGTTAACCCATTATCATGATTATCAAGTGGTTAATCCGGTATCACGGGTTTCACACGGCTAATCACACTTCGATAGAGGTGGGGGAACCTTTTTGATAGAGGCGGGTATCAATTGGCATATGGGTACTGACGACTCCGATGATCCCGCAGATACCCGGGGACCGTCGGAGGACGAGTTGACGGCTCAAGCTGAGCTGTCGAATGCGTCGCAGTCTGATCCTTCGCGACAGTCTTCATCCTCTCACGTCACAAATGGTAACTCACAATCTGAAGACGAGGCTGACTCCGAGGAGTCATCACAGTCTATCGAGGACATGCTCCTCGAGTTCGACGATCAGGACGGGCTGATTCGGGACCGAGCGCTACTCGATCCGAATTACGTTGTCGAAGAGGACCGCATCGTGGGTCGTGACGAGCAACTCCAAGAAGTCACCAAGATGCTTCGCGTTGCGCTCGGTGACAACCGCCCCCCCAATCTATTTCTCTACGGACCGTCCGGGACAGGCAAATCCCTCATCACAAAAGCTGTTTGCCATAACATCAGCCGTATCTGTGAAAGCCGCGACATCCGGTTTGGCACTATTGAAGTGAACTGCCAGGATTTGGATACGCTTGGTATCGCCGTGTATGAACTCGTTCAGCAGGCTGCCGATGCGGCAGGTGTCCCTATCGAGGTGCCTAAACACGGCGTGGCGACGAAAGAGAAGTGGGATGAGCTCTATCGGATCGTCAACGAGCACTTCGACTCTGTTGTGTTTGTCCTCGATGAACTGGATATGCTCGTCGGACGGCGAGACAAACAGGAGCCCGCGTTTTCACGACTGCTGTATCAGCTCTCCCGAGCTGGGGCAAACGATGAGTTGAACGCATACATTTCGGTCGTTGCGATCTCAAACGACACGAAGATGATGGAGTCTGTTGGGAGTCGCGCTGTCAGTTCGTTAACTCCTGAAGACGTCCATTTCGACGATTACGACGCGAACCAACTCCAAGCAATTCTTCGACGCCGTCAGGACGCGTTCCATGACGACGTTGTCGACGACGACGTGATCCCACTCGCAGCGGCATTCGCAGCACAGACGCATGGTGACGCCAGAAAGGCGATCGATCTCATGCGGGTCGCCGGCGAATTAGCTGAACGTGAAGGCGACACCCGCGTGCGCGAAAAGCACGTCCGTACCGCACAAGAAAAGGTCGAAAAGAATCGGGTGTTGGAGGTCGTTCGCGGCATTAGCACACAGAAGAAGCTCTGTCTGTACGCCACTGCGGCGGTTGCTTCCCACACTGACGGCGGGACCGCTAGGAGTACAACTGGCTATCGTGTGTATCAGTATCTGACCGACGCTATTGACGCCGATCAGTACCACCAGGAAACGTATGTGAATAAGATGAAAGAGCTCACGACGTATTCGCTGGTCGACTTCGAGCGGCGGAGTCACGGCCCCAGCTCCGGGATGTTTCTCGAGTTCCAGTTTGGAGAACGGCCAGAGACGATTCTTGAAACTCTTCGAGAGGACTCGCGTATTGAAGCGATTTCTGAGGATGAGGTCACCTCTGTCGTCAAAGCGCAGATCCGTAACCAGACGTAGTAGAGATTCCAGCCATATTGTAGTTAGCTGTCCGCTCCGCGCTCTTTTAGAGGGCCGTCTCTGTGTATCTGGCCGCCTCCCCCCTAATGAGTAGTTTCCATTAGTTTCCGCACACCCCTCTATCGATGTGTTCGATGTGTTTGCTACCAAGCCACGTTCTTTATCATTTCAGTTGACATTTCCCTACAATGCTACCTTTCCATTTGGTCTCGTATACACCCCTCTATCGATGTGTATTGGCTGTCTGTTATCGGGCCACAATTCTTATTTGAGTCACCTATCTGAGGCCAATTATTGCGTTTCTATTAGTCCCCGTATACACCCCTCTATCGATATGTAATTCGCTGTTAAACCCGCCAAAACGAATATATTCGGGAAAATAAATATTAGGCGGTAATCCGGCCCATCCAGTCTTGCTGAGTTAAGCGAACGACATCCAACCGCTAGATCAGAATACCGGTCAACGTGTTCATGAGAAGTAGTTCTTGTGGACACCCCTCTATCGATGTGTTCAGGAAATCGCATTCGGATACACCCTCCTATCGATGTGTAACGCAGAATCGGTGCCTCTCAAATATATCTACGTATCTGTGATCAAAACTAGCTGCTCCCCCCTCCGTCATCGAAGTATAAATTCAGGGTCGACCGTCTTCCCGGCATTGATGTGAATATTGGTTCAGTCTCCGGCTTTTCTGATGTCATCGTTCGAATTTCATTTCCCATGGGCTGTTTTCACTCGACTTGTTACTCAGCTCATCTCTCACACGGTGTCCCCCGCTAAGGCTGTGCTATCCTACGGATTGTAGGTCTCTTCCAAAATACAAAATCAGCTTAGTAGCACTCTGTCGTCGGAATACGGCATATTTACACTTTGTACACGGGGTGTGTGGTGAGAATCTATCAGCGGATACACTCGTGATCAGGGGTGTGGTCTGTCTCAAATAGAAAAAGATGCTTCAACTGTGGAACTCTGTTCGACTGTTCGTGCGTAAAAACGGCTCTATCGACTATTAACGGCTTAATCTAATCTAAAATTTTTTCTCGTCCCACTGTTTTCACTCTGGATGAGGGGTGTGTGGTCATCACTTTTCCAAGTGCACCAAAATCAAATCGCACACGGGGTATGGGAACTCTATAATCGGACGAATTGGCCTCTCATTCGTCCGGATTGACTGGTTCTTTATATTTGGACGTGACTTTGTCCCCCTCTCTCCACTGCCAGTAGTAGTAGCGGTTGTCGTTGATCTCCTTGATCGTGATCGTGGCCTTCGACGGGACGTCGTCCGGAAGATCGTCCGGCCGCTCGTCGATCTCGTCGTCATCCGACTCCTCCTCAAGGCGGGCTTCGCGAGCTTTGTGGTCTGCCAGCTCTTGGGCGTAGCGTGCGACGTGCTGGAGTTGGTCCGGCGAGTAGCCGTTGAGTGTGTTGACGATATCTGTCGGGAGTTCCGCCGGTGGCGTCGGTGGCTCGTAAGACATCAGCGGTCGCCTCGTGTTAACCAACAGAGCGCGTATTGGCATAGATTTGTTGGTTAATCATCCCGTCACGGGCTAAAGAGTACGAATAGCAAACTATTCGGGAATAGAACGGGCCGTTAGACGTCGTCGGGGCGGGGCGCGTTGTCGTACTTGACCATTTTCTCGGGTTTGTCAGAGATGGTGTCGTAGATCTGCTCGAGCGTCTACTCCGCTGCGAGCAGGTTGTGCTCCTCCAAGAACTCCAGACCCTCTTCCGTGAGTTGATAAAACTTCCAGGGGTGACCTCGCGCTGATAGATTTTTGAATGTTGTGCTTTGTTGAATCCGATGA
>NZ_NHOY01000094.1 GCF_002252755.1 Halorubrum sp. Hd13 | reverse complement strand
CCGTGACGCCGCGCCCGCCCGCCCCGCCGACCGATCGCGGCGTCACGGTCCGGAGCCGGGCCGCCCGCGCCTCGGCGACCGCGAACAGCGACCCGACGAGCAGCACGCAGTCGTCCGGGTCGGCGCGGGCGACCGCGGCGTCGAGCGCGGCGGCCACGTCGTCGCCGACGGTCACCTCGTCGACGCCCGCGGTCCGGAGCGCGGCCGCGAGCACCTCCGGGTCCTCCGCGCGGTCGAGCGCCGGCCGACAGGTGACCGCCGAGGCGGCGTCGGGGAGGGCGCTCGCGGCGCCGGCGTGGTCCTTGTCGTGCATCGCGGCGTAGACGAGGTGGAGGTCGTCGTAGTCGTACTCGGCGAGCGTCCCCGCGAGCGTCCGGCAGGCCGCCGGGTTGTGCGCGCCGTCGAGCACCGTCAGCGGCGCCGTGTCGAGCACCTCGAACCGGCCGGGCCACGTCGCCCGCGCGAGCCCGTCGCGGACCGCGGCCGCCGGGAGGGAGTCGCCGTCCGCGCCCGCGCGGTCGGTCCCTCCGTCGCTGTCGCCGCCCTCACCGTCCTCCGCCCGTTCGGCCAGCGCCGCCGCGGTCCGGCGGGCCAGCGCGACGGCGACCCCAGCGTTCGTCGCCTGGTGGTCGCCGACGAGCGGGATCCGGTAGGTCCCCGCCAGCTCGCCGGCGAGCGTCACCTCGGCGTCGGTCGGGCTCACGCGGCCGTCGTAGGCGACGGAGAGGGCGGGGGACGGGTCGGGACCGTCGCCGGCGGCGTCGTCGGCGTTCCCGTCGGCGGCGTCTCCGTTGTCTCCCTCCCGATCCGTGTCCGTCCCCGCCACCGTCGCGACCGGCGCGCCCTCCTCCCCGGCGACCTCGCGGACGACGGCGAGCGCCTCGCCCCCGCAGGCCGTCACGAACGGCGCGCCCGGCTCGGCGATCCGGGCCTTCGTTCGGGCGATCTCGGCTATCGTGTCGCCGAGGACCGCGGTGTGTTCGAGCGAGACGTTCGTCACGGCGGTCGCCACCGGGGTGACCGCGCTGGTCGCGTCGTACTCGCCGCCGAGCCCGACCTCCAGCACCGCGACGTCGACGTCGCGGCGC
Source organism: Halorubrum sp. Hd13 (assembly GCF_002252755.1). Classification (GTDB taxonomy): domain Archaea; phylum Halobacteriota; class Halobacteria; order Halobacteriales; family Haloferacaceae; genus Halorubrum. The sequence continues at coordinate 66,289 of NZ_NHOY01000094.1, read as the reverse complement.
GCGAAATCGCGGATCGCCATCGCCGTGACGACCTCGAAGAACGTGAGCGGCTCGTCGGCGGCCGCGCGCTCGACGAGCCACGGCTTGACGTCCTCGACGAAGGCGGTGACCGCGTCCTCCGTCATCGGGAGGCCGTCGACGCGGACCCGCTCGGCGAGCGCGGAGAGGTGCGGCGAGGTGTAGAGCCCGACAGAGAGCCCGGCCTCGCGCAGGATCGACTCGGTCATGCGCGCCGTGCTCCCCTTCCCGTTCGAGCCGGCCACCTGCACGAACGGCACGTCGTCCTCGGGGTTGCCGAGCCGGTCGAGCAGCGCCGCGACGCGCTCGGTCCCGGGCTTGACCGAGAAGCGGCGGAGGTCGAAGAGGAACGCCGCCGCCTCGTGGTAGTCCATGTCCGTGGGTCGGCGTCGGGTCGCTTAGGCGTAACGGACCGTGCCCTCGAACCCGGCACCGGTGGGCGGTTCCCGCCGCCGCGCCGGCCCGTCGCCTCCCGCCGCGAAGAGCAACCCTTACGCGCGCCGCCGACCGAGCGGACGCATGAACGAGACAGCGGCCGCGTCGGCGTCCGCGGTCGACGAGGCCGAGGCGGAGGGAGCCGACGGCGCCCGCGCCCCGGCCCTCGTCGGCGAGGGCGTCCGGCGGTCGTACGGCGACGTCGTCGCGCTCGACGGGGTCGACCTCCGCGTCGAGGCCGGCGAGGTGTTCGGGCTCATCGGCCCCAACGGCGCGGGGAAGACGACTCTCGTCCGGGCGCTGACGGGGACGACCGACGCCGAGGGCGACCTGCGCGTGTTCGGCGTCCCGCCCCGCGAGGTCGACCCGCAGCGCGTGGGCCTGCTCCCGCAGTCGTTCGACCCGCCGGAGCGCCTCACCGCGACCGAGTTGGTCGAGTACTACGGCGGCCTCTACGACGACGCCCGCGGCGTCGAGTCGGTCCTCCGGGACGTGGGGATGGCCGACGACGCGGACGCGTGGTACGAGACGCTCTCGGGCGGCCAACAGCGCCGGACCTGCGTCGCGACCGCCATCGTCAACGACCCCGACCTCCTCTTCCTCGACGAGCCGACGACCGGGATCGACCCGGCCGGCCGGCGGTCGATCCACCGCCTGATCGAGCGGCTCGCCGACGGCGGGACGACCGTCTTCCTCACCAGCCACGCGATGGACGAGGTCGAGCGCCTCGCCGACCGCGTCGCCCTCCTCCGCGACGGCGCCGTCGTCGCGGTCGGGCCGCCCGACGAGCTGATCGCCGAACACGGCGGCGCCCCCCGGTTGGACGTGACCCTCGACGGCCCCGCGAGCGACGGGCTCGTCGAGCGCGTCGACGAGCGCGTCGCGGCGAGCCTCGCTGGCGACGCCGACGCCGAGTCGACCCGCGAGGGGCTGCGGGTCCGAGGCGTTCGGCCCGAGACGATCGGCGACGCGGTCGACGCCCTCGACGCCGCCGGGGTCGCCTTCGAGTCGCTCGCGTGGTCCGAGCCCTCGCTTGAGGACGTCTACCTGCGGCTCACCGGCGAGGAGTACTCGCCGCGGGAGGGGCGGGCGATCCCGAGCGAGGAGACGCCGGCCGCGCCCGACGGCGGCGACGCACCGGACGGAGGCGGCCGATGACCCGCGTCGGCCGGATCGGCACCGAGGCGACCGCGGCGGCGCGGTCGTTCCTCCGGCGGCGAACGGCGGTGTTCTTCACGTTCTTCTTCCCGGTGATCCTCGTGGTGATCTTCGGCGCCTTGGTCCGCACCCAGCCGACCGGCGGGGGGCTGTTCGCGGAGCCGGCGGGGTACTACATCCCCGGCTACCTCGCGGTCGTCGTCCTCTTCACTCCCCTCTCGCGGGTCGGCTCGGAGATCGCCCGCCACCGCGACGGCGGCCGGTTCGAGAAGCTGGCGACGACGCCCCTCTCCCGCGCGGAGTGGCTGCTCGCGCACACACTGGTCAACGTCGCGATCATCGGCGCGGCGAGCCTGCTGATCTTCGGGCTCGTCCTCGCGGTGACCGACGCCGAGCCGGTCGTCTCGCCCGCGCTCGCCGTCCTCCCCGTCTTCGTCGCCGTCGGCGTCGCGCTGTTCTGCGGGCTCGGCGCCGTGCTCGGCGCGCTCACGGACTCGCAGGACGGCGTGATCGCCGCGAGCAACACGGTCGCGCTCCCCCTGCTCTTCCTCTCCGAGACGTTCGTCTCGCCCGACCTGCTGCCGGCGTGGTTCCGGCCGGCCGTCGCCGCCTCGCCGCTGACGTACTTCGCGCGCGGGACGCGGGCGATCGTTCACGAGCCAGGCGCGTGGGTCGGCGACCTCGCCGTCCTCTCGGCGCTCGCGGTCGCGTTCCTCGCGGTCGGCGCGTACGCGGTCCCGCGGACGGACTGAAGCGGGAACGGCATCGAACTAAGCCGGAAGGGTACCCGACGGGGGACCCGCCGTCCCCGAAGCCGGTCATTTATATCGCACGGTGCCGTCTCGGAGAGACGAGAGAGGTCCAGTGTTGACGACCGTTCAATTCACCTGTTCGGACTGCGCGCAGACCATCGAGGTCAACGAGGAGATGCGGGAGACGATCCTCGCCACGGGCTGTCCGGTCTGTACGACCGGCGCCAGCGAGGGCGACTTCTCCGACGATACCGACGACAGATAAGGTCTCGCCCGGACGGGTCGCTCGCCGGGTGACGATCGAAAATCAGCGCGTCAGCGGCCGCCTCACTCGTCGTCGCGCTCGACGACGATCGTCCGCCCGGTGAGTCGGTCGGGGACGAACCGATAGAGGTCGATGTCGAGGTCGGGCTTCCCGTCGGCCCAGATCTCGAAGAGGGGGCGGCGGGTCTCCCCGTACTGCGCGATCGTCTCGGGCGTGAGCTCGTCGAGGTCGACCCTGCGGAGCGTGCCGACGCCGACGACACTGCCGTACTCGTCGCCGTCCTCCTCGTACACCACGATCCGCGCCTTCGGGTTCGAGGCGAGGAACTCACGCTTCTCGCTGTCGGGCGTCGACACCAGCCGGAGGAAGGCGTCGCGGGACTCCTCGTCGAATCCATAGGAGATCGGGATAGCGTACGGCGTCTCGTCGCGCGCAAGCGAGAGCACGCCGGTCTCGTGGTGCGAGAGGAACGCGTCGACCTCCGCGTCGGTCATCTCGACCTCGCTGTTCGTCGCCATACGCAACGAGTCGGCGTACGCCCGGATAAAGGACACGAGACGGATCGGACCGCGGAGCCGGCGAGGCGGGTGGAGGTCCGCGCGCTCGACGGGCGGAGGTCTGCGCGCTCGGCGGGCGACGGCGATGCGGTCGACGTATCTCGGGGTAACGGCGGGGAGAGCCGAGGCAAACGACGGGGCGGCGTTACGCGGTCTGGGGGTCGCTGATGTCGCTCTCGGTGACGGGTTCGCCGCAGACGACGCAGCCGACGTCGAGCAGCGTCGCCCGCATAGCGTCGTCCACCTCGATCGACCGACGGCACTCCGGGCAGACGAACGTGTGAGTCCCTGGACTCGTCATGGATACGAGTACGACACAGACACTCATGAAGGATGGTTTGGATTCCTGAAGTTTCGGAATCCGATCAACGGCGGCTCTCGGTCGCACGCGGCCGCTCAGTCCAGTAGCGACGAAAGCAGCTTCCGCTGTGCGGCCGCGATATGCTCGCTGAACGTCGAGCGGTCGATGCCGAGCGATTCGGCGACCTCGCCGGCGTTCGCCCCCTTGGGGTGATCGAAGTAGCCGGCGTCGTAGGCGGCCGTGAGCACCTCGCGCTGACGCTCGGTGAGGTCGCTCCGGTCAACGGTGACCAGGTCCGACTCCTCCGGCGTCGACGACGACTGGAGGAGCCGCAACACCTCCATGTCCGGGGTCGACTCCCGGAACGCGTCGAGCACCGATCGGAGCGTCGGGAGATCGGTCGCGTGGAACGTGACGAGGAGGCGCCCGTCTCGGATCGTCGTCTCCGAAACCGGCAGCCCGTGCCGGTCGAGCACCGCGAACGGCGAGTCGGCCGAGGAGTCGGCCTCGAACCGGTACGCGGCCTTGGCGCCGTAGTCGAAGACGACGTCGACCCCCTCGGGCACCGACAGGTCGGCGTCGGCGATGAACTCGAAGACGGCCGACCCCCCGGCCCCGTCCGGCGTGCTCCGCGCGACGCTGTAGATCGGGCTCGAACCGTCGGCGACGCCGTCGAACGGCGACGGCGTCCCCGTCGGGAGCGAAACCTCCGCTCTGATGCCGGATCCCATCTGCATCCGTCCGTGACCGCCCCCGGGCAAAACGTTGACGCCGTGGGCCCGTCTGCGGTCCCGCACCCCGGTGGTCCCGCGTCCCGGCCTCGCTTCGCGCCGCGACGCGATCGGGCGCCTCGCTCCGCGCGGGCAGGCACCCCGCCGCGAACGGGTCGGAGGCGACCGATTCCGGCGCTCACTTATAAAATACCCCTCATATACAGGGGCGGTGTTGGGGTGGGTGGAGCGGGTACCTACATCCATGAAGCGACAGGCCTCGTACGCGACTGGACCGACGACGGCGACCGAGGGAGACGAGACGCTCGACGCGACGTTCGACGCCCTCGCGGACCCCGACTGTCGGGCGATCCTCGGCGCCGCCGACACGCCGATGACCACGAGCGAGCTGGCCGACGCGTGCGACATCGCGCTCTCGACGGCCTACCGGAAGGTCGAGCGACTGAGCGAGACGCCGCTCCTGGTCGAGGGAGTCCGCTTCGACCCGGAGGGAGACCACGCCGCCGAGTACAGTCGCGGCGCCACCGACGCGGCGGTCGAACTCGGTGACGACGGCGTCACGCTGACCGTCGAAGACGGGAGCATCGACTCGCTCACCGCGCCCCCCGAGACGACCGGGATCTCTGCCGACTGACTCTGAAACGCCGGTTTTTCGGGCTGATAATCGGGCGATCAGCCTTATGTGCCGCCCGGAGAACCCGTACCGTATGAACGCCGGTCCGGATCCCGAGACCCTCCTGAACCTCGCTCAGGACAAGGTCGTGGTCCTCGACGAAGACGGGATCTATCGGCACCTGAACGCGGCCGCCACCGACGTGATCGGGTTCGACCCGGAGGCGCTCGTCGGGACGGACGCGTTCGATCTCGTCCACCCGGAAGACGAGGGACGGCTCAGGGAGACGTTCGCGGCGGTCGTCGCCGGCGAGGTCGACCCGGACGAACCGATCGAGTACCGGTACGCCACCGCGGACGGCGGGTGGGTGTGGCTCCGGACGCGGGTTCACACCCCCGGGGAGACGGGCGTCGACGGCTACGTGTTGACCTCCCGCGACGCGACCCGCGAGGTGGAGTCGCGGCGGCGCCTGGAGACGATCGCCTCCGTGTCTCCGGACGTGTTCTGGATGTTCTCCGCGGACTGGTCCGAGCTGTTGTTCATCAACGACGCCGTCGAGAGCGTGTTCCACGTCGCCCCCGACCGGCTCCGTCGGAACCCGGAGAGCTTCCTCGACGCGGTCCACCCCGACGACCGACCGTACGTCGAACGAGCGATGGAGCGGCTCTCGGCGGGCGAGTCGGCGCTGATCGACTACCGGCTCGGGACGGAAGACGGGACCACCCGGTGGGTTCGAGTGCCCGGCGAGCCGGTCGTGGAGAGCGGGGAGGTCGTCGCTGTCACCGGGTTCGCGCAGGACGTCACCGACGAGTACCGCCGCGAGCGACAGCTCGCCGTGATGGACAACCTGCTCCGTCACACGCTCCGCAACGACATGAACATCGTCGACGGCACCGCGGAGCGGATCGTCGACCGCGTGGCGGCCGCGGACGCGTTCGACCCGGAGGCGTGGGAGAGCGAGGGGGCGGGGACCCCCCCGACCGACCCGGAGGAGCTGGCCGAACTCGGAGCGGCGCTCGCGGAGGACGCCGAGACGGTTCGGCGGGTCGCCTCCGATCTGCTGACGACCGCCGAGAAGCAGCGCGGGGTCATCGACCTGCTTCGCCAGCGCGGCTCGCCGCAGTCGGTGGAGGTCGCCCCCGTCGTCGAAGCGGCGCTCGACATGGTCGTCGACGACTGCGACGGCCGCGGCGAGATCGACGTCAGCTACCGCGGACCGACCGCCGACGGAGCGGCCGACGTCGAGCCGAACGGCTTCGAGCCGACCACCGACCGGGACCGCGACCCCGACGCGACCGCGGACGGCGATCCCGTCGCGAGCCTCTCCGTCTCGTACCCGCGAGGCGTGCGGGCGTTCACGCATCCGGAGCTCGACTACGCGATCGCCGAGCTCGTCGAGAACGCGATCGAACACGCGGAGTCGACGCCGCGGGTTCGGGTCGACGTGACCGAGACGACGGAGTCGGTCGGTATTTCGATCCGCGACAACTGCCCGCCCATCCCCCCGGAGGAGCGGTACGTCATCACCGACCGGTGGGAGATGGACGACCTGCGCCACACGGGCGGGATGGGGCTCTGGCTCGTGTACTGGGTCGCGAACCGATCGGGCGGCGACCTCTCGTTCGACACGCACGCGGACGGCAACGTCGTCACGCTCACCGTCCCGAGCGTCGGCCGGGAGGCGGGCGAGGAGTCGCTCACGGCGAGACCGCCCGGGCGACCCGAGACGGCGGTGGGACGCGCGAACGCCGGAAGCGACGTCACGGGACACGCGGCCGGGAAAGAAGTCGACGGTCTGGAGGACGTCGGTCCGGGAGCGGGGAGCGGGTCGGAGAGCGATTGAGGACGGGGACGAACCGCGCCGATCCGCGGACGGTCCTCGTCCGACCCAGACGATTCCGAACGGTCGTTCGTTATTGACTCCGCTACCGAAGACGCTCCCACGGATCTTAAGCCACAGGTTCGCGTAGATTCACCTTGATGGGTACGCTCAACGAGCTGTTCGACCCGGATCGGGTCGCCGTCGTCGGCGCGACGTCGCGCGAGGGGGCCGTCGGCCGCGCCGTCACGTCGAATCTCCTCGACGATTTCGACGGCGACACCGTCCCCGTCAACCCGAACTACGACGAGGTGCTCGGGACGCCCTGCGTCGACGAGGTGGCCGACGCCGACGCCGACGTCGCCGTGATCGTCGTCCCGCCCTCGATCGTGTTGGACGCGATCGAGGCGTGCGGCGCCGCGGGCGTCCGGAACGTCGTCGTCATCACCGCCGGGTTCGGCGAGACGGGGGAGGACGGGGCCGCGAGGGAGCAGCGTCTCGCGGAGATAGCCGACGAGTACGACCTCAACCTCGTCGGCCCCAACAGCCTGGGGATCATGTCGACGCCCTCGGGCATGAACGCGACGTTCGGCCCGGAGAACGCGCTCCCCGGCGGGCTCTCCTTTATGAGCCAGTCGGGCGCGTTCGTCACCGCGGTCCTCGACTGGGCCAACGACAACGGGATCGGCTTCAAGGACGTGGTCTCGCTCGGCAACAAGGCCGTACTCGACGAGACGGACTTCGTCGACCACTGGGGGTCGGACGAGGAGACCGACGTGATCATCGGCTACCTCGAGGGGATCGAGGACGGCCGCGAGTTCATCGAGACCGCCCGCGAGACGACGCAGGACACCCCGATCGTCGCCGTGAAGTCAGGGCGGACGAGCGCCGGCGCGCAGGCCGCCTCCTCGCACACCGGCACGCTCGCCGGCTCCGACAAGGCGTACGAGGCCGGCCTGGATCAGGCCGGGGTCATCCGCGCGGAGTCGGTCGACGAGCTGTTCGACTCCGCCGGTATCCTCGGGAGCCAGCCGCTCCCGGACACCGACAGCGTCGCCATCGTCACCAACGCCGGCGGCCCCGGCGTGATGGCGACCGACGCCGTCGGCGACGCCGACCTCGACATGGCGTCGTTCACCGCCGAGACGAGCGACGCGCTCGCCGAGTCGATGCCCGACGAGGCGAACATCCACAACCCGGTCGACGTGATCGGCGACGCCGACGTGGAGCGGTTCCGCGAGGCCCTGGAAATCACCGTCGCCGACGACAACGTCGGGGCCGCCCTCGTGCTGGCCGCCCCCACGGCGACGATCGACTTCGCAGACCTCGCGGACGCCATCGAGGCGGTCAGCGAGGAGATGGACGCCCCCGTGGCCGCCTGTCTGATGGGCGGCGACCGGACGCGCGAGCCGAAACAGCAGCTCCAGGCGCGGGGGATCCCCTGCTACTTCGACCCGGCGCGCGGGATCGAAAGCCTCGCGACGCTCGCGCGGTACCGCGACATCAGGGAGCGCGAGTACGACGACCCGATGTCCTTCGACGTCGACCGCGAGCGCGCCCGCGGGATCCTGGAGACGGTGCGCGACCGCGACGACAACCGCCTCGGCGTCGAGGCGATGGAGCTGCTGGACGCGTACGGGATCCCCACGCCCGACGGCGAGATCGTCGACACGCCCGAGCGCGCCGCCGAGGTCGCCGCCGGCGTCGACGGCGACGTCGTGATGAAGATCGTCTCGCCGGACATCCTCCACAAGTCCGACATCGGCGGCGTCGCCGTCGGCGTCTCGGACGCGGACGTGGCGGACACCTACGAGGACCTGATCACCCGGGCGCGCAACTACCAGCCGGACGCGACCGTGCTCGGCGTGCAGGTCCAGGAGATGGTCGATCTGGAGGACGGCGTCGAGACTATCGTGGGCATGAACCGCGACCCGCAGTTCGGCCCGCTGCTGATGTTCGGGCTCGGCGGCATCTTCGTGGAGGTGATGGAGGACACCACCTTCCGCGTCGCGCCCGTCTCGGAGCCGGAGGCCCGCGAGATGACCGAGGAGATCCAGTCGGCGCCGCTGCTGCGCGGCGCCCGCGGCCGGGACCCGGTCGACGTCGACGCCGTGATCGAGACGATCGGTCGGCTCTCGCAGCTGGTCACCGACTTCCCGGCCATCCTCGAACTCGACATCAACCCGCTCGTCGCACTGCCCGACGCCGACGGGGCGAACGCCGCCGCCGTCGACGTGAGACTCACCGTTGACCCGGAGGAACTCGACCAATGACAGACACCACCACGACACTCGTCACCGCGACCGGAGAAGGCGCCGGAAAGACAGCGATCACCGTCGCGCTCGCTCGGCTCGCCGCCGACCGCGACCGCAGCGTCGGCTACATGAAGCCGAAGGGGACCCGCCTCCAGTCGAACGTCGGCAAGACGCTCGACCAGGACCCGATGCTCGCCCGCGACGTGCTCGGCCTGGACGCCGAGATGCACCAGATGGAGCCCGTCGTCTACTCGCCGACGTTCGTCGAGGGCGCGATCCGCGGCACCGAGGACCCCGACGCGCTCCGCGACCGGGTCCGCGAGGAGTACGATGAGCTCGCGGCCGAGCGCGACCACATGTTCGTCGAGGGCGCCGCCAGCTGGACCACCGGCGGCGTCGTCGACCTCACCGACGTCGACATCGCCGAGCTGCTCGACGCGCGGGTGGTGCTCGTCGCGGGGTACGGCTCGCCGAACGACCTCGACGACGTGCTCGCGGCCGCCGACGCCTTCGGCGACCGGCTCGCCGGCGTCGTCTTCAACAAGGTCTCCGACGACGCGTTCGACTCGCTCGACCAGGACGGGATCCCGTTCCTCGAGTCGAGAGGGATCACCGTGTTCGGCGCGATCCCGCACGAGAAGGAGCTCGCGGGCGTCACCGTCGGCGAGCTCGCCGACGAGCTCGGCGCCGAGCTGCTCACCGACGCCCCGACCGACGGCTTCGTCGAGCGGTTCCTCGTGGGCGCGATGGGCGGCGACGAGGCGCTGCGGTACTTCCGGCGCGCCCGCGACGCCGCCGTCATCACGGGCGGCGACCGCGCGGACGTCCAGACGGCCGCGCTCGAGGCCTCGGGCGTCGCGTGCCTCGTCCTGACGGGGGGACACCGGCCCTCGGGCGCGGTGCTCGGGAAGGCCGCCGACGCCGGCAAGCCCGTCCTCGCGCTCAACACCGACACCGTCACCGCGATCGATCGGGCCGAGGGGATCGTCCGCAGCGGCCGGACCCGAGACGCGCGCACCGTCGATCGGATGGCGGAGCTGCTCGACGCGCACGTCGACATCGACGCGCTGGTGTAGGAAGGCGACGCGCTGGTGTAGGAAGGCGACGCGCCGGTGTCGGAGGGCGACGCGCCGGTGTCGGAGGGCGACGCGCCGATGTCGGAGGGCGACGCGCCGATGTCGGGGGCCTCCGGCGGCGCCGTCACCCCCGCAATCGCCGCCCCGTCCGTCGCCGCGGGCGAACGTCTGACATACTGTTTTCAGGGAGGACGACGTAGGCGGCGTATGACCAGTCTCTCGGAGGCGTACGGCGGACGGGGACGCTCCGAGGTCGACCCGCGTCGGCTCTACCTCGGCGTGGGCTCGTTCGTCGCCGGAACACTGCTCCTCGTCGTCGGGCTCCTCGTCGCCGCGGAGGTCACTCTCCCGAGCGGCTACAGCTCCGGCGAGGCGCGGCGGCTCGGCGGCGTGCTCGGCGGCGTGGGCGTCCCACTGGTGTTGCTCGGCGTGATGGCCGTCCTCCCCGCGGACCGCAACACGCGGGTCGCCGCCGTCGTCGGGGCGAGCGTGATGTGCCTCGGCGTCGCGCTGTTCGCGTACGCCTACCCCTACCACTGGGTCAGCGGACCGCGACCGGAGCTGACCGACCTCACGCTGCCGACGGCGGGGCTGTACTTCGTCGGCGCCGCGACGGCGCTGTGGAGCGTCTTCGTCGGCGTCGCCAACTTCAAGACGCGCAACGACCCCGGGGGCACCGTCACGATGGAGGTGACCCACAAGGGCGAGACGAAGATTATCGAGGTCGAGCGCGACCAGATCGACGGGATGGGCGGCGTCGGCCTCCTCGGCGGGACCCCCGACGGCGACGTGGAGACGCAGACGAACCGACCGGACCGGGCGGGACGGACGGACGCGACGACCGGGAACGGGGCGACGACGAGTTCGGGAACCGGTCTCGGCACGGGCTCGTCCGGAGGCGTCTCGGGCGAGCGACGGGGGGGCTCCGCCGGCGTGAGCGACGGCGGCGAGGCCGACACCGACATCCGGTCGCCCCTCGGCGACGCGGGACCCGCCGACGGGCCGAACGGACCCGCGGGGCCGGGCTCAGACGGGCGGGCCGGCGCCGACGTCTCGCCCGGCGTCGACGCCGCCGCGCGGGACGGCCCCGGCGACACCTACTGCGGGAACTGCACGCACTTCGACTACGTCCGGACCGATCAGGGGATGCAGCCGTACTGCGACCATCACGACGAACTGATGGACGACATGGACGCCTGCGAGGAGTGGACGCCCCGGTAACGGACCCGGCCGCTCCGCCGCCGTACCGCCCCGCAACCTACCCGCTCTTCCGCTCGCCGACGCCCGTCGCCGACGGGAGCTGCGACTCCGCGACGGCGAACGCGAGCGTGCTCAACACGGCCGTGAGCGTCCCGGCCGCGAGCGCCATCGCGAGGTCCGGGAGGCCGAGCGACGTGACCCCCCGCGCGTCCGGGAGGAAGAAGCCGGAGACGGCGTACAGCACGACCGCGATGGAGAGCACGTAGAAGGGGGCGTTGAGGTACCGCCACCGGAACCGGCCGCCGAGGTACTCGTCGGTGATCTGACCGAGGCTGGAGGTGACGCCGGCGACCGCGAGCCACTGGACGAACCCGTGGACGAACGCGGCCAGCGTCACGCCGGCGGTGATCGACCCGCCGCGGACAGCGCTGACCGTCTCGACCGTCTCGACGCCCTGCACGCCGCCGACGACGATCAGCGCGAGCGCGACGACGTACGTGACGAGGGTCACGCGCCCCGTGTAGAGGACGTTCCGCACCGTCGAGGCCGCCCCGTCGACGGTCTCCTCCAGCCCGAGCCCGCGGAACAGCGAGTAGAGTCCGACGAGCCCGGAGAGGATCCCCAAGACCGCCGCGCCGGCGACGTCGAAGAGGTTCGCGACGACGACCAGCGGATAGATGAGGAGGAGGACGCCGAGGGGGACGAGAATCGTGCCGCGGGTCTCCGGGTCCGCGAGCACCTGCTTGATCGTGTAGTAGAGCGATTCGAGGTCCTGCGCCTGCCGGACGACGACGCGTCGCATCCCGTCGATCGGCATCCGCGAGCGGATCACCGGGAGGACGGATTCGTCCTGCGCGCCGTCGGTGATGACCACCGCGGAGACCTCCTCGCCGGTCGACAGCTCGGCGAGGACGCGGTCGACCTCCTTCCCGACCGCGCGGTTCGCCTTCACGTCGGACCCGTCAACGCCGGTGACGGCGGCGACCTCGACCGCCTCGCCGCCGGCCGCGAGTTCGTCGTGGACGTTCACGCCCTGGAAGAGGACGTTCACGTCCGAGTCCTCCGGGTCGGCCGTCGCGAGTGCGACGGCGGCCTCCGTGACGTCGTCGGCGCCGATCACCGGGGTCGGGATCCCGGTCTTGCGGCCGAGGTCGTCGTCGAGGTCGACGCAGAGGACCAACAGCATTACGCGACGCTATGCGAGGGGCCGGCATATGTTTTCGGCTCGGAGCGGCGGCGCACGGGGGCGGGAGTTTCCGGCCCGTGTGCCGGTCGCGTCTCCTCGGTCGGGTCGGCTCAGTCCCCGCCCGACGCCGGCTCGTGTTCGATCCCGTTCATCATCTGGCGGACGTTCTCGCCGTCGCTGAATGCGGCCGGGTACGCGGCGAGCGGGAGGACGAAGTCGTCGCCGGCCGCGACCGGCTCGCCGATGTGAAGCTCCAGTTCCGTGCTCGTCCCCGTCCCCTCGATCTCTCCCTCGGCCGTGTACACGACGACCTCGGCGTCGGCGCCGAGGACCGTCGTCGTGTACTCCGAGCCGCGCTCCAAGTCGCCGACGTTCTCGTAGCGGTTCAGGATGAGCTCGGCTCGATCGCGGGTGCTCATCTCGGCGATCGGGTTGAGCGCCTGCCCGAGCACCTGCACCTGCGGCGTCGTCACCGCGGCGAAGACGGCGGCCTGGTAGCGCTGGCCGAACAGCTCGACTGCCTTGTCGTACTCGGCGACGGTGTTCGTCACGCGGACCTCTCGGGTTTGTCCGCCGACCTCGAACTCGCGCGAGACGGTCCGGTCGGTCACCTCGTTGAGCTCGTACCCGCTCTCCGACAGCGTCGCGTCCGCGACCGTCGCGGTCCCCGCGGTGAACTCGGCGGGCTCGCCGGTGGCGACGTCGAGCGCGGTGCAGCCGGCGAGGCCGGCGAGCGCGACTGCACCGCCGGCGGCGAGCGCGCGACGGCGAGTGTACGGCCCGGCGTCGGCCGACTCGGACCCGGCGTCGGCTGACTCGGCTCTCTCGTCTGCGGTCGGCTCTCGGGTCATGGCCTCCGGTCGCGTCGGGGGCGGTACATACTTTGTGTTCGCCCGGTCCGAGCGGTCGGGTCGCCGGCGCGTCACGCTCGCGGCGCCCGCGACACCGGCGTGATAACGCCTCTCCCGGGAACGCGGAGTTCGCACGCTTTTTCACGCCGCGGCCGGTAGGAGGGGACAGATGATCTCCAAGGGCTGTGAACAGTGCGCCAAGGGCGGTAAGATGGTGCTGTTCGTCTACGGCTACTGCGACCAGCGGGACTGTTTCTACTGCCCCCTCGGAGAGAACCGGAAGAACGTCACGGACGTGTACGCAAACGAGCGGAAGGTGGAGTCCGACGAGGACGTGATCGAAGAGGCCAAGCGCATGAGCGCGCTCGGCACCTCGATCACCGGCGGCGAACCGCAGGAGGCGATGGCGAAGACGACCCGCTACCTCGAACTGCTGAAAGACGAGTTCGGCGAAGACCACCACACGCACCTGTACACCGGGATCACGGGGGGCCGCGAGAACATGCGCCGCCTCTCGGAGGCGGGGCTCGACGAGATCCGCTTCCACCCGCCGGTGGAGCTGTGGGGCGACATGCACGGGACCGAATGGGAGGAGATCCTGTACATCGCCCGGGAGGAGGGGCTCACGCCCGCCTTCGAGATCCCCGGCATCCGCGCGGAGCCGGAGTTCCTGGAGTTCTTAGACGAGGGCGCCGCTGAGTTCTGTAACATCAACGAGTTCGAGATGTCCGACGGTAACTACCGCCGGATGCAGGAGGAGGGGTTCGAGCTACAGGAGGGCCACATGTCCGCCGTCGAGGGGTCGAAGGACGACGCGATCGTCTCCGAGATGGCGAGCCACGAGAAGGTGTACTTCTGTACGTCGGTGTTCAAAGACGCCGCCCAACACCGGAACCGGCTCAAGCGGATGGCGAAGAACATCCGCCGCGAGTTCGACGAGGTGACCGACGACGGCACCCTCGTCTACGGAAAGGCGTTCGCCGACCCCGAGCGGTTCGAGTCGCTCGGCGTCCCCGAAGACTTCTACACCGTCAAGTCGGACCACGTCGAGATCGCGTGGTGGCTCTTAGAGGAGATGATCGAGGACGGCGACCTCGACGAGGGGGAGATCGTCGAGCAGTACCCGACCGTCGACGGGACCGTCGTCGAGCGGACGCCGGTCGCCTGACGGCGTCTCAGTCCTCGCCTCCGCGTCGCATCGGTACGATATCGATCTTCCTTCTTCTGTGGGACGCGACCACATACCACACTTATGAGGGACCGGTGCGTACCCCCGCGCATGGCCTCCGAAGAACCCGTATTCGCCGACGTGAGCATCGGACAACCGGTGTACGACGAGGACGGCGAGGAACTCGGGACGGTCCGAGGAGTCGACGACGACGGCTTCTACGTCACGTCGCCGTCGGAGTCACGGCAACTGGGGCTCACCGACGCCCGCGACGTGTTCGGCACCGCCTACGTGATGTGGCGCTGTTGGGAGTGCGGCGAGATGGGCGAGATCGGGACGGAGCTTCCCGATAGCTGCCCGAACTGCGACGCGCCGCGCGAGGACCTGTACTACTGGGCGGAGGACTGATACGGAGTGTTAACGACGACGGGAGCGAGCGACGCGGGCAGAGAGTCTGGGGATTCTACCCAAACGTGAGCTGTCGCTGATCGGGATTTATCATCGAATCACGTCGCGGTGAATCCCTCCGTAGCAGCCGCTCGCGGGGCGAGAGCGAAGCTCTCGCTCACAGCCGGCGCTACGCACCGGCGACGCCACCGCATCGGGGTTTATAAGCCATCGTCGTCGCCGTCGCGGCTGTCCGGCTCGTCGTCCACCTCCTCGCGGAGGCGTTCGACCTCCGCCTCCAGGTCCGCGATGCGGTCGGCGTCCGCCTCCTCGCTATCAGAGCGCAGTTTGAGGAACACCACGCCTGCCGCGATGAGAACGATTGGAACGCCGAAGAGGAGGACGAGGATGATCAGGATGATCACGAGCTCGGGACCGGCTGGAACGCCGCCGAACGCGGGGACGGTGGGAACCATGAGGCCACACACTCGGTGACGCGACTAAAGCGATCGGGGCGGGGACCCGCGGTCGCCTCCGCGACCTCACCCGACGTCGGCGAAGTCACTGAGATTCGCCTGCAGCCCGGCCGCGAGCGTCGACTTCCGCCGCAGGCGACCGAGCGACACCGGGAGGTGCTCGGCGACGCCGCGGACCGCCTCGCCGAACGTCTCGGCGGTCCCGCGCTCCCCGTCGAACGCGTTCCTGACGGCCTCGCGCACCTGCCAGACGCCGACGGGGCCCCAGTAGTCGTCGGAGACGTGCCGCAAGACGAGCGCCTTCGCCTGTCGCCCGCGGTCGTCGAGGTGTTCGAGGACGCCCAGCCGGGCCGCGTAGTAGGCGCCGGCCGTCTCCTCGACGTACCCGGTCCGGCCCTCGCGGCCCTCGCTGGCGGCCGCGAGGGAGACGCCCGCCTCGGGGTCCGGGTTCCAGATCGAACCGGGCGACTTCATCTCGACGAGCTCGTACTCCCACCGCCCCGGCGCCAGAACGACCCAGAACGCGTTGCCGAGGTACTCGTTGCGGTGGACCTCGATCCGGTCGACGGTCGGGTTATCGCGGATCGAGCCGCGAAGGAACTGCCCGACCGTGTCGTCGACCGCCGTGATCGACCAGCGCGTCGGGACGAGCCGGCGGTTCTCTCCGCGCCCCAGCGCGCCCGCGGAGAGGATCGTGTTGATCTCGTACACGTCGAACCCGCGGCGGTAGAGGTACGTCATCGCGCCCTCGGCGCGCCAGTCGTCGTCCTCCAGGGTCTTCTGTATCGGGCGGGGGACGTGCGGGTTCTCGCCGAGCTCCGCGGTGCGGGCGGCCGCGCGGGGTCCGGTCGGCGTCTTGATGTCCTGCGTGCCGACGTCGAAGTCGAGGTCGGGCGCCCCGTCGAGCCCGATCTCCACGTCGACCGGGCGGTCGGCGATGGCGACCTCCCGCTGGACGCCGACCCAGCCGTTCCACGCGTCGTGGACGCTCGCGGCCGCGTCGGCGCCCGCGGTGACGGAGGCGGAGACGCCCCCCACGGCGTCGGCGCTCGCACCGACGTCCCTGACGTCGACGCCGCGCGCCGAGTTGAGCAGGCTGGTCCGGCGGTCGAACACGTCCGAGATGGAGACCCCTTCGTCGTACCACGACGCGGAGGTCTCGAACGCGGCCGCGCGCTCCTCGCGGCCGACCGGCGACAGCAGCCCGGTCGAGACGTTCGGGTAGTCCGAGCGACCGACGAAGATGGAGGGGGAGACGCTGCCGACCACGGCGTCGTCGGAGACGTGCTCCTCGAAGCGCCGCTCGAAGGAGTCCAGGCGGTCCAAGATGCCGTAGTCCTTCTCGGCGGCGAGGCGCCGCCGCTCGGCGCGCTCGTTCGCCTCGAACTCGATGAACTCGTCGAGACGCATTCGCCGGTGCTAGGGGCGAGTCGGACTTGACGATGTCGCCGTCGGCCGGGCGGCGGTCAGGTCGCGAGCGACGTGACGCCGGCCGGCAGCGTCGCGCCGGTGCTCCACGCGCCGTCCTCGCGCACGACCAGCGGCGCCGGCTCCTCGGCGGCGAACCCGTCGTCGTCGACGCGCAGCGTCCCGCCGACGAGGGCGTCCCCGGTGACAGCCCACGAGACCACGAACGCCGGGTCGGCGGCGGGCACGGGGTCGGCATCGGCGTCGAACTCCCCGTCGTCCGCGGGCGCCGAGAGTGTCACGCCCGAGGGCGCGTCCGGCCCCCAGCGGTTCGCCCCGGCGTAGAGCCGCCCGCCGTGGACGATCGCCTCGCGGAAGTAGTTCGCCCAGAAGTCGCGGAAGTCGGTGTCGAGCCGGTGCCACCGGTCGCCGTCGTCGGTCCGGTAGAGCCCGTTCCCGGTGGCGGCGACGACGCCGCCGTCGCCGAGCACGCGCAGGTCGTGGACGTCGTCGTGGACGCCGCGGCCGTACCGCCGCCAGAACTCCCCGCCGAAGGCGTAGACGCCGCCCGGTTCGAGCCCCGCGAGGACCCCGTCGTCCGGGTGCATGGCGAGCGTCCTGACGCTCGGCTCGCCGTCCGGCGCCCGGTCGCGCCACCGTTCCCCGTGCGGATGCGCGGCGAGGTCGCCGACGGGGTCGAACCGCCAGTCCCCGGTCTCCGGGTCCGGGCCCGCCCGCTGTACGCCGACCGGCCGGGTGCCGACGAGGACCGTCTCCGGACCGGCGAGGACGGAAAACGGGTCCTCGGAGAGCTCGAAGCGGTCCCACTCGGTCCCGTCGGTCGAGCGGAGCAGCCCCTCCTCGGTCGCGGCGATTCGGGCGTCGCCGCTGCGGACGACCTCGCGGACCCGCCCGCACGCGGCGACCCGAGTCGGGTCGTCCAGCGGATCGTCGAGCCGATACAGCCCTCGGTGCGTCCCGCAGACGAGCATGCGTTACGGTACGTGCGCGCGAGCCGAAAAACACCGCGCCGCTCTCCCGCGCCGGCGCCTAGTCGTGGATCCCCGTCGCTTCGTTCAGCTGTGGATCCCCATCGCCTCGATCTGCTCCTGGTACCGGTTGCGGATGGTGACCTCCGTCACCTGCGCGACGTCGGCGACCTCGCGTTGGGTCTTCTTCTCGTTACACAGCAGCGAGGCCGCGTAGATCGCGGCGGCGGCGTACCCGGTCGGGGACTTCCCGGAGAGGAGCCCCTTCTCGGCGGTCGTCTCGATGATCTCGTTGGCCTTCGACTGGACCTCCTCGCTCAGTTCGAGCTCGGAGGAGAAGCGGGGGACGTACTTCTTCGGGTCGACCGGACGCATCTCTAAGCCGAGCTCCTGGGAGATGTAGCGGTACGTCCGGCCGATCTCCTTGCGGTCGACTCGGGAGACGTCGGAGATCTCCTCCAGCGACCGGGGAATGCCCTCCTTACGACAGGCGGCGTAAAGGGCGGCGGTGGAGACGCCCTCGATCGACCGACCGCGGATGAGGTCCTCGTTGAGCGCGCGTCGGTAGATGACCGAGGCGACCTCCCTGACGGATCGGGGGACGCCGAGCGCGCTCGCCATCCGGTCGATCTCCGAGAGCGCGAACTGGAGGTTGCGCTCGCCCGCGTCTTTCGTCCGGATGCGCTCCTGCCACTTCCGAAGCCGATGCATCTGCGAGCGCTTCTTCGAGGAGATGGATCGTCCGTACGCGTCCTTGTCCTTCCAGTCGATCGTCGTCGTCAGCCCCTTGTCGTGCATCGTCTTCGTCGTCGGGGCGCCGACGCGCGACTTCGACTGCCGCTCCGAGTGATTGAACGCGCGCCACTCCGGGCCGGGATCGATCTGTTCCTCTTCGACTATCAGGCCGGTCTCCTCGTGAATCAGTTCGCCGTCCGCCGTCCGCGTCAGGTCCGCGGGGTCGAAGTCCTCCGGGTCTAACTCCTCCGGGTCCAGCTCTTCCGGGTCAATTTCGTTTTCGTCGACGTCCTCGTCCCGCACACGCTGCCGGTCGTGATCCCGTTGCCGGGTGGGCCGTGTCATCGCATTTATATACTATCTTAACGGATTAACTTAAAAGTTCGTGAGAGACGGGGATCGCCCGACCGCGCGGTGAGGCGCCGGCGAGGGACGGTCTTCACCACACCGGCGACGGACCCGACTTCACCGCACCGACGAGGGACGGTCTTCACCGCACCGGCGACGGACAGGCCTTTGACGCGCCGGCGACGACTGCGAACGAATGCCGACGATCGACTGCGATCCGGTGACCGCGCGGACCCGTCTGGAGGACGCCGGCGTCCGGATCGAGCCGGGAAACACCGCCCACGAGCGGTGGCGCGCCGAGCGCGAGGGCGCCGTCGCCGTCGCGTACGACGACAAGGTCGTGGTACAGGGGAGCGACCCGACGCGGCTGACGAACCTCATCCGCGAGGGGGGCGGCCGCGCGCACGTCTACTTCGACGGCGCCTCCCGCGGGAACCCCGGGCCCGGCGCGGTCGGCTGGTGTCTCGTCACGTCCGACGGCGTCGTCGCCGAGGGCGGCGAGCGGATCGGGACGGTCACAAACAACCAGGCCGAGTACGCCGCGCTGATCCGGGCGCTGGAGGCGGCCGACGAGTACGGCTTCGAGGCGATCGACGTCCGCGGCGACTCGGAGCTGATCGTCAAGCAGGTGCGCGGCGAGTGGGACGCCAACGACCCCGAACTGCGCGAGAAGCGGGTGCGCGCCAGAGAGCTGTTAGCGCGGTTCGACCGGTGGTCGATCGGCCACGTTCCGCGGGAGATAAACGCGCGCGCCGACGATCTAGCGAACGAGGCACTCGATGACGCGAACTAACGACGAACCCCCGGAGTGGGCGAAGGAACGAGCGCGAGAGGTGATGGCGGCCGAAGAGCCCGAGGGTGACGGGGACGCGGCCGAGGACGGCGCGAGCGACGACGATCGGGTCCCGGACGTGCCGGTCGAGGTCGTCGACGAGGCGGAGCGGCTCACGCGGCTCGCCCGGCGGACCGAGGACGACGCCGCCGCCGCGTTCTACCGCGAGCGCCGCGACGAACTCGTCGCGGGTCACGACTACGTCCCGCGGCTCCGCGAGGACGACGACACCCTCGTGTTGTACCCCGACGAGTGGATGGCCGACGGGACGGTGCAGCTCGACCGGATCGAGACCACCGACCGGGCCGTCGAGGTGTCGCTGTCCGGGCCGGGCGACGCCGACCGCTACGACGAGATCGCCGCCTACAACGAGGCGGTCGCCGACGCGGTCGCCGACGCGCACGGCGAGCCGCACGCCGACACCGCCCGCAGCTTCGCGGCGTTCATGAGCAATCACTACGTCCGCGCGGTCGACGACGCCGCGCCCGCGGTGCGCGAGGAGTTCCGGGAGGAGTACCTACCGCGGAACGGCTGGCCGACGGACGAGCAGCTCGCCGCCGTCGAGGAGTCGCTGACGGTGATCGAGTCGGTCGCCGCCGAGGTCGACGGGCCGGACTCGCCGTAGTCGAGCCCCGGATCGGCGGTCGCGGCGTCAGCGACGACGGCGCCGTCGCTCGGGAAGTCGGAAGCGCGCGGTTTTCACCGCGCGTGCGTGTGCCAGAATTGCGTCGGTCTCTCGCCGGTGCGTCCCGCGGGGCCTTCGGGCGTTACTCGCCGAGGAGCGCGCGAATCTCGTCGCCGCGCGCCTCGTCGGTAACGAACCGGTCGAGGACCCACTCCAGCTGTCCGAGGACCGCGTCGTGGCCGGCCTCGGTCAGCTCGTACTGGTTCGTCCGCTTGTCGAGCTCGCTCTTTTCGACGAGCCCGTCCTCGACCAAGTCGTCGAGGTTGGGGTAGAGCCGCCCGTGGTTGACCTCGGAGCCGTAGTACGCCTCCAGCTCGCGCTTGATGGCGAGCCCGTACATGGGTTCCTCCGACAGAATCGCGAGGATGTTCTGTTGGAACGCCGTTAGGTCCGATGCCGGTCGCGCTGCCTCCGTGTCAGTAACTGCTTGTGCCTCTGACATAGTTGACTGAAGGGAAGCCGAACTTATAACCTTTCTCAAGGTTCGTCGGTGTTTAAATACCTAGCTGCGGAAGAAACCCCTGATACCCCCGATATCGGAGCTATCGGATGCGACGCCGCCGATACGGACCGACCGCCGCATCCGAGTGATCGCCGGTCAACGAGACGCATCCGTGACGATCTATCAGACGAATCGGAAGGTTCGGGTGGAAATTGACAGTTGATCAACTGGTAAACCGGCCGGATGTCGGTCGAGGAACGGGGCTCCGAAACGGCCGGATCGACGAGACGATCGATCAAAAGCGGGGGTCACGTCGACGGGGCTCCGGCCTCGCCGAGGTCGCGACGGCGAGGGGAACCCGAAAGGACTTTGCGACCCTTGGACCGAATATCTGGCACATGGTCAACCTCTGGGAAGAACTCGAGACGGGTCCGGACGCGCCCGACGAGATCTACGCGGTCGTGGAGTGTCTCAAGGGCGAGCGGAACAAGTACGAGTACGACAAGGACATCCCCGGCGTCGTCCTCGACCGCGTGCTCCACTCGAACGTCCACTACCCGTACGACTACGGCTTCATCCCGCAGTCGTACTACGACGACGAGGACCCGTTCGACGTGATGGTGCTCGTCGAGGACCAGACGTTCCCCGGCTGCGTCGTCGAGGCCCGCCCCGTCGCGCTCATGAAGATGGACGACGACGGCGAGCAGGACGACAAGGTGATCGCGGTGCCCACCGAGGACCCCCGTTTCGACCACATCGAGGACCTCGCGGACATCCCCCAGCAGATCCGCGACGAGATAGACGAGTTCTTCTCGACGTACAAGAACCTCGAGGCCGGGAAAGAGGTCGAGACCCTCGGCTGGGAGGACAAGGCGGCCGCGAAAGCGGCGATCGAACACGCGCAGGACCTGTACGCCGACGAGTTCGGCGAGTAGCCCCGAAATAGGAGAATCGGATAACCACTGAACATACCCTCCCGCGGGCGGGATGCGTTATGCCCATGAGTAATTTTTAGTCGGTGCGTCGCGTACGCCCAGACAGAGCTATGAGCGCGAGCACCCCGTCCGTCGGCATCGACCACCCGACGGTCGTCCCCGCCAACTTCGATCCCGACCGCCGCGACGACGACCGCGAGTCCCCGGGGGACTCCGACGGCGACACCGAGGCGTAATCGCCTCAGATCAGGCGTTCTCGACGACGGCTGACAGCCGGCTGGCGTCGGCGACGAACGACTCGAACCGGTCGTCGACCCACTCGACCACCGCCGGGTCCGTGGACTCCAGCACGCATCGGGGGTTGTTCCGGCGGTCGTACGCCGTCACGCAGGCGACGTCGTCGCACCTGAACACGCCGTACTCGATCGGCTCCGGCGAGACGTAGACCGTCGCGTCGTCGTCGTCGAGCGCTCGGTCGGTCGCCGGCCCGAAGTCGGCGATCGACGCCTCGACGACGTCGCGGTCGATGACGAGCTCGACCTCCGCGCCGGCGTCGAGCGCGGTCGCGGCCGCCCGGTTGAACTGCTGGATAACGATCGGCGAGACCGCGCGGATCTCGGCGCCGCAGCCCTCGCGGAGGAGCTCGGTGATCCGGTCGACCGCGGCGAGCGGGTTCCCGTCCGTCGCGACGGTCAGTTCGCCGGCGTCGAGCGCTTCCGGAGGGAACTCGGCGCCCACGCGTTCGAGGTCGGCGGCGAACCCCCCGTACCGGTCGGCGAGCTCAACCTCGTCCAACAGGGCCTCGTACGCGTCGTGGACGCGCTCCCCCGTCGGCGTCACGCGGTAGGTCGCGTCGCGTTTGACGACCCAGTCGCGCTCGCGGAATCCCCCGAGGATCCGCTGGACCGTCGTCCGGGTCGCGTCGACCGCGTCCGTCAGCGCGGCCGGGCGACGCGGCTCCCGCCGGAGCGTCCGGAGGACCGCGACACGGACCGGCGACCCGGCGAGGTACTGTGCGCCGTCGTGTCCGTGGTCGGCCGTCATCGTATACGCGGTGGCTACGGGTACCGCACGCTTAATCGTACCGCGTCACGGCCGGTGCTGGAACGAGACCACCGTCCCGATGGTGTCCTCGCCGTCGATCGTCTCCGTGCTCACGGTGACGCCGACGACCGCGTCCGCGCCGAGCGCCTCCTCGATCACCGCGCGGAGCGCGTCGGGGTCGGCCCCCTCTTGGAGCACCGGGACTCGCACCTGCTGCCGGTTGACCGCGACGTCGCCGAGGTCGTAGTCGGTGTGCTCGAACGCCTCCCGTATCGCGGCGGCGGTGTCCGTCATACCCGCTCTCGGTCGCGGGAGGTGAAAAACGGCGGGGCGACCGGGGCGCGCCGTCTCGAACCACCGCTCCGCCGACGGTCAGGCGTACGCGTCGTACTCCTCGCCGAACAGCGCGAAGTAGGCCACGCCGACGAGCCCGATCGCGCTCGCGAGCCCGAACGCGACGACGGGATCCCCCGCGACGGAGAGCCCGGTTCCCGGCACCGAGAACCCGCCGTAGATCAGGCCGCCGAGCGCCGCGCTCGGGATGACGACCGCGTTGCGGAGGAGGTAGTACGACCCCGAGACGCGACCGCCGGTGTCGCGCTCTGCGGGGCCGACGATCAGCGCCTTGTGCGCGGGGAGCCCGGCGAACCGGAGGCCGGAGAACGCGAACAGCGCGACGACGAGCGGCGCGGTCAGGGGCGCGTCGGCGGGGACGTTGATGAGGAGCACCGGGAAGACCGCGTACACGAGGAAGCCGAGCGCGACGACCGGCTTGAGCCCCACCCGCTCCGCGGCGCGCGCCGCGGGCGGCATAGAGACGAGCGCGACCGACATCTCGATCGCCAGCAGCACGCCGAAGAAGGCCGCGGGCGACAGGGAGAGGGGGCCGACGTCGAGGCCGACCTCGAGGAACTGCGTGATCACGATGACGAAGAACACGTACACCATTCCGTTCGCGAACCGCACGAGCGTGTCGCCGACGAGCAGCGGGCGGAGTTCGGGCGGGAGGCTCCGGAGGTCCTCGACCACCTCGCTTACCCCCTCGAACTCCTTGCCGAGCGTGTCCTCGCTCGCGTCGTAGAGCGTGTGTTGGAGCGCGGTGGCGACAACGCCGAACAGGAGCGCCACCGCGAGCACGTACTGGAAGCTCACGGTGAAGTCGGCCGCGTACTGGATGATCCCCGCCGCGATCAGCGGGCCGATCAGGAACGCGGTCCGGCGGAACACCTCGGTGCTCGCGAACCCGCGCGCCAGCCGCTCCGGCGGCACCGACTGCTTGACGATCGCGAACGTCGCGCCGAGCCCGAACGACTTCCACGCCTGCGCTAAGAATAGCCCGACGAAGATCCAGATCCACGGCTCGAAGACGACGCCCGCGAACCGCACGGTCCCGAGGGTCGGCGCGACGAGCCACACGCCGAACCCGAGGCTCGATAACAGTCCGAACAGCGTGAGCGCGAGCCGCGACCCGATCCGGTCCGAGAGCCGCCCGCCCGGGTACGGGTACACCGCGCCGATGACGTTTCCGACGGTCCCGAACAGCCCGATGACGAACGCGCTCGCCCCCAACGCGGACATGTACTCGGGGACGTACCGGTTCGTCATCTGGAAGCCGAGGCTGAACGCGAACATCGCGAGCGACAGGACGAGCACGTCCCGCCGCAGCGAGAGGAACTGACGGAACGGGTCGAGGAGGTCGACGTCGTCCGCCTTTCCCATGCTGATAACTGCGCCGAAACGCCCTTTAATACACCGATGATACGGCCGAGCGAGGCGGTGCGGCGCCGATCGGCTCGATCGTTGCCGAGTTTGTTTATAACTCTTGAGTATTCAAATATCAGAAAATGGTTGGCGCACAATAATGTGTGATTTAATTACATGCGATATCTTGTGTAATATGCACGAAAGTGTTGCAGAATACGTGGCAGAGCACCCGAAGATGGCCGGCGTCCTGTTCACCGCGCTCCTCCTGCTGACGCAGGCGGCGCCCGCGGCGGCGGGCGCCCTCTCGTCGACCGCCGGGCCGTAATCAGTCGAATTCGTCACTCCAGACGAGTCCCGATTCGGTAAAGACCGGAAGCACCTCAAGATTGAGAAACGTCTTGAGTTCCGACTCACGTACATTTTGCAGATCGATATTACTCGGGACGTAGTAGTTAGCCGTATCCGATCCGGTGTTCGGAGTCGTCAGCGTTCCAACGCCGTAAGGGCCGTTCGGGTACGTTTTGATCGAGAAGTCCCACGGTGGCCCACCGTTGTGCACCTCGACGACTGCAGCCGTCCCGCTCTGGCTCTGACAGATCGTCGTCCCACCGTCGCCGACGACGATATACTGGTAGCCGGTGATCAGTTCGCGCTTCGCGACGTTCAGCGCGGTCCGGAGATTGAAGCCGCCGTTCATCAGCCGGGCGATGATGCGACCGAGCTGCGTCGCGGGGGAGTTCGCCACGTCGGAGAGAGTGACGATGCCGCCGCGGGAACCGCGGTGGACCAGCGCCTCGCCCTGCCGGTACGACTGGCAGGCGTTGAGCAGGAAGGCGCTGATGCCGACGTCGAGGTCCTCGTCGGTCAAGTCGAGGTACTCGTCGGTACACTGCATCCCGCGGTGGTCGACGTGGCCGACGTAGTGGAGGAAGTCGACGTCGGACTCGAGGACGTCGCGCATCTCCGCGCGGGTGAGGTCGTGGCGCACCTCGATGTCGAACTGGACCATGTCGCGGAGACCGTACAGGTCCGCGACCTCGCCCTCCTCGCGCATCTGCTCGTCGTTGCAGACGACGAGCACGGAGATCCGCGACTGCTCGACCTGACCGGCCTCCAGCCGGCGGTAGTACGCGTCGAGGGTGGCCTTGTTGGCGTCGAGCGGGACCCCCTCGCCGACCCACGCGTGCTCGACGGTGTCGACCGGTTCCGGCTGCACGAAGTCGGCGTCCGCGGGGACCGCGCTGCGGTCGGTCGAGGCGTCGGCGCCGCGGGAGACGCCGGCGTCGGCGCCACGGACGGGTTCGGTTCCGGCACCGCCACGGACGGGCTCGGTCCCGGCGCCGCCACGGACGAACTCGTCGGGACCGAGCGGCGTCGAGCGCGGAGCCGAGTCGGCGCTCGGAGCGCGGAAGAGACCGACCCCGCCGCCCTCGCCCGCGGTCACCGGGGTGACCGTCTCGGGAGACCGGACGACCGACAGCTCCCCGGCGACGAACGGGAGCATCTCGACGTTCTCGGGATCGGGGCGCACGTCGGTCGTCAGCGTCCACTGCGGGAGTTCGGGCTCGACCCGCCGGAACGGTACGTCGAGGTACTCGCCCAGCCGCTCCGCGAGCGGCAGGTCGTACAGGCGGCCCCAGTCGAGGTCCAGGTCCGTCGTCTCGCGCTCGTGGAGGTCGACCGGGTAGAACCCCTCGGTGCGGGCGAGGCAGTCGAAGTGGAACGACTGCCGGAGCGCCTCGGCGGCCCGGCGCTCGAAGTCCGGCTCCAGCGGGTGGCTCCAACCGTCGCCCTCGATCCGGGGCGCGTCCCCGGGGACGACGTCGGCCGCGAGGTAGTACGCCAGCGAGACGATCGGGTAGAGGTGCTCGTAGGTCGGCGGCACGACGATCCGGACCCCGGAGTCGGGCGGTTCGATCCGGTCCGGGACGCGGAGCTCGTCGCCCGCCTCGATCAGCGGCGGGTGCCCCCGGAGGGTGGGGAACGACCGCTCCGGGCTCGTCGTCTGGAGCGCGGAGCCCAGCAGCGACACGGCGTCCATCAGCGACTCGGGGTCGGTCGGCGTCTCGATCGTCCCGGCGGGCACCTGGTGGAGCGAGCGGAACCCGAGCGCGACTTCGGCGGGGGCATCGAGGTCGATCCGGGTGGTTCGGTCCGTCGTCGACACCGAGAAGCCGGACTCGAAGGCGAGGTAGAACTTGGTCGGCGCGGGGTCGATCCCGACATGGTACTGGTCCGACGGCATCGCGTAGGAGTCGCCCCGAGTGAGGAGGGTCCCGTCGCCGGCGCGCGTCTCGACGATGGTGACCCGGGGGATCTCGACCGACGCGGTCTCGACGGTGACGCTGGCGTCGACCGGGAAGTAGTGCGCCTGCTCGGGGGTCGCGACCGGGTCGACCGCCCGGTCGGTGTACACCTCGAACTGGGTGTTCTCGATGTGGTCCGTGACCGTGAGTCCGGCGTCGGCAGACAGCGGGTCGATGTCGATGCTCATGTGTGTGGGACCGCACCCGACCGCCGGCCGGGGTGCCGGATCGCCGGGGGCGGGTCCGGCGCGACGGAGCGCGTGCCGGTCCCGGGCGCCCGGCGAACGCGGCGCTCGGTACCGGTTTGTTGACCGAGACGGCGATAAAGCTTGTGTCGGTGAATCGCCGTGGACCGAACGGATAAAGGGGCGCCCGACCCACATTCGCGTAATGATCACGCTTGGAACGGCCCGCGCCCCGCCGGGCGAGACGGACACGGGCCGTCTCGAAGTGGGGGAGACGCGGGACGGGAGCCCCGTGCGGCTGCCGGTCGCCGTCATCAACGGCGCGACGGACGGAGAGACGCTGTACGTGCAGGCGGTCAGCGACGGCGACGAGCTCAACGGGCTCGGGGTCGTCAACCGCGTCGTCCCGCGGATCGACCCGACGGAGCTGTCCGGCGCGGTCCTCGTCGTCGGCATCGTCAACTACTTCGGCTTTCAGGTCGCGGAGCATCGGAACCCGATCGACGACCGGAAAATGAACCGGGGGTACCCCGGCGACGAGGACGGGACGACGAGCGAGCGGATCGCCCACGCGACGTTCCAGGCGGCGAAGCGCGCGGACCTCATCTTAGACCTCCACCAGGGATCGACCAGCCGGATGATAAACGAGACGCGGGTGCGGTGCGGAATTCGCCATCACCTCCACGGCGACTGCCTGGAGCTCGCGAAGGTGTTCGGCTGCGGGCACGTCCTCGACATCAAGGGCCCGGACGGTCAGCTCGCGCGGGCCGGGCCGGAGCACGGGATCCCGACGATCGACCCCGAGCTCGGCGGCGCCGTCGGCTGGGACGAGGAGTCGATCCGATACGGCGTCGATGGGGTGTTCAACGTGCTCCGGCACTACGGCTTCCTCGACGGCGGCGCCGACGTCGAACGGCAGGTCCGGGCGCGCGGGTTCGACCAGTACGGGTCCCCCGCGGGCGGGCTCGTCAGATTCGAGCGCGACCTCGGCGAGCGCGTCGAGGCCGGCGACGCCCTCTTCGAAGTGACGGACACCTTCGGCGAGCTGAAAGGGCGCGTGACCGCCGACGCCGACGGGATCTTCTGGCGGACCAGGCGGCTCCCGCAGGTCGCCGCCGGCGAGTACGTCTGCTCGGTCGGCACCAACGTCGACCGCTACTGATGCGGACCGACGACGACCAGACGGGACCGGACGCGGGGGAAGCGAGCCCGGGAGGAGACGACGCCCCCGAGCGACTCGCCTGCCCCGAGTGCGGTCGGACCGTCGCCGACCGGTGGCGTTGCGAGTGCGGCGCCCCCCTGAACTTCGCCGACCCGCCGATCCCGGATCGCCCGGCCCCGGACGCCGAAGCGGGCGAGTCCCTCCCAGCCGGTGACGGGCTCTGGGCGTTCGCGGCGTTCCTCGCCGTCGGCGACGACCCCGCCGACCGGGTGACGCTCGGCGAGGGGATGACCCCGCTCGTCGACGCCGACGGGCCGCGAGGCGAATCGGACGGTTCGCGGGGCGACACCGGGCCCGACGGAGCGGAGTGGAACGCCGAGTTCAAGCTGGAGTACGTCTTCCCCACCGGATCGTTCAAGGACCGGGGCGCGACGACGACGCTCACGCGCGCCCGGGAGCTCGGCGTCGACCGCGTCGTCGAGGACTCGTCCGGCAACGCCGGCGCGGCGATCGCGACGTACGCGGCCCGGGCCGGTATCGACGCCGCGGTGTACGTGCCGGCCGACGTCAAGGAGTCGAAGCTCCGCGCGATCCGCCGCGCCGGGGCGGATCCGGTCCGGGTCGAGGGCGGTCGGAGCGACGTGACCGACGCCTGCGTCGCCGCGCTCGGTGGAGGCGGCAAGGGCGACGCGGGCAGTGAGGACGGCGAGGGCGACGCGGGCGAAGGTGGCGGAGGTCCCGGCGCCGCCGCGTGGTACGCCAGCCACGCCTGGAACCCGGCCTTCTTCGAGGGGACGGCCACGGTCGCCTACGAGATCGCCGCCCAGCGCGGCTGGGAGGCCCCGGACGCGGTCGTCACGCCGCTCGGCCACGGCACGCTGTTCCTCGGCGCGTACCGGGGGTTCCGGCGGCTCGAACGCGCCGGCTGGATCGACTCGGTCCCGCGACTGTTCGGCGCGCAGGCGGCCGGCGTCGCCCCGATCGTCCGGGAGCTGCACGGGCCGGAGGCCGCCCACCCCGACGGACGCGTCAACGCGGCGGCCGACGGGATCCAGATCGCGGAGCCGGTTCGGAAAGGGGAGATCCTCGACGCCGTCGCCGAGACCGGCGGCGACGCGCTCGCGGTGACGGAGTCGGCGGCGGAGCGCGAGCTCGACCGGCTCCACCGGGCGGGCTTCTACACCGAGCCGACCTGCGCCGTCGCGCCGGCCGCGCTCCGGGCGCTCCGCGAGCGCGGGACCCTCGCGGCCGACGACGACGTCGTCGTCCCCCTGACCGGGAGCGGGCTGAAAGGGTGACGGGCGGCGAGTTCTGACGAGCGGCGAGTTCCCGGGTCGGCGGCCCGCGCCACCGCCACGCCTTTTCAGTCGCGCCCCGTGGGACCCCACATGGAGGTCCTCGTCTACGGCGCCGGCGCGCTCGGCAGCCTGATCGGCGGGCTGTTGGCCCGGAGCCACGACGTCACCCTCGTCGGACGCGACCCGCACATGCGGCGGATCCGGGAGGACGGGCTCCGGATCGACGGGGAGATCGACGAGCGCGTCCGTCCGCGGGCGCTCACCGACGGGACGCACCGCGCCGCCGATCTCGCCGTGGTCACGACGAAGGCGTACGACACCGACGCGGCGGCGCGGGCGCTCGCGACCGGCGAGTACGACGCGGTCTGCTCGCTGCAGAACGGGCTCACGGAGGATCGGCTCGTCGCCGCGCTCGACCCGACCGTGCTCGCCGGCACCGCGAGCTACGGCGCCCTGCTCGCCGAGCCCGGACGGGTGACGTGTACGGGGATCGGCGAGGTCGTCGTCGGCTCGCTCGCCGGCGGTCGGGACCCCCTCGCGGAGCGCGTCGGCGCCGCGTTCGACGAGGCCGGGATCGAGACGACGGTCGCCGCGGACATGCCCCGACGCCGGTACGAGAAGCTCGCGGTCAACGCGGGGATAAACGGCCCCTCCGCGCTCGCGCGCCTCACCAACGGCGCGACGCTCGACGGGCCGGGCGGCGAGGTGGCGCGCGAGGCGGCCCGCGAGGTGGCCCGCGTCGCGCGCGCCGACGGCGTTGATCTCGGCGAGGACGAGGCGGTCACCGCCGTCGAGCGCGTCGCCGACGAAACCGCGGCCAACCGCTCGTCGATGCACGAGGACGTCGCCGCGGGGCGTCGGACCGAGGTCGACGCGATCTACGGCGCCGTCGCCGACCGCGCCGACCGCTTCGGGGCCGCGGCGCCGACGTGTCGGACGATCGCGTCGCTGATCCGCGCGTGGGAACTGGGCGAAGGGCTCCGGGAATCCGCGTGAAAAATATCCGAGAATCCGCGTGACTGCGGCCGGGAGTCGCTGGTGAACGGGGCGGCGCGGGACGGCCGGAAGGCCGTCGATACCGTCGATCGACTACCGAGTCAGCACCACTCCTCGAGGACGGTCGCGTCGGTCTCGTCGACCGAGACCCACGCGTTCTCCCGCGAGACGTCCGCGATCACCAGCTCCGATCGCGACGCGGACGAGTCGATCGACGCCATGATGTCCGGCGAATCGTCGGCGTCGAGCGTCGGGTCCGCGGGCAGCGCGGTCCGACGGTGATCGGGGTCCGGGTCGTCCCAAGGAGTGGAACTCCGTGACATGATTGTCAATTGTTCACAGTACGTATAAGCGTTCCGAACCGAAGCCGACCGCAGTCGGCGAATTCCCGGTTCGATCGAGCGGATCGACGGCGAATCCGGGATAGAACCGTCGATCGGACGGCCCGGGGCGCCGGTCGGGCGTCGATCCGACGGATCGGTCGGATAGTTGTCGGATACGTGACGCCGTTCGAGCGCCGACCCGCGGCCGCGCCGTCTCCGACCACCTTCGCAGTATACAAGAGGTGCCACGCTGAAAGACGGTGCATGAACGTGTCAGACGCCATGACGCCGCGGTCGGATCTCGTCGTCGTCGAGATTCCCGGGAGCCGGAACGACGTGCTGGAGTACATCCAGGAGTACGGCTTCTCCTCAGTCCCCGTCGTGAAGGATGTCGACGGCGACGAGGTGTACCGCGGCCTCGTCACTCGCGACGACCTCATCGAGCAGCCGGACGAAGACCAGCTCGCGCTGCTGATGCGGGAGGTCCCGACGATCGGCGCGGACGAGGACCTCGTCGACGCCGCGGCCACGATGGTCGCCGAGCGCTCCCGCCGCCTCCCCGTCGTCGACGGCGACGAGCTCGTCGGCATCCTCACCGTCACCGACGTGGTGCGGGCGATCGCCCGCGGCGAGATCAACGGGGGCACCGAGGTCGGCGAACTCGCGACCGAGGCGGTCAACGCGACCCACACCGAGACCCCGCTGCCGGTCGCCGAGCGGGAGATCGGGCTCGCGAACGTCCCCTACGCGGTCGTGCTCGACGACGACGCCGCGATCGCCGGCATGCTCACTGAGGTCGACATTCTCGAGGTCGCCCGCGTCGTCGAGGGCGAGGCGAGCACGGGCGACTCGATCGCCGAACAGGACTCCGAGTGGTCCTGGGAGGGTATCAAGGCCACCGGCGCGCGCTACCTCCCGACCCGCAACGTGGAGCTCCCGGCGGAGGCGGCGCGCCACTTCATGACGGAGGACCTCGTCACGGTCAGCGGCACCCGGACGGCGAAGGAGGTCGCACAGGAACTCATCAGCAACGACATCGAGCAGGTTCCCCTGGTCAACGGGACCGATCTCAACGGTATCGTGCGCGACGTCGACCTGCTGGAGGGCCTCTAGATGGCCGCGGACGACCTCGTCGAACTGGCGAAGCGACGGGGCTTCTTTTTCGGCTCGAACGGCGCGTACGGGGGGACGGCCGGCTTCTACACGTTCGGTCCGCAGGGCGCGGCGCTGAAGCGGAACCTCGAGGACGCGTGGCGCGACCGGTTCACCATCCGCGAGGGGAACCGCGAGATCGAGGCGCCGACGGTAATGCCGGAGGCCGTCTTCGAGGCGTCCGGCCATCTCGAGGGGTTCGACGACATGCTCGTCGAGTGCGGCGAGTGCGGCGAGTCCCACCGCGCCGACCACCTCGTGGAGGCCGTCACGGAGATCGAGGACGCCGAGGCGCTCCCCGGCGACGAGGTCGAGGACCTCATCGCGGACAACGAGATCGCCTGCCCCTCCTGTGGCACCCCGCTCGCCGGCGAACCCGTCGAGGACTTCAACCTCATGTTCGCGACCGACATCGGCCCGGGCGACGGCCACCCCGGCTACCTCCGGCCGGAGACGGCCCAGGGGATCTTCGTCGAGTTCCCGCGACTGAAGGAGTACGCCCGCGGGAACCTCCCGTTCGGGATCACCCAGATCGGACCCGCCTACCGCAACGAGATCTCGCCGCGCGGCGGGCTCCTCCGCCTGCGCGAGTTCACGCAGGCCGAGCTGGAGCAGTTCATCGACCCGGAGGAGGACGAACCCCCGCTGGACCGCGTCCGCGACGTCGACGTCCGGCTGTACCCGGCGACCGAACAGGAGGCCGAGGACGGCGAGTACGTCGAGACGACGGTGGGCGAGGCGGTCGACGAGGGCGTCATCGGCTCCCCGTGGGTCGGCTACTACCTCGGCGTCGCGAAGGCGTGGTACGAGCGCGTCGGCGTCGACACCGACCGGTTCCGGTTCCGCCAGCACCTCGCGGGCGAGCGCGCCCACTACGCGGCCGACTGCTGGGACGCCGAGAGCGAGGTCGACGGCGACTGGATCGAGATCGCCGGCTTCTCGTACCGCTCCGACTACGACCTCTCGAAGCACGGCGAGTACGGCGACGACTCGTTCACCGTGTTCAAGCGCTACGACGAGCCGAAGACGGTCGAGCGCGCGACGGTCGACCCCGACATGTCGGTCCTCGGTCCCGAGTTCGGCGGCGACGCCGGCGCGGTCGCCGCGGCGCTGGAGACGCTCGCCGAGCGCGACCCCGACGCCTTCCACGGCGAGACGGTCGCGGTCGACGTGAACGGTGAAAGGCATGAAGTCGACGTCGACGTCGCGAACTTCGCCGTCGAGGAGACCACCGAGAGCGGCGAGCACATCACCCCGCACGTCGTCGAGCCGTCCTTCGGCGTGGGCCGCACCGTCCAAACGCTCCTCGCGCACTCGTATCGCGAGGACGAGGTCGACGACGAGGCGCGGACGTACCTCTCGCTGGAGCCCGAGATCGCGCCCCAAGACGCGGCGGTATTCCCGCTGGTGACGAACGACGACCGGCTCGTCGACCTCGCGGACCGGGTCGCGGGCGACCTGCGCGCGGCCGGCCTCGCGGTGGCGTACGACGACTCCGGCTCGATCGGGCGGCGCTACCGCCGCCAGGACGAGGTCGGAACGCCGTTCTGCGTCACGATCGACCGCGACGGGATCGAGGGGGGCGGCCCCGACACCGTCACCGTCCGCGAGCGCGACTCGGCCGCGCAGGTCCGGGTCCCCGCCGACGACCTGGCCGGCGAGTTGGCCGCGCTCCGCGCGGGCGAGTCGTTCGACGCGCTGCGGGACCGGTACCAGAGCGTCGAGACGGACGTCGAGACCAACTGACCCGTGCCCCTTCCGGCGGCGGAGTGGCGGGCCGACGTGGAGTTCGAGCGGCGGCTGGTCCACTCCGGGGGGACCCTCTACCCGGTGCCGTACCTGCTCGGCTGGTTCACGTGGACGGAGACGCGCTACTTCCTCCTCGCCGCGCTCGCCGTCGTCCTCACGCTGGAGTTCCTCCGGCTCGTCGTCGGGCTCGACCACTGGCTCTACCGGAAGCTCACCCGGGAGTACGAGACCGACGCGCTCGCCGGCTACGCGCTGTACCAGGTGAGCATGACCGGCGCGGTCCTCCTCTTGGAGCCGACCCTGGCGATCCCCGCGATGTGGATGCTGTCGGTCGGCGACCCCGTCAGCGGCGCGCTGGGGGACAACGAGGCCACCGAGGCGAAGCGGCCCGCCGCGTGGGTCGCGATGTTCCTCGTCTGCTTCGGGCTCGCCGTTCCGTTCACCATCCCCGCCTTCGGCCCCGACGTCGGCGTCGTCGTCGCGGGCGCGGGCGCCGCCCCCGCCGCGGTCGCGGACGGCCTCCCACCGATAATCCGTGGCGTCGCCGTCGACGACAACCTCACCATCCCGCCCGCCGCCGCCGGCGGGATGCTCCTCGCGCTCGCGGTGGTGGGGTAGGCACAGCGCGGATCACGGCGCGGATCACGGCTCGGCAACGAGCGAAGAGCGAGGAGCGAGGAACGCAGAGGGCGTTTATATACAAACGCGGCGGTGGCGCGTGCCGATGAGCGCCCGGAGGGCGCGAATCGCACGCGCGAGGGAGTCGGACCGGCGCGGTCGCGCCGGTCCGACGAGGCTGGGGAGGCGTGAGGTGCGGTCGTGGTGCGGGGCGGGACTCAAAGGGGCAGCCGCGAGGCGGGCGCAGGCGACGGAAGCACCGCAGGGAACGAACGAAGTGAGTGACCGAGGAGCGCAACGAGCGTGCGCCCGCCTCGCGGCTGGGGCTTTGGAGGTGTTCAACGCGTCAACAACGACTTATAAGCGAGCGGCTGGGGCTTTGGAGGTGTTCAACGCGTCAACAACGACTTATAAGCGAGCGGCTGGGGCTTTGGAGGTGTTCATCGCGACGTCAACGAGAGCAACGATCGATACCCGATCAACGGAGAGATGACCAGACAGATTGCACCCGCGGCTACCGAACAAACGGGTCGCAGAGAACGAATGAGGGGACGACCGCTTACGTGGCGCGGCGTTCCGTCGCCTTCGGGCGGAGGTTCTTGTAGCCGCACTTGCGGCAGCGCTTCGCGTCGGGGGCGTTGCGGGCGTTACAGCGCATGCAGATCTGCCGGTCGAGGTTGCGGCGTTCCGCGGCGTCGAAGCTGGCCATACGGCTACTGTCGCGGCGACGCTATAAAAGGTTGCGAGACGCGGCGGCGGGTCGGCGGTACCCCGGACCGCCGAAACCGAACGGGCGGTCCGAACCTCAGGCGCCGGCCTCGGACAGCGCGGCCTCGATGTCCTCGCGCTGGGTGACGCCGACGAAGCGGTCCACGACGCCGTCGTCGTTCTCGATGATCAGCGTCGGGAGCGAGCGGACCTGGTACTGGTTGGCGACGTCCTGCTCCTCGTCGACGTTCACCTTCTGGAGCTCGAAGGCGTCGCCGAGGTCCTCCTGGATCTCCTCCAGGATCGGGTCCTGCGTCTTACACGGGCCGCACCAGTCAGCGTGAAAATCCAGCAGTCGAACAGTCATTATCCGACCGGTTCTACCGGCGGACCGCGCATAAGGGTTTCCCACTCGGCGATACGCGGGGGCTGTCGGATTCGGCTCGCCGGCCGCGGCCGAGGCTCGTCGGCCGCGAGCGAAACGTTTAGAACGCCGCGCGGGTCACTCACGAGTATGAGCAGTGGCTCCAACTCCGGCGGGCTGATGTCCAGTGCGGGACTGGTCCGCTACTTCGACAACGAGGACCGGAACGCGATCTCGATGAGTCCCAAGACCGTCCTCGCGTTCTGCGTCCTCTTCGGCGTCTTCGTGCAGATCCTCTCGCTGACGGTCGCCTAACGGTCCGACGTCTCCGTTCGAACACTTCCCGCCGGCTGACCGGTAGCGCGCCCTTTTTGCCCGTCCCCGACCGAGTGAGTGACATGAAAGCAGGCGTCATCGCCGTGCAGGGCGACGTGGCCGAGCACGCCGCCGCCGTCCGGAACGCCGCGGCCGCTCACGACGAGTCCGCCGAGGTCGTCGAGGTCCGCGACGCCGGTATCGTGCCGAACTGCGACGTGCTCCTCATGCCGGGCGGGGAGTCGACGACCATCTCGCGGCTGATCCACAGAGAGGGGATCGCCGCGGAGATCCGCGAGCACGTCGCGAGCGGGAAGCCCGTGCTCGCCACCTGCGCCGGCCTCATCGTCTGCTCGCGGGACGCGAAGGACGACCGCGTCGACGCGCTCGAACTCGTCGACGTCTCCGTCGACCGCAACGCGTTCGGTCGACAGAAGGACTCCTTCGAGGCGAAGATGCCGGTAACCGGTCTCGACGAGCCGTTCCACGCCGTCTTCATCCGCGCGCCGCTCATCGACGAGGTCGGCTCGGACGTCGAGGTGCTCGCGACCGTCGACGGCCGCCCGGTGGCCGTTCGCGACGGCCCCGTCGTCGCCACCGCGTTCCACCCGGAGCTCACCGACGACCCGCGGATCCACGACCTCGCCTTCTTCCCCGATCGCGAGGTGGTCGCGTGAGCGACCCCGAGACCGACGCGCGAGAGGACCCCGACGCCCCGCCCGAGGCCGTCCTCGACGAGCTGTTCGCCACCATCGCGTCCCGGAAGGCGGAGCTCCCCGAGGGCTCGTACACGGCCTCGCTTTTTACCCACGAGAAGGGCGAGAACGCCGTCTTAGAGAAGATCGGCGAGGAGTCGACCGAGGCCATCCTCGCGGCGAAGGACGACGATCTCGACGAGCTCACCGCCGAGAGCGCCGACCTCGTCTATCACCTGCTGGTGCTGCTCGCGATGAAGGATCTCGACCTCGACGACCTCCGCGGCGAGCTCCGCGAGCGGTTCTGACCGCCCACTGCTCGCCGCCTACCGCTCCCGTTCCAGCTCGCGGTCGATGTCGTCGAGCTCCTCCGTCTCGAGCTCGCTGGCGATCCGGCGCTCGAACTCCGCCTCGCTGATCTGTCCCTCGACGTACTGCTGGCGGAGGCGGTCCTGTCGATTACTCCCGGCGTCGGTCGAGGACGACGACGACACCGAGCCGATCGAGTCGAACGACCCGGCGTCGTCGTCGCTCAGCAGCCACGAGCCCGCCTTGTACGCGGCGTAGCCGAGCCCCGCCAGCACGGCGAGCCGGATCGCCCAGGTGAGCACCCAGAAGGTGACTCCGAGCACAACGGAGATGATCGTCCCGACGACGGAGAGGGCGATCAGCACCCCGATCGCGATCGCCCCGTAGTAGAGGGCCTTCTTGCCGTCCATACCGAGGAGTCACGGGTCCGGGCGCAAATACCTTCTCCCGGGCGCATCCGAGCGGCATGTCTCTTGGCGTCAGAAGACTTATTCGGCGCTACGGTCGTAAATCAGTGAAATGAATCAGGAGCCGCGAGCGGCGACGATCGATACGGCCTCGGTCTGCGGGGAGGACCGCCCGTGACCGGAGAGCCGGATCCGGACGCCGACCGGCGGACCGTCGGTCGGCGGACCGTCCTCGGCGCGCTCGCGGGCGCCGGGAGCGCCGCGGTCGCCGGCTGCTCCGGCTCCGAGGCGGACGACGCCGCGACCGCCGGGGTGGAGTCGGACCGGCTCGACGAGCTCGCGGCCCGGTTCGCGCCGACGCTGTACTTCGATTCGGCGGAGCCGTGGTTCCCCACGGACCCGCGCCCGTACGCGACCGAGGAGGACGGCGAGACGGTGGTCGACGGCTTCGCGGCGTTCGACGGCTACCACGAGCGGTACGACGAGGCCGGCGAGCCGCCGAACCCCACCGTGTTCTACAACGGGGTCCGGTACGATGACTCCCCGCTCGCGGTCGTTCAGTTCTGGTTCTACTCCGCGTTCGACCAGTTCACCGCGAACTTCCACTGGCACGACTGGGAGGTGCTCCACGTCTTCGTCGACCTCGACACCGGCGACCCCCAGCTGTACGTCGCCAGCTCGCACTCCCGGAGCGTCCCGAACAACGAGTTCCTCGACCCCGACCCCGACGTGGTCCCGCGGATCCTTCCCGAGCTCGGCTCGCACTCCAGCACGCTCTCGGTCAACGAGATCCCCGACCGGTTCCAGCGGGTCGGCGAGGACGGGCTGCTCGCGGACATCACGAACACGACGATCGACACCGTCGAGGACCTCCTCGGGATCCCGATCGCGTACGGGCTCCCCCGCGACGAGGGGGCCCGGCTCCCCTTCGTCGTCCCCGAGTACGAGGGCGAGCCGATCTACGAGCACCCAGACCTCCCGTCCGTCACCGAGGAGTCGCTGGTCGACGGGGCGCTGAGCGTCCGATCGCTCGACGCCCTGCGGTCGCCCCCGACCGACCTCCCGCTCCGGGAGACGGGGATCGCGTTCCGCCACGCCGACCGCGAGGACGCGCTCGCGGACGAGACCGTCGACGAGGTCGTCGGCTACGAACTCGTCGAGAGCGCCGAACTGGAGGGGATATCGGCGTTCACCGGGCCGCAGCTCAGCTTCGAGTTCGCCGTCCCCGAGGCGGTCGAGGACGCCGTCGCGAGCCATATCACGACCACCGGCGTGCCGTGGGAGCAGCCGCGCTACGAGAACCCCGCGCTCGACGTCACGGCCGGGAACCACCGCGCCGAGCTCGCCGACCGATACGACGCCATCGCCGGCGACGCGGAAGTCGGCGGCGACGCCGCGGGCGCGCTCGACGCGGTCGTCGCCCGCGTGACGCGGGCGACCGAGACCGACGAGGCCCCCGACGGCGAGGGGCTGACGACGGCCGACGCGGGCGTCGAGTCGTTCGTCCTGATCGAGAGCGACCCCGAGGCGGTCCCGACGTTCGCGGGCGGGATCGCGGTCGCGAACGGCGTCCCCGAGGGCGACCACCGGCTGACGGTGAACGGCGCGGGGCGGGCGCCGCACAGCGAGGAGCTGACGGTCTCGGCTGACGAGCCAGTGACGGCCGCCGGCGTCGACGGCGAGATCCCGCTCGTCGCCCGCGAGGACGCGCGGAAGGTGGAGCTCTCGGACGAGGAGAGCGACGTCGACCTGACGCGGACGGCGATCGAGGACGACTTCGCCGGTCGGATCTACGACTCCGCGATCGACGGGAGCGACGCGGCCTACGTCCACGCCGGCGGCGCGTACACGACCGAGGTCCGCGACGCCGACGAAGAGGTCGGCGCGTACCGGGTCAACCCGGACCCGCCGGGCTCGGAAGGCGATGACGGCGGGGATTCGGGCGACGGCGACGACGGCGAGGGGCGATCGCCGATCCGGATCGACCGCCCGGAGACCGGGGCGGCCCCGCTCGCCGGCTACGTCGCCGACGTGGCCGAGGAGACCCGCGCCGCGGTCGCGGCCGCGGCGGCGGAGGGCGGCGACGGAGACGGCGATGACGACGACGGGAGCGACGACACAGGTGGCGGGAGCGGGACGAGCGGCGGCGGAGGCGGTTCGGGCGGCGGCCCGTCGAACGCGGTGAACGGGCTCGAACGCGCGCTCGCGGCCGCGGTCGACGCCGCGGAGCGGGCCGAGGAGCGCGCCCGCGAGGGCGACGGCGAGGGGACGGAGCGTCAGCTGGCGAACGTGCTCGACCGGATCGCGCGGATCGAGGAGCGACTCGCGGCGGCGCGCGAGGGGCTCCCGCCCGGGCTCGCGAACGCGACCGGGAAGCGGGTCGAGCAGGCGACGAAGCGGGTCGAGCAGGCGCGGAACGCCGGGAAGCTGTAGGGCGAGCGGTCGGTTTCCTTCCCGGAACCGGCCGATTCGCGCCCACGAGGCGGTGTGTCACACCGCACCAGTGGATGGAAAGCTATACGACGCCGACCCGACCACGAGTATATAAGCAGATGTCTCAGGAGGGTTACGACCACACCGCGGTCGAGAATCGGTGGCAGGAGGCGTGGGAGGACGCCTCCGTGTATCACACGCCGGACGAGGCCGACGACCCCACCTACGTGCTGGGGATGTACCCGTACCCGTCGGGGAAGCTCCACATGGGCCACGTCCGCAACTACACCATCACGGACGCGTACGCCAGGTACCGCCGGATGCGCGGCGACGACGTGCTCCACCCGATGGGATGGGACGCGTTCGGGCTCCCCGCCGAGAACGCCGCCAAGGAGCGCGACACCAACCCCCGCGACTGGACGTTCGACTGCATCGACACGATGAAGGGCCAGATGAAGTCGATGGGGTTCGGCTACGACTGGGAGCGGGAGATCACCACCTGCACGCCGGAGTACTACAAGTGGAACCAGTGGCTGTTCAACCGCTTCGCCGACGCCGACCTCGTGGAGCGGCGCGACGCCGAGGTGAACTGGTGTCCCTCCTGCGAGACGGTCCTCGCCGACGAGCAGGTCGAGGGCGACGCCGAGCTGTGCTGGCGCTGCGACACGCCCGTCGAGACCCGCGACCTCGACCAGTGGTTCCTGAAGATAACCGAGTACGCCGACGAGCTGCTGGAGGCCATCGACGACCTGGAGGGGTGGCCCAACTCGGTGCGCCAGATGCAGCGGAACTGGATCGGCCGGCAGTACGGGACGACGCTGGACTTCGAGGTGAGCGAGGCGCGGAGCGCCTCGAACGGACGCGGCGAGGGAACCGAGCCGCGGGAGTACGGCCCCGTCGAGGCGTTCACCACCCGCGTCGACACCGTCCACGGCGCGACGTTCTTCGCGCTGGCGCCGGACCACCCGATCAGCGAGGAGCTTGCCGCCGAGGACGACGCCGTCCACGAGTTCGTCCACCACGAGGCCGACCCCGAGGGCGACGAGCCGAACGGCGTCGAGACCGACCTCACGGCCACGAACCCGGCCACGGGTGAGGAGATCCCCGTCTTCGTCGCCGACTTCGTCCTCTCGGACGTGGGGACGGGCGCGCTGATGGCGGTGCCCGCGCACGACGAGCGCGACCACGCCTTTGCGACGAAGATGGGCGTCGAGATCCGGCCGGTCGTCGTGCCGGAGCCAGACGACTGGGACGGCGAGACGGTTCCGGACGCGCCGGACGTGAGCGAGGCGGCGTTCACCGACGACGGCGTCCTCATCGACTCCGGCGAGTACAGCGGCCTCGACAGCGAGACGGCCCGCGAGCGGCTCACCGCGGACATCGAGAGCGCCGCGGAGAGCACCCAGTACCAGCTGCGCGACTGGGGGATCTCCCGCCAGCGCTACTGGGGCACCCCGATCCCGGTCGTCCACTGCGACGACTGCGGCCCGGTGACGGTCCCGGACGAGGACCTGCCCGTCGAGCTGCCGGAGTTCATCAACACGACCGGGAACCCGCTGGACGCCGCCGAGGAGTGGAAGGCGACGACCTGTCCGGAGTGCGGCGAGCCCGCGACCCGCGAGACAGACACGATGGACACGTTCGTCGACTCCTCGTGGTACTTCCTGCGCTACGTCTCGCCCGACCTCGACGACGCGCCCTTCGACTTAGAGCGCGCGAACGACTGGATGCCGGTCGACCAGTACGTCGGCGGCATCGAGCACGCCGTGATGCACCTACTGTACTCCCGCTTCTTCACCAAGGTGCTGGCCGACGAGGAGGGGCTGGAGCACCGCGAGCCGTTCACGAACCTGCTGGCGCAGGGGATGGTCCAGCTGGAGGGCGAGAAGATGTCCAAGTCGAAGGGGAACGTCGTCTCCCCGCAGCGCATCGTCGACGAGTACGGCGCCGACACGGCCCGGCTGTTCATGATGCAGGCGGCCCAGCCCGAGCGCGACTTCGACTGGTCCGAGGAGGGCGTCCGGTCGACCCACCGCTTCCTGGCGCGGCTGACGGACCTTGTCGAGGGGCACGCCGCGGGCGCGGCGGAGACCGCACCCCCTGACGCCGACCGCGACACGGTCGACGACTACGTCGCCGACGAGGTCGACGCCGCCGTCGCCATCGCGGGCGACGAGTACGACGACCTCACGTTCAACGTCGCGCTCCGCGAGGCGCAGGACCTCGTGGGGACGCTGCGGAGCTACCGCGGGCACGCGGACCCGGACCCGGACACCTACGAGCGCGGGCTCGACGTCGCCGTCCGCCTGCTCGCGCCGGTCGTCCCGCACCTCGCCGAGGAGCTGTGGGCGACGCTGGGTCGCGACGGCTTCGTCGTCGAGGCCGACTGGCCGACCGCGACGGTCGACCGCGAGACGGTCGAGAAGCGGCGCCGACTGGTGACCAACACCCGCGAGGACGTGCGCGACATCGTCGAGGTCGCCGGCATCGAGGACCCCGAGCGGATCGACGTCGTCGTCGCGCCCGACTGGAAGTACGACGCGCTGGAGGTCGCGATCGACAGCGACGCGGACAACCTCATCTCGGAGCTAATGGCGGAGAGCCACATCCGGGAGCGGGGCGACGACGCCGCCTCCTACGGCCAGGACCTGCAGGCGAACCGCGAGGCGCTGCAGGAGACCCTGTCGGGCGACGAGGAGTACGAGGCGCTGCGCGCGGCCTCGTGGCTGATCGAGCGCGAGTTCGACGCCCCGGTCCGCGTCGAGCGCGCCGCGGACGCCGACGACGCGGTGGTCCGGAAGGCCGAGCCCGGCCGGCCCGCGATCGACATCGTCGAGTAGGGGTCCGGCTCTCGTCCGGCAGACGGCGTCCGAACTGTCGCCGGGCGCAGACGCCCGACCGGTCGATGCCGGCCGGCGCTCTCGACGCGGAACATCACTGGTTAGTGACACCAATCCAATGTAAAAATACGTAAATTATCTATGATAGTGTGTGAATATCACGCACGAGATGCAGTACACCATCGAGAAGGGTCCGAGCTACGCGGTGTTGCGAACGACCATGGACCGAGACGACCGACTCATGGCCGAGACCGGGGCGATGATAAGCCGGAGCGAGAGCGTCGACGCGGACGCCGAGGTGGGCGGCGGTGAAGGGGTCGGCGGGATCATCAAGTCGGCGATCAGTTCGAGTCAGGACGTGGTGGAGAACGCCTTCGAGGCGACGGCGGACGGGGCCGAGATCACGCTGGCGCCCGACCATCCGGGTGACGTCTTCGCTGTCGACGTCGGCCGAGACGGGCCGATCAAGGTCAATTCGGGGGCGATCCTCGCGTGGGAGCCGACCGTCGAGCGGTCCACGGCGTTCAACGACGCGCAGGGCTTCTTCTCCTCGGGAAGCCTCCGCGTCCTCGAACTGTCGGGAACCGGGCAGTGCTTCCTCTCGGCGTACGGCTCTATCGTCGAGACGGACGTGAAGCCCGACGATCCGACGGTGGTCGACACCGATCATCTGATCGCGTGGACGGACGGCCTCACGGTCTCCAGAGAGACGGACGGCACGATCAAGTCGGCGGTGCTCGGCGGCGAGGGGCTCGTCTCGAAGTTCTCCGGCGAGGGCCGCGTGTGGATCCAGACGCGCAACCCGGCGGTGTTCCGGACGACCACCGGTGGAGAAAGCGGCGAGGACGAGGGGGACGCGGGCATGGGCGTCGAAGACTTCCTCTGATCGCGTCGATACTGTCTCCCCACCGCCGAGACGCCCCGTGCCAGGGTTTCGACCGGAAATCCGCGCCCGCCCCGGAAACGATTAGTCGGCGGCGCCACCCGATCGGGTATGGACGATCCCTACGCCCCGGCCCGCGACGCCCTCGCCGGCGACGGGCTGGCCGGCGGCGCGGCCGACGGCGACGCGCCCGACGGCGACGCGCCCGACTTCGACGGTTCCGACCCGGCCGTCCTCGCCGCTCGCCTCGACGAGGCCGACCCGCTCTCCTCGTTCGCCGACCGGTACCACGTGCCCGGCGACCGCCTGTATATGGACGGCAACTCGCTCGGCCCCGCGAGCGACGCCGCCCTCGCGAGCGTCGACCGCGTCGTCGACGAGTGGCGCGAGCTGCTCATCGGCGGGTGGACCGACGCCGACCCGCCGTGGTTCTCGGTCGGCGAGCGGCTGGGCGACGCGCTCGCGCCCCTCGTCGGCGCCGCACCCGACGAGGTCGTCGTCGGCAACTCGATCACCGTCAACATTCACACCCTGATCGGCACCTTCCTCGACGAGCTGCTGGCGGGGAACGGCCCGGAGCGGGAGGAGATGGCACGGGCAGACGGCGAGTGGGGCCGGAGCGTCGAGCCCGCCGTCCTCGTCAACGAGCTCGACTTCCCCTCCGACCACTACGCGATCCGCGCCCAACTGCGCCAGCGCGGGATCGACCCCGACGAGAAGCTCCGCGTCGTCGAGAGCCGCGACGGGCGGACGATCGACCCCCGAGACATCGAGGCCGCGCTGGAAGCGCACGACGACGTGGGGATCGTCTGGATGCCGACCGCGCTGTACCGCTCCGGCCAGCTGTTCGACGTCGAGCGGATCGCCGCGGCCGCCCACGAGGCGGGCGCGTACGCCGGCTTCGACGCGGCCCACTCCGCGGGCGCGGTCCCGCACGCGTTCGGCGACGCCGGCGTCGACTTCGCGGTGTGGTGCACGTACAAGTACCTCAACGCCGGCCCCGGCGCGATCGGCGCGCTGTTCGTCGCCGAGCGCCACCACGGGCTCACGCCCGCGCTGGCGGGGTGGTGGGGCCACGAGAAGGCGACGCAGTTCGAGATGCGGATGACGTACACCCCCGCCGACTCCGCCGGCGCGTGGCAGATCGGGACGCCCCCGCTGCTGGCGGCCGCGCCCCTCGAGGGCTCGGTCGAGCTCCTGCGGGAGGCGGGGATCGACCGCCTGCGCGCCAAGTCGCTCGCGCTCACGGACTTCCTGATCGCGCTCGTCGACGATCGGCTCCCCGACGTCTCGGTCGGAACCCCGCGCGAGCACGGGGCCCGCGGCGGCCACGTGGCCCTCGAACACCCCGA
Organism: Halorubrum sp. Hd13; assembly: GCF_002252755.1. Taxonomy (GTDB): domain Archaea; phylum Halobacteriota; class Halobacteria; order Halobacteriales; family Haloferacaceae; genus Halorubrum. Next base: position 21,825 of record NZ_NHOY01000094.1, on the reverse strand, counting down.
GGCGGAGCGGCTGAGTAAGGCGCTCACCGACCGCGGCGTAGTCGTCGACTTCCGGCCGCCGAACGTGGTACGCGTGTGTCCGGCCGCTCCGTACACCTCGTTCGCGGACGTGCTGGACGTGGTCGACGAGATCGAGGCGGTCCTCGAGTCGGGCGCCCACGAGGCGTACGCGACGGGTGCGGGCGGCGTGACGTAGCGGTCGCGACTGGTGAGGACGACGCGACGTAGCGGCCGCGGCTGGTGAGGACGACGCGACGTAGCGGTCGCGACGGCCGAGGCGACGAGCACGAATCCGGCGATCGAGCGTCGATTTCGTCGCCCTCGCGGCCCGTTAGAGTTCGAGTTCGGGCGTCGATATCCGCACTCTTATCAGCGTATTAATCCTATATACCGCTAAGAGAACCGATGGACGAGAATGCACGTTCGAACACCAACGCTAGCTCGTTCGGCGTGGCCGACGAGGGCGTCGACGCAGTTTACGAAGCGATTTTTCGCGAGATGGACGACGCCGTTTTCGTCGTTGAGGTCGGGCGGACCGGCGACGGCTACGAGTTCACGTTTCGACAGAACAACACCGCGCACAAGGAACAAACGGGGTTCTCCGAGGACGCGATGCGCGGTGAGACGCCGCGGGAACTCCTCGGCGACGAGCAGGGCGCGGTCGTCGCCGCGAACTACCGCCGCTGCGTCGAACGGGGCGACACGGTCGAGTACGAGGAGCGGCTCACGTTCCCGGGCGGGACGAGCCACTGGCAGACGAAGCTGACGCCGATCACCGAGGGCGGAACGATAACGCGGATCGTCGGCGTCGCTCGGGAGATCACCGCGCAAAAGCGACAGGAGCGAGAGCATCAGCGCACGTACCGCCGGTTCCAGACCGTGTTGGAGACGATGTCGGCGGCGGTGTTTCTCAAAGACGCCGACGGTCGGTATCTCCTGGTGAATCAGGCGTGCCGCGACCTGTTTGACGTCGACGAGGATCCCGTCGGGATGACCGACGAGGACCTCTTCCCGCAGGAGATCGCCGAACAGGCGCGGGCGGACGACTTACGAGTCCTCGACGGCGGCGAGCAGATCGAACTCGAGGAGACGATCCCGACTCCCGCGGGGGAAAGCGTCCGCCTCACTCGGAAGTCACCCGTGTACGACGACGAGGGAGAGATCGTGGCCGTCTGCGGCGTCTCGACGAACATCACCGAGCAGAAAGAGGGAGAGCGAGCGCTTCAGCAGCTCAAAGACCGCCTCGAACTCGCGGTCGAGGGCGCCCAACTCGGCATCTGGGACTGGGACATGACCACCGACGAAGTCGAGTTCAACGATCAGTGGGCGCGGATGCTCGGGCATTCCGCCGACGAGATCGAACCGCGCCTCGAGGAGTGGGAGCGCCGCGTCCACCCCGACGATCTCGGGCCGGTCGAGGACGCCCTGTCAGACCACATGGCGGGCGAGACGGAGTACTACGACACGGAACATCGGATGCGGACCGCGTCCGGCGAGTGGAAGTGGATCCGCGACGTCGGGAAGATCGTCGAGCGCGACGGGGACGGGGAGCCGGTGCGAGCGGTCGGCATCCACCTCGACATCGACGAGCGAAAGCGGCGAGAGACGGAGTTGGAACGCACGCGGGCGCTCATCGAGCGGACGCAAGAAAGCGCGTCGATCGGGTGGTGGGAGGTCGATCTGATCGACGAGTCGCTCACGTGGAGCGACGAGGTGTACCGAATCCACGGGGTGCCCGTAGAAGAGTCGATCGAGCTTGAGGAAGCCATCGAGTACTACCATCCGGCCGACCGAGAGACCATCGAGACCGCGTTCGACCGGCTGACCGAGGAGGGCGAGCCGTACGATCTCGAACTGCGGATCGTCACGGCGTCCGGGCAGACTCGGTGGGTCAGGGGGATCGGCGATCCGCAGTTCGACGACGTGGGGAACGTCGTCGGCGCGTTAGGGCTGTTCCAAGACATCACGGAGCGGAAGGAGTACGAGATCGCCCTCGAGTCGACCCGCGAGGAGCTCCGGGAGATCATCGACCTCGTGCCGGACCTGGTGTTCGTGAAGAACCGCGACGGCGAGTACCTCTTGGCCAACGAGGCGACCGCGGAGGCGTACGGGAAGACGCCCGAGGAGGTCGAGGGTCGCTCGGAGGGCGAGATAATCCCCGACGTCGACGACTCGGCCGAGTTCCGACAGGACGACTTGGAGGTGATCGAGTCGGGCGAGCCGAAGGAGATCGGCGAGGAGACGTTGACGACGGCGGCCGGCGAAACGCGCATCCTGCAGACGGTGAAGATCCCCTATAAGATGCCGGAAACGGGAGAGGACGCCGTCTTGGGATACGCCCGCGACGTGACCGAGCTCAAGGAGTACGAGCAGACGCTCGAGCAGCAACGGGATAACCTCACCCTGCTCAATCAGGTCGTCCGCCACGACATCCGGAACCAGCTGATGGTCGTGGAGTCGTACACCGACCTGCTCAAGGACTCGCTTCCCGACGATCGGAGTCGAACGTACGCGCGGACGGTCATCGAGGCGGCGAAGCAGGCGGCCGAGATCACGGAAACGGCCAAAGACGTCACGGACGTGCTGCTACAGGTCGGCGCCGACCGGACCCCGATGAGCCTCCGCGACGAACTCACCGAGCAGATCGAGAAGGTCCGCTCGGATCAGGACCGGGCGACGCTCTCGGTCGACGGCTCGATCCCCGACGTGACGGTGTTGGCCGACGACCTGTTGGAGGCGGTGTTCCGGAACCTCCTGACGAACGCGGTCGTCCACAACGACAAGGACGTGGCGGAGATCACGGTGTCGACGCGCGTGTCGGACGACGCCGTGCGCGTGTCGATCGCCGACAACGGTCCCGGTATCGAGGATAAACACAAAGAACAGATCTTCCAGGAAGGCGAGAAGGGCCTCGAGAGCGGCGGTACGGGCATCGGGCTCTACCTCGTCGAGACGCTCGTCGACAAGTACGGCGGCGACGTGTGGGTGGAAGACAACGAGCCGACGGGCAGCGTGTTCGTCGTCGAACTCTCGATCGCGGACTGAACCGACCCGGAGCCTATCGCGACCGCCGGGGCGCCCCCGAGCGCTCGCACGGATCTCGCACAGCGACGGGCTTAATCGCCCGAGCGCCCAACGTCCGACGATCAGCTAATGGCGGAACAGTCGGGCATGGACGCGTTCGCGCACCTCGGGGGCGAGGTCCGAGAGGCGCTCTCCGAGCAGGGGTTCTCGACGCCGACGGAGCCGCAACGCGAGGCGATCCCGCCGCTCGCCGCCGGGCGGAACGCGCTCGTCCTCGCCCCGACGGGGACCGGGAAGACGGAGACCGCGATGCTCCCCGTCTTCGACGCGATCGTCGACGCCCGAAACGCGCCGGGCGACCAGCCCCGCGAGGGGATCTCCGCGCTGTACATCACCCCGCTCCGCGCGCTCAACCGCGACATGATGGACCGGCTGGAGTGGTGGGGCGACCGGCTCGGCGTGGAGGTCGCGGTGCGTCACGGCGACACCACGCGGTACGAGCGGTCGAAGCAGGCCGACGACCCGCCGGACGTGTTGATCACGACGCCGGAGAGCCTGCAGGCGATCCTGACGGGCTCGAAGATGCGGGTCGGCCTCGAGGACGTCGCGCACGTCGTGATCGACGAGGTCCACGAGCTCGCCTCCGCGAAGCGCGGCGCGCAGCTGACTATCGGGCTCGAACGCCTCCGGCGCGCCGCGGGGCCGTTCCAGCGGGTGGGGCTCTCCGCGACCGTGGGGACTCCGGAGGAGGTCGGGAAGTTCCTCGTCGGCAGCGGTAAGCGCGACCCGAACCGCGAGGGCGACCGCGAGTTCGAGATCGTCGAGGTGGCGGCCGGGTCGCGGACCGACGTGCGCGTGCTCGACCCGGAGATCACGGACCGCGACGCGACCCTCGCCGGCGAGCTGGCGGTCGACGAGACGACCGCGAGCCACGTGCGGACGATCCGCGGGATCGTCGCGGACCGCGAGTCGACCCTGATCTTCGTCAACACGCGACAGACCGCGGAGGCGCTCGGCTCGCGGTTCAAGACGCTCGCGGAGCGGGAGCGAGAGGCGGCCGAACGCGGCGGGGAAGGCGGCGGGGACGCCGACCCCACCGAGATCGAGGTCCACCACGGCTCGCTCTCGAAGGACGTCCGGATCGACGTCGAGGACCGGTTCAAGTCGGGCGAGATCGACGGACTCGTCTGCACCTCCTCGATGGAGCTCGGGATCGACGTGGGGCGCGTCGACCACGTGGTCCAGTACGGGAGCCCGCGGGAGGTCGCCCGCCTGCTCCAGCGCGTCGGGCGCGCCGGGCACCGCCGCGACCTCGTGTCGGAGGGGACCGTCGTGACGCAGGGCGGCGACGACACGCTCGAGGCGCTCGCGATCGCCCGGCGCGCCGACGCCGAGCTCGTGGAGCCGGCCGCGATCCACCACGGGAGCCTCGACACGGTCGCGAACCAGATCGTCGGGGTCGTGATGGACGAGGGCGACGTCCACGCCCGCGTGGCGTACGACACCGTCACGAGCGCCTACCCGTTCCGGGACCTCTCGGAGCCGCAGTTCCAAGAGATCGTCCGCGAGCTCGACGGCAACCGCCTGCTGTGGCTCGACGAGGAGTCCGACACGCTAGAGAAGTCGGGCGGCACGTGGCAGTACTTCTACGCGAACCTCTCGATGATCCCCGACGAGTCCACCTACGAGGTGTACGACATGTCCTCGCGGCGGGGGATCGGCACCTTAGACGAGCGGTTCGTCGTCAACTTCGCCGGCCCGGGCGAGACGTTCATTCAGCGCGGCGAGATGTGGCGCATCACCGAGGTCGACGAGGAGGAGGAGCGCGTGAACGTCACGCCCATCGCCGACCCGGCGGGCGAGGTGCCCTCGTGGATCGGCGAAGAGATTCCGGTCCCGAAGCCCGTCGCCGAGGAGGTCGGGCGAATCCGGGGCGACGCCGCCGCGGCGCTCGCGGCGGGGTCGACCCCCGGGGCGGTCGCGGGCGACCTCGCGGAGCGCTACCCCGCCGACGAGGAGACGGTCGCGACCGCGCTGAAACCGGTCGTCGACCAGGTCAAGGCCGGCCACCCGATCCCCACCGACCGCCGGATCGTGATCGAAGGGAGCGCTCGTACCGTCGCGGTCAACGCCGCCTTCGGCCACGAGGTCAACGAGACGCTCGCGCGCCTGCTCGCCGCGCTCGTCGGTCAGCGCGCCGGCTCGTCGATCGGAATGGACGTCGACCCCTACCGGATCGAGTTCGAGGTCCCTCACGGGGTCGATCCCGGGACCTTCCGCGAGGTGCTGGAGACGACCGACCCCGACCGGTTGGAGGCGTACCTCGAACTCGCCCTGAAGAAATCGGACGCGCTCAAGTTCACGCTCGCGCAAGTCGCCGCGAAGTTCGGCGCCGTCAAGCGCTACCGCGAGGGGAAGGGGCGGTTCGGCGGCGACCGCCTGCTCGCGGCGTTAGAGGGGACGCCCGTCTACGACGAGGCGCTCCGCGAGGTGTTCCACGCCGACCTCGCGGTCGCGGAGACGGCGGACCTGTTGGCGGCGATCCAGGGCGGGTCTCTCGACGTGGACATCGCCCGCGAGCGCACCCCCCTCGGCACGGCCGGGCGCTCCGCGGGGACCGAGTTCCTCGTCCCGGAGAACGCCGACGCCGACGTGATCGAGACGATACGCGAGCGGATTCGGAACGACCGGGTCATCCTCTTCTGTCTCCACTGCGCCGACTGGCGGCGCACGACGAAGGTGCGGCGCGTCCCCGACCAGCCGGAGTGCCCCGACTGCGGGTCGACCCGCGTCGCCGCGCTGAACCCGTGGGACGACGAGACGGTCGCAGCGGTCCGGGCGAGCGAGAAGGACGAGGAACAGGAGCGGCGGACGAAACGGGCGCATCGGGCGGCGAGCCTCGTCCAGACGCACGGGAAGCGCGCCGTGATCGCGCTGGCGGCGCGGGGGGTCGGGCCGCACAACGCCGCGCGGATCATCAACAAGCTGCGCGAGGACGAAGACGAGTTCTACCGCGACGTGCTCCGACAGGAGCGCGAGTACGCGCGAACGCAGTCGTTCTGGGACTAGATCGGTACGGGGATTCGGTCGGCTATTTATAAGCGGCTGATGCCGAGCCGACAGCGAACACCGCCAAAGCCCCGGCCGCTCGCTGATAAATTACTGACGACAGATCGACAGTGAACACCGCCAAAGCCCAGTCGCTCGCTGATAAATTACTGACGACAGATCGACAGTGAACACCTCCAAAGCCCCAGCCGCGAGGACTCGCGCGGCTTGCTGCGCTCCTCGTCACTCGCTTCGCTCGTTCCTGCGGTGCTTACTGCGCCGTGCTTCGTCCTCGCGACTGCCCCTTTTGAGTCCCACCCCATACCGCACCGCAACCGCGGCCTCACGCCTCCCCAGCCTCGCCGCTCGCGCTTATCAGCGCTCGCGGCGTCCCTCGCGCGTGCGACTCGCGCCCGCTGGGCGCTCGCCGGCACGCGCCACCGCACATCCATTTATAAATAGTCGCCGCCGTCGATCCCGCGATTGGTCCCCTACTCGCCCGGGTACTTCGGCTCTCTGCGCTCGGCGCGCTCGGTCGCGCGCTCGATGACCTCGCGGACCGTGTCTGGGCCGTCGCTCGCGCGGTAGACGTCGCCGTGGCCGGGGTACATCGCTTCGACGGTGTCCGGGAGGACGTTGAGAATCGTGTGGAGGCTCTCGATCAGGTCCTCGCGCGACTGGCCGGCCATGTCCGTGCGGCCGAACGAGCCGTCGTCGAACGCGCCGTCGTTGTACACGACCACGTCGCCCGAGTAGAGCCGCTCCTCGCCCACGAACGCGACGTGGTCGTCGGCGTGGCCCGGGCTCTCGACGACCTCGCAGGGCTCGTCGCCGATCAGGATCTCGTCGCCGTCGACGATCCCCACGTCCCGTCGCGGGTGCGAGGCGTTCGCGTAGAGGGTCGCGTCGAACCGGTCGAGCACCGCGTCGAGCTCGCCGACGTGGTCGTGGTGCTGATGGGTCAAGACGACCCGGTCTAACCCGTCGACGCCGGCGTCGGCGAGCGCGTCGGCGATGACGTCGTCGACGCCCGGCATCGTCCCGGCGTCGACCAGCGTCGGCGCTTCGCCGGGCACGAGGTACGCGTTGCAGGTGAACTCCTCCGCGTCGGCGGTGACGGTGATCGGCTCCATATCCACACGAGGGCGTTCGCGGCGTAAAAACGTGTGCGGGCCCGACCCCGATCCCGGCAGGGGATTTATCACTGGTGGGGTGTTAGTATTACACACATATGGGCTTCGGAAGCTACGACGAATCCGAACAGGAGAACCAAGACCTGGACGCGGATTTCGACGACGAGGACGGAGTCCGAGCGGCCGAGGAGGTACACGAGGGCTCCGTCGACTACGAGCCCGGCGCCTCCAACGACGAACTTCTCGACCGGCTCCAGGAGATCAAGTCCGAAGAGAACTAGCGGAGTGACAGCGCCGAGCCGGACGCTCGGAATCGCCTTCTCCGACGGCGACCGAACCAGCCGCCTAGCCGGCGCCGTGGTCAGATCCGACGGGACCCTCGACGGACTCGGCTTCGAGCGCTGCGCCGTCGGCGGCACCGACGCCACCGACGCCGCGATCGCCCTCTTCGACGCGCTCGGCCGCGAGGACGTCCGCCACGTCGCCTGCGCCGGCGTCGCCCCGGCGTGGTTCAACCTCCTCGACCTCCGCCGGCTTCACGAGGTCCTCGACCGCCCCGTCTACGCCGTGAGCTACGAGCCGAGCCCCGGGCTCGAACCCGCGCTCCGCGAGGCGTTCGACGGCGACGCCCTCGAGCGCCGACTCGGCGTCTACCGCTCGCTCCCGCCGCGGGTGCGGGTCGAGCGCGGCGGAGAACCCGACGGGAAGCCCGCGGGTGACCCCCTCTTCGTCCGCGCGATCGGCCTCGACGACGGCCGCGCGGCCGCCGCCGTCCGCGACCTGGTGCGAGACGGCTTCCGGCGGCCCGAGCCGCTCCGGATCGCCGCCATCGCGGCGAGCGCGCACCGCGAGGCGACCGCGGGAGAGTAGCGCGCACCGCGAGGCGACCGCGGGAGAGTAGCGCGCACCGCGAGGCGACCGTCGCGGACGCGCGAGCGGGACCCCCGTGGATATATGTCGTCCCCGGCCGACCGCCTCCGCATGAGCGACGACTCTCCGCCGGACGGCGACGCCTCGGACGGCGGCGCGCCCGGCGTGACGTTCCGCGACCGCGACCGACTCGTCCGGACGCCGGCCCACGGCGTCGCCCTCGACTGCCTCGCCGCCGGCATCGCGGCCGCGCGCCCGGACCGACTGATCCCGAGCGCCGTCTCGGTGCGCGACGGGACGCTCCGGATCGAGGGCTCGACGACGGCCGCGGGCGCCGACGGCGCCGGCGAGTACGACCTCGCCGACTACGACCGCGTGGTCCTGATCGGGGCCGGAAAGGCGTCCGCGGAGGTCGCCGCCGCGCTCGCCGGCGTGCTCGAGGGCGACGACCGCGAGTTCGCCGAGGGCGTCGTCGTCACCGAGGACCCGGCGGAGCGACCGTCGACGACGGGCGTGGAGATCCTGCCGGGCGACCACCCGGTCCCGAGCGACGCCGGCGTGGAGAGCGCGCGGCGCGTGCTCGACGTCGTCGAGCGCGCCGGCCCGGACGACCTCGTACTCGCCGCGATCACCGGGGGCGGGAGCGCGCTGCTCGCGGCGCCCGCGGACCCGATATCCCCGGACGACCTCCGCGAGCTGACCGAGGGGCTGCTCGCCTGCGGCGCGTCGATCGACGAGATCAACGCTGTCCGCAAACACTGCTCGGCGGTGAAGGGCGGCCGGCTCGCGCGGTCGGCGGCGCCCGCGACCGTCGTCACCCTCGCGATAAGCGACGTGATCGGCGATCCGCTCGACGCGATCGCCAGCGGCCCGACGGTCCCCGACCCCTCCACCTACGCGGACGCGCTGGCGGTGCTGGACCGCTACGACCTGGACGTTCCGGGGTCCGTCCGCGAGCGGCTCGAGGCGGGCGCGGCGGGCGATCTCGCGGAGACGCCGACCGCGGGCGACCCGGCGTTCGACCGCGCCCGGGCGTTCGTCGTCGGCAACGGCCGGACCGCGCTCGACGACGCCGCGGACGCCGCCGCCGAGCGGGGGTACGAGCCGCTGGTGCTCGCCGCGGGGGTCCGAGGGGAGGCGCGGGGCGCCGGGACCACTCACGCCGCGATCGCGGAGGAGTGCGCGGTGCGGGGATCGCCCGCGGAGCCGCCGACCGTGTTGCTCTCGGGCGGGGAGACGACCGTGACGCTCGGCGACGCCGACGGGACGGGCGGGCCGAACGCGGAGTTCGCGGCGAGCGCCGGCCTCGCGCTGGCCGAGGGACCGCTCGGCGGCGACGGGAGGGAGGACGGCGACGGTGACGACGGGCCCCGGATCGTCGTCGCGAGCGCCGACACCGACGGGATCGACGGCCCGACCGACGCCGCGGGCGGGATCGCGGACGCGACGACGCTGGACCCGGACGCCGCCCGCGACGCCCTCGACCGCCACGACGCATATCCCCTGCTCGACGAGGCCGGCTCGCTGCTCCGTACCGGCCCGACCGGCACGAACGTCAACGACCTGCGCGCCATCGTGATCGAGGCGGCCGACTCGGAAGGCGAGTCGTAGACGGACCGCGGCGTCGTCGCGTGAGAGGCGTTCACGCGTCGCATCCGGTTGCTGTAGGTTTTTGCGGCGACCGGGACAAGGTTCGGAGAGATGACGCCCGAACTCGACGAGATCGACCTCGGCACCGTCCCGCTCGGTCGGACCGGGCTGCGAACGAGCGAACTGCAGTTCGGCACGTGGCGCTTCGGCCGCGTGACCGAGGCGGGCAACGTGGAGATCGACGAGGCGCGCGCCCACGAGCTGCTCGACGCCTACGAGGCCGCCGGCGGCCGGTACATCGACACCGCCGACGTGTACGGCGGCGGGGACTGCGAGCGCTGGATCGGCGACTGGCTCGCCGAGCGCGACCGCGAGCGCTACACGGTCGCCTCGAAGGTGTACTGGCAGATCCGCGACGGCGACCCGAACAGCCGCGGCACGAACCGCAAGAACGTCCGCCACCGCGTCGACGCCCTCCTCGACCGGCTCGACACCGACTACGTCGACGTCCTCTACATCCACCGCTGGGACGACGAGACGCCGGCCCGCGAGCTGATGAAGACGCTGAACGGGCTCGTCGAGTCCGGCAAGGTCCACTACCTCGGCGCCTCCACGCTCCGCCCGAACGCCTGGAAGGTCGCCCGCGCCAACGCGATCGCCCGCAGCGAGGGGTGGGAGCCGTTCACCGTGCTCCAGCCGCGGTACAACCTCGTCGACCGCGAGGTCGAGGGGGACTACCTGGAGTTCGCCCGCCAGCGCGACCTCGCCGTCTCCCCGTGGAGCCCGCTCGGACAGGGGTTCCTGACCGGGAAGTACGACCGCGACGAGGACCTCCCGGAGGAGTCGAAGGCGGCCGAGTCGAGCCGCTTCCAGGAGGCGTACCTCACCGAGGAGAACTTCGACGTCCACGACGAGCTCGACGCGGTCGCCGACGAGGTCGACGCCTCGCCCGCCCAGACCGCGCTCGCGTGGCTCGCCCACCGCGACGGCGTCACCGCGCCGATCGTCGGCGCCCGCACCGTCGACCAGCTCGCCGAAAACCTCGCGGCCGCGTCCATCGACCTCTCGGACGAGCAGGTCGACCGACTCACCGCCGCGAAGCCCGGCCCCTACGACGAGCTGTAGGGCGCGCCGTCAGTCGGAGTCGTCGGACCGCTCGACCTCCCCCGTCACCTTCCCGTCCGCGCGGTCGCGCTCCCGCGCCGTCGGGTCGCGCTCGCTCGGGTCGCCGTACCCGCCTCCACCCGGCGTCAGGACCGTGACCGTCGTCCCCGGTTCCACGTCGACGGTCGCCTTCGCCGGCACCGCGTCGCCGTCGATCAGGTTCTCGCCGGTGGCGCCCGGCTCGCCGCCCTCGATCCCCGCGGGGGCGCGGCGCCGACGCTCCGTCAGCAGCGAGACCGTCGCGGCGGTCTCGACGCGAACCCGTCGTTCGAGTCCGAGCCCGCCGCGGCGGCGCCCGTCGCCGCCGCTGTCCGGGCGGAAGGCGTACCGCTCCACGCGGAGCGGGTACGCCGCCTCCAGCGCCTCCACCGGCGTGTTGAGCGTGTTCGTCATCCCGACCTGCACGCCGTCCATCCCGTCGGCGTCCGGGCGCGCGCCGAAGCCGCCGCCGATCGTCTCGTAGTAGGTGAACGACTCGGCGGCGTCGCGGTCGCGGTCGCCGCGGTCGCCGGTCGCGCCGCCGCGCGCCCCGATCGTGAGGTTGTTCATCGTTCCCTGGCTCCCCGCGGTCACCCGCTCCGGGGCCGCCTCGCCGAGCGCGGCGAGCACCACGTCCGTGACGCGCTGGCTCGTCTCGACGTTCCCGCCGACGACCGCCGCCGGCGGGTTCGGGTTCAGGACCGATCCGTCGGGCGCCGACACCGACACCGGCTCGTAGCACCCGTGGTTCGGCGGGATCTCCGGGTCGGTGACGCAGCGCACGACGAAGTACACCGCGCTCTTCGCGACCGCCAGCGGCGCGTTGCAGTTCCCGTCGACCTGCGGGGCGCTGCCGGCGAAGTCGATCGCGAGCCGGCCGCCGTCGACCGTCACCGCCGCCCGGATCGGGACGTCGGCGTCGGTGACGCCGTCGCCCTCCATCGCGTCCTCGGCCCGGTAGGTCCCGTCCGGGAGGTCGGCGATCGCCGCGGTCATCCGCTCGCGGGAGTAGTCGATCACGGCGTCGAAGGCGCGCTCGAGGCGGGCGCGGCCGTGCTCGTCGGCGAGCTCACCGAGCCGGTCGCCGGCGCGTCCGTTGGCCGCGAGCTGCGCTTCGAGGTCGGCGCGGCGCTCCGCCGGGGTGCGGACGTTAGCGAGGATCAGGTCGAGCACGTCGTCGACGCGCTCGCCGCCGTCGACGAGCCGGAGCGGGGGAATGCGGAGCCCCTCCTGCTGGATCTCGCGGGCGCCGGCCGGCATGCTCCCGGGGGCCATGCCGCCGACGTCGGCGTGGTGCGCGCGGGAGACCGCGAACCCGACCACGTCGCCGTCGAGCGCCAGCGACGAGACGAGCGTCACGTCCGGGAGGTGCGTCCCGCCCGTGAACGGGTCGTTGAGGACGAACACGTCGCCGGGGCTCGGGTCGCGCTCGCGCACGGCCGCGACGGCTTCGGGCATCGCGCCGAGGTGGACCGGGATGTGCTCCGCCTGCGCGACCATCCGGCCGTCGGCGTCGAAGAGGGCGGTCGAGCAGTCCTGTCGCTCCGTGATGTTCGGCGAGTAGGCACCGCGGATCAGCACCTGCCCCATCTCCTCGGCGACGCCCTCCAGCTGATTGCGCATCACTTCCAGGGTGACCGGGTCGAGGGCGGCGTCGGGGTCGGTCTCGGTGTCGCGGCCGTCGGTGGAGTCGGCGTCGTCCCCGCTCATCGCCGCTCACCCCCGGCCGCGTCCCGCTCGAGCACCACCGTCCCGTCCCGGCGGACGCGCCCGCCCCACGCCGGCGGGACCACGGTCGTGCTCTCGGTCCCCGCGAGCACCGCCGGCCCGTCGAGCGTCGCCCCGGCCCCCAGCGCGTCGCGGTCGTACACGGTCGCCGCGACGGTCCCCTCGTCGGGGAAGACGACCTCGCGGGAGCCGCGCTCCGCGTCGGCCGCGCCCGTCCTCGCGACGGTCGGCGCCGCCACCTCGACGGTGGCCGTGACTCGGAGCGTGACGGCCTCGACGCCGGCGTCGAGCCGGTAGCCGTAGGCGCGCTCGTGGGCCGCGGCGAAGCGCTCGGCGAGGGCGTCGGGGTCGACGGCGGACCCGGCGTCGCCGGCGGTTCCGGCTTCGCCCTCGCTCCCCCCGTCGACGGTCAGCTCGAAGCTCTGCCCGGCGTACCGGCAGTCGGCCGCGCGGTCGACGCGGGCCGCCGCGGGGTCGGAGACGTCGTCGAGGACGCGGTCGGTCAGGGCCGCGAAGGCGTCGCCGAGGTCGACGGCGGTCGCGTCGGCCAGCGGCAGCCGGACCGTGCGGGCCGCGTCGTGGGTCTCGTCGGCCGCGAGCAGCCCGTACGCCGACAGCACGCCGGCCGGACCGGGGACCAGCACGCGGTCCATCTCGAGCCGGTCGGCGAGCGCGGCGGCGTGCATCGGCCCCGCCCCGCCGAAGGCGACGAGGTCGAAGTCGCGGGGGTCGCGGCCGCGCTCGACCGTCACCGACCGGATCGCTCGCGCCATCGTCGCGTTGGCGACGCGGTAGACGCCGCGGGCGGCGGCGGCGGGGGCATCGAGGGCGTCCGCGGTCTCGCCGTCGCCCCCGGACCCGCCGTCGCCGCCGATGTCGGCCGCCTCGGCGAGCCGGGAGAGCGCCTCGCGGGCGGCGTCGACGTCGAGCGAGAGGTCGCCGCCCAGCGCCGCGTCCGGCCCGATGTAGCCCAAGAGCACGTCGGCGTCGGTGACCGTCGGCTCCGTTCCGCCCTTGCCGTAGCAGGCCGGCCCGGGCTCGGCGCCCGCGGACTCCGGCCCGACGCGGAGCGCGCCGCCGGCGTCGGTCCACGCGATCGATCCGCCGCCCGCGCCGACCGTCTCGACGTCGACCGTCGGCGTGCGGAGCGGCACGTCCGCGACCGTCGTCTCCGCGGTTCGCTCGACGCGACCGTCGCGCACGAGGCTCACGTCGCTCGACGTGCCGCCCATGTCGAAGGTGACGGCGGCGGGGGCGGCTCCGGTGGCGCCGTCCGCTCCGCCGAGCGTCTCGCCGCCCGCGACCGCGGCCGCGCCGACGACGCCGGCCGCCGGTCCGGAGAGGACCGTGGTGACCGCGCTCTCGCGGACCGTCGCCGCGTCGGCGACCCCGCCGTTCGAGCGCATGACGCGCGGCGCCGGGAGCCCGAGCTCCCGCGCCCCCGCGACGACCTGGCCGAGGTAGTCGTCGAGCTCCGGCGTCAGGTAGGCGTCGGCGACGGTCGTCGCCGTGCGCTCGTACTCCCGGAACTCGGGGAGCACGTCGTGAGAGGCGGAGACGGGGACCGAGAGCTCCCCGCGGAGGACGCTCGCGACCGCGGCCTCGTTCTCCGGGTGCGCGTACGCGTGCAGCAGCGAGACGGCGACGCTCTCGGCGTCGCTCGCGGAGATCTCCGCGGCGAGGTCGCGGACCGACTCGGGGTCGACGGCTCGCTCGGTCCCCTCCGTCGTCGCGCGCTCGTCGACCTCGAACCGCCGTCGGCGAGGGACGAGCGGGGGCGTCTTCTCGGCGCGCAGGTCGTAGAGGGAGGGGCGGGTCTGGCGGCCGATCTCCAAGACGTCGCGGAAGCCCGCGGTCGTCACGAGCGCGGTCCGCGCGCCGTCGCGCTCCAAGAGGGCGTTGACCGAGGCCGTCGTCGCGTGCGCGAAGGCGTCGACGTCCGCCGGGTCGATCTCGGCCGCGTCGCAGGCCTCGCGGATCCCGTCGAGGACGCCGGCGTGCTGGGGCGTCGTCGTCGGCACCTTCGCGGTCGTGAGGGCGTCGCCGACGAGGAGCGCCACGTCGGTGAACGTGCCGCCGACGTCGACGCCGATCCGGACCGAGTCGCTGTCGTCGACCATCGCCGACGCTACCGCTCCGCGCAGTACTCGACGAAGTTCCGGAGGATCCGGAGCCCCGTCTCCCCGCTCTTCTCGGGGTGGAACTGCGTGCCGAACACGTTGCCCGCCTCGTTGGCGACGACGGCGGGGAAGTCGACCCCGTAGTCGGCGGTAGCGACGACCGCGTCCGGGTCGTCGGGCTCGGCGTAGTACGAGTGGACGAAGTAGGCGTACTCGCCGTCGACGGACCCACCCGTGGGTCCGTCTGCCTGCGGAGTCTCCGACCCCGATCCGTCGACCCCGTCGACGAGCGGGTGGTCGCGCTCGACATCGAGCTCGTTCCACCCCATGTGCGGGACCTTGCGGTCGACGTCGAACCGGACGTTGGTACCGGGGACCAGATCGAGGCCCGTCACTTCGCCCTCGCCCTCGTGGTCGGCCTCCTCGCTGGTCGTCAGGAGCATCTGCATCCCGAGACAGATGCCGAACAGGGGACGGCCCGCCTCGGCGTGGTCCGTCAGCGCCTCGCGCAGCGGGCCGGCGTTCTCCATCCCCTCGCGGAACGCGCCGACGCCCGGGAGGACGACGCCGTCGGCGGCCGCGAACGTCTCGGGGTCGTCGGTGATCTCGACGGACGCGCCCGCGCGCTCCAGCCCGCGGGTCGCCGACCGGAGGTTCCCGAGGCCGTAGTCGACCAGAACGACGTCCGCCAGCGTCTCCGCGGGCGGCTCGAAGGTGCTCATACCCTCACTGGGAGGGGCATCGAAAAGTCGGTTTCCCTTGTGACAGTCGCGCGCGGCGGCGCGGCGGGGCGGGGCGGCCCGGCGTCGGGCGGGATCAGACGACGCGGGCGCGCATGGCGGCGGTGTCGTCGACGACGCGGACGCGCGCGGCGGCGATGCCGCGACGACGCGGACGCGCGTGGCGCAGGGAGCGTCGAACGCGGTCGATCCGCGGTCGGTCCGGCGGCGCCCTCACTTCAGCGCCGCCTCGGCCATCCGCTGCGGGAAGCCCAACAGCAGCGCCACGATGCCCTGCGCCTCGTCGCCCTCGCGGAGCGCGGAGCGGATCCGCTGAGAGAAGATCTCCACGGAGATGATCAGCACGAGGATGACGAGGATCGTCGCCATCATGTTGGTGAACGCGAACAGCCCCTGCTGGACGGAGAGCACGTTCCCGAGCCCGCCGCCGCCGATGATCCCGAGCGAGACGGCGATCCGGACGTTGATCTCGAAGATGTACAGCGTCCACGCGATGAACGGCGTCGTCACCTGCGAGAGCATCCCGAAGGTGATCGTCTGCGGCTTGTTCGCGCCGGTCGTCTCCATCGCCTCGATCGGTCCGTCCTCGATCTCCTCCAGTTCGTCGGTGAAGAGCCGCCCGAGGTTGCCGATAGTGTCGGTCGCGATCGCGAGCGTCGCGGTGACGGGACCGATCCCGCCGAGCGGGATGTAGATGAGCCCCCACACGAGCGCCGGGATGGCGCGGATCGAGGACATGAGCCCGCGGAAGATGAAGTTGAACGGGAACGGCGTCACGCGGCCGGAGCCTAAGATTCCGAACAGCAGCGCGAACGGGAATCCCATGACGGTGCCGGCGAAGCCCATCGCGAGCGTGATACCGGCCTCGCCGAGGAGCGGCGTGTCGCCTCCGATGCCGCCCCAGATGAGGTTCCGCTCATTGATGAACGTCCAGTACTCGAGGAAGCCGCCCGGGTCGACGAAGGGGAACGACGGCGCGAGGAACGGGAAGAAGTCGCGGAGCGCGTTGAGGAAGTTCGGGAAGTAGGTGGGGATGTTGGCCGCGAAGAAGCCGACGGAGGTGAGCGCGTAGTAGAACACCGCGCCGAGCACGACGAACGCGAGGCCCATCACGAGCGCCTTGACGCGCCGAGCGAGGACGATCGCCTCGTAGCGCTCCCGGACGGACTCGTCGTAGCTCACTGTCCCATCCCCCCGCCGGAGACCGGCTTCGACGACGCGTCGTCGATCGACCCGTCGTCGCCGTCCCGATCGCTGTCGGGCGCGAACATGCCTTCCGTGTCGATGTCGCCGTAGATCTCGTCGATAACGTCCATGTCGAACTCGTCGCGGTAGCCGTCGAACACCTTCCGCCCGTCGCGGAGCCCGATGAACCGCTCGCCGAACTTCCGGGCGAGGTTCACCTGATGCAGGCTGATGACGGCCGTCAGGTCACGCTTGCGCGCGGCGGTCCGGAGGTACCCCATGACCTGCTGGGAGGAGCCCGGGTCGAGGCTCGCGACCGGCTCGTCGGCCAGCAGTATCGTCGGGTCCTGTACCAGCGCTCGGGCGATGCCGACGCGCTGCTGTTGCCCGCCGGACATGCGCTTCGCGCTCTGTTGGGCCTCGTCGAGCAGCCCCACGGTGTCGAGCGCCTCCAACGCTTGGAGCTTGTCCGCCTCGCCCTGCCGCTGGAGCAGGGAGTCGAGGAAGGTGTTCCGGTTGAGCGACCCGGTGAGCGCGTTGGAGTACGCGGTCATCTGGTCGATGATGTTGTGTTGCTGGAAGATCATCGCGATGTCGTTGCGGGGGCTGTTGACGGGCTCGTCGCCGACGCGGATCTCCCCGTCAGTCGGGGTTTCGAGCGCGTTCATACACCGGAGCAGCGTCGACTTCCCGGACCCGGAGACGCCGAGCACGATGACGAACTCGCCCTGGGGGACCTCGAACGAGACGTCGTCGAGCGCCACGGTGTCGCCGAACCGCTTCGTGACCCCGTCGACTGTAATACGACTCATTAGGTGTAAAGAGAGGTTGAGAGGTGGTTACGAAAGGTCTTCGAACTCGAGACCGAGCTGGTCGAGCACGTCGCGGATCGGCTCGTAGTCCTCGATGCTACCCTCCTGGACGCCGGTGAACCAGAGCGGCTCGCCGTCGTAGTCGTCGCCGTGACTGAGGTCGTCCTCGGTTACGTTCAGGATGGCCTCCTCGATGTCGGCCTTGACCGGGGCGTCCCAGCTGGACCGCGTCGCCAGCGGCGCGCGCGGGATCGGGTCGGACACCGCGAGCAGCTGGAGCTCCGTCCCGGACGACTCGATCTCGTCGCCGGCGCCCTCGTACTCCGCCGAGATGTCGACGAAGTCCTGGGACATCTCCTCGAACTGCTCCTGCGGGACGTACGGGGCCGAGGAGAAGGCGCCGGTCGTCGCCGCCATCACGTCGTCGCGCTGGACCATCTGCTCTCGCGCCGTGGTGTGGTCGGAGTACTCCGCGTCGAAGTCGTTCGCGTCGCCGTCGGGGGCGTTCCCGATGTCGAGGCCCGCGTTCTGCAGCATGGTGAGGGGGACGAGCGTCCCCGAGACGGAGAGGATGTCGCCCATGTAGATCAGCTCGCCTTCGAGGTCGGAGAGCGACTCGATGCCGCTGTCGGGCGTCGTCGTGGTCGTCGAGAAGTACCGCGCCGCGCCGTACGCGACCCGGACCCCGACGACGTCGAGGATGTCCTCGCCCGCGATGACCGCGGACGGCGAGATGTCCGCGATCTCGCCCTGCTCGTTCCGCATCGCCTGGAGCGTCGCGGTGTAGCTGGCCGCGCGGTCGGACTCGATCTCGACCTCGACCTCGGACTCGAGGTACTCGAACATCGGCTGGTACTGCTGTTCGATCTCCACGTCGGCCTCGGCCGGGTTCAGGATGAACTGCGCGGAGGGCACGTCGTCCGTCTCGCCGGAGGTCCCGCCGTCGCTCCCGTCGGAGCCGTCGGACCCGTCGCTTCCGTCGGAGCCGTCGCTCCCGTCGGAACCGTCGCCGCCGCCGCCGGAACAGCCGGCGAGCGCGACGACACCGCCCGCGCCCGCTGTCTTGATAAACGTACGCCGGTTCGCCGACCGCCTGTTGTCGGACATACAAGCGTGTGTCTGACTGGCGCGACTAATCGTTTTCTATGTTTGCTGTGTAGATCCTGCCGATTCGTTCGATTCTCCCGCCGACTCCGTCCGATTCTCCCGCCGACTCCGTCCGATTCTCCCGCCGACTCCGTCCGATCGGAGCATCTGGGAACTCGGCCGATCCGGCTGTCGCCGGAATCGCTCCCGCGGCCGAGTCAGTACTCGCCGAGCCGCGACTGACCGCTCCCGCCGTCCGCGCCGCCCGCGCCGCTCAGCTCGCCCGCCCTGGCGATCGTCTCGAAGAAGCCGTCGCGCTGGCTCCGGTCGTACAGCGTCGCCGCCGGGTGGACGGAGAGCAGGACGCGCCGCGACGCGCCCGCGATCCGCGCGTCGACGACGTCGCCCGACTCCGACGTGATCGCCACCGACCGGTCGAGCAGGTGCTCGCTCGGCACCTTCCCCAGCGTCACGATCAGCGCGGGGTCGAGCCGGTCGATCTCGCTCTCGAGGTGGCCCCGGCAGTTCGCCAGCTCCTCGGTCGTCGGATCCCGGTTGTCGGGGGGGCGACACCGGACGCAGTTGGTGATCCGGACGTCCGCCCGCGCGAGGCCGGCGTCCCGCAGCGCCTCGTCGAGCACGTCCCCCGACCGCCCGACGAACGGCTCCCCTTGCTCGTCCTCGTTCGCGCCCGGCCCCTCGCCGACGAACAGGAGGTCGGCGTCGGTCGGCCCGACGCCGTCAACGATCTGACTCCGCGACTCGACGAGCGCCGGACAGCGCTCGCAGGACGGCACCCGGAGCTCGGCGTCGAGCCCGTCCGCGTTCTCGGTCATGCGATCCGATCCGGGCGGCGGCGACATAAGTCCGTCCGCCCGGCCCGCGCTGGACGGAACGTCAGTCCGCCCGATCCGCGCCGGACGGGACGTCAGTCCGCGCCAGACGTCGCCGCGTTCGGTCCCGAGTCGGTCGGTGCCGCCCCGGCGTCGCCGCCCGGCGCCGAGCCGCCGCTCGTCTCCGGTTCTTCGCCCGCCGCCAGCGTCTCCACGTTCGCGAACGCGAAGCCCGCGAAGCCGACGCGCAGGAGCAGGTCGAGGTACTCCAGCGTCACCGTGCCGGTGAACGCGTCGAGCAGCCCGGCGATCTGGAACATCGCCCACGCGATGAGGACCCCGAAGGCGAACAGGACGAGGTTCCGGGTCTTCTTGTAGAACAGCTCGCGGGCCGGCGGCTGGCGGGACGCCGCGCCCGCGATCGGCCCGAAGTAGAGCCAGACCAGCGCGACGTAGCCGACGAGGATGGTTCCGGTGCCCGCCAGCGCGAGGGGCCCCTCGAACACCTCGGCGACGTCGTAGCCGACCCGCATCGCGACGATGAGGGCGACCACGGCGCCGACGTACCGCCGGCTCGTCCCCGCCACGAACGCCGCGAACCCGAACAGGAACGGGTACGCCACGTAGTCGGTGAGCACCTGTCCGCCCTCCAGCGTGCCGTTCGCGACCGAGAACGTCCCGATCCCGGCCCCCCACAGCCCGACGCCGACGGCCGCGGTCGCGACGACCGCGACGAACGGGTAACAGTACCGGCGCAGCGCCGCCGGTTTGCGGCGCGCGAGCGCGAGCAGGACGACGGCGGAGACGGCGTAGATCCCCGCGGACACGAACCGAACCGTGGACGGCTCAATCATCGGCCGTCACCTCCGAGTCGGCGGCGGCGCCCGGCTCGGCCGCCGGTCCGGCGCCCGCGTCCCGTCGCGTCTCGAACTGGTCGAGTCGCTCGGAGAGCGACGCGGTCCGCTCCGAGAGCGCCGTCGCCGTCTCGGCGAGGTCGCCGACGGTCTCGGCGGTGTCGTCCGCGGTCCCCGCCAGCGACCGCGCGCGGTCCGCGGCGTCGGTGGCCGAGGCGTGGACCGACTCGACGCGCGCCGCGACGGACTCGATCCCCTCCGCGCCCTCGTCGGTCGCCCGCGCGATGTCGCCCATCGCCACGTCCACGTCCTCGACGGTCCCGGTGAGCTCCTCGATCGCGTCGCCGGCCGCGCGGACCGCCGCGGTCGTCTCGTCGAGCTCCCCCATCGTCCGGTCCATCTCGCCGGCGACCGCGGAGACGTCCTCGGTCACCTCCCCGATGGTCGCCTCGATCTCGGTCGTCGACTCGCGGGTCTCCTCGGCGAGCCCCTTCACCTCGTCGGCGACGACCGCGAACCCGTCGCCGTCCTCGCCCGCCCGCGACGCCTCGATCGAGGCGTTCAGCGCGAGGATGTTCGTCTGCTCGGCGATGTCGGAGATCACGTCGGTCGTCTCCGCGACCCCGTCCATCCGGTCGTCGAGCCCGGCCACGAGGTCGTCCAGCTCCGCCAGCAGGTCGCCGATCGCGACGATCGCCTCGACCGCCTCGGTCGCGCGCTCCTCGCCCCGCGTCCCGAGCTCGGCGGCGGCGGTCGCGTCGCCCGCCACCTCGTCGGTCGTCGACGCGATCTCCTCGACGGTCGCGGAGAAGTCGTCGGTGTCCCTGGCCGTCTCGCGAAGCCGATCGGTCTGCTCGTCCAGCTCGTCGGCAAGCGCCCGCATCTCGGCGGCCACCTCCTCGTTCATCCCGGCGACCTCGTCGGCGCGCGTCGCCATCTCCTCGCTGGTCGACTCCACGTCGCTCGCGAACGACTGGATGTCGTCGACGGTCTCCGAGAGCCCGCCCGTCATCTCGTTGTAGGCGGCGGTGATGCGCTCGATCGCGTCGACCTCGCTCTCCTCGGGGAGCCGCCGCGAGAGGTCGCCGTCGGCCGCCCGTTCCATGGCGCCGCCGATCGTCTCGGCGCGCGCCAAGATCTCGTCCGACATCTCCTCCGCCTCCCGGCGGGCCGCCTCCGCCTCCGCCTCGGCGCGTTCGGACTCGGCGACCGCGTCCCGGAGCGACCGCCGGGTGTCGTCGAAAGCGGCGAACAGGCGCCCGATCTCGTCGCCCCGGTCGGAGGTGGCGCGGGCGTCGAAGTCGCCGCGGCCGACCGCCTCGGCCGTCTCCGTCAGCCGCCGGAGCTCGACCGCGACGTTGCCGATCAGTACGATTCCGAGCAGTCCGAGGTTCAGCGTGACGACGACCCCGACCGAGACAAGCGACGCGGTCGCGGCCGCCGCCGTGCCGGTCGTCGCGACGTGGGCCGCGAAGAGCGCGACGAAGCCCAGCGTCGCCGCCAGGGTCAAGAGCACGGCCGCCCCGACCCGTCGGCCGTACCGCGTGGTGATCGAGTTCAACATCCGTTGTTCGCCCGGAGAAAACTGTCCTACTTAGGAGTAAAGGACAAATTACACGATCCGATAATTCGACCGGCCGGCGAGGCGGGCGAGGTATG